>QCIB01000008.1 GCA_003216915.1 Prochlorococcus sp. AG-402-I23
TACTTGCAAGTGGAGCCATGGGTAGGCCTGCATCATTTAAGGGCGAAGCGGATTTTCTTGGCAAAGGAGTAAGTTATTGTGCTACATGTGATGGCGCTTTTTATAAAAATAGAGAAGTTGCCGTTGTTGGAGTGAACAAGGAGGCAATTGAAGAGGCAACTGTTCTAACTAAATTTGCATCAACTGTGCATTGGATTACATCAAGTGATCCTAAATCAGATAATGAAGAAGCTATGGAATTGATGGATAATTCAAATATAAAACATTGGAGTAGAACAAGATTATTGGAAATATTGGGCGATGATATGGGTGTGAATGGGGTTGTTGTAAAAAATAAACAAGAAGAAAATCCTATCAATTTAAATTTAGATGGAGTGTTTGTCTACATGAGTGGTTCAAAGCCGATTACTGATTTTTTAGGGGATCAAATTGCTTTAAAAGAAGACGGAGGAGTTATTGTTGATGACTTTATGTCTACAAACTCTGATGGAGTATGGGCTATTGGAGATATAAGAAATACACCATTTAAGCAAGCCGTAGTTGCGGCTTCTGATGGATGTATTGCTGCAATGTCAATTGATAGATACTTAAACAGTCGAAAAAATATAAGAGTAGATTGGATTCATTCTTAAAAATAAATATTGCTTCTTTAATTTAAAGCGGTGTTGCTTCAGAAATATAAGCAACTCCTCCGTAGTAGCTTAAATCGTCCCTAATGTTATCTCTCATTTTATCTATTAATTCTTGCTCACAAAAAACAATTACATGAGCATTTGCTCCTAATCCTGTAAATTCCATATCTTCAGTAACTACTCTTTCAGGCCCTCTGCCTGTGGCGTGTTTCATAACTGTATATCCAGGAACATTAGCTTTTTCTAATGTTTTTATGATTGCATCTAGTTCTCTTTCACTAAATATCAAGTCTAATCTTTTCATTTTTATAGAGGGGACAATGGGATAATGTTATTTACTAAACTCATATATATGGGAATGCCAAGAACTATATTGAATGGGAAAGTTAGACCTAGTGTAGTTGAAATATAATAACTAGATTTAGCTTCTGGAACTGTCATCCTCATCGCTGCAGGAACTGCTAAATAAGAGGCGCTTGCACATAAAACCACAAATAAAAGTGAGTTGCCAGGTCCTAAAGATAAAAATCTTGCAACGAAAACACCAATAAATGCGTTAAACAAAGGCATAAAAATGGCAAAGCCAATCAAGAACGAACCCGCATTCTTCAGTCTCGGCAATCTTTGAGCAGCGACTATTCCCATATCTAACAAGAAGAAGCATTCTGCTCCATAGAATAATTGTCCAGTAAAAGGCTCCATTTTTGCAATCCCTGAGGGATTACTGGAAGCAGTGAGAAATCCTACAATTAAGCTTGAGAGCAATAAATAAACTGATCCATTCAAAAGTGATTCGTGTAATATTGCGCTTAGATGCATTTTTCTTGATTTTGGTCTATTTTTTGGAGCTGCAAATTTCACAAGTAATAATCCAACAATTATTGCAGGAGACTCCATTAAAGCTAAGGCGCCAACCATAAACCCATCAAAGGCTATTTTTTGACTTTCCAAAAAACTTTCTGCGGAAATAAATGTAACAGCACTAATTGAACCGTATGCAGCTGCTATTGCGGCTGAATTAAATACATCAAACTTAAATCTTAAAATTAAAAATCCAATCAGCGGGATTACAAGTGACATTAGTATTGCAGCACTTAAAGTAGGCAATACTTGATCTGTAAAACCACTTTTCTGTATCTCTATACCTCCTTTAAACCCAATAGCTAGTAGCAGATATAAAGAGAAGAGTTTAGGTAATGGAGCTGGTATTTCTAAATCAGATTTAAAGAGTACTGATATTGCTCCAATCAAAAAGAAAAGAACTGGCGGGGCTAATACATTTTGCAGAATTGGATTTATTTCCATAAATTACTAGGCTATTTCATTGAGAGCAGTTTCTAAAGCTTCTTTTCTTGTTTCAATAATGCCTTCAACTCCAAACTTAGCTAATCTATCTTTTACTTTTTCATTAGCACCAGCAACAAATGCTTTTCTGGAATTATTTTTTGCTTCTTGCATCATATCCTCTATTGCCAGAGTCGCAGTAACTCCAAGTCGTGGTACATCAGTTATGTCTAGTATCAAAACTTTGTAGTTTCTTACAAGCATCATTCTCTCAGATATGCCTTTAGCTGCTCCAAAACTAAGTGGTCCTTTAAGTCTAAATAGCATTACCTCGCCGGAACATCTATCTAGAAGTGCTTTTTCATCAGCAGGCAAAGCATTTTTTCCTTGTTCATCTTCTGATAAAGGATTATCCTCATCCATACCTTCTAGTTGAGTTTCGGTTATTGAATCAATAGTGAGCATATTTGCTATGAAAACACCGACTAAAACTGCCCAAATTAAATCCCAAAAAACAGTCATTAAAAGTACGCCGTACATTACCACTGATGTTTTTAAAGATAATTTGTGAGCCCTCCTCAAGAATCCCCAATCAATAATATCTAGGCCTACTTTTATAAGAATTCCTGCTAACAATGCAGTTGGTATTTGCTCAGCTAAAGGTCCTGCACCAACTAAAACTATCAACAACACAACCGAGTGAACCATACCAGAAATTGGAGTTGATCCTCCTGATTTAACATTTATAACTGTTCTCATGGTTGCTCCTGCTCCAGGTAAACCTGAAAATAGACCAGCAACAGCATTTCCTATTCCTTGACCAATAAGTTCTCTATCAGAATTATGTTTTGTTTGAGAGATATTGTCTGCTACTAGAGATGTCAGTAAGGAGTCTATTGCGCCAAGTACTGCTAGGACTAATCCTGCTTTGAAAATAATTGGGAAATATTGATTAAAACTTGGGAAATTTAAAGATGGAATTCCCCTTGGGATTTCTCCAATTCTATCAATAGCTCCATCTCCAAAAATTAATATTGATATTGGGGTAACTATCAACAGGGCCAAGAGAGGAGAAGGAACCCACTGACTTATTTTTCTAGGAGTAAGAAATACTATACCTAGTGTCATTATTGCTACTCCAATAGCAGCACCATTGGGCTGGAAATTTGAAAATACAGTAGTTAAAGATTCGACCACTCCACCTCGAGTGCTAATTCCAAGTAATGGTCCAATCTGAAGCGCAATGATTATTACTCCAATACCTGACATAAATCCTGAAACAACAGAATATGGAACTAAAGTAATATATTTACCTAGTTTTAGAATCCCGAATAATATTTGCAGTAAGCCGCCAATGACTACCGCTGCCATAACTAAAGGTAAAATTTGTCCTGCAGAAAGATCTCTTGGAACCCCTACTGCTGCTAAGCCTGCTACTACACCTGCAACAGTTACACTCATGGGACCAGTAGGTCCACTAACTTGAGCAGGTGTTCCGCCGAATAATGCTGCTAAAAAACCGACTACTACTGCTCCGTATAGTCCATAAATTGCTCCGCCAGGCCCTAACGCAGCATTACCAAAAGCAAGAGCGAGAGGTAAAGCCACTACTGCAGCCGTGATGCCTCCAAGAATATCTCCTCTTAAATTTTTCAGATGAAATCCATTAATTATTTTCAAAGATGCTCTCCTTAAAATAAATACTTAACTAGAAGATATTATCTCTTAATGACGTAAATTTGTGAAAAATGAAGATTGTGCAAAATATTTTTGTAACTTTTTTTGCTCTTACTAAATAAATTTTAGTTAATTTTCCTGAACAAAAGTAGTCTCTGATTGATTTATGTGCGAGGCGAGCGATTAATGTATTAGATAAATATTTTTCAATTTAAATAATATTCAAATGAATTCGATTATTCGTCCTAGAAGATTAAGAAGAACTGAAGCAATTAGAGAAATGGTTAGAGAAAACCATCTAACCGCATCTGACTTTATATATCCATTATTTATTCATGAAAAAGATTTTAAAGAGGAAATTTCAGCAATGCCCGGAACTTATAGATGGGATATTAATGGCTTAATAAAGGAGGTTACTAGGGCATGGGAATTGGGAATAAGATGTGTGGTTCTTTTCCCAAAAATTAACGATAGTTTAAAGACTGAAGATGGAGCAGAATGTTTTAATGAAGACGGTTTAATTCCTAAAGCTATTCGAATATTAAAAAAAGAGATTCCAGAAATGGCAATAATGACAGATGTTGCCTTGGACCCATATTCTTGTGATGGTCATGATGGATTAGTTGATGAAACTGGAAAAATATTGAACGACGAAACAATCGAAATTTTAAAAAAACAAGCTTTAACACAAGCAAGAGCTGGAGCAGATTTTATTGGCCCTAGTGACATGATGGATGGGAGAGTTGGAGCGATCAGAGCTGCTCTTGATAGTCAAGGATTTAGTGATGTAGGTATTATTAGTTACACAGCAAAATATTCATCTGCTTATTACGGACCATTTAGAACTGCTTTAGATTCGGCTCCTAGAGAAAATAGTAAGAAAATAATTCCAGACAATAAGTCTACATATCAAATGGACCCTGCCAATTCAAAAGAGGCTTTAATTGAATCTGCATTGGATCAGTATGAAGGAGCTGATATTTTGATGGTAAAACCAGGAATTTCATACTTGGATATTGTTTATAGATTAAGCACTTTTTCAAATAAACCTATAGCTGCATACAACGTTAGCGGGGAGTATTCCATGGTAAAGTCTGCTGCTATGAAGAACTGGATTAACGAAAAAGATATTGTATTAGAAACCTTGCTTAGTTTTAAAAGAGCAGGAGCAAAATTAATACTCACTTATCATGCTTGTGATGCATCTGAATGGTTGCAGGATACTTAAAAACTCATTATTAACAAAAATTTGGTTTATTCTTAGATTAAGTAATAAATTAACTGCTTTGTTTTGAAGTTTTCACAAGGAGTAAATAGGATTGGTCACATTGCACTTAGAGTAGAGAATCTCGAAAGGGCGAAATCTTTTTATATTAAACTGGGTATGAATTTAGTTTGGGACGATAAAGATTGGTCTTATTTAGAAGCTGGTAAAGGGAAAGATGGACTTGCATTGTTAGGCCCTAGCTATAAAGCTGCGGGACCTCACTTTGCTTTTCATTTTGAAAATAAAAAAGAAGTGGAAAATATTCAAAATGATTTAAAAAATTCTGGCGTAAAAGTTGGGCCTTTACATGAACATAGAGATGGAACAGCATCTTTTTATATGAAGGATACTGAAGGAAACTGGCTCGAGATGCTTTATGTCCCTTCTGAGGGGATTCAATCAAATGTTTGATTCTTTTTTTTTGTATGAAAGAGAAAAGTTATTCAAAAAAATCATATTCAGATAACACCTTAGAAGAAAAATCTATAAGCCTTTTAGAGTGGGATTCATTAAAAACGCATTTATCTTCATTCGCCTCAACGGAAATGGGTAAACGAGCAATTTTAAGTTTTGGGATTCCTTCAGAATACAAATTATCTAAAAGACTTTTGAATGAAACTGTTGAAATAAATGAGCTAGAAAATAATTTAGATAAATCAATTAGTTTTTCTGGTGTTTTTGATATTAGTAGAAATATTGAAATTTGTTCCAAGGGAGGTGTAATTTCATCTTCTGAATTGTTAGAAATAGCGAAAACAATTGCTGCAGCAAGAAATTTAAAAAAAATCTTATTAGATTTTGAACAAAGGCCTTATATTTCATCATTTACAAAAAATTTAATTGACCATCAGAATATCGAAACGATTTTTAAAAAAGGCATTGAATCTAATGGAAGGATTTCAGACAATGCTAGTAATGAACTATCTATTCTCAGAAAAGAATTATTATCTAAGAAACTTGAAAGAAAAATATTAGTTGAGAAATTTATTCAAAAGAATTTAGCTTATTTGCAAGATACTACTATTGGAGATCGATATGGTAGGCCTGTTTTAGCAGTGAAAGTTAATTATGTAGATAAATTTAAGGGCATAATTCATGACTCTTCATCTTCAGGAAATACAGTATATTTTGAGCCTGAAAGTGTAGTAACTAAAGGTAATAAGATTGCTTCTTTAGAGGCTAGGATCACAGCAGAAAAATTCAAATTACTCAAGAAATGGTCCCAAGTTGTTAGTGATAATTCAGAAAATCTTATTGAAATGGCATCCATTTTATTGAGATTAGAAAATGCTTTAACTCGTTCACGATATTCGAAATGGATTGGAGGCAAAACTCCTACGTTTGAGAAAAATCCTATTATTTCTTTAATTGGTTTTTCTCATCCTTTATTGATTTGGGAACATAAGAAAAAAGGAGCCCCTCTCCCAGTGGCTGTCGATTTTCACATTAATAGAAACATTAAGGTTGTAGCTATTACTGGTCCAAATACTGGAGGTAAAACTGCAGCTTTAAAAGGGTTGGGTTTGTCTTTACTTATGGCTAGAGCAGGATTATTGATACCCTCAACTAATAATCCTATTATCCCTTTTTGTCCAAATATATATGTGGATATAGGAGATAATCAATCATTAGAAGAGAATTTATCTACCTTCAGTGCGCATATATCCCGCATAAAAGAAATATTAGATTCACTTGATAATAAGAAAGGATTATCAGTTGTTTTGTTAGATGAGATTGGATCTGGTACAGATCCTCTTGAAGGAAGTGCTCTTGCGATGGCTTTATTAAAAGAATTTGCAAATAAATCTGATATTACTTTAGCAACTACACATTATGGTGATATTAAGGCTTTAAAATATAATGATTCAAGATTTGAAAACGTATCAGTTGCTTTTGATGAGGATTCTTTGAAGCCAAAATATATACTCAACTGGGGTATTCCTGGGAGAAGTAATGCTTTGTCAATTTCAAAGAGAATTGGTCTCGATGAAAGCATACTCAATGAAGCTGCAAACTATCTAAAGCCAAAAGAAGTAGATAATATTAACAGTATTATAAAAGGACTTGAGGAAGAGAGGATTAAACAACAAAATTCTGCAGAAGCCGCTGCAGAACTGATTGCAAGGACTGAAATATTACATGATGAACTCAAGAGAAATTATGAATATCAAAAAGTAAATGCTGAAAAAATCCAGGAAATTGAAAGGTCTAAATTATCAAAACATATTGTATCCGCAAAAAAAGAGGTCATAGATTTGATTAAAAAATTAAGAGATAAAAATGTTAATGGAGAGGATACGAGAATTATTGGAAAAAGATTAAAGGAAATTGAGACGGAACATCTAACCCAAAAAAAATTTGAAAAGTCAATATCATGGAACCCTCAGGTAGGAGATTTTGTAAAAATTAAAAGTCTTAATAGTACGGGACAAATTGTAGATTTAGATAAAAAAGGTGGTTTTTACGAAGTTAAATGTGGTTCATTCAGAAGCACATTATCTGTAAATGACTTTGAAGGTATTAATGGAGAAAAGCCTCATTTCAAAAGGTCAAAAATTGAGATCAATTCTACAAGAGAAGATTTTTCTTTTTCTAAAATTAGAACGAGTAAAAATACAATTGACGTAAGAGGGCTAAGAGTTCATGAAGCCGAAATAATTATTGAGGAGAAAATTAGAAAATTTCATGGGCCGATATGGATTGTTCATGGAATTGGCACAGGGAAATTAAAAAAAGGACTAAGAAATTGGTTATCAGGTTTAAATTATGTTGATAAGATTGAAGATGCTGCCAACAACGAGGGTGGACCTGGTTGCAGTATTGCGTGGATAAAATAAAATTTAAAATACTTAGAAAACAATTTAATAAGCGTATTAAGTGCAATTTATTGATCAAGCAAACATTATTCTTAAAGCTGGAAAAGGTGGAAATGGAATAGTTTCATTTAGAAGAGAAAAATTCGTTCCTGCTGGAGGACCTTCGGGTGGAAATGGTGGCAGAGGGGGTTCAGTTATTTTGATGGCTGATAATAATCTTCAAACATTATTAGATTTCAAATTCAAGCGTGAAATAATTGCTGGAGATGGATGTAAAGGAGGTCCTAATAAAAGATCAGGTGCTTCAGGTGAGGATACAATCCTTAAAGTTCCCTGCGGTACAGAAATAAGGGATATTAAAACCGGCATTATTTTAGGAGACTTAACTAAAGATAAACAGAGTTTAACTATTGCCATTGGAGGAAGAGGTGGACATGGTAATGCGTACTATTTAAGTAATCAAAATAGAGCCCCAGAATCATTCACTGAAGGGAAAGATGGTGAGATATGGGAGGTTCAATTAGAACTAAAACTTCTTGCAGAGGTTGGGATTATAGGCCTCCCAAATGCTGGGAAAAGTACTTTGATTTCCGTTGTGTCATCTGCCCGTCCAAAAATCGCAAATTATCCTTTCACAACTCTAATACCTAACTTAGGTGTGGTAAGAAAAATTGATGGGAATGGTTGCCTTTTTGCTGATATACCTGGATTAATATCAGGGGCAGCTGATGGAGTAGGTTTAGGGCATGATTTTTTAAGGCACATCCAAAGAACGAAGATACTTGTTCACTTAATTGATGCAATTTCAGAAAATCCTCTACATGATTTTGAGATAATTGAGCAGGAATTAAAAAAATATGGGAAAGGTCTTTTAGATAAAGAGAGGATAATAGTATTGAATAAAATGGAGCTGGTAGATGATGATTATTTGAAAATAATTTCAAAAAAGTTAGAAGATTTATCTAAAAAGAAAGTTTTAGTTATTTCTTCATCTTTAAAAAAAGGTTTATCTTCACTGCTTTCTGAAGTATGGAAAAGGATCTAACTTAAATAAAAAATTTTTTTTTTAAAAATTTACTTGATTTAATAATGAAAATTAGTCATAAATAAGATACTTCTTTAAAACACAATATGAATTTCTATACTTGCTTTGATCAAAAAGGGAAAATAATAGCTCGATGTCAAACTATTCAAGATATAGAGGTTTTGAAGAAAATGGGAAGACCAATTGTAGAAGTTAAGGAAATGAAAAATGAGGAGTCGGTTGTATGTTCTCTTACAGGAAGTCCATCTGACTTTAATAGAGATTACTAATAGATTTTAAAAAATAAAAAAGGGCTCGTAGAGCCCTTTTTTATTGTGAATTATCTATAAAAAAAATTAATCATCATAAACAAGACATTCTGGTTCATCTGGGTTGGCATCGCAGAATAGCTCCAAAGCATTAGGGTCATGTTTATCCTCTGGATGATGATCCTTATATTCTTCGAGTTCTTTTAGCTCTTCAGTTAAATGTCTGACCTTTGGAAGATTGCCCTCTGCTTTTGCAGATTCGATTTCCGATTGATCTTTTTTGATGTGTTCGTCAATGGATTTCATTTTAAGCTTTTCATACTTTAGTAGACATACATAACATAGTTAATTTCCAATGAAATTGCATTATCTATGAACTAAATAAGTGTTCATTACAACATCATTTTTTTTTCGAAATTGATTTATGTATTTTTTAGGGCTCTAATCTCATTATTTCCTCTAGCGATGGTAAAACTGGGATTAGTTGATTTGGGTTTAAAGGGAATAAAGCTTTGTAGTAATCTTTTTTCCATTCATTGTCGAAGCATGTTCTATTTACATTAGATAATTTAAAGAATTTTAATCTCCATTCAATAATCTTTTCGAAACTTGATAGTTCTTGTTCAGTACATTTGAAAAGTTTGCTATATATCAATTCCCATCTTATAAGCGTGGGAAAAAGGTAAATATCTGCGTAGGTTAACTCTTCTCCAAATATCCAATCCCCTTTGTTTTTTTGTAGAAAATTTTCAACTTCATTTAGAGCTGCGAAAAGATTTTGACTTGCTTTTTCGTAAGCTGACTGGTTTCTGGCGAAACCACATTTATATACGCCATCATTAATGCTGTTATCAATTAAATCTAAAAATCTTCTATTGCATTCTTTAATAGTACATATCTGATATTTTGATTGAATTTTTATTGAATTTAGTAGTCTTATAATCTGGGAACTTTCATTAGACAAAATATTTACTTCATCTTTTACAAAACTAATTAAAAGAGGTAATGTCGCTCTAAAAATAATCTTTTTATTAGCTTTTTTGTAAAGGTCTGAAAGTCTCATACATCCCTTGATCTTTGTATTGAAAATCCATTCGCCATGCTCAACATCTGCTTTTAAAAAAATAACTTTAACTTTTTTAGATAAGTGTTTTATTTCGTGGACGAGTAAAGTTCTTTGACACCATGGACAAGAATTGCCTACAAATAAATAAATTTGTCCATTCTCGTTATTAATATTGTATTCACTATCAATTGTTATCCCTTTGGGCCTTTTATAATTACCATGTAAATCTGAGGGTGCGAAGCCACTCATTAATTGGGTCCAAAACCAAAACCAGAATTTTCTCGTGGCCTTTATAAGGTATTTATTTTGCATAAAATTTTATTTTTAAAGAAAAAATGACTGTTCAAAGAATACTTATCGTTTCAGGCACTCATGGGAATGAAATTAATCCTGTTTGGGCGGTTAAGCAATTTAATAGAGAGGAAAATAGTTTAAATCATGGTATTGAGTATGAGTACATCATAGGTAATCCTGTTGCCTACGAAAAAGGGTGCAGATATATAGATGTAGATTTAAATAGATCTTTTAAAGAAAGTGAGAATTTTGATCAATACAATAATAGCCTTTATGAAACTAATAGAGCCAATTTTTTAGTAGATAAATTTGGAATTGACGGATCTAAACCCTGTCAAATTGCAATTGATTTGCATACTACTACTGCAAATATGGGAACAAGCATTGTTTTGTATGGGAGGAGATTCAAAGATTTTTGTTTAGCTGCATTACTGCAGAACAAATTTGGATTGCCTATTTATTTGCACGAAAAAGACAAAGCCCAAACAGGCTTTCTTGTAGAAGCTTGGCCATGTGGTTTAGTTATTGAAATAGGAGCTGTCGCACAAAATTTTTATGATCAAAATATCATCAATAGATTCTTAATAATAATTAGATCCTTAAGGGAAGAGATAGATAAATTGAAAAAAAATCTTATAGAACTCCCAAAGGAATTGGTTGTTTATGTTCATCAAGGGAGTATAGATTATCCAAGAGATGAAGAAGGAAATATTAATGGCTTAATTCATCCTGAAAGAATAAACCAAGATTGGAAATTGATTAAGAAAGGAGATCCATTATTTCTTGATAGCCAAGGAATAATTCACAAATATGATGGAGACCAATTGATTTGGCCTGTTTTTATTAGCGAAGTTGCTTATAAAGAAAAAAAAATTGCAATGAGCTATACGAAGAAAGAAGTTATTCGTTCTAACAATCAATGGGTTTATGAGTTTGATAGCCTTTAAATTAAGAAAACAGAACAATAAACTAGTATCCTTAAATAAGGATTTTTTATTTAATAGATAAGTTTATTTAATATATAATGGTTTTATTTTTTTTCTTAACTCTTAATCTTTAAAAACTTAAATTCTTTCGCTCCAATAAATAAAAGCTCCAAAAGCCTCTAATTGCAGTCTTCTATGCTTAGCCTCTCTTAAGGAAACTACCTCTTTCGATCTTTTCCCGTTAAGAAGCCATTCGATTATTACCAAGTTAAATCCTCAATAACAAAGAAAATATTAAGACATGGAGGTTCTTTTCTTCGATATTGCAAAAAATAAGTTTACTTAAAGAAAAAAAATTACACATTTTTAGCGATTTTGGTCTAAAATCTTCGAAGCGGAATTTATTTTTCCGTTTTTATTTACAAGTCTCACTTTAGAGACATACTTTACGAACTCATGACAACTATTCAGCAGCAGCGTTCTTCGCTGTTAAAAGGTTGGCCACAGTTTTGTGAGTGGGTAACATCAACTAACAACAGAATTTATGTTGGTTGGTTCGGCGTCTTAATGATCCCATGCCTACTTACAGCAGCGGCTTGCTTCATCGTTGCATTCATCGCAGCACCACCAGTAGACATCGACGGAATTAGAGAGCCAGTCGCTGGTTCATTCTTATATGGAAACAACATCATCTCAGGTGCAGTTGTTCCTTCATCTAATGCTATTGGTCTACACTTCTACCCAATCTGGGAAGCAGCTACTGTAGATGAGTGGTTATACAACGGTGGTCCTTACCAGCTTGTAATTTTCCACTTCCTAATTGGTATCTCAGCATACATGGGAAGACAGTGGGAGCTTTCATATCGTCTAGGTATGCGTCCTTGGATCTGTGTTGCATACTCTGCACCAGTTTCAGCAGCTTTCGCAGTATTTCTTGTATACCCATTCGGTCAAGGTTCATTCTCTGACGGAATGCCTTTAGGTATTTCTGGAACATTTAACTTCATGTTTGTTTTCCAGGCAGAGCACAACATTCTTATGCACCCATTCCATATGGCTGGTGTTGCTGGTATGTTCGGAGGATCTCTATTCTCAGCTATGCACGGTTCACTTGTTACTTCATCTCTAATCAGAGAAACAACTGAGACAGAGTCTCAGAACTATGGTTACAAGTTCGGACAAGAAGAAGAAACATATAACATCGTTGCAGCTCATGGCTACTTCGGTCGTTTGATCTTCCAATATGCAAGTTTCAACAACAGCAGAAGTCTACACTTCTTCCTAGCTGTATTCCCAGTTGTTTGTGTATGGTTAACTTCAATGGGTATCTGCACAATGGCATTCAACCTTAACGGTTTCAACTTCAACCAGTCAGTTGTTGATGCTAACGGTAAGATTGTTCCTACATGGGGTGACGTTCTTAACAGAGCTAACCTAGGTATGGAAGTAATGCACGAGCGTAACGCTCACAACTTCCCACTTGATCTAGCAGCAGCTGAGTCTACAACAGTAGCTCTTTCAGCTCCAGCTATCGGTTAAGCTTAAAGTTCTTTAACTAACAAGCCCCCTTTTGGGGGCTTTTTTTTGTTTAATTTTCAATTGGTTTCATATAATGTTTATATATAGACAAAACATTTGATATTTCTATGAGTAGTAGTTTTGGAAAAATTTTTCGTGTTAGTACTTTTGGAGAATCACATGGTGGTGCAGTAGGAGTTATTCTTGATGGATGTCCCCCTAAGTTAAAAGTAGATATAAAGCTTATACAAAATGAATTAGATAGGCGCAGACCTGGCCAAAGTAACATTACTACACCCCGAAATGAAGAAGATAAAATTGAAATATTAAGTGGGATAAAGGAAGGGTTAACACTTGGAACTCCAATAGCAATGTTGGTAAGAAACAAAGATCAAAGACCAGGAGACTATAATAATTTAGAGCAGGTATTTAGACCTTCTCATGCAGATGGTACATATCATATGAAGTATGGAATTCAGGCAAGTTCTGGCGGTGGAAGAGCCTCCGCAAGAGAAACAATTGGGAGAGTAGCAGCTGGTGCTGTAGCAAAACAATTATTAAAAACCTTCTGTAACACTGAAATACTATCTTGGGTAAAGCGTATACATGATATTGATTCTGATATAAATAAAGAGAAGATTTCTCTCAAAAAAATAGATTCTAATATTGTTAGATGTCCAGATGAAAAGGCATCAATAGAAATGATCGACCGAATTAAGGAATTAAAGCGTCAAGGAGACTCTTGTGGCGGAGTTATTGAATGTCTAGTAAGAAATGTTCCGTCTGGTCTTGGAATGCCTGTTTTTGATAAATTAGAAGCTGATTTAGCAAAGGCTTTGATGTCTTTGCCTGCCACGAAAGGCTTTGAAATAGGTTCAGGTTTCTCTGGAACTTATTTGAAAGGAAGCGAACATAATGATGCCTTCATTAAATCTGATGATATTAGGAAGTTAAGAACAATATCTAATAATTCTGGCGGTATACAGGGTGGAATAAGTAATGGCGAAAATATAGAGATGAAGATAGCTTTTAAACCTACAGCAACTATAGGGAAAGAACAGAAAACAGTAAATGCTGAAGGTAAAGAAGTTTTGATGAAAGCAAAAGGAAGACATGATCCATGCGTTCTACCAAGAGCAGTTCCTATGGTTGATGCTATGGTGGCTTTAGTACTTGCTGATCATTTACTTCTGAATCAAGCTCAATGTGGCTTAATAAATAATTAGTAGTGTTTTTAAATTAATTATATTTATCTTTTATTTAATTATTTTTGAGCCATTCAAATATTTTTGGATCAAATTTTTTATTTATAATACCTTTATCTCCAATCACGATTGCTTTATATCCTAAAGATTTATAAGTTTTTAAATCATTGATTGATAGTCCTCCAGCAGCAATGAAATTAATATTTTTATAGTTGAGTATATCTATCGAACTATCTTTACTTTTTATTGGGTAAATTTTGATAATATTGCAATTTAAATTTGTCGCTTCCTTAAGATCCTTTAAATTATTAATTCCAGGAATTAATAAATAATTCTTTGACTGCGCATAATTGAAAAGATCTTTATCCCAAAATTTCATCATCGAAAAATTTAATCCAATTTTTAAAGAATCTTCTATTGATTGCTTATTAACTATGGATGCAGAGCCTAAATTAATTCTTGGATATTTAATTTTGATATCGGATACAAAATCTGACCAATTTTCGTTATTAGACCAACTTATTTCAATATTCTTTAATCCTAATTTTACTAAGCTTTCTAATTCTTCAAAAAATGAATTTCTTATAGAGGTATTTGAGTAAATATAATCTTCAGGTTTTATAAGTAAAAAAAAAGACTCTGTTTTCAGGAACTCCGAAAAAGAATCTTCTTTATTATTCATTAAAAATTTAAACTTTCGCGCTTAAATATAGTTTGCCACTTTTACTTCTGAGCGGTTAAGCAAATCTTGGATATCTTCAGTATCTATAGTTTCTCTTTCAATAAGCATTTGAGCCATTTCGTCCAGAACAGTTCTGTTATCTGATAAAACTTTTGTAGCTCTCTTATAGGCAACATCAACAAGTTCTGAAACCTCTACATCAATTGTTGCGGCTGTGTCTTCAGAAAAATCTCTTGTAGAGCTCATATCTCTTCCGAGAAACATTCCACCTTGAGATTGACCTAGAGCGACTGGACCTATTTTGTCACTCATGCCGAATTTAGTGATCATTTGTCTTGCTACATTGGCAACTTGTTGTAAATCATTTGAAGCTCCAGTTGTTACCTCTTCTTCTCCGTAAACTATTTCTTCAGCAACTCTTCCACCAAGAGCTACAGCCATTTGATTTTGAAGATAAGAACGAGAGTAAAGACCAGATTCCATTCTTTCTTCACTTGGAGTAAAGAAGGTTAAACCTCCAGCTTGACCCCTAGGAATTATTGAAACTTTTGCTACAGGATCATAATCAGGCATTAATGCTCCAACAAGTGCATGACCAGCTTCGTGATAAGCAACTAATTCTTTTTTCTTATCACTGATGACTCTGTCTTTCTTTTCTGGACCAGCCATAACTCTTTCAATGGCATCACCTACTTCATCATTACTTACTTTATCTAAATCTTTTCTAGCTGCTAGTATTGCTGCTTCATTTAAAAGATTAGCTAAATCTGCACCAGTAAATCCTGGAGTTCTTCTAGCAACTTTATCTAAATCAACGTCTTTTGAAAGAGTTTTATCTTTCGCATGAACATTTAAAATCTGTAATCTTCCAGCGTAATCTGGCCTATCGACTGTTACCTGTCTATCAAATCTTCCAGGACGCATTAAAGCAGAATCTAAGACGTCAGGTCTGTTGGTGGCAGCTACTATTATTATTCCTGAATTACCTTCAAAACCGTCCATTTCAGTTAGGAGTTGATTTAATGTTTGTTCTCTTTCATCATTTCCTCCGCCCATACCTGCCCCTCTTTGTCTTCCAACTGCATCTATTTCGTCAATGAATACAATACAAGGAGCATTCTTTTTAGCTTGTTCAAAAAGGTCTCTAACTCTGCTAGCTCCAACGCCTACAAACATCTCTACAAATTCTGAACCTGATATTGAGAAAAAAGGTACACCTGCTTCTCCAGCTACTGCTTTTGCTAGTAATGTTTTTCCTGTACCAGGAGGACCTACAAGAAGGACACCTTTTGGAATTTTTGCTCCTACTGCAGTAAATCTATCTGGGCTCTTAAGAAAGTCTACGACTTCAGTGAGTTCTAATTTTGCACCTTCAACACCAGCAACATCTGAAAAGGTTACTTGTGTAGACGGTTCCATTTGAAGTCTGGCTTTGCTCTTGCCAAAACTCATGGCAGGGTTACCACCACCAGCATTACCGCTTTGAGATCTTCTGAAAAGAAAAAATAAGCCTCCAATCAAAAGTACTGGGAAAATCAAGCTACTTACAGCTTGTTGCCATGGATTAGCTAATTTTGTGGGAGTTACAGCAATGTCTACATTATTTTCAGTTAGGATTTTTAATAAATCTTTGTCTGGGGCTAAATTGACCTCTGATCTGCTTCCATCATTTTCAACAACTTGAGCTGTCGCATTGTCGGGTGATATTAGTACTCTACTGATTTCTTTATCTTGAACTGCCTCTATAAAATCACTATATCTTAAGGTCTTTGTAGCATTTTCTGTACTAGGTTTATCAAATACAGAGGTACCAATGAAAATTACAGTAATAACAGCTAGAACATAAAGTCCTACGTTTCTCCAGCGTTTGTTCACAATAAATTATTTTTAATATTTACATGATACTAATAATAAAACATTATTAAGAGCTTCTTAGAACATCTACTACACTTTTGAATGCAAACCATTCAGGAATTGGTTCGCCATTCCTCAATTTCTTTCTAAATTCAGTACCACTAAGTTTCATAATTTCATAATTAAATTCTTTAGCTTCTTCAGCTGTGATATATCCTTTTTCCTTCGTATAAACTAAATTTTTTGAAGGAACGGTCTTCATCATCAATTCGTCTGCACATTTATTCGCAAAATTCTGGGCGTCATATGGGCCATAAAAATCTTCACCAGTTGCTGATGACTTACAGCCAGCCATATCTCTACCGATAATAAAATGTGTGCAGCCATAATTTCTCCTGATTATCATATGTTGAAGAGCTTCTCTTGGCCCTGCCATATGCATTGAATAAGGTAAAAAAGCCCATTTTATTCTTTCATCAGATATTTCCTTTTCTAATTCTTTATAAGTTAAATATCTAACTTTCCCGGGGATATCATCTTGTTGAGTTGGTCCACAAGTTGGATGAACTAAAACAACTGAGTTAGAGGATACATTATCTGAGAGTAAGGCGTTAGTAAATAATTCATAATGTGCTCTATGAATTGGATTTCTGCATTGAAATGCAACTACATCATGATTTGATGGCAGTGTTGATCTAACTTCTTCTGGGGTTTTGCAGGGGAATTCTCTAATTGGCAGTTCGAAACCATAAACTCTTCCTCCTATATAAAATCTCCCTCTCTCATTAAAAATCATCTTAACTGCAGGATGATCTAAAGAATTAGTACCATAACAAAGTTCAGCTTCTAAGGATTTATCAGGCTCCCATTTAGAGCTAACTTCTAAAACTGCTATTTTTTGTTTTTTATAAGTAAGCAATATTGTCTCTCCAGCTTTTACTTTTTCATTATTTGAATCAAATACAATAGGCAAGCCAAAAAGCAACCCGTTTGTATCTCTATTATTCTTAATTACTGAATTGTAATTATTCTCATCCATAAAACCTTCCAATGGAGAAAAGGCTCCAACCATCAAAAGTTCTACATCGCATGCATTTCTCTCGCTGCATTCAAACTCATAAGTAGCTTTAGAGATAAGATCATTTTTAAGGTTTTTTTCTTTGATAATTAAATTTTTTAGTTCCCCTCCATAAGGCGGTATTAGTCCATTTGTATCCGTTTTAATTTTTTGTTGTAATTCCATTTTTTAAATTGATTAAAGAAAAATTTTGAAAAAAAAAGAGGGGTTTAACCCCCTTTTGCTATTAAGTAGGATTTATGCCTTTCTTCCGTAAAGCTCCCCAATTATTTTTACATCAAGTGGATCCTTTGAACCCATATCAGTATCTGAAGGTTGGATAGCTTCAAAAGTACCAGCAAATTCGTCTGTGTCAGAATCTACATTGTTGATTGAAAGAGTAATAACGCCAGTACCGTTTACATCAACTTTAATATTTTCTTTTGCAAGTTCTTCATCATCTCCTCCTAATGCAACTAAACCTTGAGCATATTCAACACCAGTATTTTTAGCTCTTGCTTTAGGATCTAGAAAATCACCAGTTCTGTAGTTAGGTGTAAATGTTGAACCACTAACCTCAGTTCCTGGTTCAATAGATGAAGGTAAATCAGCTATAAGATCTTTTGCTGAGAATGCAAATGGCACCTCTAAACCACCAGGAGTTAATACAGTAATAAGTTGAAAATCAATGCCACCTTTTTCGGTGAAAGTTCCTGAATCAATATCTCCATAAACTTCTGTAACTGTGGTGTTATTTCTAGGGCTAATAATTTTTGTAGAAACAAATTCTGCAGCTTTTCTTTTTGTCCCTGGCACTTTTACATAAACTTCTGTTGGATGCATGCATATTCCTTTAAGGCTATCTCCATTACCTAGAGATATTGATCCGACAAGAGATGAGTCTAATGTAGGGCAATCATTAGCTTTTCCTGTATTAACAACATCTGTGAATTGTGCATTTCCTCTTTCAGAAAAAGCAAATGTTTTAACAGGTACGAAAGCAAAAGTTATACAAATTGAAATAACAAAAGCTAAGAAAGAACGAATTCTCATAATTAAAGTTGCAGTAAAGTTCTGTGACGATAGATTAAAGGTCATCTAAATAGTTCAGTACGGATATTACAAGGGAAAGGACCATAAAAGATAGGACTTTTAAATCCTCGAAACAACCCGTAGCTTTTTAGATTTTAAAAAACTGGAATTATTTTAAGCTATCACATTATTTTTAATCATTAAGATTACAAAAAAATACAAATTAAAAATTTTTTTTTTATTCTTTTAATGAAATAATTTGGGTTATTAATTTATTTGCTAAATCAATTTTTGATGTTTTATTAATGTAGTGTTCCATATTGTTCGTATCGAACAGCCAACCTTCATTTTGTGCCAAAAAGCCAAATCCTTGGCCTTCAAGATCAATTGGATTTGCGAATAGATAATCACAACCCTTTTGGATAATCTTTTCTTTAATTTTTATTCGTGCTTCTTCAATAGATCCTGTAAAAGCACAAAAGCCTATAAAAACTTGGTTATCTTTTTTTGATTTACTGATTGTTTTTAAAATATCTGGTACTAGCTCAAAGTTTTTATTCAAATGATCATTAATTTTATTTTTTGGAATTTTAGCTGAAGTATCTGAGTTTATCTTGAAATCAGATACTGCTGCATTCATGAAAAAATAATCACAATTTGATATTTCATTATTAAGTGCCCTAATTAAATCAATACTAGTTTCAATTTCATATCTTTTTATTCCATCAGTAAGATTCTTATCGATTTTCAGAGGCCCATGGACATATTTTACTTTTGCCCCTCTGAACCTCGCTACTTGAGAAAGAAGTAGGCCCATAGCTCCAGAACTTTTGTTAGTAATGTGTCTTGCCGCGTCAATTTTCTCTGCGGTGCACCCTCCAGTTATTAAAATTTCTTTATTAAGTAAATCTTTGCGATATTCATTTTGTTTGTATGAAGCTATAAATTCAAGAGCTAATTGAATTAGATCATTTGGAGGTATCTTACCGATGCCAATAGCATCACACGCTAAGAGGCCTTCACTTGGTTGCAGAGATAAAACATTTTCATAATTCTGTAAATTCTCATAATTTTTTTGAACAGCTTTATTTAGCCACATTTGTGTATTCATTGCTGGTGCAACAATAATTGGCTTTATATTTGCTATTAAGATGCTTGGAATCAATCCCTCTGCATTTCCAGTTACCCATTTTGCTAATGTTGTCGCTGTTAAAGGCGCAATGATTAAAATATCAGCCCAATTACTTAGTTCTATGTGAAGAGGTGTTGATTGACTATTTGACCATTGATCATTTTCTAAAATGCAAGGGTTTCTACTCAAGATAGAGAGAGAAAGCGGCTTTATTAATTTCTCTGCATTTTTAGATAAAACGCATCTAATTTCATAATTTTCTTTCGCTAATTGGCTAACTAATAATGGAATTCTTACAGCTGCAATACTCCCAGTGATTAATAAAAGAACCTTTATTTTGGAGTCCTTACTTTTAGTTTTCATCGAAAGGTTCCTGATCGAGAAGATGGATATAATTAGTTGTTAATTCAGGTCTATTGATTGCAAGAGCCCTCAGTAAGTGCCAGTCTTTTAAACCATCAAATGGAGTATTATAGTTATCTTCTTCAAGTCTTTCAGCGAGCTCAAGTGTCATTTCTTCGTCAAAAGAATTTACTAGTTCCTCACTTATTTGATTTTCAGAAATGAATTTCATATTGAGAAAAGCCAACATATTCTAATAATAAAGCCTCAAGTAATTATTTAAAATTGATATAAGTATTAAGTAAATATTTTCAAGTATATAGAAATTTTCAATATTCAAAATCTTTTCAAATTGTTTTTAGGTAATTTATCTTCATTCTCAATCATAAATATGCAATCTCTCCTTTTCAAAAATATTCTCTCTTAAAATATTATCGTCATAACTTACATCATGTCGCAAAACAAAAGAGAGCAAGTCATTAGTCACATACGCTATTTAAGACAAGAGCTCAGAGAAATGCATTTAGGAATAAAAGAAGATGATCTTTTCCCTGACCCCGGTGAGTTAAGAGGATTAATGGCTCAGTTGGAAGCATTGCTTGAATTAGTAGAAGGAAATACTAAAATTCAATCAAACTCTGAAGCAGCTTAGTTTAAAACAAAATGGTTGTTAAACCTCAAAAGACAAAATTTCAGCTAAAAATTGTGGAAAATATTCAGACATTAAGTATTTGGGCTAATAATCCATGGCGAAGATATTCAATTTCATTGATTACACTTTTGATTGGCTACTTCATTGGAAGTTCTCTTGGTATGGTAAGTGCCGTTGTGGAACTCATGGATCCTGTAGCCGCTTTTTTATCAGTAGTTTTTATTGAGTTTTTAATAGTTCTAAGAAGAAATTTTAGATTTGAAAGGAAAAAGAAATTTTTAGTACTTTTATTAGATTCTTTAAGATTGGGATTATTTTATGGTTTCTTTACTGAAAGTCTTAAGTTGCTATAAACTTACTTGTTGTGTTTTTGTAATAGATAAAGCAAAGCCATTCTTATAGGGATACCATTTGCAACTTGATTATTAATTAAGCAATTAGGATATCGATCTACCACTTTGCTACTTATTTCAATATCTCTGTTAATGGGACCAGGATGTAGAATCGGAATTTCTTTATTATTTAAAGATAATTTCTCTGGGGTTAAGCCATAATCCAAACTATATGAATCAATGCTACTTAGTAAATTTTCCATCATTCTCTCTTTCTGGAGTCTTAAAACAATAATCGCATCTGCAATTTTTATTGATTCTTCTAATGATCTAGAAATTGTTATAGTACCTCTTGATTTAACAGGATCTTCTGTTTGATTTGGCGCGGGGTTTTTTAAAAAATTGATAAATTCATCAGGTATTAATGTCTTAGGACCACATAAGGTTATATCGGCGCCGAATGCACTCAAAGCCCAAAGATTTGACCTGGCAACCCTTGAATGATTAACGTCTCCAATTATTAAAATTTTTTTGGAATTTAAAACCTCTGGATTCAGTGTTTTTTGGGAAAAGAATTTTATCAATGTATAGATGTCAAGCAATCCTTGGCTGGGGTGACTATGTAATCCATCTCCCGCATTAAGAACCGAAGTCTTGGAATTTATTGCATCAAGTTTTTTTGCGATCTCAAAGGTTATGTAACTTGATGAATGTCTGATAACTAATGTATCCGCCCCCATAGCAGAATAAGTTATGGCTGTATCAATTATTGTTTCGCCTTTTGTTAAAGAGCTGGAGGATGGCGCAAACGTTTGGACATCAGCAGAAAGTCTTTTTGCTGCAAGCTCAAAACTATTTTTTGTTCTTGTACTAGCTTCAAAAAATAAAGATGTTACCAAAGTCCCTTGTAAGGCCGGTATCTTTTTTGTTCCTGCATTTTTTAGTGCATCAAATCTATTAGCTAATTCAAATACTGACTCATAATCTTTAATTGAAAAATTAGCTAGTGTGTGGATATGTTTATGAGGCCAAATTTGCATTACGCTTAAAAAGATAAATGATTATTGAAATTTAGGTGTTCTGTCACCTTTTAATCTTTTACTTACACTCCTACTATTTTTGAGATACCAACGCCATTTTATATTTTTTGCCTTTGATATGCCAATTCTCGTAGTTTGAATAAGATTTTTTTCTTCTAGAGTGGATTCTCGTGGAGAAATCCATAAAGATTTGTTATTAAGAACTTCAAGTGAGTTAAATGAAATGTCTACACTGAATGATTTTGTTACTAGGCCAGGTCCAGAAGCTAATCTTTCATTCTTATTAGAGATAAAAACTGATCTTATCAAAACACCACTCGCAAAATTTTCTTTATCAGTAACTATGTTTAAACAATGGTGAATGCCATAAGATTTGTAAATATAAAATGTGCCAGGTTTGCCAAATAATGATTTGTTTGATTCAGTCATTTTGAGGTAGCCATGACAGGCCTCTTCTTCCTGTGAATAAGCTTCAGTTTCAACTATTACCCCTTTAACTTGATCTATCTCATTATTTTTTTTTATTAGGTAACAGCCTATTAAATCAGGAGCAACAAGTTTAGAGTGCCGATAAAAAAAATTTTTTGGAAATAATACTTTTTCTATTTTTCAATATCTATCTAATAACATATTTAGCTGAGAAAAATAATTAAGTCTATTAATTGGTATTGATTTTCAAAAATGATGTGATTATTTTTTTTAATTATTTGAAATTCAAAGGATATACAAATAAGTTGTTCTTAATAAACTATTATTTAATAAGAAAGATATTAAAAGTATGACAAAAATAACTAAAGAGGAAGTAAAAAAAGTTGCTCATTTAGCGAGATTAGAACTTAACGAGAATGAAATTAATAATCATGCAGAACAATTAGAAAAGATATTGGATTATATAAGACAACTTGAAAAAATTGATACAGATGATGTCCCCTGTACAACGAGAGCTATAGAGGTTGTAAATGTATTTAGAAAAGACGAAAAGAAAAATTCTGATTGCAATGAAGAACTTTTAGAATTGGGTCCATCGAGAGAAGATAAATATTTTAAAGTACCAAAAATTATTAATGAATGAGTAAGTTAGTTGCTTCCAATAAATGTTTTGTTGACTAACTTTAGTAAAAATTTTTTTATCTTAAATCCTGGATATAAATTTATGATTTTTCTTATTTTCCCCCTCTTTTTGCTATGACTCCTTACACCTATTAATAAATCATAAATAAAGTTAAAAATGTCTTCTTTACTTTCAAATATCCCAACCCTTTGAGGTGAGCCTTTTTTATCCAATAAAGGCTTAGTTTTTTCATAAGCTATTTTGTATTCAAACCAAGGAATCGAAGGCCAAAGATGATGGATGAGATGGTAATTTTGTCCCATTATTAATAAATTCATAAATTTGCTTGGATAAACTCGAGAATTTATCCATTTATTTCTTGATCGAAATGGTCTATGGGGTAAATAATCAAAAAATATTCCTAAAGTGACCCCTACCATTAATGCTGGGCCAAACCATAAATTATAAATTAAATTCATAAAGTCAAATTTCAAACCTGCCAAGATAATTGTTATGAATATGGACCTTTCAATTCCCCATTGTAGTAATTCATATCTTCGCCAGAGTTTTCTTTGAAAGAAAAACACCTCATGATAAAAAAATCTTGGAGCAATTAGCCAAATTGGACCAAATGTACTGACAATATGATCTGGATCATTTTTGGGGTGATTTACGTGAATATGATGCTGTAAATGAACTCTCGTAAAAACTGGGAAGCTAAACCCTAATAGAATAGCTGAGCCATGGCCCATTGCTTGATTTATCCAAGGAACTGGATGAGCAGCTTTATGACAGGCATCATGAATAACAGTACCTTCAATATGTAAAGCTAAAAAAGCAGTGGCTACAAGTAAAGGTAAAGGCCAAACACCTCTATACCATTGCCATATGCTAAGAAAAGCGAGGAAATAACCGCCAAAAAATAAACCTAATGTTGGATTCCAAAAACTTGGCGGATCTACGTAATTTTTAATCTCTTTTTGCCAATTAAATGTTTTTGAAGAATTAGTATTTTTCGTTGTATTTTTACTGGTTAAGTTTGAAATCGTTTCTTTTATTCTTTAAATAATATAACTAATATAACTAATATTTTAAGATGATTGCATGCTCAAACATAAAAAATTTCTTTTAGGAGATTTTTAATTTAATTTTAATGTGTCAAATTAATCATCTTAAGAAAAAAAATTTTTAAAATAAACCTCTTTCAATTATTATTTTATTTGAGCGGTCGTGGCGGAATTGGTAGACGCGCGAGTTTTAGGTACTCGTATCTTCGGGTGTGGGAGTTCAAGTCTCCCCGACCGCACTTAAGGAAATTCTGATAGATAGTTTGTTTATTGATATCAACTCTTATAATTTAATTAAGCATTTAATTTAATGAATAGTTTGATATTTTATTTGGGAATTTTTTATATTTTGGTTGGGACCATTTTTTTAACTGTACCAATAATTTATCTTGAGCTCGGTAAACCAAAAGACTTAATAAAAGCTTTTTTAAATTTGTTAATAGGTTTGATATTAATAATTAAAAATAAAACACTAGATGAATCTTTTTTTGAAATTTTCCTTTTTTTAACAGTACTAGTTATTTTTTATCTAGTAGAGCTTTTTTTATCTAGATGGTACCAATTGACAGATAGCGAAAAGAAAAAATTAATTACCTTTTTGGAGTTTAAAAATAACTTTTTGAAAATATTAGAGTCTATAAATCTGGCATTTGGTGATTTCACGAAACCCTCAAATTTTTTTAATTTTGGTAGGAATAATAAAAATACAACCCAAAAAAAGTGGGTAAGAAATGATAAAAATGATAATATAAAAGTCTGAAATCAAATAAATTGGTAATTTGAAACATCCCCTAAAAACTACAGGTCAATTAAGAAAGAATATAATAGGTTAGATTTATTTAAATAATTCTTTTGATCACCAATATTTCTTATATCGTCGTATGAAATCTCAAAATAGCAAAGAACAAAAATCAGACTTCTCTTATAAAGAAACTTTAAATTTATTAAAAACTGACTTCTCAATGCGCGCTAACTCAGTTCTAAGAGAACCTGAGATACAAAATTTTTGGGCTAACAATGATATTGATTTTCAATTAGGTTCAAACAATTCGGGCGAAATATTTACATTACATGATGGCCCTCCTTATGCAAATGGAGCTCTTCATATGGGTCATGCCCTTAATAAAGTTTTAAAAGACATAATAAATAAGTACAAAACCTTAAGAGGATTTAGGGTTCATTTCGTACCTGGTTGGGACTGTCATGGATTACCTATTGAATTAAAAGTTCTTCAGAATTTAAAATCTGATGAAAGAAAGAATCTTGACACTCTAAATTTAAGAAAAAAAGCAACAGATTATGCATATATCCAAATTAATAATCAAAAGGAGGGTTTCAAAAGGTGGGGCATATGGGGAGATTGGAATAACCCTTACTTAACTCTTAAGAAAAGTTATGAATCTGCTCAGATTGGAGTATTTGGGAAAATGTTTTTAAATGGCTACATATATCGAGGTCTTAAACCTGTGCATTGGAGTCCAAGTTCAAGGACTGCACTTGCAGAAGCAGAATTAGAATACCCTGATGAACATTATTCAAAAAGTATTTATGTTTCATTAAAAATCACTAAAATACCTGAGGAAATTCTATTAAATTTCATCCAAGAAAACCTTAATATCAAAAAAGATTTTTTTCAAAATAATTCTTTCATAACCATTTGGACTACTACTCCTTGGACTATACCTGCAAATGAAGCAGTTGCAGTAAATCCAAAAATAAAGTACGTTTTTGCTATCGATGAAGAGAAGGAAATTTACCTTTTTGCTGAGGATTTATCTTCTGAAATAAGTAAGAAATTTAATAAAGATTTCAAGGTGCTTTTAGAGGTTAAAGGCTCCAAATTGGAAAATATTGAATATCAACATCCCTCTAAGAATAAAAATTGCAGAATTGTAATTGGAGGAGATTATATTACTACAGAATCAGGGACTGGAATTGTTCATACTGCTCCTGGTCATGGGATAGATGATTTTAATGTGGGTCAAAAATATGATTTACCAATAACATGTGTCGTTGATGAAAAAGGTAACTTAAATGAATATTCTGGTCAATTCAAAGGATCAAATGTACTGAAGGATGCAAATGATTTAATTATTGAACATTTAAAAGGAAATAATTCGCTTCTGTTACAAGAAAATTATAAGCATAGATATCCGTATGATTGGAGAACTAAGAAACCAACTATTTTTAGGGCAACAGAACAATGGTTTGCATCTGTAAATGGCTTTAGATCGTCTGCATTAAAGGCAATCGAAGATGTTGAATGGATGCCAGAGACTGGAAAGAAAAGAATTTATTCTATGGTTGTTGGTAGAGGAGATTGGTGTATTTCTAGACAAAGGTCATGGGGAGTCCCTATTCCAGTTTTTTATAAAAAAAATGGTAATGACATTCTCCTTAACAAAGAGATAATTAATCATATTCAAGAACTTTTTAGTGAACATGGAGCAGATATTTGGTGGGATTGGGATGTTAAGAATCTTTTGCCAGAAAATTATGCAAAAGAATCTGATCTTTGGAAAAAAGGAACAGATACAATGGATGTTTGGTTCGATTCAGGATCTAGCTGGGCCGCAGTATGTGAACTAAGAAGTGAATTAAAGTATCCTGCAGATCTTTATTTAGAGGGCTCAGATCAACATCGGGGATGGTTTCAGTCTTCTTTGTTAACATCTGTTGCAGTCAATAATAAACCTCCATATAAGAAAGTTTTAACTCATGGTTTTGCACTTGATGAAAACGGAAGAAAAATGAGCAAATCTTTAGGAAATGTTGTTGATCCAAATAAAATTATTAATGGAGGTAATAATAAAAAAACTGATCCTGCTTATGGTGCTGATGTTTTAAGGCTATGGGTAAGCTCTGTAGATTATTCAGTAGATGTTCCAATTGGTTCAAATATACTCAAGCAACTTTCAGATGTTTATAGAAAAGTTCGTAATACTGCAAGATATCTTCTAGGTAATATTCATGATTATGATCCTAAAATTGATAGTTTTGAAATTGATCAATTACCTCTCTTAGATCAATGGATGTTAGGCAGATTAGTTGAGGTTACAGATCAAATATCAAATGCTTATGAAAATTATGAATTTTCAAAATTTTTCCAAATTTTGCAAAGTTTTTGCGTTGTAGATCTATCAAATTTTTATTTGGATATTGCGAAGGATAGGTTATATGTAAGTTCTAAATCACAATTTAGGAGAAGATCTTGTCAGTTCGTCATGTCAAAAATTGTTGAAAATTTAGCTGTACTTATTTCTCCAGTGCTTTGTCATATGGCTGAAGATATTTGGCAAAATATTCCATATCTAACGGAAGAAAAATCAGTCTTTCAAAGAGGATGGCCAATATTTTCGCAGTCATGGAAAAATCAAACACTTAATGAGCACATTGCAAATTTAAGAAATTTGAGAGTTGAAATTAACAAGGCTATAGAAGGATGTAGGAATAAACAAATAATTGGAGCAGCTTTGGAAACTGAAGTTAATTATTTACCTGAACATAAATCTTCAAAAGATTCACTTACTTGGCTAAAAGAATTTGGCAATCAAGATGTAGATTTATTTAGAGATTGGCTTATAGTATCAAATTTCCAAGTGGTATCAGATTTGGTGGAGAATTCTCTGATTATTGATAACAATACACTTGGTAAAATTCAAATAAATAAAGCTCAAGGTCAAAAATGTGATAGATGTTGGCATTATCAAAAAGAAACTTTTAATGGAATCCAAAATACAAAATTATGCAAAAGATGTTCAAATATTATTAATTTTGAATTTATTTAAATCCAGTTTTTTTGATTCAAAAAGAAAATAGAGTTTTGATTTTCTCTTATAAAATTTTCTTCGATTTCTGTTAACGGTGCTTTATAAAGTTTAAAGTTTGTAATTGTATAAGAAAGTGTTATTACTTTTTTTTCTGAATCTATTTCAATTGGATGAGTTGTTGAGCTACTATAACCTCTGAAAATAAGTACTTCTAATTGTTCTTTTTGATTTTCTTTTAGAATGAATCCCTCTAGTTTAAGTAGCCTATAAGGCATCTCGGAACTTATTTTTTCAAGACTATTTATCAAATCAATTTTTGCCATTTTCTGAGAAGCAGGAGTTTCTTCCATTTTTAGGTAATTTGATTATTGACCATTGAATAAGGCCTAAAATATAGATTAATAATGAAAATAATCCTAAGAATTTTGATATCGGCTGGGTAAAGTTAGCTCCAAAGAAAAAATTAAATAAATTTTTTATAGTAATATATAAATTTGAAGAAGGCTGAAGCCATATTGCACACGCATCCGAATTAATAAAAGAAAAGCAGTTGAAGTTTTGCAAACTCTGAATAAAGAAGTTGAGAGATATAAAAGTTATCGTCCATCTCCATATTTTTGTAGTTGTGGTAAGGGAGTAAGAAAAATCATATTCTCTTAATTCATCATTAATATCGTTCCAAAACCAAACTGAAACTGTCATTAATAATGTTGAAATATTTGTTATAACAAGAGCATAATTATACTTTCCTATTAAAAGTAGAAGGCTTATAAAAAATAAAAGTGATACTTTCCAATAAATTGATAGAAGTTTAATAACTGCTTTATTTCTTTTTTTAATTGACCAGAAGGATATAGTAACAGGAATACCAATAAGGAAAATTATTGAAAGTTGAAAGGAAAGCCAAATAGAAAGTTGATTAAAAACGTTCAAAACTTTTTCTTTTTAAACACATAATAATTAAACATCAAACTGTTGCTTTTGAACTTACTATTGTCATAGTTATGAATATTATGCATCCTTATATTATTGCCTAGGAATATATTGATAATTGTATGAGACAGCATGTTAATCCACTAAGTAGTAATTTCAATCAAATTGAGAGAATGCCTTCTTTGAGCGAAATGTTTGATGATTCTAAATCGAATCTTCATTTGGATATAGGTTGTGCTGCTGGTGAGTTTCTATTTGATTTAGCTTTAGTTAATAACAGTTGGAATTATTTAGGAATTGAAATCCGTGAGAAATTAGTCAAAAATGCTAAATTAAAAGTTATTGAACGAGAAATCAAAAATCTATATTTTATATTTGGTAATGCTAATAATATTTTGAATGATGTCCAAAATAAATTTATTATCAAAAATCTAAAAAGTATTTCATTTAATTTCCCTGATCCTTGGTTTAAAAAGAGGCATTATAAAAGGCGTGTAATTCAGCCAGGATTTATTAATATGCTCTCAAATTCATTGCAAAAAGGAACCCTAATTTTTATAAAAACAGATGTAAAGGATTTATACGATTATATGGATTGCACTATATCAAGTAATTTTCATTTTAAATCAATAGATAAAAAAGATTTTAATTGTTCTGAAAGTTTTAATCCAATTAAAGTTAAAACTGATAGGGAAAAGTATGTAATTGTTAACCAACTTGATATTTATGAAAAAATCTATATAAAAATTTAATTCATAGTTAATTTGTTATTTTATCAATTTCTAAAAAGAGTTTGTTTGTTATTTCGCTTGATAAAGAATGAACTTCCCTATGATTTTTGGCCTCAACTAGAACTCTGATTACAGGTTCTGTACCGCTAGGCCTTATATAAACTCTACAATTATCCGAATATATTGCCTGAAAATTTTTTATAGATTCATCAATTAAAATTTTGTTTTTTGGATTTAATTTATTAATATTAAAATCTAATTTAATATTAGTTAGTTTTTGAGGAAAAGGTTCGAAACTACTTTTAAGCCAATCATTTAAATTAACATTTTTCTTTTTACAATATTTAGAAATTTGAAGTGCAGTCAATATCCCATCACCAGAAAAGTTATTAATTTTTGAAAGTATATGCCCTGACTGCTCACCTCCTAAAACAGCTCTTTTTTTCTTAATTGCGTCATGCACATATTTATCTCCGACATCAGTTCTATGTAAAATTCCTCCAATTTTCTTCCAGGAATTTTCAAAACCTAAGTTTGCCATTTGTGTTGATACTAGTAAATTATTGGTGAGAATTTTTTGTTCCATAAGTTCTCTACCCCAAAGAAAAAGAATATGATCTCCATCTAGCACATTCCCTTCTGAATCGATTCCAATTACTCTATCGGCATCTCCATCGAAGCTGAATCCCATATCTGCAGGACTCTCTCTTAATGCTTTTTTTAATGGTTCGAGGTTAGTAGAACCACAATTCAAATTAATTTTCAAACCATTTTTAGAGTTATTGATAACTTTTACATCAGCACCAAGAGACTGAAAAATTTTTTTTGCGCAAGTTGTCGCTGATCCATAGCAGGTGTCTAATATTATTCTCAACCCGCTTAAACTTTCACCACCCATTGTTTGGATTAGGCTTTTAATATAAGTATCCATAAGATCTTTACTTGTTTTTAGGGAAACCACTTTTGTAGGAATTGATATATTTTGTTTTGACTCTTCAATTATTTTTTGAATTTTACTCTCAAAATTTTTAGTAATTTTTTGACCATTTTGATCAAAAATTTTTATTCCATTATATTCTGGCGGATTATGACTTGCAGATATCATGACACCACTGCTCAGGTTCTCTTGTTTGATTAAAAAAGGTATAGCTGGGGTTGGGCAGATTCCAAGATTTATAAATTTTTTGCCACTTTCATTTATACCTTGTGTTAGGGCCTGAAGCAGAATATCTCCACTAATTCTTGTATCTCTTCCAATTAATATTGGATTTTTCTTTTCCAAAGTCGAACCTAGTGCATAACCTACTTTGTAGGCTAGAGAATAAGTTATCTCTTCATTAAATCTTCCTCTTATTCCATCAGTTCCAAAGATTGATTGCATAATTAGATTTCGGGAACCAAATAAATTTTTGATAACTATTCATTCCTTATTTTATCAGTTGATTAAAAACTTATAGTTTTCAATTCTCTTTATTTGTTTAACTTATTTAAGATACATTTAGTTAGTAATACCTTAATAGTGCAATCTGAAAGTCGAGAGCCAATTTTAAAGACAAATTTAAAATTAATGCTTGTTTTGATTATATCTATTGTATTTATTTCAATGCTTTTTTTAAAAAATCTATTTTTTAAATCAACTTATCTTTTAAAGAGTTTTGGAGAATTATCTGTTGACCCTGAAATAGCTTTTACAAATAATAAGCCTACATTTTTGGAATTTTATGCTGAGTGGTGTGAAGTCTGCAAAGAAATGGCTCCACAAGTTTCTACTTTTAAAGATGAATATGAAAAAGATATTAATTTTGTTTTTTTAAATGTTGATAATCAAAAATGGGCTAATTATATCCAGAAGTTTTCTGTCAACGGGATTCCTCAAGTTAATCTTTTTGATAAAAAGGGTAATCTAATATCTACTTTTATTGGTAAACAAGATGAAATGAAAATAAGAAAATCTATTAATAATTTAGAGAAAGAAGAGAAACCTTATGAAGAAATTATTAATGCTGAATTTTCAATAATTCAAGAAAATAAAAATAATGAAGTTAATCCTCGTAGTCATGGATAATTTTTACCATTCTAAAGATTTTGATACGATAGGAAAACTTTTTTTAAAAATAGACTTGCAATTTTGGGCTATAGACTTGTGTTCTTTTTGGGTGCCATGAGCTGATCTTAAATGAATGTAATGGATCCATGATCTGCATGATCCAGACATATAAATTCTTGTTGGAGTCGCTAATGGTAAAACAAATCTCGCACATTCTTTGGCTACACCTTCAGCAAGTAAATCTTCATATAATTCTGAAGCAGCCTGAAAATGTAAACCAATTTTTTCATTAAATCTTTTTTTTAACTCATCAGGGAGATCAGGAATTGAATTTTGCCTGTTTTTAAAATCTTGACGCCTTAACTCTGGTAAGGGGATATTACCCAATTGAGAACTATCTGCATATCTCTGTGAAAATTCCTGGAAAGTAAATGATCTATGTCTTAAAATTTGAGCAGCGATTCCTCTGTTAGTTTCTATTTGCAAGGTCATAAATGACTGTTCAAAAACACTCCAATGTTCATTTTTAATGCAATAACTCAATAATTTCGAATAGTCTTCATTTTCCTGATTTTTTGGATTACTAACTCTTGCAATGTAAGCCATTGTTTTTTCTGCATCAGGAGTTAGTGAAATTAGTTCAACTTTACTCATTTTAGATCTTTGCCAGAGTTACTTTTTCTGGTTGGTTTTGATATTTACCTCTTCTATCTTCATAGGTTGTAGAGCACGGATCACCTTCAAAAAAGAGTAGTTGGCAAATACCCTCTTCAGCATATATTCTGCAATCTGCACCTGAACTATTACTAAATTCTAAAGTTAGATGACCTTCCCACCCTGCCTCTGCGGGCGTTGTATTAACAATAATTCCAAGTCGCGCGTAAGTACTTTTCCCTATACAGATTACAGTTATATTTTCTGGCACTTTCATCTTTTCTAAAGCAACTCCTAAACCATAGGAGTGAGCAGGAAGAATAAAAAAGTCTCCATCATTATCATGGTGAAGAACAGTTTTCTCTAAATTATTAGGATTAAACTTTTTGGGGTTCATCACAGTCCCAGGGATATGTCTAAAAATTAGGAATTCTTTTGATGAAAGTCTTAAATCATAGCCATAAGATGAACATCCGTAACTCAAAACTGGCTTTTGTTTAGTATTAGGCTCAAGATGTCTCACCAAATTTGATTGAAAGGGTTTTATCATACCTTCCGAAGCTTTTTGATTTATCCAAAGATCATTTTTTAGCATTGTTTTATGAGCGAAGTTCGGTAATTTGGTTAGCCATTAATAATAAATCTTTAGGAATATCTGTACCAGTAAGGATTACATCTCCTGATATAAATCGGTTTTCAAGTGTTGAAATCAAATCATCTTTATCGATAATTTTCATGTCAAGAGCTAAAAAAATTTCATCAAGTATGATTTGGTCATTCTCTCCAGACTGTAGTTCTTTTTTACAAAAATTCCATAATTTAATAGTAGATTCATGAATAGATTTTTTTAAATTTTTATTATTTTCAATTGCTTCAGAATTATATTGATCAAAGGAATGTGATGATCTTACCCAGGTTAAATTACCGCATAGCTTTACTGCATGATCAACTCCTTGCTTGACCCCTCCTTTCATAAATTGTATTAGTAGCACTTTCCTTCCAAGAGCAGCATTTCTTAGAGAGTCTCTAATGATAGATGTGTAGCTACCTCTATATGAAGATTGATAGATTTGAATTTGTCCGTTTTGAGAAAAATTTTTTATGTTAATTTTGTTAGTGGTATTTGTTTTTACAACATCAAGATTACCTTTGGAATAAATATGAGATGAACTAATTACCATTATTTAGATTCTTTCTACATGCAGTATAATTAGAATCAAATGACGCTGCATATAGTGTAATTTTACTTAAAAAAGGGTTAAGAATTTTGAAACTGACTGAAAAAAGCTAGTTGATAAACTGATAAGAATTGAAAATTGTTACTGTTGATACAAGATATTTGAGGGTGTCTCCTTAAATTTTTTAATAGTCAGAATATTTATGATACCTGCTTCACGAGGATTCAACCGCTTTAGTTCGCAACATTCCGGACAAAGTAAAATTAACTCTATTGGAGAACGTTTTCCAATCAATAGAACTTTAATGGAAGTTATTAAAGGTCTTGATGGTGCAAGCACAGAAATGGTTGAGAGGTCTAAAACAATATTCTTCCCTGGAGACCCTGCTGAAAGGGTTTATCTTATAAGAAGAGGAGCAGTAAGACTTTCAAGAGTTTATGAGTCTGGTGAAGAAATAACTGTTTCTCTTCTAAGAGAGAATAGTCTCTTTGGTGTTTTATCTCTTCTAACAGGCCATAGATCCGATCGTTTTTATCATGCCATAGCATTCACAAGAGTTGAAATGATAACAGCACCTGCCAATTCTGTTTTAAGGGCTATAGAGGAAGATGCATCAGTAGGACTGTTACTTTTACAGGGGCTTTCAAGTAGGATCCTGCAAACTGAAACAATGATAGAAACTCTTACACATAGAGATATGTCTTCTCGTTTAGTAAGCTTTTTAATGGTCCTTTGTAGAGACTTTGGAGTTGCAGGTGAAAAAGGTATTACGATAGATTTAAGGCTTTCACATCAGGCAATTGCTGAAGCTATTGGTTCTACAAGAGTAACCATTACAAGATTATTGGGAGATTTAAAGGATTCAGGACTTCTTAATATTGAAAGAAAAAAGATCACAGTGTTTGATCCAATTGCTCTTGCAAAAAGATTTAATTGATTCATCATAAATTATGATGAACTGAGTATATGAAAACGTGTGGCTTGGATTTTAATTCTTTTTTTAATATTACTAGGGGGATTAATTGCACCATTTGGGGATATTCTTGGAACAAAGATTGGTAAAGCAAGATTTAGTATCTTAAAATTAAGACCGAAAAAAACAGCAACTATAATAACTATTATTACTGGTGCATTTATTAGCTCAATATCAATAGGTTTATTGATTTTAGTAAGTGAAGAATTCAGGCAAAGGCTTTTTGTTGATATTCCTTTTTTGCAAAAAACTTTAGATGAAAGTAAAAAGGCTTTAATCCCTTTACAGAAAGAACAAAAGGAACTTGAAGGAAAAATTATTAACAAAGAAAAGCAGTTAAATCAATTAAAAAATAATATTAAAGAATTTAGGAGAGGAAATATTGTTATTAAAAGAGGACAAACTTTATTTATAGCTGAAATTAACTCTAGCTCAAATTTAAAAATAGACTTTACAAAAATCAACAATGAAGCTGATAAATTTGTAAAGAAAATTGTTATCCCAATCAATAAAGAAGCAAAAAATATTCTTTTGTGGAGACCTAGTGATATTACAAAAATTCAGAAAATAGCTGCTAGGGGTGGTAACTGGATTTTACTAATCAAATCAGCAACAAATGTTTTAAAAGGTGATAATTATGTTTTTGTATCTCCTGATCTATTAGAGAATAAATTTATAGTCAAAAAAGGGGATGTTATTACAAGTTCAACTCTGGGAGAAAGTGATTTGAATCTTAAATCAATAAATTTAAAAATTAAATCATTGCTTAGAGAAACAAGGGATGAAATTAAGTCAAAAGGATCACAAGTTAGTGAAATTAAAACAAATGGAAATTTTGTAAAAAAAATTAGAGACTTTCTTCAAGAAAATCAAAATATCAAATTTAAGTTAGAAGTAGTTTCTTTGAGAGATAGTAAAACTGTAGAACCAATAGTCGTTGAAATCAATATCTTAAAGATTGAATCCTAAATGCCTAGAGTTATAACTATTGATCCCGGGAAAAGTAAATGCGGAATAGTATTAGCTGAAATAAGTGAAAAAAAAGTTTATAAAGCGATTATTCTTAATAGTGAATTACTTGAGAATTATGTCAGAAACATAATTGCCGCTGATGACATATCACAAATTATTATTGGCAATGGTACTTCAAGTAGAGAAATTAGAAAAAAACTATATTTTTTTAAAAAAGAAATAATAACTTTTGAGGAAAAAAATACCACCTACAGGGCTAAAGCAAGATATTTTGAACTTTTTCCAATTAGTGGTCTTAAGTTTTTAATGCCTAGAGAGGTTTTTATCCTTAATAAAAACCTTGATGCTATATCAGCGTTGATAATTTTAGAAGATTATTACAAAACGAAGTTTACTTTGAATCAAAATATAGATTTTAAAACTTGGCTGAAATAGTGAACTTATATTCATGCCCTGTTTCTAATTCATAATCTTTTTTCAGTAAAAATTTCAATAACGCATTTTCAATTAATGCTCTTCCTAACGGTGGATTTACCTTTAGTAGGCCTTTATTGAAGGAATATATAAAAGTCCATTTAAATTGACTAGCTTCCACAACCCCCTGAATTTGCTTTTTTGAGAAGCAATATTCCTTAACACTTACATTTGCAATAGTTTCAGGTTTTGAACGCATTTCTTAAGGTTGGTCTTTGTCAAAAGAATTTAATTCATTAATTATATATTCTTCTTTTTTAGTATTTAGTTGTTCGAGTGATTCTATTACTCTCTTATATACTTTATCCAATATTGATTTTTCTTCTAAAGAAATATTTCCTAATACATGTGAAATGGTATTGAAATTATTTTTTCCTTTTATTAGAGGAGGTGATCCAATACCAATTCTTATTCTCTTAAAGTTTTGTGTCTGTAATTGTTCAATGATGCTTTTCAGCCCGTTATGTCCACCTGAGCTTCCTTTTCTTCTAAATCTTATTTTTCCAAGGGGAAGATCTTTATCATCGACTATTATGAAAATCTGATCTAAATTTATTTTGTACCAATCAACTATTGCTCTGACAGCATCACCACTGTTATTCATAAACGTACTGGGTAAAAATAACCTAAAATGAGAATCATTGATTTGAAATTCTGAGCAGGTACTTTTTAGCTTATCTTTTAATAAAAAATTTGAATTATATTTTTTCGAAAAATTCTCAAGCAGTAAAAAACCTATATTATGTCTACTTTTTGAGTATTTTTTACCAGGATTTCCTAATCCAATTAAAAATATTTCTTTCATTTTTTATTTCTAAATCTCTCTTTGTTTGAGAATTATGAATATATACAAACTATAACTAATTAATAAAAACAAAAATTTAAAAAAAATTATTTGGTAATTTTCACATTAACCAAATAACTTTTTGAAAAATTGTCAGAAATTTAGTTTCCGTTCCAATCTACTGAGAAACCTTGTAGTAGTAGGGATTGGTTATAGATCTGTAGAAGAATTACTAAGAAAACCAAAAGTAGTAGACCAATTACTGTCATGACAGGAACTGCTCCCCAACCAGGTACAACTTTTCCTTGACCTGAATTGCCAATTGCTTTTAGAAGACTTCCTAATGCTGTTTTTTGACCCATGTTAAATTCACAAAATCGAATATTATTTCGCTATTGTATAAGAACTAATACATAAATTGTTTACAAACTTAGCAAAATTGATGCAAACTTTATCATCAGCTCCTGATCCTGCAGTTTCTATAGCTGTAACAATTCTGGCCCTACTTTTAGCTTTGACCGGTTTTGGTCTTTGGACTGCCTTTGGACCTAAAGCAGCAAAGCTTACTGATCCTTGGGATGATCATGACGATTAGTCTCCCTTAAAGTATTTCAAAATTTGCCAAAAATACAAAAAGTAAACAATTAATCATGGTTTAATTATAAATTTAATAGGATATAAATCTGTCAGCACTAGTAATTCCATGCTCGCCTTAAAAATTTCTGTTTACACTATCGTCTTTTTCTTTGTTGGAATATTTCTTTTCGGATTTTTAGCAAGTGACCCAACAAGAACCCCAAACAGAAAAGACCTAGAAAGTCCTCAAGATTAATTTTTTTAATTAAATTCTTAAATTGATTTCAGGTATATCAAAAAAAGTAATATTTTTCTCTTTTCTTTTTATTAATTTTATTCAGCCATCAAAATCAGCTGAATTATCAAAAATTAATAAAGTTACCCATAATCAAAATACCAATTTTCTTTGGTCAAATCCCCTTAGTGGAAAAATTTTATCAAGAAATTCAAAAAGTTTTAATAACAAAAAATCCTTTGTAAATTTATTAAAGAAAAATTTTGATTCATTTTTAGCAGCTAAAGCTGAAAAGCAACAAGAGTTAATAATCCAAGCCGATAAACAGTCTGATATAAATGACGTTATTTATGCAGAGGGTAATGTATCTGTTTCTTTTAGAGGCAAACTGCTTAGAGCTGATAATTTAATATACGATAAGTCAAATAAAAAAATTAATGCTAAAGGAAACATAGTATTGTTATTAGGTGATCAACTCTTTAAAGTTTCACAATTAGAATACAGTTTTATTACTGAAAAAGGTTTTTTATTAGATGTAAAGGGCATTATTAATACTAATAATTTGATTGATGACTTATCTTCAAATTTCAGCTTATTAGACTCTAATAAGATAGAAAATTTACTTGAATTTAAAAAAAAGGAAGTTTTAAATACTCCAGGCAAGATTGAAAATTGGTTATTTTTTACAGATAAAATATCTATAGATGGCCAAAAATGGGAAAGCAAGAAGGCTTTATTTAGTAATGATTTACTTGAATCGAAACAGGTTAAATTAGCCATTAATTCATTAACAGTTATTTCTGAAGCAGAGAAATTGCGATTTAAGTCATCAATAAACTATTTAATATTTGGAGAAAAAGTTTCAATTCCATTTTGGCTTGGAGATAGAACTTTAACAAAGTCCGGTGAATTCTTCGACTTTGAAAACAGGTGGAATTTTGGATATGAAAATTTAGATAAGGATGGGTATTTTATTAGTAGGAAATTTAACTCTATAGATATTACTGATGATTTTGTTCTTGACTTAGAGCCGCAATTTCTAATTCAGAGGTCATTAAAAGGATATACGAATAGTTTTGTAAAGAAGGACGAATCAATTACTTCAGATAGGGTTAAGAGAAATACAAGTTTTGAAGATTATTTTGCCCTAAAATCCCAGATAAAAGGCCCAATAAAAAATTGGGACTTAGAAATAGATAAGAATTTAAATTCTCTTGATTTTGATAAATTTCCAGATGCATTTAGATTTAAAACTGAATTGAGTAAAGAAATTAACCTACTAGATTCAAAATGGGAAAAAAGTTTTTATGGAATTTATAGAGAGAGGGTCTGGAATGGTTCATTGGGTGAAGCAGAAATTTACTCAGGTTTTGGTTCAAAATTACAAAAAGAAAATACTTGGATTGTTGATGGCATTAAAAAGTCAGAATTTTTATCTTTAGGTTTGGCTAAGATAACAGCAGAGGGTTTAAATACTAAAAATTTAGTAAGCAACCTAAAAGGTAATTTGTTTTATTCTCTTGATCAGAAATTCCCAATTAGAATTTTAAATCCTGAAAAAAAATCTATTGATATTTCCTACAAGTATGTTCCTGAACCAATCACTAAAGGTTTAAGTCTTAATACAAGATTAGAAGCATCATATTCTTTCTATGAAAATGGAGACCATCAAGAATATTTAGGTTTAGGTATAGGCCCAGAATTAATATTGGGTAATTTTAAAAATAAAACTTTTGATTATACTCGTATAAGTCTCTTCCCTTTCTATAAATTTAATAGTGGTGAAAGTGTTTTTAAGTTTGATCATAATTATGAGAACTTTACCTTAGATATTTCTTTTGATCAGCAATTATATGGACCTATCATTCTCAAGAGTTTTGGGATTTTGAACCTAACAAATAATGCAAATGATTATGGTGAATTTATAGATTCTAAAATTTCTTTAAATTGGAAAAAAAGATCCTATGAATTTGGTATTTTTTATCAGCCTCATAATCAAGCAGGAGGTATTTCTTTTAGTCTCTATGGATTTAAATAGCTATGAAATATTAGTATTGAATTTTATATAGGGTAATTGGTTAAATTTATTTTCTATTAAATTTTTATTATCAAGGAGTGTTGATGTAGCATCCCATTCTCCTGATAAAAACATTTTTCTTGAGCTTTCCTTAATCTCAAGATTGAAATTTAAATCTTTTGATTGTGCTGATGAATTTTTAAGATCAATTTCTAAGAATAAAGATTGATTATCGCAATAGTTTTGTATTTCTTCTATGGATTTTTTAGGAAGCGTAAAACATGGAATTCCTATAGCAATACAGTTACTGTAAAAAATGTCGGCGAAACTCTCGCCTATGATTGCTTTTATACCCCATCTCATAAGCGCTTGGGGGGCATGTTCTCTGCTGGAACCACATCCAAAATTGCTATTAACAACTAGTATTGAGGCATATTTGTTTTCCTCCAGATCAAAAGGATGCTTTCCTTTTAAAGTTTTTCTATCATCCTCAAAAACAGATTCACCCAATGAATCAAAGTTAACACATTTCAAAAAACGCGCTGGAATTATCCGATCTGTATCAATGTCGTTACCAATCAAGGAGATACATTTCCCGTTCATATTTGAAATTTTTCCAATTGGTGGGGTAAACTCTGATTTCATCAGTTGATAAATTCTCTAACGTCACTGACTTTGCCATTAATTGCAGCAGCAGCAACCATTGCTGGACTCATGAGTAGTGTTCTTCCACTGGGAGATCCTTGCCGACCCTTGAAATTTCTATTACTAGAACTAGCACTAACTTGATTGCCTATTAGCTTATCTGAATTCATTGCTAAACACATTGAGCAGCCAGGCTCTCTCCATTGAAATCCAGAATCCTTAAATATCTGATCAAGACCTTCTTGTTTTGCTTCAGTGGCAACTTTTTCTGAACCTGGAACTGCAAATGCTTTGACATTCTTGGATACTTTTTTGCCTTTTAATACTTTAGCTGCAACTCTTAAGTCACTGATTCTTCCATTTGTGCAACTACCTATGAAACAAACGTCTACAGGAGTATCTTTTATTAATTGTCCAGGCTTGAAACTCATATATTCATAAGCCTCTTCTGCAACTAATTTATCATTTGGGGATAATTCATCTAAAAGAGGGATTTGTTGATTAATGCTTATACTTTGGCCAGGAGTAATCCCCCAGGTTACAGTTGGTTCTACCTTAGAAGCATCTAATTTAATTACGTCATCATAAATTGAATTTTCATCGCTTTTTAATGATTCCCACCATCTAAGCGCTCTATCCCAATGCTCATTTTTTGGAGCATATAATTTATTTTTAATGTAACTAAAGGTCTTTTCATCAGGGTTGATGTAGCCGCATCTTGCTCCTCCTTCAATAGACATATTGCATATCGTCATCCTTTCTTCCATTGATAATTCATGTATCGCAGGTCCTGCGAATTCATATGCAAAACCTACTCCTGCCTTTACACCAAGTTTATTAATTATATGAAGGACTAAATCCTTAGCATAAACACCCTTAGATAATTTATTGTCACACCAAATCTGCCTCACTTTCAATTTGTTCATGGCTAAGGTTTGGGTAGCAAGAACATCTCTTACTTGACTTGTACCTATACCAAAAGCAATTGACCCAAAAGCTCCATGAGTTGAAGTATGAGAATCTCCGCAAGCGATTGTCATTCCTGGCTGAGTTAGGCCTAATTCCGGTGCTACTACATGAACTATTCCTTGATTACCACTACCAATATTAAAAAATCTTATTTTATGTTCTAAGCAATTTTTCTCAAGTGTTTCAATCATCTGTTCAGCGAGATTATCTTTGAAAGGCCTGCTCTGATTATCTGTTGGCACAATATGATCAACAGTAGCAACAGTTCTATCAGGGAATTTTACTTTTAATTTTTTGTCCTTTAAATCACCAAATGCTTGAGGACTCGTCACTTCATGGATAAGGTGAAGACCAATAAATATTTGATCAGATCCTACAGGAAGACTTGAAACCTTATGTAAATCCCAAACTTTATCAAATAGGGTATCTTGACTCAATTTGTAAAAATAGTTACTTACTATTCGATAATAGGATTAATCGGAGGCTGTTCAAACACACATTTACACTTAGTCTTTGAATTTCTATTCGATTTCGTGTTGAGTTAAATAGTTTTTTTATATTAGTTATATGATTATTCGGTCCTGAAATTGAAATATAGACAAGTCCAACCGGTTTATCTTTACTGCCTCCGTTAGGCCCAGCTATTCCACTAATTGCTATTGCCCAATCTGCTCTTAATTTCTCTTTTACATTAATTGCCATGGCCTCACAAACTTCTTCAGAAACAGCTCCATATTTTGTAAGCTTTTCTTTAGAAATATTTAATAATGAATTTTTTAGTTCATTACTATAGGAAACAATACTACCTTTAAAAACTTGAGATGAGCCTGATATTGAGGTTAGTGATGAAGATAGAAGGCCTCCGGTGCAGGATTCAGCAAAAACAATAGTTTTGTTCCTCTTGGTTAATTCTTTTATTAAAACACTAGGAAGAGTATCGTTATCCTCTCCAAAAATAAATTTTGAAAAATCTTTTTTTAATTTTTCTTTAATAGGTTTAATTATATTTTTTGCTTCTAGGTCGTTCTTAGCTCGCGCGGTGATTCTGAGTTTAACCTCTCCTAAGTTTGCATATGGAGCAACGGTAGGGTTTTTAAGATTTAATAGATCATTAATTTTTTCAGCAACGCTTGATTCTCCAATACCAGCAAATTTAAGAGTATTTGAAAAAAAGGAATAATTATCTGAGAATTTGTTTTTAATGAAATCATACGCCGTCTCTTCCCACATAGTTTTCATTTCACTGGGTACTCCTGGGAAAGTAAGGATAGTAAAATCTTTTATTGGTTCCCAAATCATTCCTGGGGCAGTGCCCCTAGGGTTATTAATAATTTGTGCATTTTCTGGGAAGAAACATTGTTTCCTTAAGCTGGAGGAATCGTCCTTGAGCTTTGAGTTTGAAAGTTTTTGTTTAATTTCATCCCATAAAAGCGGTCTTTCAAAAAGAGATACATTAAAAGATTTGGCTATTGCTTCAGTAGTTAAGTCATCTGGGGTGGGTCCCAAGCCACCAGTTGTAATTAGAAGATTACTTCTTTTCGATATTTCTTGAATTACTTTTATAATTCGATCACAATTATCACCGACAGTTGATTGCCTAAAGTGATTTAAGCCTAATTGAGATAACTGTTCAGAAATCCATTGAGCATTTGTATTGATAATATTTCCTAAGAGTAGCTCTGTTCCAATAGAAAGAATTTCAACTCCCTTGGAGTAAGGACTCATTTAAGAATTGATGCTTCAAGTTTGCCTTCATAAAGAGGAAAACGATTACATAAGGTTAATACTCTTTCTTTACATTGACTTTCAATCAGTGAATCGCCTGGGTTAAGTAATCTATCAGCAATAATTTCGCCAACTTCAGCAAAAGCATCCTCATTAAAGCCTCTAGTAGTTAAAGCAGCAGTTCCCAACCTTAGTCCGCTGGTTACGAAAGGTGATTCAGGGTCAAATGGAACAGTATTTTTATTTGCAGTGATATTCACTTCACTTACAAGTAAGTCAGCAATCTTACCAGTCATATTTATACTTCTTAAATCGAGTAAAACAATATGGTTATCAGTTCCTCCACTAACGATATTAATACCTCTATTTATTAAAGTTGAAGCTAGAACTTTTGCATTTTTTATTACTTGTTGGGAATAATTAACGAAATCTGGCTGCAAGGCTTCTCCAAATGCAACTGCTTTAGCTGCAATTATATGTTCGAGGGGCCCACCCTGAGTTCCAGGGAAAACAGATTTATCAAATTTCTTTCCAAATTCAGCATCTTTACACAAGATAAGTCCCCCTCTAGGCCCTCTTAATGTTTTATGAGTAGTTGTGGTTACTACATCGCAATATGGTATTGGATTTGGGTGAAGTTTACTTGCTACAAGACCGGCGATGTGTGCAATATCAGCCATTAAGAATGCACCAACTTCATCTGCAATATTTCTAAATGACTCAAAATCGATTGTTCTTGGATAAGCAGAATATCCACATATGATTAATTTTGGTTTTGTTTCAAGTGCTATCTCTCTTATTTCATCAAAATTTAATTCACTAGTTTCTTTATTTACACCATAATGAACTGCATTGAACCATTTACCACTCATATTTACTGGAGACCCATGAGTTAGGTGTCCACCATGAGATAAATCCATCCCCATGATTGTGTCGCCAGGTTTAAGTAGACTTAGGAAAACAGCAGCATTTGCCTGCGCTCCACTATGGGGTTGAACATTAGCCCAATTTGCATTAAATAATTTTTTCGCTCTCTGAATAGCTAATTCTTCGATTTCATCAACAAATTCACATCCCCCGTAATATCTTTTTTGAGGTAATCCCTCGGCGTATTTATTTGTAAGTACGGAACCTTGAGCCTGCATAACGGCAATTGATGCGAAATTTTCGCTTGCTATTAACTCAAGATGAGTTTCCTGCCTATTTTTTTCAGAGTTAATAAAATTTGATATTACTGGATCACTTTCTTTAAGATTTTGAAGGATATTCATTGAATTTGATAAGTAATACCCATAATATAGACGATATTTTTTAGAAAAATATAAAAAGAATATTTCAGAATTTTAAACGCGCCTGGAGAGATTCGAACTCCCGACACCCTGATCCGTAGTCAGGTGCTCTAATCCACTGAGCTACAGGCGCATAATTATGTAATATCTCTGTTTCAGGGTCTCTTAGTCAACTAGATTTCGGGTAAAATGTCTATTATTAACAATCTAATTATTAATATGCCTATAAAGTGGTACGGAAATGGTGACTCAGAAGATCCTATCTATAAACATTTTTCTCGAATAGTAAATTTTGTTATTCACTGCATGATATTTACTGCGATTGTAAGTGGCACGTGGCTTTTAAAAGAGATTAAATATGAAATCAGCTATTTTAATAATTTTGCAATTGTCTGGTCAGTTCTTTTGGCCTCCCATTTACTTTTCGTAATTATAAAAAAACCTAAAGATACTTCAAAACAATCAACTTAAATTAATTTCTATTTATGGACTTTCAGATAAGTATAAGTGATCTAGAAAATGTTATTTCCGAAAAGGTTTTTATAAAAATAGAAAAGTGGAATTTGTATCTTGGAGACGCTGGACTAGCTAGGCATCTTGCTATTGAATGTATCAGCAATAAAGATCATGGCCCATTGGAGGCTGCAAAATTAAGTCTGAAAGCAATAAATGTAAAAGTAGGGGATGGTGTTAATAGTATTCCACTGATTAATTTAATCACTAACCCACAGATTCTAGAATTAGAAGAGATTTTGGAAAGTTTTTTTTAAAAACTAAATCTCTTTTTTTGAAACTTTAAATTTATTTACTTTCAAGAATTTTGTAAGTAAAAAATAAATCACAAAAAAAGTTAGAGTTCCAAATATTAATAATAAAAATTCTGCAAGATTTGAATTGAAGTTATTCGTAGTTTGGAGAATAGTAAAACAAAGTGTGCTGTCTATAAATGCTGCTAATGACATGAGGCTAATTTTCCTCAATAAATCCAATTTAGGTAAATGGATATCTTCATTTCGCAGATTAAAAGAAAGAAAAATACAGACTATAAGGTTGACTATTACTGAAGATAAAATTATTCCCACAACTCCAAAATTATATGGAGAAAGATTCCCAAAATTCTTAATTGGGGCACCAATTAAAAACCAATCAAAAAAAATATTAAATATTATCCCTGCAAATGAAGACTTAAAAGGGAAGTTTGTTTTTTCTATTGAATAGTAAGTTCTCACTAATAAATCTCTATAAAGATAAAAAGGTATGCCAACTGCATAAGCAATTAATATATTTTTTACTTTTAAAGTTGCTGAATAATCAAAAGATCCTCTTTGAAAAACTAATTGTACGATTTGATTATTGAATGTTATGAAAAATCCGGTTAAAAAAATAGTTGTCAAGAAACAGTACTCTACCCCAGATATCAATTTTTTTTGGAGACCTCTTTTGTCTTTTTCACTTCTTAATTTAGAAAATTTTGGAAGTAATGGCAGAATCAAGGAGTTAGATAATATGCCTAAGGGGGCTTGTATAAGAAAGTTTCCGTAAGCTAGTCCAGATGCTGCGCCTTGAAAACTTGAAGCGAAAAACATATCGATAAAAACATTAATTTGACTTAAACCTGATGAGATAGATGCTGGAATAATTAGTTTGAAAATTCTCCTCTCTTCATCTTTAAATAAATTGAAGGTTGACTCTAATCTCAAGAGACCAATTTTATTTATTTCCCAAATTTGAACAACAAACTGAATTAAAGTTCCTGTCAAAGTTGCAAATGCCAGTAATCCGGTGTAAGAAAAGAAATTGGAAGATGTATTTTCTTGGTTGAAAATCCAACTAAATAAAATAAAAAAAATAATAGTTACGCTTGTTATTGCAGGACTTATACTTGATAAAAAGAATTTTCTTTGGGAATTTAAGGCGCCAAAACTTAAACCTATGAAGCCGGATAAAGGGATGCAAGGTGTAAGTATTTGTAATTGGTAAGTGGCAATAGATTTTGCTTCGTAACTTAAATTCGGGGCCAATAAATCAATTAATAAACTGGAATTCGAGTAAATCAATATGGCTAAAATTATTAATAATATTGATAGTTTTATGCTTACTTGAGTTAAAACAATCCCTCCATTTTTTTTGTTAAGCGGAGTTAAAACTGCAACGACTGCGTTATGCAAGGGACCATTAATACCCCCAATGATTATTAGCAAAAAACCAGGAATTATATATGCATAATTAAAAGCGTCGTACGTTACACCAACCCCAAAAGCAGCAGCTATAAATATTTGTCTTATACATCCAGCTAATTTACTTAAACTAGTACCAAACGAAATTGAAAAAAAATTATTTTTTAAAAATGAATGCATTTGCAATCGTCTAAATTTTTCAATAAGTTTAAGTTTCAATTATATTTGATTTTTAACTAAAGACATATTTATGAATGATCGGATAATTGAATTTGATCCACTAATTGAAGGGGTTTTAATTAAAAGGTATAAAAGGTTTCTTGCAGATATAAAATTAAAGAATGGAGAGGTAGTAACTGCTCATTGTGCTAATACAGGTCCAATGAAGGGACTTTTAAGTGAGGGAGCAAAAGTAAGAATAAGTGTTTCCCCGTCTCCAAAAAGAAAATTACCTTTTACTTGGGAACAGATATGTGTTGTAGATGCAAAAAATGAGGAGGTTTGGGTGGGAATTAATACTTTATTCGCAAATAAGTTAATTAAAAATGTTATTGAGAAAAATCTGCTAAAGGAAATGATAGGCGAAATAGAGACAATTAAATCTGAAGTTCCCTATGGAAAAGATAAAAAAAGCAGAATTGACTTTTTTTTATCCCCAAAATCTTCAAATCCTGATAAACGTAACATTTACATAGAGGTTAAAAATACGACTTGGATTAAAGAAAATGTAGCTCTATTCCCAGATACAGTAACGAAAAGAGGCCAAAAACACCTCATGGAATTAAAGGAATTAATTCCTGAAAGTAAAAGTGTTTTAGTACTTTGTATTACGAGAAAAGACGCTTCTTTTTTTGCTCCTGGAGATGATGCAGATCCTTTATACGGCAGTCTTTTTAGAGAATCTTTAAGTGCAGGAATGATAACTATCCCATGCTCCTTTGAATTTCATAAAGACCACGTATCATGGAATGGAATTAAACCTTTAAAAAAGCCGAAAAACTTGATATTTTGAAATCCAAAAAAAATAATTTTTAAATCTAACAAATAATTTTTTAGGGTGCAACTATAAAAATGGTATAAACAACTACTAGACACAGATAAGTTTTTTGAATAAATTTAAATTTGAAAGGAAACAGCACAAACTGTTTTTTTGCAGATCTAATTTTTTTTTATGACCACTGCTTTGCAAACGCCTCAAAGGCGCTCTAGGTCCAAACTTCAAGATGCAAGTCTTGTCAATGGACCTATGCTCCTTTTGAGGAGTATTCGAGGATTTAGTTCAAACCGCTCTATGTTGTGGCTTGCAACTGTTCCCCTAGCTTTGTTTGGTTTAGGTATTTTTAATCTTTCAGCTCACGCGGCTGATTTACCTGAGTTGAATGCAGCTTTTCTTGCTAACAATTTATGGCTTTTGATCGCTACTATTTTAGTGATCTTTATGAACGCCGGTTTCGCTATGGTTGAGGCAGGTATGTGCCGTTCTAAGAACGCTGTTAACATTCTTGCTAAAAACCTCTTTGTATTTGCTCTAGCTGTAACTTCTTATTGGTTTATCGGCTATTCATTAATGTACGGAGGAAGTGTTGCTGACGGTTGGCTTTATTTTGGCGGCTTATTTTTTGATCCAACAGTTACTGCAGATATGGTAACTGATGCTGGATTAGTCCCAACTGTTGATTTCTTGTTCCAGTCTGCTTTTGCAGGAACTGCGGCAACTATCGTTTCCGGTCTTGTTGCTGAAAGAGTTAAATTTGGAGAATTTGTTGTTTTTGCTGTTGTATTAACTGCATTTATATATCCAATTGCTGGTAGCTGGAAATGGAATGGTGGTTGGCTTGATTCTCTAGGATTTGTTGATTTTGCTGGTTCTTCAATTGTTCACTCAGTTGGAGCATGGGCAGGTCTTGTAGGGGCTATGCTTCTAGGACCAAGAATTGGCAAATACTCTGATGGGAAACCACAGGCTATGCCAGGACACAATATGGCAATAGCTACTTTAGGTGCATTAGTCCTATGGATAGGTTGGTACGGATTTAACCCCGGTTCTCAACTTGCTATGGATCAATGGGTTCCATATGTTGCTGTAACAACTACTTTGGCAGCAGCAGCTGGAGCTATTGGTGCAACTATTGTTTCAACATTAACTTCTGGTAAGCCTGATCTAACAATGATAATTAACGGAATCCTTGCTGGTTTGGTTAGTATCACTGCTGGTTGTGGTGATATGACTCTTGCTGGAGCCTGGTTCGCAGGACTGGTAGGCGGAATTATCGTTGTATTTTCTGTTGCAGCACTTGATGCCGCTGAGATCGATGATCCTGTAGGTGCATTCTCTGTTCACGGAGTTTGTGGTGTATGGGGTACTGTAGTTATTGGTCTTTGGGGAACAGCTGTACAAGGTGATGGAGCAGGTATGGGATTGTTCAATGGTGGAGGTATTACCCTTCTTCTAGTTCAAGCTCTTGGTGCCGCAGCTTATGCTATTTGGACACTAGTTACTTGCTGGATTGCCTGGTCTGTAATTGGAGGATTATTCGGTGGAATCCGAGTATCTGAAGAGGAAGAGACTCAAGGCTTAGATATTGGAGAGCATGGAATGGAAGCATATCCAGACTTTGCGTCTGCCAAATAATCTAATTAAAATTGATTTAAGAAACCTGACTTATGTCAGGTTTCTTTTTTTTTACGAAAAATTATTTAAAACGTTGTAATATAAAAAGATGGATACTCAAGCTTTTAGAAGATCACTCCACCATTCTGATAGATACAATAGAAGGGGTTTCGATTCTCCAACAAAAAGAGCCCAAGCATTAGAAGAAGCTTACCAAAGTGATTTGATAAGTTCTATAAGGGATAATGGTTTTACTTACACAAAAGGCAGATTAAATATTAAGTTGGCCCAAGCCTTCGGATTCTGTTGGGGAGTTGAAAGAGCTGTAGCAATGGCTTATGAAACAAGAAGACATTACCCTAATGAGAATATTTGGATAACAAACGAAATAATTCATAATCCCTCGGTAAATGATCATTTAAGAAAAATGAATGTAAAATTCATTGCAGCTAAAAATGGAATTAAAGATTTTTCTATAGTTTCTAATGGAGATGTTGTTATACTTCCTGCTTTCGGAGCTACTGTTCAAGAAATGAAGCTCTTGCATGAGAAAGGTTGTCACATTATCGATACAACTTGTCCATGGGTTTCTAAGGTTTGGCATACAGTTGAAAAACATAAAAAACATGTTTTCACATCTATTATTCATGGAAAATTTAAGCATGAAGAGACTCTAGCTACAAGTTCATTCGCAGGTAAATATTTAGTTGTACTTGATTTAGAAGAAGCGAACTATGTATCTGAATATATTCTGGGGAGAGGTAATAGAAATGAGTTTATGAATAAATTTGCTAAAGCTTGTTCTAATGGATTTGATCCTGATAAAGATTTAGATAGAGTCGGAGTAGCAAATCAGACAACTATGCTTAAGAGCGAGACTGAGGAAATAGGAAAGGTTTTTGAAAGGACGATGTTAAAAAAATTTGGACCAGAAAACTTAAATAGTCACTTTCTAGCTTTTAATACTATTTGTGATGCAACTGAAGAAAGACAAGATGCAATGTTTTCTTTGGTTGATGAAGACCTTGATATTCTTGTAGTTATTGGAGGCTTCAATTCTTCCAACACTACTCACTTGCAAGAAATAGCTATTACTAAAAATATTTCTTCTTTCCATATTGATACGCCCGAGAGAATATCAGTTAAAGAAAACTCAATATTTCATAAACCACTAGGATCAGATTTAGAACTTAAAAATAATTTTCTACCTAGTGGAAAAATTAATGTTGGAATTACCTCAGGCGCATCGACTCCTGATAAAGTAGTTGCAGATGTTATTGAGAAGTTAATTCATATTGCTTCCTGAATTTGTTATTTTTAAATTTGCTTAGTTTTTTTAATTTATTAGTCAGATAATTACAAAAGATCTACTTTATTAACTAGAATGATAAAAAATTAATGATGTATGGAAGACAAAGCACAAATTAATCAGACTCAAACTGCAAGTATGAATAGGACTAAAGCTCCCCAAAAAGTTGAAGTTGTAGTTGCTAATTCATCTTCAGGGTCAGAAGTAAATATCCTAGGAGAATTATCGATTTTTGTTTTAAGAATAGGTTTTTGTGCTTTGATGATTCATCATGGTCTAGAGAAACTTCAAGATCCACAGGGTTTTGCGGAGTTTGTAGTTGGTAAATACTTCCCATTTTTGCCAGGTGATCCTGTTATTTGGACTTTTGGAGCTGCAATTACTCAATTAGTATGCCCAGTAGGATTGGCTATAGGTATTTTTGCTAGGCTTTCTTCTCTTGGTCTATTTTCAACAATGGCGTTTGCCGTTTATTTTCATCTCCTAGATACTGGACTAGAAGGTTTCCCTCTGGCAGTTGTTGAAGGGCATAATTATGCTTTCGAATTGTCTTTTATATATGGGGCTATCTCTCTCTACTTTCTATGCGCAGGTCCAGGCAGGCTCTCTTTATTCAGAAAAACTAACAAGATTACATATTATCCAAAATCAACATAATTCAATGCAAAAAATGCCTTTTTTGTGTAAATACCATCGAGATTCCTTTCGAATTACACATATCAATACTTTCTTGGTCTCTTAGACTTCCTCCAGGTTGAATAATAGCTTTTATACCGTATTCATTTGCAAGTTCAACAGTATCTGCAAATGGGAAAAACCCATCACTGGCTAAGACCGCATTAGAACATAAATTTCCAGCTGCTTTTGTTGCAATTTTTGCTGCTCCAACTCTATTCATTTGTCCAGCTCCAATACCGATAGTTCTTTGGTCTTTTGCAATAACAATGGCATTAGATTTAACATGTTTACAAATTTTCCATGCAAAATTCAGATCTAAGTTCATTTGATTACTCGGATTTTTATTAGTTACTGAAATCCAACTTTCAGTTTTTTCTTCACTATCATCTGTATCTTGAACGAGTAATCCTCCCATTATTGATTTAGTAGAAGTTTGATTCTTTTTTGGTAGTTGATCTTTTGATAACTTTAAAATTCTTAAATTCTTTTTAACTTTTAAAATTTCTAAAGCCTTCTCATCAAAAGAGGGAGCAACGACACACTCTAAGAAAATATCTTTGAGGTGAATTGCGGTCTCACTATCAACATTTGAATTAAAAGCAACTATTCCTCCAAATGCACTAACTGGGTCGCATTCCAAGGCATTTAAAAACGCTTGAGAGGCTGAATTACTTATTGAGGCACCACAAGGATTATTGTGTTTTAGAATAATTGAAGCAAACGTTTCTTTTGTAAGTTCATCTTTATCGGCATAGCCGAATTCTAAAACTGTTGAAAGTGCCGACTCTAGATCCAATAGATTGTTATAACTTAAGTCTTTACCTTGTAATTGTTCTGCTGAGTTCCATCCAATGTTATTTAAACCATACCAGAAAGCTTTTTGATGTGGATTCTCCCCATATCTTAAGGTTTTGATTAGTGGATAAGATTCAATATGTTTTGAAGATTGTAAATCTCTTTCTTTTCTTATCCAATTAGATATTGCAGTGTCATAGTCTGCTGTATGTTGAAAAGCTTCAAGGGCTAATTTTGCCTTATATGAGTCTTTTAATTTACCTTTTTTACTTTCTTCAAGAAAATTTTGATACTGACTAGGATCTACTAAAACGGAAACGTCTTTATGATTTTTAGCTGCAGAACGAATCATTGATGGCCCTCCGATATCGATATTTTCAATAGCATCTTCCCATTTAGCTCCCTGATCAACAGTTTTTTTAAAAGGATATAAATTTACAACTACTAAGTCAATTAACTCAAGATTGTTAGCTACTATATCTTTTTTATGTTCCTCTTCATTTCTCTTAGCTAAAATTCCTCCGTGTATTTTTGGATGTAAAGTTTTAACTCTTCCTCCAAGAATTTCTGGAGAATTAGTAAAATCTGCAACTTTAATAACTGGAATTTTTGCCTCTATAAGATGTTTGGCAGTTCCTCCACTTGATAGAATTTTATAATTAAATTGTTCTACTAATTCCTTACAAAGTTGGATTATATTTTTTTTATCAGAGACACTTACTAAAGCTAATGGTGACATTATGGGAAAGTTTACTTACTTAAGAATATAAACATGAAATATGCTGTCAATCATGAATTTGTCTCGATTAGCTCTCAAACTGCAACTCATAGAATTATTTTGATGCATGGTTGGGGAGCTGATTCAGATGACCTTTTGACATTTGGAAAGGAGATGACTGAAAAAATAAATCTTGATTTTGAGTTAATTTCTTTAAGGGCTCCTGGATTACATCCAAGTGGTCAGGGAAGACAGTGGTATGGATTATACCCGCATGATTGGAGTGGAGCTGAGGTTGAAGTAAATAAACTTTTAGTTACATTAAAAAAATTTGATACTAATCAAATTCCACTAAGAAAAACAATTTTGTTGGGATTCTCTCAGGGTGCTGCAATGGCAATTGATGCAGGATTTAAATTAAATTTTGGATTAATTGTCGCTTGTAGTGGTTATCCTCACCCCAACTGGGCCCCGGGAGAAAAATGCTCGCCATTTATTATTAGTCATGGTTTATTTGATGACGTTGTGCCTATAGATGCTTCTAGGACTATTTATGAAAAGGTAAAGAGTAAGTCTTCTAAATTTTGTGAATTATTAGAATTCGATGGATTTCATCAAATTGATTCAAATTTAATTAATTATATAAGTTCAAATATAAGTAATATTTTTTAAACAAAAGCATATTCGTATTCTTCAATCTCTTCCCAATCATCTGCTGTAAGTTCTAGACCTTCAAATATTTTTTCTTCACCAATTCCTTCAACTACAAATTTTAGTGATGGAAATAGAAAATGATTTTCTTCAGCATATTGGGCGCTAAATAACCCTTTTTCACCCCAAAAAAACCTATCCGTGGTATGTTCATTTCTTCTGACATTGAAGACTGAAGGTGCAGAGAGTCCATTTTCAGCTATGAACCTTCTTGCTGCTGTAACTGGTTTATGTGTGCCAGTTTCGATATGATAAATAGGTACATGTGCCATTACTCTTTGGCCAGCCAATCTTCTTCTGCTGATTCTTTTTCTTTTTTTGGACATTGATTGGTACTCCTGAAATTATTAATGAGATTAGTCTTATTTATTTTTACTAATCTTATATATGTGATTTTAAATTCACTTCAAATTACATAGAGGACCCATCAACCCCTGATGTAGCTTAAAATATGATTAAATATTCATATTTAAGGCTGGCTAAAGTCAGACCTCTTTATATATCTTAATACTTTTTTCATATTTTACAAGCCCTTTTTCAAGTTTTTTTTAAAAAAATTTTCTCAAAATTTTATTAATTATGGATCTTTCAAAAAAATTTGAAGAACTAATCATAAAACAGCTAGAGAGTTTTGGTTGCTCAATGGGCGTGACTAATTTAGTTATGTATCTTGCTTCAGCTAAGCAAGGAACTAAAGCATCTTTTGAAATGATTGGTCAATGGCCACAAATTGATAGGCTACTGACATCAATAGAAGATGATCCTTCATTAAAAGTTTCATCGCCTAATAGAAGATGGTATCCGCTTCAAGAAAACGATATTCTACTTGGTGTCCTTAGGGTAGAAACTGATTTGAAAGGGGGGAATTGGCCAGTATCGCTTGATTCTAGATTAAAAGCGCTTTCAATATCTTTAGCTAAATGCGTCTCTATCGAATTAGAACGTCAAAATAAAAATGAAGAAATCAATTATTTAAAAAATCAGGTGAATGTTATTATCCATCAACTAAGGAATCCTTTGGCTGCCATAAGGACCTATGCAAAATTACTAATAAAAAGACTTGGTTCAGATGATGATTCTATTGAAATAGTCGAACGCATGATAATAGAGCAAAAACAAATTAATCAATATATGGATGCTTTTGCGCAATTAAATTCACCTATTCAACTGCCTCTAGAAATTGGAGAGGAAAGATTATTGTTACCACCAAATTTAGATAATAAAAAGGTAATAACTGTTCAGAGTTTATTGAGACCAATATTAGAAAGGGGTAAAGCTAATGCGGACTTAGAGAATAGAGATTGGACGGAACCTTCTCTTTGGCCAGATTGGACTATATCTCCATTGAAGGCAAAATATGCTGTAGTTGCCGAAATTGTGGCCAATTTATTAGAAAATGCTTTTAAATATGCTCAAAAAGATTCTGAAATCGGACTCGCAATTACGACTAATGGACTTTGTATATTTGATGATGGTAAAAAAATAATCAAAAATGAAAACGAGAAAATTTTTGAAAAAGGTTTTAGAGGATCTGCCGCTAAGAAGAAGGATGGCACTGGTGTTGGACTTTTTTTGGCGAGGAAATTAGCAAAACAAATTGGAGGAGATTTGAGACTGCTAGAAAATAACTCGATTGATAATACTGAGAAATTAAAAAATCTTAAGAATAAAAATATTTTCTATTTAGAACTACCTATAAAAGAATTGCATGCATAAATAACATAGCAGTTTCAACTAGTACAATACTTGCACCGCAGGCATCTCCATTGAAGCCTCCAATTTTATTACCCAATATGTTTGGGATAGAATAGCTTAGAAAAATACCAATCAAAGTAAGAATTAAAAATTTAATTAATATTGCTTGGGATGTAATTGAAACTAATTGGTATGCAATGAAAATTAAAAGGAAGATGATGGAGATCAAAGATTCTTTTTTAAATCCATTCCAAAACTTTTTGTGACTAACATTTTTTTTCTTATAACTCATATATTTAAACTTTTCTATAAAAAATAAATTTGAAAATCTTCCCCAAAATAAGCATATAGGTAGAACAAAAATCATTAGGTTTTGAATTTTAAGTATGCAAGCAATTTGAATTAAAGTTATAAAAACTAAAGCTTGCACGCCAAAGGACCCAACTTTACTATCTTTCATGGCTTTTAAACGTTTCTTTTTACCCGCAAAAATACCGTCGAAAGTATCCATTAAGCCATCAAGATGTAGACCACCAGTAATTAAATATCCTGAAGCCAAACAAATTAATGCAGATGCATAAATTGACCAAGAGTTTGTTCTTAAAAAAAGAAAAATATAACTCTGTATTGCTCCAATAAAAAATCCTAAAGGCGGGGCAAATTGTGCAATATTTTTAAATTCAGGATTAATTAAAGGTATCTTTGGAAATGTCGTATAGAAAATCCAAGATCCTGCAAAATTTTTTATTAAATATTTTTTGATGAGATAAAAATAGATTCAATATTAAATATATAGGGTAGATTAATGAAAAAGGATCAAAAAACTTTATAAATTATCGTGTTTGAATTTGAAATTACATCTAATTGCAGTAATACAAGGGCAAGAACTGGTATATTTCATACACCAAATGGTCAGGTAAACACACCAAAATTTATGCCTGTGGGTACTTTGGCAACGGTTAAAGGAATTTCATCTAAGCAGTTAACCTCTACAGGATCAGAAATGATTCTCTCAAATACCTTTCATCTTCATTTACAACCTGGAGAAAAACTAGTTAAAGAATCAGGCGGAATACATAAGTTCATGAATTGGCCTAAGCCTATTCTTACTGATTCAGGAGGATATCAAGTTTTTAGTTTGGCCAAATTAAATAATATTTCTGATGAAGGAGTGGAATTTAAAAATCCAAGAGATGGTAGTCATTTATTTTTATCACCTGAAAAAGTAATACAGATTCAAATGGATCTTGGATCGGATGTTGCGATGGCTTTTGATCATTGTCCTCCGCATACAGCTAACGAAAATGATATTGAGGAATCTCTACAAAGAACTCATTCATGGTTGCAAAAATGTGTTGAGACCCATCAGAAATCTAATCAAGCATTATTCGGTATAGTACAAGGTGGTAAGTATCCGAGATTGAGAGAATATAGCGCAAAATATATAAGTTCTTTTGATCTGCCTGGAATAGCAGTGGGAGGTGTAAGTGTTGGCGAGGCAGTCGAAGAAATACATAGTGTAATTAATTACGTCCCGAAATTCTTACCAATAAATAAACCAAGATATTTAATGGGAATTGGCTCTTTAAGAGAAATTTCTTTAGCTGTTGCAAATGGATTCGATATATTTGACTGTGTTTTGCCTACAAGACTAGGAAGACATGGGACTGCATTTTTTAATGATGAAAGATTGAATTTGCGAAATGCTCGATTTAAAAATGACTTTTCTCCAATTGATAAAACTTGTAAATGCGAGACTTGTAAATCCTATTCTCGAGCATATTTGCATCATCTAATTAGAAATGATGAAATATTAGGCCTAACCCTCATAAGTTTGCATAATATTGCTCACTTATTAAGATTTACTAATGCAATTTCTACTGCAATTAGAGATAATTGTTTTACAAATGATTTCGCTCCTTGGAAAACATCCTCTATTGCCCACTATACGTGGTAACGTCTTATCATAATTAATTAAATTATCAAAAAAGGTGCTCATTCTATTTAATACATTCGCTGAATTGCCCGAGGCTTACAAGGCCTTTGCTCCAACTGTTGATGTTCTTCCACTTATTCCTTTATTTTTCTTTTTATTGGTATTTGTTTGGCAAGCTGCAGTTGGATTTAAATAAAATTCTTTTAGTTTAGATTGTTTTTATTAGAAGGGATTTTCAAGTAAAATTGCATCTCCAGAATTATCTACAGCACTCTCTATAAAATCAGCAATTTTTAGTGCTCTTGAGGCTTGCTCACCATCTACCTCAGGTATTTCTTTACCCTGTACGCATTTCAGAAAATGCTCCAGTTCTGCATAAAGAGGTTCAATGGAGGTTGTGCTAACTTCTTCGACATATCCATCATTTCTATAAACTAATTCTCCATGCTCTGCTGTGTATGATTCATGAGACTTTCGATGGATTTGTAAAGAGTGATTTAAGAAATCAGTTTCTACTAGGCCATTTTGGCAGTGAGCACTTAAATTTCTAATTTTTTTGTGACTCATTTTGCTTGCAGTTAGGCTTGCAATAACATTATTTTTAAAAACTAAAGTAGCATTGACATAATCTATTAATCCTTCGCTATTTCTTCCTCCAACTGCGGCTAATTTTTGTATTTTTGAGTTTACAAGCTCCAAAATAAGATCAATGTCATGAATCATTAAATCCATTACTACAGATACATCATTTGCTCTGTCTGCATGAGGACTGTGTCTCCTTGCTTCTAAAACAACAATTTCTTCATTATTTACTATTTTATTTAATTCTCTAAAAGCAGGATTAAATCTTTCAATATGCCCAACTTGTAATAGACAGTTACTTGCATTAGCGGCCTCTATTAAAGATTTTGCTTCCAACTCGTTTGCTGCAATTGGTTTTTCAATGAGAACGTTAGCACCTCCCTTGAGACAATCTAGTCCTACTTTGTGATGAAGAAGTGTTGGGACAGCAATACATATTGCATCAACTTTTGGAATTAAGTCTTTATAATTTTTGAACCATTCACATTGAAATTGGTCAATAGCTAATTTGCCTCTCTCTTCATTTGGATCTGCGACTCCAATGAGATTTGCATCTTTGAGTAAACTTAGGACTCGAGCATGATGCCAGCCCATATTCCCTATACCTATGACTCCAACCTTTACGGGTGATGAGGTTGGTTGCATAATTTCAAATCCATATGTTTATTATCATTATCCTCTATGGGGAGTTAAATTTAGCTTTTGGGAAAGATTATTTTAACACGATCAATTTTTGGACCTGACATAGAAATAACTTCAAATTTAATGTTATTAAAATCTAAAACGTCGCCAATTTTTGGAACCATTTGAAATTTTTCTAACATAAATCCAGCAAGGGTATGATAATCAGTACCTTCTGGAATAGAACATCCTAACTTTTTATTGATTTCAATAATTTCTGATTTTCCAGCTATTGACCATTTTTTAGAGAAATTATCCAGCATTCTCATGTCAGAATAAATTCTATTATTAAGCATTTCCTCTCCAACTATTTCGCCATTTAGATCAGCTGCAGTTATAAGTCCCTCTGTTCCACCGTGTTCATCAACTACTAGTAAGAACGGATTGTAGTCTCTTACTATTGGAAATATTTCTGCTAATGAACATGTTTCTATTATTTTTGTTACCGGTAAAAGGAATGGCTCTAATAATGTATCGGCTTCCATTTCACCTTTTGATATTGGCTTCGCTAGATAACGCAAATCTAATACACCTAATACATCATCCAAAGACTCACCTATCACAAAGAAGCGAGCATGTCGAGTTTTATCTACTTGTTTCATAAGTTCTGAAAAGGTTATATTTTTTGGCAAAGTTACCATTTCAGATCTTGGAATCATCACTTCTTTAACCTGTGTATCTTTTAAAGCAAAAACTCCTTCAAGAATATTCTTCTCATCTGGTTTTAAACCTGTTACGTTATCTGTTTCTATAAGAGTTTCTAATTCTCCAGCAGATAAACCCGAGTTTAAAGAATCCCATTTGTTATTTAAATTGAATAAGCCTAAACAGGCGCTAGCAAAGAATTCTATTGTTTTCACTATAGGATTCATAGCTTTTCTTACGGCATCGAATATTGTGGTTAGCCTTAATGCAGCAGATTCTGGATTATTAATTACTAAAGCTTTTGGAATTAGTCCAGAAACAAGAGTAACAACTAAAACAACAAATAAAAATAATATAAGATCGTAAAATCTATTTGATAAAATATTGCTTTCCCAATAATCATTAGCAAGGTTATTGCTGAGCCATCCAATTGCAATTAATGAAATTGTTACTCCAAATTGAGAAGCAATTAATGAAGATCTAAAGCGTTTTTGAATTTTTAAAATTGAAAATGCACCTTTCTTTTTTTCTTCTATTAACCTTAAAACTTTACTTGGCCTTATTAATAAAAAAGAGAGTTCACTCGCTGCAAAAAAAGCTGGTAAAAATAAAAGAAATAAAAGTAGAGTTATTTTCATTCAATGACAAATGAAGAATGGGGGTGGCGAGGATCGAACTCGCCTTAGCCAAATTATGAGTTTGGTGCATTCACCAGATTGCTACACCCCCTTAGGGAATTTATGTAATTTTAATTACATTGAATTTCAATATACAATATAAAAATAATATTTCAAAAAACACCTCATTAGGAAGTTTTTGTGAGATTTCTTTTTTTTCTTCTAATCTTTAAATATAAATTTAACTTTTACTAATGGGCAAATTTTCGGATAAGTATGATTTAAATAAAGCAAAATTGTTAAAACAGTTAATTGAAAAATCCTACAAGAAAGGGAACTTCACTTTATCTTCAGGAAAAAAAAGCAGTCATTACTTGAACTGTAAACCAGTTTCATTAAATGGCGAAGGCTTAAACTTAATAAGTGAATTATTTTTAGATTTAAAGGACTCAAGGTCAAAAGCTGTAGCAGGATTGACATTAGGTGCAGACCCTATAGTAAGTGGATTAATTGTAAAAGCAGCTTTGAATGGGCTAGACCTTAATGGTTTAATAATTAGGAAAGAAATCAAAAAATACGGTACCAAAGCTGGAATAGAGGGCCCTATATTAGAAGAAGGAACTTTGGTAACTGTCTTAGAGGATGTGGTTACAACTGCTGGTTCAGTAATAAAAGCTATAAAAAAATTACGAGAAAATAATTATGTTGTTGAGGAAGTTTTGTCTATAGTTGATAGGCAAGAAGGGGGATTAGAAGCCCTTGAAGATGAAAATGTTAAATTAAAGAGTCTTTTTACAATAAAAGACTTTTTATAATTATTTCAAAATGCAAGATAAAAAAAAAAAGTTTTGGCTTGAAAAATTTGATTGTTTTTCAATTACTGGAAAAGATGCCAGAAAATTTTTGAATGGAATAACAACTGGTAATATTCTTAATTCAGAAAATAAAGTTATCAAAACTTGTTGGTTAACTCCAAATGGAGTTCTAAGGTCATTAATTGAAATTATTTTTTTAGAAAGAAGCTTAGAAGTAATTATCTTGGAGGGTAACATAAATGAAATAATTGATTACTTTAATCAAATTATTTTTCCAGCGGACGATGTACTTCTGAGTGAACCTTCCTTGATAAATAGAATTCAGGAAATTGATGAATCTAGTTCATGGAGAACTTACCAGCCTATTTTCTTCAAAACAGAAGATAAAGAATTTGAAATATATAAAAATAAACTAAATTTACTAAATCCCAATGATTTAAAACTTTGGAAGATTAATCAGGCAATACCCTCATTAGAGATGGAAATAAACGGAAAAAATAATCCTCTTGAGCTTGGATTACAAGATCTTATAGATTTTAATAAAGGTTGTTATTTAGGACAAGAAACAATATCAAAAATAAAAAATGTTTCTTCTTTAAAACAGGAAATAAGAATTTGGAAATCAATTGAATCTAATTTCAATTTAGACTTAGAAGATAAAAATTTATATACAAATTCTGCCAAGGATATTTCTGTAGGTAAAATCACTAGTTTTTTTAAATCAGATTTTCAAATAAAAGGTTTAGCTATGATAAAAAGAAAATATTTAGAGGAAGAAAGTTATTTTTTTTCAGAAATTTTTGGAAAAATTATTATAAATAAATCTGTAGGATCAATTTTTCTTTAATCGATTTTTGATTAAATATTCTGCAATATGTAGAGTAGCAAAACAATCATCTTTGTTATATTGGATAATTTTCTTTAAAAATATTTGGTTTTCTGTAATTTGATATTGAATCCACCAATAAAGTGCTTTAGAGCCACTTACATTTTTCTGCGCCCATTCAAATCCAAGCCAATTAGAAACATTTTTTAAGCCATATTTTTTTAGTGGTAATATCCAAGACTTTCTTATTAAGGTATGTAAGTCAATAAATCTGGAGGAAAGTGAATCAATTTCTTCAAAACTAAAATTTAGTTCTTTAGCAATATTAATTATTGATATTTTTTCAGTTTCTCCGTAATGCAAAACTGGCCATTCCTTGCGTGAAAAAAGTATTTCAATAATTTGCCTGTAAGATTCTTCTTTATTGTTTTTAAGATTTAAGATTGGTTCATAAATAAGATCTTCTTTTTTTATAGACAAATTATTTACTTTTAAAAATCCATATAAAAAATCATGCTTTTCATCTGGATTTGACTCAATATCAAATATATAAAATCCCGAACATATTTTTTCTAATAAATCTTCCGTATTATTTTTATTAGAAATGAAATATGGTTCTCCAGAGATATATGCTTGTGCTTGCTTTACAAATATGGATGCTTTTTCATACTTCTGATCTTTGAATTTAGATAATTTCTCTCCAAGTTGTTTTTCGCTGTACGAAGCTAATGTTTGGGTATTAGTTATTCCATTTGCTTTGAGTAAAGAGGCCGTTTTGGACCCTATTCCATCTATATCTGTTAGATATCCATTTTCTTTTGCTTCTTTGTCACAAAATTTTTGCCAGGAACAAATAGTACATTTTTTTCTATCTTGAGTTATTTCTGGTATAGATCCCTCTAAGCATTCATTCAAATTTAATAAAACATTTAAAACTTTTTTTCTTAATTTTTTATTTAAATAAAATTCTTCAACTTTAACTTTTTTATAAAAAGTTGAAATTACTAATCCTTTCTCAATTTTAGATTCTTGAAAAGTTTCCAAAAGCATAGAACAAAAAGCTAAGTCGAATAAATGTTCTTTAGTTGTTTTGTGGCCTAACTTATAAACAGCAGGTAAATATTTATATTGTCCCCATTTACTTTTACCTTTAGTCTTTAAAAGTAATTGTGGAAGTATCTCTGCGTTTATATTTTGGAAAAGATTTCCTTTGATTTTTAATCCAATTACCCCTTGATAACCATTTTCACAGGCTTTTAATCCTGTATATATTTCACCATTACAAAATTCAGAGAAAATTTGAAACTGATTAATTTTATCTATAGCTTTATGGGGAGACCAAACTTCATAAGATTTTTTACCCTTGAAATCGAGCCATGCTTTTCTTTTGCATCTTGTAAAACTTTTTAAATGAAGAGAATTCAAATTATTTTTTAAGAGCAGTTTTAAAATTTACTCATATAAATTAGTATAGATAATTAAAAGAAATAAAGGAAATTTGAAATTTGACAGCTGATAAATTAGATAAGATAAAATTTGGAACTGATGGTTGGAGAGGAATTATTGGTTTTGACTTTAACCTGTCCAATCTTTCAAGAGTTGTTGTCGCTGCATGTCAGGAGTTGCATTATAAATACTATAAAGAAGTTAATTCAAAGAAAATTATTATTGGATATGATCGTAGATTTATGGCTTGTGAATTCGCAAAGCAAATAGTGCCTTTTGTAAGAGGATGTGGTTTCGAACCGATCTTATCTAATAGCTTTGTTACAACACCCTCTTGTAGTTTCTATGCCAAAGAAGTAGGTTGTCTCGGAGCGTTAGTAATTACAGCAAGTCATAATCCATATAATTGGCTAGGTCTGAAAATAAAGAGCTTTAATGGATGTTCTGTTGACGAATCTTTTACAAGTGAAGTTGAAAAAAGATTAATGCTTGGAAATTCAATTGAAAAAATAGATGGAAGTAATCAATTGGTAGATATTAAGAAATTTCATTTAGATAAAATTAAATCCCTTTTTGATATTGACTATATTTCCAAGAGATTAAAAAAAATGAAATTGAGAATTTTTGTAGATTCTATGCATGGTTCAGCTGCAAATTGTATGGCAGAGATTTTTGCTTCTAATGATTTAGAAGTTATTTCAGAAATCAGGAAAGATGCTGATCCTTTTTTTGGAGGAAAACCTCCTGAACCTCTTTTGAATTATGCAGATGAACTAAAACAAATACTAATGAAAAATTCAACAAATGAAGTGAAAACTTTAGGAATTATATTTGATGGTGATGGTGATAGAATTGCTGCAATTGATGAAAAAGGAAGATACTCTAGTACTCAAGATTTACTCCCATACTTTATTAGCTATTTGGGCGAAATTAAAAATAATTCTTATCCAGTTTTAAAGACTGTTAGTGGTTCAGATATTATTAAAAATATATCAGAGAGTCAAAATAGAGATGTTTTTGAACTTCCAGTTGGCTTTAAATATATTGCTGAAAAAATGATTAAAGAAAAAATATTTATTGGAGGAGAAGAATCTGGAGGAGTTGGTTTTGGTGACTTTATGCCTGAAAGAGATGCTCTATATGCAGCGATGGTTTTATTAAATGGAATTGCTGAAAAATCTCAATATTTATACAAAACCTTAGATGAAATTCAAGAAGATTTTGGGCCAAGTTTTTATAAAAGAATTGATATTAAATTTCCAAATCAGTCAGAAAAAAATAACGTAAAAGAATTTATCATAGATAATATTCCTGATAATATTAATAATCACAAGTTAAAAAGTATCTCAAAGATCGATGGAATAAAGTTGAGAATTGATAAAAATTTTTGGCTTCTTTTTAGGTTTTCAGGAACGGAACCTCTTTTAAGGTTATATTGTGAAGCACCAAAAGAATCTTATCTAATTGAGGTATTAGAGTGGGGTCAAGAATTTATAAATTTGGCAGGAAAATAAGGATGAAAAATTTATTTTTAGCTAGTAAGAATAAAGGTAAAATTGAAGAATATAAGAAATTGCTTGCTGGAGTTAATTGTAAATTGTTACTCCAGCCAGAATCATTAGAAGTTGACGAGGATGGACTGACATTTAGAGATAATGCAATTAAAAAAGCGAGTGAAGTTTCGAGAAAAACGAATAATTTTTCAATAGCAGATGATTCAGGAATTTGTATTGAAGCACTAGGTGGTAAGCCTGGCATTTACTCATCTAGATATGCAGAAAATGATCAGAAGAGAATTGAACGAGTTTTAAGAGAACTTGATGGAGTTCAAAATAGAAGTGCTTTCTTTATTGCTAATATTTGTGTTTGTTCCCCAAATGGTGAAGTGATTATTGAATCTGAGGCGAAATGTCATGGCAATATTATCTTAAACCCCAGAGGAAAAAGTGGTTTTGGGTATGACCCAATTTTTGAGGAGAGTTCTACCAGATTAACTTTCGCAGAAATGAATAATGATATTAAAGACTCTTATAGTCATAGAGGTATAGCATTAAAAAAAATTATTCCAGATTTAACTGCAATTTTTTCTTAAATTCAATTAACCCAAGATCCATGAAGGCCATGAGGAATTGAAATGGGTAATTCATAAACAGCTAATTCTTTTAAGTCTTTTGCGTCTAATATCACTAAATCGCTTCCTCTTCTCTCTCCGTTCCATAGAATTATAAATAAAAATCCTTCATCTTCTTTTGAAGATTTTTCTGATGGAACCATAATTGGTTCACTAACAAATCCACTTGGACCTGCTGACCAAAAAATCTCTTCCTTAGAAGTTAAATTTATTTTTTTTATTGCTTGCAGTGGAGCGTTCCCCAGCTTTTTAGATGTGCTTGCCATCCAACTAAAAGTTGCTTTTAATCCTAAGTTTTTAGGATTAACTACAGCAAATTCACAACATTGTTCACTAAAAGTTTCAATTTCACAAGTTTTTGTCTTTAGATCGATAATTGATCTTTTCAGTTTTCCTTCTGGATATTTATCAAAGTCAATATCCCTAAAATTCTCGTCTGGACCAACTGATGGGAAATCATCATAAAAAATACTATCTAATATGATTTTGGAATCTTTCTCAAATGCGTTTACGTGATGAAAAACGAATCCTTCTGGAGCATCTATTGTTAAAGGAGGCTGTCCTCTGAATAATCCACTTTCTCTGGGGATGATAAAAAACTTTGCCTTTTTATTTGGGTTTGACTTTAGACATTGTGCTGCTCCTCTTTGACCCATTACAAATGGAAGGGGATTGAAATCAATAGCATTCTGTAAAAATATTGCCCAATTAGTTGTAATTGCGAAATCATGAAGGAATGCAAAGCCATTAAAGGTATCTTTTCTGTCAAAAATGAGCTCTCCAGAATTTGTATCAGCATTATCAAATTCCATTAATCTAATAGTACTTTTTGGCCCGGTTTGTACTCCAAAAGTGACTAAAAGTTCTGAAGATGCATTTGAGTTTAGGTCTGTTTTGGGATGAGCACTGAATGCTTCGTTAGGCTTGAGTACTCCTTTTAATGTTGTTAAACCAATAGTTTCAAGACTTTCAGGATCCATTGCATGTGGACCTGCTGCTTCCCATAATGCGAGAATTTCATCTCCTAATTTAATGACATGCGTATTAGCGATATTCTTGAATTTTAGATCTAATGCATTATTTAAAATTCCTCCATTTTTTTGTGTTCCAAAAACACCTCTATAAATGAACTTATCTATTTTTTCTTCTTCCAAATAGCCTTCAGTTTTGACAAATCTATTTGTTAAGAATGGCTGACCATTTTCGAATTTTATGGATGTTATCATCCCATCACCATCAAATGGATGATGAACCCATTGTCCACCTCTCTCTAATATTCCTGGTCCATTTCTTAATAATGTTCCATTTAAATTTTTAATATTATTACCTTTGCTAATTTTTAGAGGCTCTTTAGTTAGCTCTTTTTCTACATTTTGATAAGCACTTGACCAATCTTCTTTTTTAAAAATATTAAATTTATCAATTTTTCTATCTTGCAAATTAGTCACAACAAAAAAATAACTTTATCTATCTTCGCCAAAAATCAACTGAATTGTGGCTGATTCGAAAAAATTCCTATTTTATTGTTTTTCTAACATTCCTTTACTGCTTGGAATTGAATCAGATCTTCTAGGATCTATCTCGGTAGCCATTCTCATTGCTCTTGAAAAAGCTTTAAAGCACGCCTCAACTATGTGATGTGAATTACTTCCTCGTATTTGATTAATATGCAGAGTAATACCGCTGTTATTTACAAAGGCAATAAAAAACTCTCTCACTAGTTCAGTATCATAATTTCCTATTCTAGGGGCTTTTAATTGAAGATCATAAGATAGATGCGGTCTACCAGAGCAGTCTAAAGTGACTTGAACTAATGCTTCATCTAATGGGGCAAAGAAATGTCCAAATCTGCTTATTCCTTTTCTTTCTCCCAAGGCTTTTGAAAATGCTTTGCCTAATGCGATTCCTACATCTTCATTTGTATGATGATCATCAATATGAGTATCTCCAATTGCTTTTATTTTTAAATCGAACAAACCATGACTGGATATTTGATGAAGCATATGATCTAAGAATGGTATCCCGGTATCAATCTCTGAAATTCCATTTCCATCTAAGTTTATAAATACAGAAATATCTGTTTCATTCGTTTTTCTTTTTATTTCAGATTGCCTTAGAGATGACATTTTTATGCAAAAAACTTAGTTTACATTCCATTAATGCAGTAACCCGCATCAACATAAATTGTTTGGCCTGAAATGCCGCTAGAGAGATCACTTAATAAAAAAGCAGCTGTATTACCTACTTCTGTTTGAGTGACTGTTCTGCGTAAAGGAGCCTTTTCTTCAACATTGTGAATCATATCTAAAATGCCACCTATAGCAGAACTCGCAAGTGTTCTTATAGGCCCAGCACTTATTGCGTTAACTCTGACTTGTTTTTCGGGACCAAGTTCTGCAGAAAGATATCTTACTGAAGCTTCTAAAGCTGCTTTAGCAACTCCCATCACGTTATAGTTAGGAATCGCCCTTTCTGAACCTAAATAAGTTAATGAGACAACTCCAGCACCATCACTAAAAAGTGGTTTTGCTGCTTTACATAAAGGTGCTAACGAATACGCACTTATATTAAGAGCCCTATCAAAACCCTCTGAAGTGGTAGCACTATAATCTCCAATCAATTCATCACGTCCTGCAAATGCTAGGCAGTGAACTAATCCGTCAATTTGCTCCCAATTATCTTTTATATTTTTAAAGATTTCTTCAATTTGAGCTGGATTTTGAACATCAAGAGGCAAAAATAACGATGGGTTTAAAGGTTCAGTTAGTTCTCTAACTTTAGACTCGAATCTTCCCTTATCATCAGGCAAATATGTGATTCCAAGTTCTGCGCCAGCTTTTGAAAGTTGTTGAGCGATACCCCATGCTATTGAACGATTGTTGGCAATTCCCGTAACAAGAATTTTTTTGCCAGTTAGATTTAGAAGCATTTTGTTTATTATTTCTATTATTCTCCTATATAAAAGTACCTATCTTTACGGATTACTGCAAAATATACAATAATTTTCAAATATCAAAGAATTTTTAACTTGAGCATGGTAAGAACAAATTCTATGGTTTTGGAATTAGGTTTTCAATTACCGAATTTCGAAATGTTAAATGCTAATTCTTCAAAAAATGAATATTTTAGTTCTCATAATTTAGATAAACGGCATTTACTTTTAATGTTTATTTGTGCCCATTGCCCATTTGTTAAATATATTGAGAATCAAATTTTCACTTTAAGTAAAGAAATTGAAAATACAGTTCAAACTGTTGCAATTTCTAGTAATGATATTGTCACTCATCCTTCAGATTCTCCTAAAAATTTGAGATTACAAGCACAAATACAGGGATGGAGTTTTCCTTATCTATATGATGAAAATCAAAATTTTGCTAAGAAATTAAAAGCGGCTTGTACCCCAGATTTTTATCTTTTTTCAAATGAAGGAGATGGTGATTTTTTATTGTATTATCATGGTCAATTAGACGATAGTAGACCAGGTAATAATATCCCTCTATCTGGAAAAGATTTGCGCTCTGCCGTAAAAGATTTGAATCAAGATAATTCTTATCCATCAAATCAGATGCCTTCTTTAGGTTGCAATATAAAATGGACTCCTGGTAAAGAACCAAGTTGGTTTAAATGAATTAAAATTTTTTTTTAACCCATAGAAATATGGTTTAGGGTTAATATATTTACTATGCATATACCTCCATTTACTTTAGATAGGCAGTTCCAAGAAATTGGCTCTGAAATTGAGAGTGAGGTTTCTAAAGTTTTAAAAGGCGGGCAGTATATTGGAGGACAAGAAATTGCCAAATTTGAGGAGAGTTTTTCAAATCTGATTGGTGTTGAAAATACTATTGGATGTAATAGTGGAACTGATGCTTTAGTGTTAGCTTTACGCGCATTAGATATTGGTGTGGGTGATGAAGTTATTACCTCATCTTTTAGCTTTTTTGCAACTGCAGAGGCTATTAGTGCAGTTGGTGCTAATCCTGTTTTGGTAGATATAGATCCAGAAACTTATCTCATTAATACTAAACTAATAGAACAAGAAATAAATTCTAATACCAAGGCAATTATGCCAGTTCATCTATTTGGTAATGCAGTGAATATGACCTTAATAAAATCTTTGGCCAAGAAATATGACTTAAAAGTAATTGAAGATTGTGCTCAGGCAACATGCACAATGTGGGAAACTTCCAAAGTTGGAAGTATAGGTGATATAGGCTGTTTTAGCTTTTTCCCTACTAAAAATTTAGGAGCTGCTGGAGATGGTGGAGCAGTAACAACTTCAGATCAGAAGATTGCAAAAAAAATTAGAGAACTGGCTGTTCATGGCAGCCCAATAAGATATCATCATACCCAAATTGGATATAACAGCAGACTTGATACCATTCAAGCTGCCATATTAAACATTAAAATTAAATATATTTCTAAGTGGATTAATAATCGCCAAAAAATTGCTAATAATTACCTTGATTTATTAGAAAAAAATCCATTTATTAGTTTTCCAAAAATTAGCTCTGATTCAATTGCCCATTCTTGGAATCAATTTGTAATCAAATTAAGAAACGATAAATATTTTTTAAATGAAGATTTTTCAAATTTATTTGATACTGATTGCAAAAAATACTATTCCTTAAGGAATTTGGTAAAAAAACAACTTTTTGAAAAAGGTATTAATTCAATTATTTATTATCCAATTCCAATACACGCACAAATAGCTTACAAAAATAAAAATTTTTCTAGAACAAAACTCATTAATACAGAGAGAATTTGTACAGAAGTTCTTAGTCTTCCAATGTTTCCTGAAATTTCTTATGAAGAGCAAGTTTATGTAGCAGAAAATTTAAATAAAGTTTTAAAGAATTGTATAGAGGAAATTCAAATTTCAGCATAAAGTGATTTAAATAATCTTTGTTGTATGTTGTGATTGACAATAGGGCTTGAATAATTATTTTTTTCTAAATTAGATATCTCCCCATTTAATAATTCTGAATTTGACACCTTAGATAATTCAGGAATCCAACATTTTATATATTCGCAAATAGGATCAAATTTTTTTGCTTGGGTATATGGATTAAAAATTCTAAGTGGTTTTGGATCCATACCGCTACTGGCGCTCCACTGCCATCCCCCATTATTTGCAGCTAAGTCTCCATCAACCAAAGTCTCCATAAATTTTTTCTCGCCCATTTGCCAATTGCATATAAGATCTTTTACCAGAAATGAAGCGACTATCATCCTACATCTGTTATGCATCCAGCCAGTACTATTTAGTTGACGCATTGCAGCATCAACTATAGGTACTCCGGTCTCTCCGCTGCTCCAATGATGAAACCATTCATTATTGTTTTGCCATGGAAAGTGATCCCATTTTTTTCTATATGGACCTTTCTCTAGCTCTGGGAAATGGAATAAGCAATGTTGATAAAATTCACGCCAAACAAGTTCTTTTTGCCAAGTTTCAATTGATAGATAATTTCCTTGATTTGCAAAATCTGAATTTAAATTTAATGTGGCGTTCCAAATTTTTCTAATGCTAATGGTGCCGAATCTGAGAGATGCACTTAGAAAAGATGTCCCATTATGGGAAGGAAAATCTCGTGCAGAATTATAAGAATTTATTTTTTTTTCGTTAATGAAGTTTTCTAATAATGTTTCTGCAGCATTCTCTCCAGGTCTACATGGACAAATATTCGAACCAGGAAATTTGATATTTTTGATAAATTTCTCTAGAACCGAATCAGATGAATTTATTGTCTTATTTTCTTTGAGTTTATTATCTATATCTTTAAACTGGAAAACAACTTTATCTTGGTCATATGGACCTAATAAATTCATTTTTGATTTAAGGTTTTTATAAAAAGGCCCATAAACTGAATAAGGTTTATTATTTCCGGAAAATATTTTTAAAGGTTCTACTAATAAGTGATCCCAAGTTTCAATAACTTGAATATTTTGTTCTTCTAAATTTTTTTTTATTTTTAAATCGCGATTAATCTCATAAGGTTCAATTGATCTATTCCAAAAAACAAATTTAGCATCTATTTTCTTTGCTAATTGAGGAATTATTAATACCGGATCTCCTTCTTCCATGATTAATCTACTACCCATTTTTTCCCAATTGTTTACTAATTCTTGAAGCGAATTTCCCAGAAACCAAGCTCTTGAACTTGCATTGAAATCGTGTGGGTAATTTTTATCAAATATGTAAGTTGAAGTAATAGCATTTGATAATGAGAATGCTTTGATTAAAGCTTGATTGTCAAATATTCTTAAATCCTTTCTATGCCAAAAAAGTATTCTAGGTTTATTCATAATTTATCTAAAAATTGTTTAGCTCTAAACCAAGCTGTCACAGTTTTTGCGTCAAGAATCTCATCCCCACTAGAAATAAGATTATCTAGTTCGTTCGGATCTAAAATTAATACTTCTATATCTTCATCTAAATCTCCTTTAACCTCGGAATTTAATTTGCTCAAATCACGCGCTAAAAATAAATAAATTTCTTCATCTGCATAACCAGGAGCGGGGACAAGAGTTCCTAATTTATCCCATTTGTTTGCACTAAATCCAGTTTCTTCTTGTATTTCTCTTTTAATTGAATTAATAGGTGTTTCACCTATTTCTAATGTGCCTGCAGGAAATTCTAATAAATACCTTGAAACAGCAAATCTATATTGCCGAAGAATGATAACTTTATTGTCCTTTGTAATAGGTACGGCTAATGCTGCCCCAGGATGCTTAATGTATCCATATTCGCCTTCGTGTCCATTTGGAAGCTCAATTCTATTTATTTCGAAACTAAATTTTTTTGAGTTTAACTCAGATATTTTTTCTTTAAAAATGGATCTTTTTAAAAAGTTTATGTTGCCCATGAATTTTAAATAAAAACAGCCTAACAGTTATTTTTTGGTTTTGTAAATCAATTAATAGACCATTTTGGGTCATCAAACTTTGTGATTTTTTGGCTTCTACTTAAGATTTCAGAAAGTGGTGTAATAACGAAATTCCGATTCATGAATCTAGGGTGAGGTAATGTTAATTCCTCGTCAACCGTATGAAAATCTTCCCACCAAAGAATATCTAAATCTAGACATCTTGATAGCCATTTCTTACCCTTTGGCGTCTCCTCTCGTCCGAAAAATCTCTCTAACTTTTTTAGCTCTTTTAAAAGTAATTTGGCGTTTTTATTTGATGGTTTTGGGAAAGAATTACTTTTTATAAGTAATAAAGTATTTAAATAATTTGGTTGCTCATTATCAACACCATGAGGTAATGTCTCATAAATTGAAGACCAAAAAAAGTTTGCATAAAATTTGCTTTTCTCTTCTTTTTTTTCGTTGGAACTATCTCCCCACTCATTAATTATTTCCTCTATTTTTGGTTTGCAAATTAATAGTGATTCAAGAGGGCTTCCGAATTTACTATCAATATTTGCTCCGAGGGATATACATAGTCCATTTTTGATATTAAGATTTGATAATTCCACTACAAAAAACAAAGTTATTGGATAAATTCTATATCAGGCATTTTTAAAGTGATTTTGAACCCCGAGTTAAAAGAAAAAGGAGAAATAAAAGATTTAATGAAGTCAAAGGATTCTTTTAGAGCTTTCCCTTTGGCCGCAATTACAGGTCATAGCTTATTGAAATTATCTTTACTTTTGGCAGCAGTTGATCCCAGTTTAGGGGGAGTGATTATTGCTGGCGGAAGAGGTACTGGTAAGTCAGTATTAGCAAGGGGTTTACATACTTTACTTCCTCCTATAGAAATATTAGATAATGAATTAATACTAGAAAAGCTAACTGAGAAAAATAGTGGAACTTCATTAAGACCTATTGGTAGAAACCTAGATCCAGATAAACCAGAGGAATGGGATACCAGTATTAATAAATTGTTGGAGGAGGTAATTGGAAGTGATTATTTGAATCAAATTGAAGAAATTCCGAAAAAAGTAAGAGAAGCTCCATTTATTCAAGTTCCTATTGGCATAACTGAAGACAGGCTTGTTGGATCAATTGATGTCGCTGCATCATTAAGTAAGGGGGAACAAGTTTTTCAACCTGGAATTTTAGCAGAGGCTCATAGAGGTGTTCTTTATGTAGACGATATAAATTTATTGGATGATGGCATTGTAAATTTAATTCTTGAAGCCACAGGAAGAGAGAAAAATAATATTGAAAGAGATGGTTTAAGCCTTTCTCATCCTTGTAAGTCACTTTTAATAGCAACTTATAATCCTGAAGAAGGTGCTTTAAGAGATCATGTTTTAGATCGTTTTGCCATTGTACTTTCCGCAGATCAATCTATTGATAATGCTCAAAGAGTTGAGATTACAAAATCTGTTTTATCGCACGCAGAAAATAATATTAAATTTTCAGAAAAATGGTCTGAAGAATCTGATAATTTATCCACTCAATTAATTTTGGCAAGGCAATGGTTAAAGGATGTCAAGATAACAAAAGAGCAAATAACCTATTTAGTGAATGAAGCTCTTAGAGGAGGAGTAGAAGGGCAT
>QCIB01000009.1 GCA_003216915.1 Prochlorococcus sp. AG-402-I23
TATTTCTGACTCTATTTTTTCATCTTTAACTTCACTTTCTTCTGGTTTCTCTGATTTTATTTCTGACTCTATTGTTTCTTCTTTAACTTCACTTTCTTCTGCTTCCTCTGGTTTTACTTTTAAATTTGCTGAGCTTTGATCTTCATCTTTACTTAAGAGGAACTTTAATAGTTTTTTGAATAATAAGAAACCTTTTTCAACTCTTTTTGGACCTAAAATTGCAAGCAAAATTACTAATATTATGAATATTTCAGGTGAATTTAAACCTAATAGTTTCATAAAATTTCATATTCTATTTATATTTTAGTACATGCTAAAAATTTAATCTAATTATTCTCAAAAGTTGGTAAATAGAGTTCCCTATTTGATGCAATTAAACCTTCTTCTTTAAAAAAAATCTCTAGGTCTTTTAGATCATTTATATCTACAAATTCACCACAATTATCTAATATATTATTATGGGTGAAATTCCATAAATCAGCCAAATATTCGTCATCATTTGGAAATGCTACAAATTTCAAATATGTATTATTCAAAGCATATTCACTAGCAAAATCAGAGTCTAAACCTTCCCTCTTAGCATCACAGAAAACTTTAGCAAATCTTTTGCCTACAGAAGTTTGAGCACTTGATAAATCTAAATTACCTTGAATAGCAATTACATTTATTGGTGCAATAAAAATAATTATTGGAAGAAAAATAGATACTAATATAAACAAGAAAAAATTTCCTTTTTAAATTTCAACTCAACATAAACTAGCAAAAAAAGTAATCAATTAGGCCTATTTAAGTAAAAGCACTTATTATAAATTAAGAAATAAATAGAAAACATAAAATCGGCTCCATATCTGAATTTATAATAAAGATTAAATAAATTTAAAATTATATGTCTTCAAATATAAGGCTAAAAGGAAGGGGAGTTAACAGGATAATTACGAGTAAGGTAATGCTATCGCCATTAGCAGGAGTTACAGATAACATTTTTAGACGACTTGTACGTAAATGGGCTCCAAACTCTTTACTTTTTACAGAAATGATAAATGCCACAAGTCTTAAAAAAGGATATGGCACACAAAAAATCAATCAAATAGATTTAGAAGAAGGTCCAATTGGAGTACAAATATTTGATAATAGGCCATATGCAGTTTCTGAAGCTGCGAAACAAGCTGAGGACTCTGGAGCTTTCTTAATTGATATAAATATGGGATGTCCAGTAAAAAAAATTGCAAAGAAAGGTGGAGGCAGTGCTTTAATTAAAGACCGAAAACTTGCTATAGAATTAGTCAAAAATGTTGTAAAAGCTGTTAGGGTCCCTGTAACAGTAAAAACACGACTCGGATGGGATAGTAAAGAAGAAAATATAGAGGATTTCTTATTTAAACTTCAAGATGCGGGAGCAACGATGATCACACTTCATGGAAGAACTAGAAAACAGGGTTTTTCAGGCAAGTCAGATTGGGAAATGATCGGGAGACTTAAAAAGTTGTTGGAAATTCCAGTAATTGCTAATGGAGATATCAAAAATACAGATGACGCTCTTAATTGTTTAAAAAAAACAAATGCTGATGGTGTAATGATTGGACGAGGAATTTTAGGATCCCCATGGAAAATAGGAGAAATAGATTATGCCCTTAGAGAAAATAAAAATTTTAAAGAACCAAATACAGAAGAAAAACTATATTTAATTATTGAGCATCTTGATGAATTAATAAAAGAAAAAGGAGATCACGGATTGCTAATTGCAAGGAAACATATCTCATGGACATGCAAGGACTTTAAAGGAGCATCAAATTTGAGAAATAACTTGGTTAGAGCTGTTGATAAAAATGAAGTTAAAAATTTAATAAATAAAATGATTAAAACTTTGAATAATGAAAAAAATAGATTAACTTAAAGCAAATTTATTTTTTAAATGAAAATTATTAGTAAAGAAACAAGTAAAAGAGTTTGTGATCATATGAACAATGATCACATAGATTCAGTGCACAAATATCTTATTCATTATGGGAAAATATCAAAATTTGAGAATGCTTATATGGAAGAAATTAATAGTAGTTATATAAAAATCAATTACGATGGTCAATCAGCAATTATCAATTTTAAAAATGAAATATCTGAAGAAGAAATTCATTCAACTTTAGTATCAATGATTAGAGACATTAAAAAATAAAAATAATTAAAAAAAATTCTAATTCTTATTTTCATAGTAATCAGTTATCTTTTTACATTCTTCAAATGAAAGCATGCTTAATCTAGATGTGGCTTTTATTTTTAGAATTGCACAAACAGCTAATAAATCAGCGCTATCAACATTAAGTGCTTCAGAAAGCTCTAGAACCCTAAGACCTTTCATTAGTATTTAAAAAATCTTTTTCTAAATTTTCAAGATTCTTGAAATCAATGGGCTGCATTTTTCCCCAAACCTGCAACGAATGGAAAAGTTTGTTCATCACCAAAAATATCTTCTGCTGAAGAATTAGTAATATTATTTTTTTTATTATCAGGCTTAATTTCTTCAATTTCATTAGAAATATTCTCTTTAATGTTATTTTCAATTTCTTTTGCTAATAAATTATTCGTATTAGAAAATATTGAAAAAACTAATACAGATAAAAACAAAATAATTCTTTTCATAAAAAAAATTTATCTAATACTATTGTCATACGCCAATAAAGTTATTTAGAAAAACTAGATAATTTTAAAACAAATCTAAATAAATCAAAATAAAAAATTATTCATCTTCCTAACTTATTTCTATTTTTAAATCTAAATAAAAAATAAAGACCTAGTAACAAGAGAATTGCCAAGGAGTACTGATTAAGAAAAACATAAACTATATATACGAGAAATGGGAACAAGCACGCCCTCTTAAAATTTAATTTCTGTTCCTTTGACATATTTTTCCAATTTAAATATTCTTCCCATTGAAAAATCTTCTTCATTTTTCTACTTCTATTTTTACGATTAAACATAACTTTATAAATATAGTCTTGATGATTCTTATGTTAATAAACAAATTTAATCTACAATATCAAAATAAGTTTTTTTCATTGAATAAAAATATTTTTTAAATAAAAGATGAACTCAAAACCAGTTTGGAAAATAGAAAAAATTGTTTTACCTCAAGATGCAGATCATGCAGGCGTGATGTGGCACGGTAAATATTTTAATTGGCTTGAAGAAAGCCGAATAAATGCACTTTCGGAAGTAGGTATAAGTTATTTCGAACTAACTAAAAATGGCTTAGATTTACCTTTAATCAATACTTCAATAAAATATAAATCTCCTTTATTTCTTGGTGAAAAAATAATAATCGAGAGCGAATTCAATATTGATAAAAGTCCTAGAATTAATGTAATTTCAAAATTTCTTAACAAGAATAATGAAATCTTAACGATTGCTGAAGTCAATTTAGTCTTAATAAATAACCTGAATTTTTCTATAATAAGAAAAAGGCCAGATTTCCTATCGGAAGCCTTTAGTCAGTTAAACGGTTGAAACTATTATCCGCCAATTGAATGATTTATTAGATTATTAATTATGAATATATTTCAAGTTATTGATTCTTATCAATATGAAATGGAATCAAGATATCAAGAAAAATCAATGCTTACAAATCTTTTTACAGAGCACAAATTTATAGGATGGTTAGGGTTGTTTATAGTATTTTTCTCTATCTTTGCAATTTTTGTTTTTCAATTTCTTGAGTGGGAAAGTAATGACAATAATAAAAGTTAAGAAGATTTAATGATTATAATTCAACTGAATGAATTAAAAAATGGCTATCTACTTAAAAATAACTAACCCTACAGAGGTTGTAAAAAAAAAGACTTCAAAATGGCTTACAGATATTACACCTGAAAGAATTGATAGAAAATTGGTCGAAGATGAAGTAATAAAAGGGATTATCGAGCAATTAACATTAGAAGGTATAAAAGGAGAAATATCAGCAATTAATGGGTTTGAAGTAAAAGAATCTTCAGTAATAACAAAAAATAATTTTATTATTAGAAAAACAAAAACTTTTTAGATCGAAAATAAAAATCTTTAATGAAAAATTTTTTTATTTTAATTATTTTAATTATTTTTTTAATTTTTGTAATTATAAGAAATTCCCAAATAAAAAAGAAAAAGTTTAAATTAAATAATGCTTTAAATTCCAATTTCTTTATTCAAACAATTAATAATTTAATAGAAGAAAACAAATACAATTTGTTAGAGGAGAGGATCAGATTAAGGGAAATAGATGCTTACGGTAACGAGGATTATAAAAAATGGATTGGCAATCCACCTCTTGAGGAAAAAGCCATTGAGAAAAATATATTTAATGGATCCAAGCGATTTAAAGAGGGTATACCATACTTCTGGGAAAAAGTAATTTTAAAAAAATTTGGCAGTATGGAATTATTTTTCGAAAAGTGGAGATCATATTGTAATGAAAATCCTACTATTGATGATGAGATAATTGGATCTATTAGAAAGCTCGAGACTGAAGATTGGTTTGTATTCATAGCGAGTCAAATAGAGAAATCATGCTTAAACCTATTAGAAAAAAACTATTCAAGTAAAAACAAGGAAAACTACAAAAAAGGTATCAGATTTGAAAATCATTGTATGGAAATTCTCAAGCAAAATGGCTGGGAAGTAAAAGAAACCCCTAATACAGGTGATCAAGGGGTTGACTTAATTGCTTCAATAAATGATTTGAGAATATGTATTCAATGCAAAGATCATGAAAAAGCTATTGGAAATAAAGCAGTTCAGGAAATTTCAGCTGGTAAATTATTTTGGAAAGGTACACATGCAATAATAGTCTCAAAAACAGGCTTTACAAAGTCTGCTCATCAACTAGCAAAATCAAATAAAGTGGAACTAATAAATGAATATCAATTAAAAGATTTACAAAAATTTATTGTTTAAATAGTTTATATCAATTGCGTTAAGCCCTCTTTGTAAAGTAAAAGTGTTGTAAAAACTCCTGAGGCCCACATTAAACCTCTAGCTGTTGGGATATTAAATATATATGCACCAATATATAAAAAACGAAAAATAGGATGAATCAATGCTGCAATTATTGCAATATAAGAGTCAGTTAAAGTAATCAAACAAAGAAGACATGCGGGTGCATGTAGGGAAATACTTTCCCAACAATTTTGATGACACCAAACTGCTCTTTTTCCAAATGAAGGTAATTCATCGAATAAAGCCCTTGGAGCAGACATATTTTCAACAGAATATCCCGCTTTAACTCTCCCTATAGTTAATGGGATAATTGATAATAAAACAATTCCAACTGATAGACAAAGGCTCCAGGCAAAAGCTACTTGCATATAATTTTAATAATATTATTAGCTTAATAATTCAAGCTCTTTATCGTGATAAATGAAAAATCATTACCATAGATTAAACTTTGCAAAAATGTTGTAATTTATAATAAAAAAATCATTTATGGATATTTCAAAGGTAGTTTTAATTTTTGTCATAAGTTTACTAATATATTTTGCTTTTCTGTTTTTAGGATTTTTTCTTAAGGATAAAAATTTAAAGGCTCAGAATCTAAAAAAAGAAGAATAGATAATTAATGCCACAAAAATTTACTATTTTCTCAATATTTTTATATCTTTTTGGATATATTTCATGGAAATAAAATTTGATCCAAATAATATTAAGGGATATTGAAACTCAATAAGACAGTTGCCGGTATATGAAAAAATTTTATAAGTTTCTTAAAAGTTTTCTATTTATATCACTTTGGCTTATTTTATCCTCATTTTTAACCCAATATTGGAATACCTTTCATTGGGAATATATCTACTTAAACTTCAGAATTATATTTGATAAAGAATTTTGGTTTGTTGTAGAAAAAATTCTTTTAGGATTTGATATTGGTTACTGGTTAGAAGAGGCACTAAAATTCTTAAGTTATGAAATACCAAAAGAATCATTTAAATATTTACCAATTTATTTCGTATTAAAGTCTATTTGGATAAAGAATTAATTGATATTTTTAATAGATTTTAATAAATTCCTTGAAATTCTTGAATAAAGTCGGTGAATTTATTTTTCTTAAAACAAATAAAGTTCCTTTATCACCTCTACAGATTCTAAGCTTATTACTTAAATAAGTTATCTCTAACCACCCTAATTGTTCATTATTTATTTCTTTCATAGCCTTTATATTTTTTTTTCCGAATTTAGGACCTATAACACCAGCATGTGTAAATTTGACCCCAATTTTTTTTTCATTTATGTAATTAAGTCTTATTAAAATACCAGTACCAATAATTGATTTTATTCCTCTAGGTTTAAGTAAATTAAGACCATTTAAATTTAAGGGATCAAGAATTTGAAGATTATCAATAAAAGGGGAATATTTTAAAAAAGGACTATTAGAACTACTCCACCTAAGCTCCCAAACACCCTGTAAATCATTTCCATCTTTGCTGAAGGAAAAATTATGATCAATTTCAAGTTGTTCGGCAATAGTCTGTATACTCTCTGAATTTGGAGATTTAAGAAGTAAATTTAATAAATCATCTTCGGATTCCATTTAATAACCGCTGAGTATATAGCTAAGGATAAATACTTACCTCCATGTGCTATATTCTACCCAGAATATGTTGATTTGATGACAAAAAGCTATTGGCTAAAGAAAATTTCAATTCCAAATGCTGATTTATTCCTGGAATATATAAGGACAGTATTACCTTGGATTAAATCTGTGGGAGGAGTAATAGTAAAAAGAGATTTGATACAAGAATCAACCTCAAATGAATGGGATGGAGGCCAGCTTGGATTAGTAATAGAATTCGAATCAAAATTTGCTGCTAAAAAAGCATTTTATTCTGAAGTATTTCAAAAATATCTGCAGTCCAGAGATTTAATGGAGCTAGTTACTATAAGTACTCTTTAACAAGTCAACCAAAAGCGATCTCACATAAACAACTTATGAGTATTTATTACTATTAAATTATTTATGTAATATTTATAACTTCACTAGCAATAGTATATTTTGCAAAATTTAATTGTAAAAGTAATCCGTTAATCAAATGAACTATTCAACTGAAAAAGATGATTATTTGATGACAACTCCATATACAAAAAAAATTCAGCAAAAATTTGAAAAGGTTAAATCTTTTTTAGAGCAAAATGGATTTAATCCTTCTTCTGAGAGCCTAATGCAAGATATAGTTAGTTCAGAAGAATATATTGCTAAAAATGGCTTATAAAATATCAGAATATATTCAGAGTCCTTAAATAATAAAAACCGCCTATTAAAAAAGGTAATAATATTCCAATAAATAAAAATATGGATTTCTTTGATTCGCCTTCTGATATGGGGTTAATTTCTGGTTCAATTGCAAAACCATTTTGTCTACCACCACTTTCGGTTGTATAACCTTTTTTATTCATAAGAAAAATAATCTATGGAGATTATCTCATGTAAAAACTTATTTAAAAAAATTTTTTACATTTAGAATTAAACTAATTTTTATATCTAATAATTGATTTCAATCTGAGATTTCAATTTGGCAGCTTTTTTTAAAAGACCTACAACTTCCTTACGGCCATTAGCAAACTCAGCCTTGTTGAGTAACTCGCTATATTTTTTTGTGATTTCTCTATGATCCATTTTTAATATTTTCTTCTATAAATTATAAAGTTGCTAAAAAAAGTTTTTGTATAAAAGATATCAAAAAAGAGTTTAAGTACCTTTACCTATTTAAACCAACCTTTTTTCTTTGGTTTAATCTCTTCTTTAATAACTTCTTTTTTTCTCCCAAATAATCCCTTTTTTTGGACAGGTAAATTTTCTTCAACAGGTTTAGATTTTCTGTTAAATAATCCTTTTTTAGGTTCTTTTTTAATTGATTCTTTTGAGTCGGAAATCTTTGTTTTTTTAGGAGTTAATTTTGAATTTTTGGGTTTGCGATCTGCGAATAAAGTTTGATATACAAAAAAACCAAAAACGGCAAAAAAGCCTAATGCCTGTACTAGAGCAGTTCCAAGATTATCAAACATTTAGGCCTCAACTTTGTATAGTGATTCATTTTCTTTCGTATCTATACATTTTTTATCATCAGACAAGCATTCAATTTCTGCCTTCTTCTCAGTATGAGAACTGCAGCCACCTGCATTTGCATTAGATATTGAAAACAAAGTTAGTACTCCTAAAATTAAGACACATGAAGTGTTAATCGGTTTCATAAGTTTTATTTTTATTATGGAAAAATAATTTCGCAATTGTGAAGATAATTTTTTCTTCTGCAAAAATATCCCCTTTTTTGTATATCTATTTGTAGTAATTAACTAAGTCGATAATTAATATTGCTAGTAATGAGAAACCTAAAATGAAAGGTAAATAAGGATATTTATTTAGAATTTTATTTAGTTGATTTTTCGATGTTTGCTTTTCCTTTATCTTTTCTCTAGGTGGTAAGCCTAACTCTTCCCTTCTCTTAGCTTCTCCCATAATTTTTTAATCTAATTAAGACTATTTTATACACTTAGCAAAAGTAGTGTATTGTTCTAGATTTAAATTATTAACGGTTAATTTAGTGTAAATTTTGGATATATTAAAAATAAATAAAAAATTACATGATAGAAGTAGTTTGGTCAGTAAATATAATGATTGCAATTCTGATTATTGGTGTTGCTTGGGTACTTTATTACATATTTACTTATGACCAAAAATTTAGTTCCTAGATATATGTCAGATAAAGATCTAAGTAATTTTCTAAAAAAAATAGAGCAACTTAATCAAATTGCTGAGCTAATAAAAAATAATCCTAGTAAAAAGTTATCCCTTTCAAAATGCAAAAATCATGATGAAGTAATTAAATTAACCACTGAATGGGGTTTTGATATTGGTAAAAGGTGGGGAGAATATTAATTGATTTTATTACCAGCATTATTAAAATTGCCATCAACTTCTAATTAAATTCCTAAGATTAATTAATATTTCTTGTATTGGAGTTATGAAAGAAATCAGAGAGATAAAGTCAAATATATATAAAATAGCTGCTGTTACAGATAGAGGGCAAAGATTAAATAAATTAATTTCTCCTATGTATGAGGAAAAAGCTAATGAAATAGATGAATTGATTGAGGATCTTAAAGACTTTAGTTTTGAAATATCAGAAAAATCATTATCTGGAGAGTGGGAATTGATTTTTTCAAATGTTGAATTATTTCGAAGTTCTCCATTCTTCCTTGCTATTGAAAAAGCATTAAATGATGAATTTAAAAGTAATCTTTTTTTTAAATTACATCAATTGCAAGTAGGATCCTTTGGCATATCAACTATTGGAAGAATTGCTCAAAAGATTGATTTTGACAAAAAAGAATTTATATCTACTTTTGACACTACAATATTTGGGCTCACAACAATTCCTATCTTAGGTTGGTTCAAACTATTGCCTACTTTTGGTGGAAGAGTAATAACCCTAGCAAGTGATTTAGTTTTAGAAAATAATTTGCTTGATATGAACTTACAAAAGACAAAGGTTTCCAAAGTTGATGGCCTTAATAAGATTCCATTTTTAAGTGAACTACTTATGGATAGATGGTATCCAGTTAAAGAGGTATGGAATAAGTTACCTTGGAATAAAGAATCGCCACATTGCCAGGTTTCAATTGTATATTTAGACGACGAAATGAGAATTATGAAGGATATGTATGGGTCTATTTTTATTTATATAAGGCCTTCAATTTCCTTGTTGAATTCAAATACAATCTCTAATGATTAATTAAAACACTGAATAATTTATACCTGCAAGCAAATTCAAGATAATAATCCAGATCCTTTCAAATAAAATTTAAATAAAAGAATTACTAAAAGGTTTACTATTGCTAAGGCTACTAGACCATTTCTGTTTTTTACATCTAATTTCTTCACTAAATTAGAAAGATAAACGACTGGATTTTCTGGCTCTTTATTATCCAAATTTTATTTAAATATTAATTTGACAAAAAAATATCACAGTTTCATTTGAAGAATCAAAATTGTAAAGATGAATATCCAAAAAGAAATAAATAATTTCTAACCCATAATTCCTGCATTTCTTAAAAACGCTTTACCCATATTGCCAATTACAAAAAATAGAGACAAATTAATTAAAAGGATAATTAATAATGCCAACATTTTATAGTTTGGATTAGTTGAAATGCCATCAAATCCATTATTAAGAAATCTTTTAAAAAGTGATTTGTCAATTTTTAGTTTTTGTTGCTCAGAATTAAGTTTTACTTTTTCTTCTGAAGAATCTTGATTACTTGCTTTCTCTAGAAATTCCGTAAATGCTTTAACATTTTCTTCTTTTTTATTCCCCTCATTAAGATCTTTGTTGTCTTCATTCAAATTGGGGGACGATTCGATTGAATTATTTTCCTCAGGATTAAGTTTTGAATCTTCCAAATTAGTAGTAAATGCTAGGAGTATATTACACCATAAAAAAAACCCACTCGATGAATTGAAGAGAGGGTTAGCTAAGGTTAAAGCTCTTACTATTATAATAATTTATTTTAATTAAAATTGCGGTAGTAGCATTATGAAGTTTTAATTTAGCTTATAGTCAAAGTGTTTTTATTACAAAATGTTGGATGAGAATACTAAAAAAGCATGTAAAGATAATCCTTCAATAAGAGAAATTAAAATTAGAAATATAGAACATGCTATTGAGCAAGCAGAATTGATGATAAAAGAATCAAAAATGAGCCAAGAAGAATTAATATTCTTGAAAAGAAAAATATCGGATTCAAGACAGGATTTAGAGATACTTTATTTAATGAAAATTCAATGAATATAAATTTGTTAATCTTTATAAAAGGGTTGAATTTTTGCAAAGAAAATTAATATGTATATTTGAAGACTTATAAAGTTTAAAGGGAATGTAAAAATTTGTATAAAGGTTCTAGTTATGTCTAAAAACAACCTATATATACCTTTAAAGGTTGTTCCATACATCTTTATTTCAATTACTGCTATTGCAATAACAGCAGCTACATATGTAATTACTTAGTTCTATCAGGTACATAAAGTTTTTAGATATTAAATAAATTAAAATATTTGTAATTATTAATTATATGAATAAAGTCAAAATAGCAGTTTTTTCAATATCAATAATCATATTTTCCATTATTGGGATTAAAAAATTAATTTATATAAATCAAGTTAAAGATTTAAAAAATAAAGAGGAATTAATCTTAGATGAATCTATACGTGTTTTAAATGAATGCTTCGATCTTGAAAATAAAAATAAAAGAACTCTTAATAAATCAATTGAATTAGTTGAGTATTGCTTAGAGGAATATGGATATAAAAACTGATTTCAAAACTTGAATGATGAATTTCCTTCATACTCCTCTAATATGCAAATAAAAATTTCTGATCAATAATCTTGTTATGTTCCATAATTTTTTTGTTATTAATAATATTTTCCTAATTTAATTTTTTTAAAATGACTAAAGTGAAATGTTCTTATTTAGGAAATTTAAACTGTGAGGCTGTACATCTACAATCTGGAAGTCTTATTAGAACGGATGCACCTTTAGATCACTGTGGTAAAGGTGAAAGTTTTTCTCCAACTGATTTATTAGCAACATCTCTAGGAACCTGCCTGCTAACCATTATGGCAATAAAAGCTAAATCGAAAGGATTTGATTTAAAAGGTATATATTTAAATATTGAAAAACTAATGACACAAAATAGCGAGAGGAAGATAAAAGAACTAATAATAGATATTTTTATACCAGAGAGCACTTCTAATGAAACTATAGATTTTTTAAAAAAAGCTTCCAAGGAATGTCCAGTTACAAGAAATTTATCTCAAGAAATAGATATTAAAATTAGTTGGCATCATGAATAAATATCAAACATAGTAATTACATAAAAAAATAATGAAATACTTTATTGGAATAGTCATTCTTTTATTTGGAATATATATAATTACAGATTTGGCATTAAAGACTAGGTATACAAGAAAAAGACTTTCAAAAGGGAAAAAATAAATTTTTATATTGCAGATTAAGGAAATAGATTTATTTTTGTACTAAAAATTAAGGCATATTTTAGTTTTATTTTTTCACTATTTTTTGGTCAATCAAACTAATCAAAGGGATCATGAAATTTACATTTATTCCAACAGTGCACCATGCATAAATAATAAGAAAAAATATTTTTATAAATAAATTAGGGGGTAAGGTGAAAAATATTTTGAAAAACCCTCCAATGAACAACACCAATATTCCAATTTGGAAAAGACCTTTGATTATCCATTTAAGTCCATTTTTTTTAATGTTTATATAAAACCAGAAAAAAGCAAAACTAGATAACAATAAATATATAAAATTTATGATCATCTTTTTAGAGAAAATCTAATAAATTAACCATTATCAAGGCATGATGATAATTATCACTTTTTTACATACTAATTTTTTAAAAAAATGTAAAACTTATACAAAAAAAAATAAAAACAAATTATTTTTTTAGCTTTTAATCTTAAAAAATTTCGATTTTAGTGAATCTACTCTTTTTTGATTCACTCCCAAATCACTTTCTCCAACTCTTGATTCTGATCTTATTGATAAGATGTTTGATTCAGGTAGAAAGGATACTTCTAAATCGTCTACATACTTCATCCATTTACTGGTTGCTTCAGCACGAAGATAATCGCCATCAATTTCTACAATCTCAGTTCTTGGATTATTTTCGATAAATGTTTTAATCTCTTCAAAAGGTTTCTCAATATTGTTTACCTCCCATTCTTCTCGTACACAATGAGCAATCTCTACACAAGGTTTTAGTTCTATATGTGAGGCAAAGGATGAAGAAGGAAACAAAAAGTTTGAACAAATTAAAATCGTTAAAAAAAGTATTTGCATTAACGGAAGAATTTAACGACTCATAATCTAACGAATTAAATTACTAATTTGTAATGACGACCTAATAATTTTTTTAAGAAAGCATATATGTTTTTTATTCAAAATTTAATATGTATTACTAATAATTCCCAAAAAAAAAGATCCCTCAAAGAGAGATCTTATAAAAATTGATTTATATCAAGTGTTTCCTTGTTTCCACTGAAATAAATCAATCCCTCCTACACACATTCCTAATATCACACCGAAATTCAAAATATGTAATGCTTAATATACCTCTATCTTAACTGTCACATGGCAAAAAATACAAAAAGTACTCAAACTTCGAGGTCGAGTACTTTTAAAGTTATCAGAAAAAAGTGTGTGAGGAGTTTCTGATTCATTTAATCTACTCCGTAGGTAATTTAAAAGGCTACAGTATAAATTACTAATTATTTAAATCTCTCAGAAAAATTAGGCGTTGATGAAAAAAATAATCAAAAACATAACAAATTCATGAAAAGAATTTACAAAAAAATCATTTTTATTATTTCAGCAATTGCTCTTTTTTCAGTAATAATAGGAGTTGTCAAATATTCACTTACTTATATTGAAAATAATCCTGAAAAATACTTACCCACACAAAAGTAAGACAAAAATTAAGTATAAATTCACTTCAAAAAATCTATAAAGTGTCTTAAATATTATCTACATTGACAACTTGAGTCATGAAAATCAAAAACACTTCAGTTCTTAATCAGAATAATATTCATTTAAGTCAATTTAAAAATAAGCATAAATATCAAATACTTGAAAATTACTGGAAGAAAAGAAAGAAAGAATGTGAAAAAAATCTTTCAAAATTTTGCTAACCGATAATTATGAATTTTATTTTTTCTTTTTTATTAGCATCTGTAATGTGGGTACAAGTTCCACAATGGGAAGCTGACTGGTCAAAATGTGCTGTAGATGTTCCCGATTCGTCATGTCACTGGTACGTAGCTGCTCCCGATAATACTTTTGGGGAAGGATTTAATTGGGAAAACGCTCCTTGGTTTGATGCTAATGGATTACAGGATGTAGCTAAGATTGAGAAAGAATCTGTAGTAGAAAAACTTCAGAATAACTAAAGTTTCTATTTCATCAATTAACTTTTAAAAGTATTTAAATCTAGTTGCTTAGTGGTTAACTTTTGATTAATTAAATAATTTTTATGCGTTTCAAAGTAAGTCTCAAAAAAAATGGCAGGGAATTTGATGAAGTTGTTATAGCTAATAATAAAAAAGAAGCTATGGAAGTAGCTTTAAAAAACAATCCAGAAGCTCAAGCATTAAACTCTGATTGGACATTTAAGATTTAATTATTTGCGAAGCTTAGGAATTAAAAGGGACGCAACACAAATAACGCTAATTGCAGGTCCAGGCGAAAGATTAAAGACTATAGAGAGAATAAATCCAAGAAGTGAGATACATAATCCAAAAAATGAAGACCTCATCATTGCAATTCTTAAACTATGAGCCTTATTTAGCCCTAACAAAGTTGGCGTAGAAAGAAGAGCAATTACAAGAATTACTCCCACCGCTGACATTGAACTAACAATTACTAATGCCGTCGTAAAACTCAAAGCAAGATTTAATAAAGAAACGTTTATTCCACTTGCAGATGCACCTTCTGGATCTAATCCCACATAAACAACCTTTTCATATCCAAAAGTCATTAAAAGTATAAATACTAAAAAAGCAATTATTGTTCTAAGTAAATCTCCAAAATTTGCTGTCAATAAATCGCCAAATAATACTGCCTCCAAATCAATCCTTATTCCGAGTAAAGGGATTATGAGGACCCCAAACCCAAGCATTCCAGCGAGAATAGTATTCATAACTGCTTCATAATTTTCACTTTTTCTATTGGTTAAACTTTCCGCAATTACCGAGCCTAAAAGACCACTTATAACACCACCAATTGAAGGGTGAATTCCAAGCGCTAATGCGAGAGCAAGTCCTGGCAACACGCAATGAGAGATTAAATTAACTTGTAATAATCTCTTATGGGTGATTAATACAGTTCCCATCGCTGGGCATAAGATCCCAGAAAATATAGTTATTATTAATGGAACCAACCACCAGTTGCTATTAATAAAAGACATTATTCGAAAGATTCGGTATGATCAAAAATACGAGGCAAAAAAAGATTTTGGAAACAATGGTAACTAAGTCTGACATTACCAAAAGACAAGAACAACTTCTTGAAGAACTTAATAAATGCGAGGATGAATTGAGCGGTCAAGAATTGCATAGGCAGTTGATCACAAAAGGCAAATCTATGGGGTTGACCACTGTTTATAGAAATCTGCAAATCTTGATAAAGCATGGATTAATTCGTTCTAGACATCTCCCAACAGGAGAGGTTCTTTACACTCCCGTAGACAGAGATATTCATCATTTGACCTGCGTTCAATGCGGAGAGACGTCGAAAATGGAAGGTTGTCCTGTTAAAGATATTCATGCCCCTAAAAAAAATCCAAGAAAGTTTCAACTTTTGTTTCATACACTCGAATATTTCGGCCTTTGCCAAAACTGTTATCAAGCTCAAAATTAATAAGGAATATTTTCTAATCACAGAAATTATTTTCCTTTATAGAGCTTATGTTTATCGCATCTAATTTATCTTTTATTTGCTCAGGACTACCAACTGCTAAAACACTTTTATCCAGAACGATTACTTGATCGTAGTTATTTAGAGACTCGCCCCAATCATGGCTACTTACTAGCAAAGAAAGTCCCGCATCTGCGAGTTGACGAACAATTTTCAGGAAGTCCTCTTTTGCGGGGGGATCCAATGCCGCACAAGGTTCATCCAGAAGAAATATTTTTGCAGGGGACATAAGAGTTTTTGCTAATAGAGCTCTTTGTTGCTGTCCTCCTGATAGAGAATCGAGTCTTCTATTAGCCAAATTAGCAATTCCTACTCTTTGCATTGTCGCTTCTAATTCACAACATTTATTAATCCAAGAATTAGGATATTCTAGAAGAGCCTTGATTTGAAAGGGGTTATTACTTCTTGATTTTGAATACTTTATTTGACCAAGAGATACCAATTTTTCAACTGTAATGGGAAACTTCCAATTCATAGAACTTCTTTGAGGCATAAGTGCCACTAGAGCTCTAGATCTATATAAATTTTCACCGTCTATTTTTATTTCGCCTTTATCTGGAGTATTTTGTCCTTGCAATATCCTCAAAAGAGTGGATTTACCGGCACCATTTGGACCTACTAGCGCTGTTAGAGTTCCAGGTTTAATCGCAATCGATACCTTATTTAAAGCTGGCTTACTTTTTTCTGTGTATGCAAATGTTAAATTTTCAGCGACTAAAGTAGCCATTAATTAATCTTCATGAAAAAAGTCACTTTACAAGCTTACCAATAATACAAGCTGGGTATTATTTTCATAACATTTGATACCTTTTCTTGTCAGGTGTAATGAAAATGATTATCATTTTTAAGTATTTAATAATTTTTTATGTCAATTTTTAAAAGGCTTTTATCAAATAAATCATATTCAAGTAAGTCAATTATTAAAAATTCCGTAATCGCTGGAACGATTATATTTTCTGGTTTTGGGCAGGATGTAATGGCTAAAGGGAAGTCATACGTAGCTGTAGAACCACTAGTTTGTGATTTAGTTAAATCAATTGCGTTACCATCTGACGAAGTTACATGCTTAGTAGATAGAAAACAGGATGTTCATGACTTAAAGATCAATCCAAGACAAGCTCAATTACTAAATAGCGCAGACAAAGTATTCACGCTTGGCAAAGAAATGACTCCAAGTATGAGAAATTGGGAAAGTAAAAAGAATACTGTTGTTGTAGGTGTTAGTGCAATAGACGTAGATGATCATTCTGATCATGAAGGTCACGATGACCACTCAGACCATGGCGGACATGACGATCATGCTGAACATTCAGCTAAGGTAGATGATCATTCTGATCATGGAGGTCATGATGATCATTCAGACCATGGTGGACATGATGATCATGCTGAGGGTGCTTTCGAATGGGCAGGTAAATTCCAGCTTTCTAAGGGTTCATACAAATGGTCATTTGAAAAAGTCGATGGCGAATATGCAGATCCTGCAATGAAGATGGTTATTCTCAAATCTAATGACATAGAAGGGTCTGAAGATTTAGCCAAAGAATTATTAGGATCTAAAGACTCAATAAGCAGAAAAAATGATGGAACTTTGATAGCAAGTAATAAAGCTTTTGTTCTTAACTTTGATCAAAGAAAAGAAAGTACTGTTTTTAACGTGGATATCAAAGAAGATGGTGAATATATATTTTTTACTGAACACATGCCTTTTGAGTTTGAAGCAACTCAACACTTTTTTAAAGACGTTTCAAATAGTGATGTAGAACCAATAGCACAAGTTCCAGACGAAGGAGAGGGGCATCATCATGACCATGGAGGTCTAGATCCACATGTATGGCATGATCCACATAACATAATAAAAATGGGAGATCTTATAAGCAAAAGTTTAAAGAAAGATATTTCAGTTTTTAATAGAGGTGACAGAAAACTAATTAATGAAAGATTCGAAAAAGCTGATTCTCTCTTAGAAGGCTTAGATAGTTGGATCGTCGAACAAGTAAGCTCTATTCCTGAGGAAAACAGAGTAATTGTCTCTAAACACAAAGCAATGGAATACTACGGGGATGCATTTGGTTTTGAAACCATTAGTTTACTTGACTTTCTTGGAGACTCCTCAAGCTTAAGGCCAGACAACATAAGTTCTACTTTAAAAATGTTAGATGAAGAGAAAGTTCAGGCAATATTTCCTGAACAAATTCCAGCATCTAAGTTATTAAGGAACTTAAGTAGACAAAGTTCAGTTCCTTTAGCTTCTAATCAAATATTCGTTGATGGATTGATGATGGATGGTAATACGGTTTCAGTAGCCGTACACAACACTTGTACAATTGTTGATTCATTAGGTGGAAGCTGTGATAAAGAATCTGGCTCCAATCTTGAGTCTGAATGGTACAAACTTTCAGATTAAATTTTTCTAATAAAAACGGTTTTCATTTCTTATTATTATTAAACTATTGTTTATTTGGTAAAAATCATTAAATGAGCATCAAAGATAAAGTTCCAGTTACTATTCTCACTGGATTTCTAGGTTCAGGGAAAACTACTTTACTTAATAGAATACTAAGTGAAGAGCACGGGAAAAGAATAGCCGTAATTGAGAATGAATACGGTGAAGTAGGGATAGATCAAGGGCTCGTAATTAATGCCGATGAAGAAGTGTTTGAAATGTCAAACGGGTGCATTTGTTGTACTGTTCGCGGTGATTTAATAAGAGTCCTTGGCAACCTTATGAAAAGAAGAGATAAGTTTGACTATGTTTTAGTAGAAACGACCGGATTAGCAGATCCTGGGCCAGTCGCGCAGACATTTTTCATGGATGAAGAAATTAGTTCTGAATTTACTCTTGATGGAATTGTAACCTTAGTTGATGCTGCTCATATTGATCAGCAGCTAGGAAGAAGTGATGAAAGTTCAGAACAAGTTGCGTTTGCAGATGTTCTTGTCCTTAATAAAACTGATTTAGTCTCTGATGATGCGCTAGATACTCTTGAATCGAGATTGAGAGATATGAACCGAATGACTCGAATCATTAGAGCCGAGAATGCCCAAGTACCAATCGAAACAGTCCTAAATCTAAGTGCATTTGATCTCGATCAAATCCTTAAACGCAGACCAACATTTCTTGAACCAGAATATCCTTTTGAATGGACAGGTGTTTACGACCTTGCTGCAGGTAAATATGAATTAATGCTAGAAGAAGGTCCCGATCCAGAAATGTCATTAGTAGCTTTCGCTAATCAAGGTGAGAGTGAAGAAGAACTTAAAGATGGTGCTGAATCCTGCGTAAGACTTTATGCAGAAAAAGCTAAAAGCATAGAACCTGGGAATTTCATTCCATTTGGAGAACATATAAACCTTAAATTGGAGGATAAAGGAAATAAATCATTCATATTAGATATCGAAAAGGGATCAAAGATAGGTTTATATACACAGCACACTGCTGAAGAATTCAATATGAAAATCATTAAAAGTGAAGACAATAATTCAAAAGAGATCCCATTTAATATTGAAAGATTCTGGCAAGCCGAGCACGAGCACGATGATGAAGTAACGTCCATTGCAATTGAACGATTTGGAGATGTTGATCCAGAAAAACTTAATACTTGGTTGGGCAGACTTCTTTCTGAAAAAGGGGTGGATATATTTAGAACTAAAGGTTTCATTAGCTACTCAGGCAACCCACAGAGAATAGTTTTCCAAGGGGTACATATGTTATTTACAGCGCAACCTGATAAGGAATGGGGTAACGAACCTCGTAGAAACCAACTTGTTTTTATAGGTAGAAATTTGGACGAGAAAGAGATGAGAGAAGGTTTTGAAAAATGCCTGATATAGAATCATTTAGCCCAAGAGGCATGTTCCACGAGGGATGGACAGCTGAAGTTAATGATTATGCCATAGTTTGTGGTTGGGCTACTAAAGGAAAGTTATTCATTGTTGGGGATGTAGCAGGAGGTATTTTTGCCTTTGAAGGAGATACTGGGAAAATTATTTGGAAAAAAGAAAATACACACTCTGCTGGTCTATTAGCGATGTCCATTCATCCAGAAGGAGAGATTTTTGCAACTTCCGGTCAAGATGGAAATATTCAAATATATAATTGTCACGAAGGTAAAGTAATTAAAACTATCGATCTTGGCAAGGCTTGGGTAGAGCATCTTAAGTGGTCAAATGATGGCTTATTTCTTGCAGCAGCTTCTTCAAAAAAAGTATATGTTTTTAATGAAATTGGTGGAGAAAAATGGGTATCAGATGATCATCCAAGCACAGTGAGTGCAATAAAATGGTCAAATAATAATGAGCTAGCTACAGCCTGCTACGGGAGAGTAACATTCTTTGACATAGTAAATAATAAAACGAATCAAAAGCTCGAGTGGCAAGGATCATTAGTCTCAATGGAATTAAGTCCTGATGGTGATATAGTCGCTTGCGGGAGTCAAGACAATTCAGTTCATTTTTGGAGAAGATCAACCGGAATGGATGCTGAAATGACAGGATACCCAGGAAAACCTAGTCACCTTTCTTTTGACAATAGTGGAAAATTACTGGCAACTAGTGGCAGTGAAAGAATTACAGTGTGGAGCTTTATAGGTGACGGTCCCGAGGGAACTATGCCGGGAGAGTTATGGCACCATACCGAACCTATTTCTAGCCTATCCTTTTCAAATAAAGGCATGCTTGTAGCTTCCGGATCTAGAGATGGTTCTGTTGTCGCAAGTTTTCTAAAAAAAGACGGTAATGGTGACCCAGTTGGGGCTGCATTCGCAGGCGATTTAGTGGGTGCACTTTCGTGGAGACCTGATGATTGTGCACTAGCTGCAGTTAACGCAAAAGGTGTAGTAAATGTTTGGAAATTTAAAGTTCGTACTAATTCTTTTTGAAGGAATTTAACCAGAAAAATAAAATAATTCAAACTACCAATAGTTAGCTTTTAAATGTCTTTCCATACAGATGACTTCACAGTCATTATCTATACCTTTTGGGTGAATATCGCAATATGAGAGACATTGAAAATATTCATCTATAGGATTAGATTGATCAGCTTTACTAACTTCTTTCGAATGATTCATAAAAGAGTTCCTCAATTATTTAAAATCAAGATAGTCGAATTAAATATCAAAAGAAATAAGCAAAACTTACTAAAAATATCTCAAAAAAATTAACGCGATTGATTACCACTTTCGGACATTTTTAATAAAAAAGCAATGCGTATAAAAACGGATTGTCTTTAGAGAAATATTCCCCTAATTTTATATTGTTGAGTTCTAGGAGGTCTTTCAAAATGATCGATAGCCTGCCTGAAATTTCGGAATAAAACGAACTAATTTAATTAACTGCTCCAATTATTTTTTATTAATGTCTAAGCTTCCTTCTTCTGCATCGTTTAGGTGCCCTTTAAGAAACAAGCTTAATTCTAGAGTTTTTGCCCCAGTTAAAGACAATTAGTTAATTTTGGTGAGCATTAGCTTAAAAGAAGTTAGCAACAAGGATCGATGATTTAGGTACGTTATTAACTTCAGTAAAAAATATAAGTAAGAGATAAAAGAGGGCTTAAATTAGCCCTCTTTTTTTAATTAAGATGACTTTCTTCTAGTTTTATAGATAATGATTGAAAGAATAAAATAAAATGGTTAAATATTATTGCCCATATTGCAATCCTAAATATCAATTTCAAAAAAAATCCTCAAAAGGTAATTTGATTTGTGGCTTGTGTGGAGAGGATCTTGTAAAAAAACCATTTATTAGGTTGAACCAGATAATCGCTTTAGTTGCTGCTTCATCATTACTTTTACCGTTGATATATACTTTTATTTTTTTAATTAAAAATCAATTAAATCCTCCTAATAAAAATTATCAAGCAAATGGTACTTTAATGATCATTATCAAAGAAACAACATCATAAAACAATTTTAAAAATCTCGAGTGGTCAACCTCTACATAGTGATTTATTTAAACAAGAATTTTTACTCTCAATATTTATTTGATCATCAATATTTTTTAATTTGTTTTTATTACTTATTACTTTAACTTTTTGCCCACAATGTTCTTTACAACCTCCATTAAATAAATTATGTGCATATAAATTGGAACTATTCGTAATTAATAAAAAAAAAATTATTTTATAAATTTGCATAAAATAAGACTTCATTTTTATTATGATTTTCTCGGAATTAGTAAATAAATAATATCAGTTAATTCCAAGGAGTGTTAATAAGTCCCCAGATATCAAAGAAGAAAAATAAAACTGCAATAACAACAAGATCCCATGCTCTTTCCCTAAAAGCCCAAGGAGCAATAAAAACTTCCCCAAGTCCATGGAGTGCCGCCCCAATAGGTAAATGATCAAGAACAAGCAAACTGTGAGAGAGAATAAAAAGAAAGCTTGCGAAATATCTAAAAAAAACAAATTGCCAATTACTAGAATTCATACTTTTTTAGATTTTTAAAAAATATACTTCAATGATCAAAATAAAGAAATAGATCGAGTTAGGAGATGTTTTTTTTTGTAGCCATAAATACGAATAAAGATTTGAAGCTAAAGTAAAAGTTATTAAACCATGAAATATATGTTTTCAAGCTATCGTCCAAAAAATAGTTTTGATGAATACTTTAAAGATAACGTCAACTCTGCAAGAGAAATATTAATTCCACTTCTGTCCTCTTTAGATAATATGGGTCTTGAAGAGTTAAACAGGAATCATTCTGCAGCAAAAAAATTATTATTAAGACATGGTGCCACTTTCAGATTAAACGATACTGGTTTAAAAGGTACTGAGAGAATATTACCTTTTGATCCACTGCCAAGAATAATAAGTAAAGATGATTGGGTAACATTAGAAAAAGGCCTAAAACAAAGGCTTGAGGCAATTGATTTATTCCTAGACGATATTTATAATTCTCAAAATATAATTAATGATGGAATAATTCCAAGAGAATTAATCGAGAGTTCAGAAGGTTGGAGACCTCAAATGATAGGTTTCAAACCTCCATTAAATAAATGGTGTCAAATTTCGGGACTTGATTTAATAAGGGACAGAAAAGGAGATTGGCATGTTTTAGAAGATAATTTAAGGTGTCCTTCTGGGGTTGCTTATTTTTTAGAAAATAGATTAGTTATGAAAAATATTTTCCCTAATCTTTTTTCTGGAAGAATAGTAAAACCAATTGATGAATATCCATCATATCTTTTAAAAACTCTTCAAGAACTTGCTGTTTGGACAGACACTCCCAAAATAGTTCTACTAACTCCTGGAATTTTTAATAGTGCATATTTTGAACATAGTTATTTAGCGCAAGAAATGGGCATCCAATTAGTACAGGGACATGACTTAATTTGTAATGATAATTATGTATATTTAAAAACTACCTCCGGTTTAAAGAGGGTAGATGTCATTTACAGACGGATTGATGATGATTTTTTAGATCCTCTTAATTTTAGAAAAGATTCCTGCCTTGGTGTTAGCGGATTACTTGATGTTTTCAAGGCAGGTCATGTTGCTTTAGCAAATGCACCTGGGACTGGAATAGCAGATGACAAAATGATTTATTCTTTTGTTCCAAAAATGATTAAATATTATCTTGATGAAGAAATTATTATTAAAAATGTAGAAACATATATTTGTCATTACGAAAAGGATCGAGAATACGTTCTAGAAAATTTACCAAAACTTGTTGTTAAGTCTGTCGCTGAAGCTGGTGGATATGGAATGTTAATTGGGCCTCACTCAACAAGCAGTGAAATAGAGGAATTTGCTAATAAAATTAGAAAAAATCCTAGAAATTTCGTAGCACAACCAACATTAGAATTATCTACTGTACCATCGTTATGTGATGGAGAACTATATCCATGCCATGTTGATTTAAGACCATATATCTTGAGAGGAAAAGATTCATGGGTTAGTCCAGGTGGGCTTACGAGGGTAGCATTAAAAAAAGGATCATTAGTTGTAAACTCTTCTCAAGGTGGAGGATGCAAAGATACATGGGTTGTAGGTAAATAATATGCTTTTAAGTCGTGTAGCAGAATCTCTTTATTGGATCAATCGTTATTTAGAACGAGCAGAAAATATATCTCGTTTTGTGGAAGTAAGTGAAGCAATGTCATTAGATTGTCCACCAGGAAGTGCAGAACCTTGGCTCCCGTTAATTGATGCTTCAAGCGACAGAGAATCTTTTGATAAAAGATTCCCAGAAAAAAAGCCTGATGACGTTATAAATTTTTTAATAAGAGATCGTTTAAATCCAAACAGCATAATTTCTTGTATTCAATTAGCTAGAGAAAACGCACGACAAATAAGAGACGTGTTGACAACAGAAATGTGGGAGCAAATTAATATTTTATATTGGAATATGCAAGAAGGAGAAGCAATATGGAATAAGCCAAGACAAGAACAATTAAGTGAAATAAGGAGAGCATGTCAGCTTTTTTATGGAATTACAGATGCGACTTTAAGCAAAGACCTTGCTTGGAGATTTAGCATTCTTGGAAGATTAGTTGAGAGAGCTGACAAAACATCAAGAATTTTAGATGTTAAATATTATTTACTTCTCCCCAGCCTAGATGAACTTGGAGGTGTTCTTGATGAGTTGCAATGGATCGCTCTTTTACGTTCCGCTGGAGCTTATCAAATGTTTAGGAAAGCAGAGCAAAATTCTATTAAGCCTGAATCAGTTGCAAGATTCCTTTTACTGGATCCAATTTTCCCGAGATCAATAAGATACTGTCTTGATGGGATAAGCAATACTCTTAAGATGATAGATACCTCTCCTCCTACTGAAAATCCTTCCGAATTAGAATGCATGAGAGGCTTGCTCAAAGCAAAGTGGAGTTATATCAGAATTGAAGATATAATTAATGATGGTTTACATGAGGCAATCGATTCATTGCAAATTGATTTGAATAAATTAAATGATCTCATTCAAGAAAAATACTTTATCAATTAATAAGTTTTTTAATGAGAATTAAATACCTTCACAAACTTGAATATAAATATGAAGAACCTGTTCAATTAGGCGAGCATAGATTGTGTATAAAGCCAAGGTCAAATGGATTCCAAAAGCTGAAGAATTTTGAATTAAAAATAACCCCAGAACCAGAAATTATTTATCCATTACTTGCTGCAAGTGGCGAAGAGATTAATCGAATTAGATTCAATGGAGCAACAGATAATTTAATTATTGAATCAATAAGCGAAGTTGAGACCATTAAACATCCAAATATTATTGATGGGGTAAAAAATAGAGATCTAACATTACCTTTTTGCAGAAGTATCATAAACAGAGATTTACAAGGAGCATTAGAGGGATGGATGCCAAATGGACAGCACGATCCCTCTGCAGTTGAACTTGCCCAAGAAGCATTAGCAGGAAGTTTTAATAACGCATTATCATTTACTTACCAACTTATAGAGATTATTCAAGATCGGGTTAAATATACAAAAAGACATACAGGTCCTGCATGGCCAGCGAGCAGAACACTTAAAGAACGTATAGGTTCATGCAGAGATTTAGCAATGCTCATGGTTGAAGCTTGTAGGTCTATTGGTATCCCAAGTAGATTTGTAAGTGGTTATCATTTTGAAGATCCATTGCCCTCTGAGTTAGATTTACATGCTTGGGCTGAGTTATACATTCCAGGTGCTGGTTGGAGAGGTTTTGATCCAAGCGGAAAAGGATTAATAGACGAAAGATATTTAACATTAGTATCTTCTTCTAAATCTAATTTAACCTCTGTAATTACAGGAAACTTTATAGGAAAAAATAATCTAGAAAATACTTTATCCTGGGAAATCAAACCTCTTGAAATTAAATAAACACTAAATTTTTATCTTTTAAAATAACACAACAACTTAAATAATAATATGTTTCTTTTTTAGTGTTAATTGATACGTTCTTAGATATATATATCTGTTTTCATTTGTTTAATCTTTAAAGAAAATTGAACTCAAGTTTAGAAATTCCAGTTATCAAATCAAACAAATCGAAAATGTTTGAATTGATAAGTTATGAAAAATTTCGCGATACAAAAGATGTAAGATTTTTTGATATTAGTGTTAATGAATCAAACTATAGAGATCTAGTTATTCACAGTGGGCCTGCAGTTAGTCCTCCAAATGATGAAGATTTTAATAATTGGCAATTTTACATACATCATAATCAAGAGGATAATCTATTAGCTATCTCTGGAGGCAGAACATTTTTCCTTGTAAATTTTGGTTGGGATTATCCTTTTTATAAAGTTAGATTAGAATCTTGCGGATATATTTTAAGGATACCTAGAGGAACTTTTCACAGATCCGTATCTGACGAAAACGGTTCCATAGTTTTAAATCAAGCCATTAGAGATGAAGGCGGTACAGTTGAATCTGAATTCAAGGTAACGAATAGCAAAGATAATAAAAAACTTCTAGATTGTGTAACTAATTTAGAACCTAGATTTAAAATTTATAGTGTTAAATAATCTTAAAAAGGAGTTCCAAATTTATATATCAATTTTAAAAATTATCTAATTGTTATAAAATAATAATATTCGGATTCTCTAGTATGAAATTTTTTAGTTTTTTAAAATATCTTTTATGCATAACTTTTTCTTTCTTAGTTTTATCCTCTCCAGTTTTTGCTGGGGCAAATGTAGCTGTTAAAGGCGAGGGGGATGAAGTTCCAAGTTATGTAAGATCTAATATTACAGGGTTTGATTTCCATGGAGAGGATCTTCATTTGTCATCTATAGCTGGAGCAGTTGCGAGAGACGCAGATTTTAGTGATGTTGATTTACATGGGACAACCTTAACCCTATCTGATTTAAAAGGTTCTAATTTAAATGGAATCGACCTGACCGATACTCTTTCTGATCGAGTTAATTTCCAAAAAACAGATCTTAGAAATGCTGTTCTAATAAATATGATCGCATCAGGTAGCAGTTTTGCAGGAGCTCAAATAGAAGGAGCAGACTTTTCTTACGCTATTCTCGACAGCGAAGATCAAAGAAATCTTTGTGAAATTGCTGATGGGATCAATCCAACAACGGGCGTTTCAACAAGAGAAAGTCTTGAATGTAGTTAGGAATTAAAATTATAAGTAAACTTTTCTCCCATTATTAAATTTATAAATTCTTTGTTCATCATCTTGAAATATCATTTCACCATTTAATTTGGATTTCTTAAATTTTGAAAGCCTTGCTCTGTGTATATTGGATTTTCTATTGATATTTTCTTCCTTATCATAAACTCCAATATAAATATTTATATTGGGATTTGAAAAGGTTTTTTCTTCCTCTCTTAAAAAAATCCTGTCAATATTTGTTTGCGTGCTCTGTAGTTTATTTTTAAATTTATCTAATTTTAAGTTCTTTGTTTTTTTAGAATTAATTATTTTGTAGCCAAAAAAAACAACTCCTAAAATTAGAAAAACTAAAAATATATTCATTACTTAATTTTTATTTTTATATCTACGCCTAAGTTACTTTTAGTAGTTAATATTTCTTTTTTTATGATTCCATAGGTAAAAATTTTAGATAAAGTTTTTAAAGATTTAAAAACCAAAAAAACAGTAAATAAAAAGAAAACAATTATCTTCTCTACAAGTAGATTTTTATTTTTATTATCTAGATTGCTCATATAAATCTTAATTCAATTATTTTTCATCACTATTTGCATATGGGCCGAAAAATTCACTTGCGTCTCTTCCCATTACTTTAGCAAGATTTAAACTTTTTTCTATATCCCATTTAGATGCCATTCCATAAAGAATCCCAGCAGCAAAAGAATCGCCACATCCATAAGAATCAACCTTTAATTTTTTGTTTTTAAGAGCCTTATATCTTCCTCCTGGGAATATTATGCCTCCCTTCTCTCCCTCGGTTTTAATAATATATTTGGGTTTTAACGATAATTCAGAAAAAGAAAAAACTTCTCCGGGATCAAGATTACTGCCTATTAATCCATCTAAAAGAACATTTGATTTATTAATTGTATTTAATCCTACCCTTGGTGTTGTACACAGTATTGAAGCTGATCTAGCCATTTTAAAAATCTCTGAATCAGATGCAGTAATAAAAATTCCGTCCATTTTTTTTAAAATGTTCCATTCTAACTTGTCTTTATGAGTTGGAGCCAACCTTTCTCCAATAACTGTAATTGCTCTTTCACCTTGAGAGTCAATTAAACTAAATCCTCTTCTAGTTGGTTTATTACGCCAAGCTACATGCAACTTTATTCCCATATTTGAGAGAATCTTGAAACACTTGTCTCCATAATCATCATTACCTAATGACGTAAAAAAATGAATTTGATTTAAAGTTAAATCAGAAAGTATTTTCGCGATAATAGATCCACCACCAGCTGGATTCTCAAGGGACTTTTCAGAATGAGAGATGACTCCGGGTTTTGGTAATTGATCAACCTTTAAAAAATTTATCCACTCAACATGACCAACAACGGCAAAATTTAAATTTCTTCTTTTAAATTTATAGTCTTCAAATTTATAATCCTTTTCAACAACCATAAGCTTTTAAATACTATTATTAAAAGAAATATTTTTAGCAAGTGAATTCATTTAACATTTTAAAAGATAATAAACAGATACTATCTTATCTTTACCTTTTTCTATCAATTTTGGGGGCTGTCCTGCCAATGTTGGCAAATTTCGAATTTGCTAGAGAATATGGAAACAGCTTTGATATAAATAACTTCATTTCTTTAGCGAATGCAAACCCTGCAGCTCAGTCAATTTCAAGAGACTTATTAGTAGGTGCAAGTGCTATTTTTATATGGATAGTAAATGAATCAAAAAAACTAAACATGAAGAATATGTGGGTTGTATACATTGGAACTTTTCTTATAGCCTTCGCATTCTCTGCACCTTTTTTCTTATTTCTAAGAGAGAGAAGAATTATTGAATTAGAAAAGATAAATTAAAATAATCTCTTAAATAGAATTGCAAATACAATAAAGCAACTACAAGAAATTGAAAGCCATATTATTGAAGCATAACCAAATAGATCTAATATGCGTCCTGAAATAAATGGTCCAAAAAAATAACCCATAGCAAAACATTGTGATAGCAGTGCAAGTGCAAAACCTTTTTTATTTGAAGGAGCTATTCTGAAAACGACATCTGTTGATGTTGGAAGAAATGAAGCAGTACCTAAACTAACTAATATCAATGAGAAAGAAATCAAAAATAAAGCTGGGATATTTAAATAACTAGAAATAAATAATAAAAATGAAGCAAAAGAGAAGTTTATCAAACTAAATTTCAACCCAAATAATCTACCTTTTTTTGATATCCAAGACCCAATAGGCCATTGTAAAAACAACAATAAAATTAACTGAATAGAAATTATAAGACTAATAATTTCATTGCTTAATGCATTACGATATACTCCACCTTTAACAAGATCCAGTGGCAAAGTTACTTGAATCAAAGCTAAAGAGGTAGTTATCAATAAAATAGATAAAATTATTATTGTAGAATTTTTATTCCATTTCAATTGTTCCTGATTAATTGGATCTACTAATTTTTTTTGGAAATTTTCTAAGTTTCTTTTAATAGAAGACTTATTTCTATATATTAAATATGTGATAACTAACATGCAAAATATATCATTAATAAAAATTGATTTGGAATACAAAAAATTCGTCATATAACCCCCTAAGAAAACCCCTAGAAATATTCCTAAAGCCTCCGAACTTCTAACAAGAGCATATGCTTTTCGTGTTTCGATAGGATGGCAAAAATATGGCACCCCAAACTCGGCAGCAGGCCAATATATTCCTGCAGCTGCTCCAACAAATGATTGTCCAATTATGTACAAAAAAGAATCTCTTGAAAAAATGAGGCATAAGCTAGCGGCAATACTTAATATTGAAGAAGTAACTATTGGAAATTGTATTTTCCCTGTTTTATTAAGATAATTCCCTGTAAAGAGTCTTGTTACGGTTCCAATTATCGCTGAAATGGTAAACCCCAAGCCAATATCTGTTGCCGATAATCCTATGTTATTAAAAATAAGTGATGTTAAATAAATAACACCTCCTGCTCCAAATGCAGCGTAAAATCTTATCTTGGTTATTAACCTCAAATGATATGGAAATTGAATCCACCAATTTTGGCTAATTTGTAAACTATTTGGACTAATCACAAGTGAAATACATTTTTATAATTTTTTTTAGTTTTTGTGGTTTATTTTTAAATAATGGTTTAAAGGCTGCTGAAAAGATAAATATTAAGTTTGAAGAAATGCAAATCCCTCTTACTATAGAACAATTATCAAAATTAGAACAATACAAAAATGATTCAACAGAATTAATAGATTGGTTAAAAAAAAATGGATTAATAAGAGTTTTTGAATTATCAAAATTTTTAGAATTTCCAGTTTTCAAGGAAGAGGGATTAAATAGAGAAATATTAAGAAGTTGGATAGGACGTAAAATCCTTACAGAATTAAGCAAAAGCATTACTGTTCCAAATGACAATAATGGAACAGAAATATATAACACTATAGAAAATTTATTAGATCAAAAAAAAGAAGTTTCAACTTTAGACATAATAAAGGCATTACCTTCAGAAGAAATTTCACTAGATATTGATAATTTAATTTTAATAATTTCATCTTGGAAAAATGAATTATCAATGCAACAAGAACTTTTATTCAAGTTAAATAAACTTGAAAGAACGAAACAAAATGCCTTTAAAAATTATGAAAAGAAATCAACTCAAGATCTAATAAAAATTGATAAAAAAATTTATGCTCCTCACCGAGTGAAACCTTTTGAAATTGAAATATGGAAAAGCAATAAAATAAATAATGATAAAGAACTGATAATTTTTATGCCAGGACTTGGAGGTGAAATTAATAATTTCAAATGGATAGGCAACGAATTGGCTAGAAGAGGTTGGCCAATATTATTCATAGATCATAGAGGGAGTAATTTAGAATCGTTCATAGAAGTACTCGAAGGTAAGGAAACAATACCAGGAAGTGCGGACTTTTTCTTATATAGAATTAAAGATTTAGATGCTGTATTGAAAGCTCATGAAAATGGAGAATTTGGTTTAAATAATAATTCTTATATTTTAATGGGGCATTCACTTGGTGCTTTAATAGCACTTTTATATGAAGGCAATAAACCTAATGATCAACTAGAGGACAAATGTGATTCAGCATTAGAAGACTTTGCGGCAACAAATTTATCTAAATTACTTCAATGTCAGTTGAGCGAAATACCATTCCCTAAGAAAAATAACAATAATAAGGCCAGTGCGATAATAGGTTTTAATTCATTTGGCAGTTTAGTATGGCCAAAAGAAAATAGTACAGGTATTAAAACACCAACTCTTCTAATAGGTGGTACATATGACCTTATTACACCGTTAATCAATGAACAATTTAGAGTTTTTTCTGCCTTAAATAATCCATCAAATAGATTTCTAATTATTGAAGGAGCAAGTCATTTCTCACCAATAAGAATTAATAAAAGCTATGAAGAAAATAATGACGTCTTCAAAATAAGTGAGTCTTTTATTGGATCATCGCCAATATTAGTACAAGATTTATCTACGAAATTTATAGTTGAATTTTTAAAAAATATTAAAGACCAAAAGATCCCTAATGTAGTTAAAAACCAAAGAGATTTGGGACTTGATTTCCATCTTTTAGATCTTGAAACAATAAAAGAAATTTCCGAAAATTAGTACTCTATTCGCGGATCTAAATATGCGATTAAAATATCAACGAAGAGATTTAAACATACTATAAGCATAGAGGTAAAAATTACAATGCCTTGAACCAAGGTGTAATCTCTTTGAGAGATAGCTTCATGTAATCTTAAAGCTATACCTGGCCATGAAAAAGTTACCTCGAACAATAGAGCACCTCCTGCTAATGAGGCCATAGTCAAACCAGAAATAGTGACAATTGGCAATAGAGCATTAGGCAATGCATGGTTTAAAAATATTTTTTTCCTTGATATTCCTCTACATATAGCAGCATTTACATAATCACTTTTTAAAGTCTTATCCAAATTTACTCTTAATGAGCGGCTGAATATACCACTTAATAAAAAGCCAAGGGTAATTGAAGGAAGTGCGAGATGATAAAGACTATCTTTCAAAGCAATAATATCATTTGAAAGAATACTATCTAAAATTAGAAATCCTGTTATTTGAGGTTGTTGCTGAAATATTGGAAATCTACCCCCAATTGGGAAAATATTAAAAAATACAGAAAATAATAATTGCGCTAACATTGCGCCCCAAAAAGGAGGGATAGCATATGTGACAATTCCTAATATTCTCGCAATATAATCTAACTTTTTACCTCTATTTATCAAGCCAATTAATCCCAATGGGAAGCCTATTAGTGTGGCACTTAATATTGAAAAGAATCCAAGCTCAAGACTTGCAGGCAATGACCCAAGAATGATATTTAGAACTGGCTCTTGGGTACTAAGAGATTGGCCAAAATCTAAGTGCAATATATTTTTTATATACGAAAAATATTGACTTATTAAAGGTTCATTTAGCCCCAATTTATTTCTTAGAAATTCCCTTGAAACCTCATCGGCACCAGATCCAAGTATGGCATCGACAGGATCGCCAGGAGCAACTCTCAATAAAATAAATACTAATGAAGAAATTATCCATAAAATTATTGGTATTAATGAAATTTTTAATAAGGAATAATTTAGTAGTTTATTTAAATTTCTACTCATCAATTAACTTAAGATCACTCAATGAAATTATTCCTGCCCCATTAAAAATAGGTTTTGATATTTTATTTTGAGACCATGCTTTTTGAGAAGATATCCAAATAGGAATATAAGGGATTGAATTTGCTGCTATTTTTTCAATTTCAACAAGTTTTTCTAATCTATTAATTCCACTTATTTTTTCACTCTCAAGAAATAAACTTTCCACTTTATTAGATCCCCAAAAACTACCGCTGTAAACTGATTCTCCTTTTTTACATATGCCATCAACTATTTCATTACAACTTAAAAGAGGGGTGAGATAGGCTTCTGGATCTGAATAAGCTCCAGTCCAATCGAGAATAACTGCTGTATAAATACCCAAACTTAGATTCTTATAAATTGTTGTAGATTCAACCCCATTGAGTTCAATATCAATACAATCTTTCAAAGAGTTTTTAATTTCTTCCTGCCATGTCAGAGCAATAAGCTTGTCAGCTGGTACATTGGATCTATACGTAAGGGGTATTTTAAGAATATTTCCATTACAGTAGTTTTCCTTTTGCAATAACCTTCTCGCTTCTAAATAATCATATTTAGGCCACAGTTCTTGATTATCTTTTTTTAATATCGGAGGGATAATTGATCTAGATGGCTTCCTTAATCCATAACTTACTTTCTCACTAATTAATTGTCTATTAAGACTTTTTGCCAAAGCCAGTCTTAAATTAAGATTACTTAAGGGATAAGAACTAGTTTTAAGGCTTATAAAACTTAATTCAGTGAAAGGGCTATTACCTTCTTTAAACTGTTGATTTTTACTTAAATTATTTAGACTTTTTCTCTGACTATCATCAATTGAATTTGATAAGAGCACGTCAATTTGCTTACTTTTTAAAGCCCCAAAAAGAGAAGAAGAATTTGAATATCCCACAAAATTAATACCGTTATTTAAGGGATTTTCACCCCAATAATTCAAATTTGGAGCAATTGATTGGACTTCATTAGAAAAGCTGGTCAGCACATACTTGCCAGTACCAACGAATTTTTTATTTAGAAACTTATCAGAATATTCTTTGTAAAACGTAGGAGATATTGGAGTTAAATTTACTGCTGTAAGCAAACCATTTAAAGAACTTGATGGTTTATTCAAATTTATTATGACTGAATATTCACTTGGCGTTTCTATTGATTTAATCTTATTTCCTAAAATATAATTCATTGTTCCAATTCTTTTGAATCTATCAAAAGTAAACTTTATTGCATTTGAGTTAAATGAAGTTCCATCGTGAAAAAAAACATTTTTTCTTAAATTGATAATTATTTGAAGTCTATCCTTTGAAATAATTGGCATCCCCGAGGCCAATTCAGGTATTAATTCTCCGTTAGAATTTAATTCATATAAAGTGTCTCCCAGAGAACTGATCAATTGAATTGCTTTAAGAGTATTAGCTCTAGCTGGATCTAAAGATTCAATTTTTCCAGAACTTGCTACTATGATTTTTTTAGATATTCTTTTTGAGCCGCAAGAATTCTGTAAAAAAGAAATTAAAATAATAAATATTGATAAAAAAAAATTTTTTTTCATATTTCCTTAGTACTTAATTATTCTGAAGAATTAATTGAACAAAACATTTGTAATGTTATTTGACTTATTTCTAAAGCAAATGTTTTTTTAGAATTATAGGCAAAAGGCCACTCTCTCACCCAACAAATTTCTTTACATATATTTATGCCAATTATTTGAAAAGTCTTATTACTATTTTTAATTTTTACACAAGCACCTTTATAAAGATTTTCAGAACAAATTAAATTATTATTTTCATTTTTATTGTCTAATAGTTTTGAATGAATCATTAAGGTGCTAAAAAACAAACAGTTACTTTCTTCGGTTTACCAAGCTATAAAGAAATTTGCAAACTATTTTTTTAAATACAACTTAATTGACTTGCAATAATTTTGACTTCATTAAGCGAATTTATTTCATCTTTCGATTTCTCAAAATCACCATTATTCACCTCATGAGTAATAACGACAATTTCAGCTTTGTCCTCACTTGCATCTAGTTGAACAATTGACTCGATTGATACATTATTCTTTCCAAAAATATCTCCAATCTTTCCTATAACGCCTGGACTATCAAGACAAATAATTCTAAGGTAATTTTTTTTATTTATTTGTGAAGAACCTATGATATGGCAGTTTCTCCAGAAATCAAAAGATAATAGTGGATCGATTGAATTATTATTTTTTACTGAGGCGGCATGCAGATTTAATATATCTGATACTACTGATGCAGCAGTTGGGCCACTCCCTGCACCTGGACCATATAACATTATCTCTCCAAGAGGATCAGCCTCTATCAATAAGGCATTGTTAACCCCCTTAACTGTTGCTAATGGATGAGATTTTGGAATCAAAGAAGGTCCTACCCAAATATTCAAAGCAAGTGAATCATTATTATTAATTTCTCCCCTTTCAGAAAGTGCTAAAAGTTTTATTTCAAATCCTAATTTATTGGCATATTCGATATCCTTGAGATTAATTTTACTGATGCCCTCAGAATGTATATCCTCTCTTTTGATTATCCCTCCAAATGCAAGTTCACTAAGAATTGAAATTTTATCAGCAGCATCATGGCCCTCAACATCTGCAGTTGGATCAAATTCTGCATACCCAAGGCTTTGAGCCAATTTCAAGGTTTCCTTGTAATCCGCTTTTTCATTTGTCATCTTTGAAAGAATAAAATTTGTTGTGCCATTTATTATCCCAACCATTTTTTTTATGCTGTTACTTTTTAATGATCTTTTTAATGGTTCAATAATAGGAATCCCCCCGCAAACTGCTGCCTCTGACAATATATAAACTCCCTCTTTAGATGCAGTTTTATATATTTCTTCTCCATATCTTGCAATGACTGCTTTGTTTGCAGTAACAACAGATTTACCTAATTTTAATGATTGAAGAATAATATCTTTCGCCAAGTCAACCCCACCCATTACTTCAACAATTACATCTACAGAGGGGTCATTAATTAATTTAAATGGATCATTAGTCAATAAACTATTATCTAGCTCGATATCCCTTTTTTTATTAAGATCTTTAACTGCTATTTTTACAATTTCTATTTCTTTTAGAATTGGATGTATATCAACTTCAGAACTTAATATTTTATAAATTCCTGAACCTACAGTTCCAAAACCTACAATCCCAATTTTGCATTTTTTCATTTTTTATTTCTTTTAACTTTGAGTTTAATTTTATATTATTAGACCTACAAAAATTCATTTGCTTGAGACTGCATTTTCAACAAAATGTTTAAAAAACCATTTGATCTTGAAGGAGTTAAGCTTGCTTTCAAACCAGTATCTTCAATAAATTTCTTATCTATTTTAATAACTTCATTTGGTGTTAATTCATTTAACCCAGTAATTAAAAATGCCAGTAAACCCTTAGTTATTAGGGCATCAGAATATCCTTCCCAAAATAATTTACCGCTTTTAATATTTGCCTTAACAAAAACCTCTGAAACGCACCCCTTAACTTTATTTTCTTCAACAAGGATTTCACTATCTGGTTCTTTCAATTTTTTGCCTAACCACAAAATGTATTCATATTTTCTTTTTGGATCTTCTGATTTCTTCAACTTTTCTAATAATTTTGATAAATTATTGTATTTTTCCTGATTTTCCATTTTTTAAAACTATAAATTAATCACTTTATTAATTTTCTATTATACAAATATTTCTTTTTCTGTGATAAAGCCCGATAAAGGAATATCCCACTCAGCTCTAGTTAATGGAATCCTACTTACACAATTAGAAGTTAATACTCCAATGCATGGAACATTTTTCCAATCATTATCTCTCCTTAATTTATCAAAATAACCTCCTCCATAACCTAATCTTGTTAAATTTTTATCAACAGAAAGACATGGAACAAGTATCATGCTTATCTGCAAATGACTTAATGGGGAAGAGTTATTTGGACTTAGTATCCCCTCAGAATCTTTGGTAAGAGGCTTTTCATCCCATGGATAAAAAAACAACTCTTTTTTACCTTTACATCTAGGCAAAGCTAAAGTAAATTTTTTCTTGAGACTTCTTATATCTACTTCATTTTTTAGAGGCCAATATATTGCTATATAACCAATATTTTTATATCCCTTAACAAATGAATCCACAAATAATCTTACATTCTTTTCTACATTTTCTCTTTGATTAAGAGAATTCACATCTCTTAGTTTTCTAAACATATCCCTCTCCAATTTCTTATTTTCAAAGATCGTCATATTAATTTTTCAGTTAAAGCCATCTTCATTTAGTTTTGTGAGTGCTATGGCCAATGCATCTGCTGAATCATCAGGTTTTGGAGGTTTGTTAAGCTCTAAGTTATACATAACAGCATCAAGAATATCTTTCTTAGATGCCTTTCCAGACCCGGCAATTGTTAATTTTATCTGAGCAGGTGAATATTCACTAACATGAATTTTTTTGGAGGCCAATACCATCATAATCACGCCTCTAGCCTGCACCACACTAATGGTAGTGCTTGACCTGTAAAAGAAAAATTTTTCTACCGCCGCAGCAGTTGGGTTCCAATAATTTATTAATTCATTAAGATCTTGGAATATCTCATAAAGTCTATCTTCTTCTTTTTTGTCTTTACTTGTCTCAATAACGCCGCAATCTAATAATATCTTTCTTTCATTTTCTATTTCAATTATTCCATAACCCACTCTTGCTAATCCAGGATCAATCCCAATTATTCTCACTGTTATTAAGCTTCAGCAGACAATTGAAATTTTGAAAGATTTTCTTTTTCATCTAAATCGAATACTTTACAAAAAGCTTGGATGACTCTTTCACCTGAATCAACTTGTTCTAGAGGATCTTTTCTTAGTCTATGTCTTAAAGAACATGAAATAACTCTTGCTATGTCATCTTCTTGCACTTCAGTTCTGCCCTCAAAGGCTGCGATTGCCCTTGCAGATCTATTTGTAACAATATCTCCACGTAAACCATCAACATCTAGTTCTCCGCAGATAGCAGAAATATTCAATCTTAGGTCATCGTCCATTTGAACAGAATTTAATATTTCTTGTGCTTTAATTACCTTTTGTTGAAGTTCATCCTGTTGTTTCTCAACACTCAATGAAAACTCATCAGGATTATCGTCAAAAGAAGTTCTTTGATCTACTACTTGAACTCTTAATTCAGCATCTCTAACTGTCTTAACCTCAACACTCATTCCAAACCTATCCAATAGTTGAGGCCTTAATTCACCTTCTTCTGGATTGCCTGAACCAATAAGGACAAACCTCGCAGGATGTCGAACTGAAACTCCTTCCCTTTCAACTGTATTCCATCCGGAAGCAGCCGAATCTAGAAGTACATCAACTAAATGATCATCAAGTAAATTAACTTCATCAACGTATAGTAAACCCCTATTAGCTTTAGCCAACAATCCAGGTTCGAATGCCTTAACACCTTCACTCAAAGCCTTCTCTATATCAATGGTTCCACAAAGCCTGTCTTCAGTAGCACCTAAAGGCAAGTCAACCATAGGTACTTGTTTTTGAATACCCTCTAGATTTTCTCCTTGAGTAATTTTTTCCAAAACTTCTTTACTTTGTAAATCAGGATCAAATAGAGAACTATTATATGGATCGTCTTTAACAACATCGATTGCTGGCAATAAATCAGCTAAGGCTCTGATTGTAGTTGACTTTCCAGTCCCTCTATCACCCATTATCATGACTCCTCCAATTCTTGGATCAATAACATTTAACAAGAGAGCCAATTTCATTTCTTCTTGACCTATTACTGCTGTAAAAGGAAAAACTCTTCTTTTCTTTGTTGTAAACACAGTTTTAGTTTTCTTAAATATACAAATAATCAATCGATGTTACTTCAGAAAATGTTTTTAGTAAATATCCCACCGTACTAAAACAACAAGTTAATAAAAACAAATCAAATTTATACTTACTTATTTTTTTTTTTATTGTTCAAAAACCAGTTTATTTGATGGACAATTCCTCTTAAAACATTTATTTCGTGTATTGATGTATTTGCCCTTAAAATTGAATTCTTAAATTTACTGATTTTTGGCTTAGAAGTATGTTTTAAGAGATATCCAACTCGCAAAAGCAATTCCTCTATCTCCACAAATGTATCATGTACTTCTTTCGATGATGCTAAGTTAAAAACTTTTAATTCATTATTTAGATTCTTTTTAGAAGACTTATTTAATTCATACAAAGCTATTGAAACAGCGTGAGAAAGATTTAATGAAGGATTATTCTGAGAAGTTGGGATATTAAAAGTTTTATTTGCCAGAAGCAATTCACTGTTAGTTAAACCTCTATCTTCTCTTCCAAATATAATTGCTAAATTATTTATCTTCTTAAAAGATAAAGTCCAATCAAAAATATCTTCAGAAGATCCAAAAAATGAATCTTTCTTTATATCAATCCTTCCACAAGATGCAAGAACTAAATCACAATCAAAAATTGCTTTTTGAAGATCATCAAAAATCTCACAATGTTCAAGAAATTTTTGACCTTTAAGGGCCATTTTTTTTGCCTGTAAAGAAAATATATCGCATTTCGGAGAAACAATTCTTAATTCATCAACTTCAAAATTACTGCATAATCTGGCAACGCTCCCCACATTTAAAGGGCCATTTGGTTCAACTAATATTACCTTTAAATTAGAAAAATTTTTCCCCAAAATCATTCAAGGCTATGAAGATATTTTAATAAATTGGACATATTTACAGGATCAATTTCAAAACTTGGCATAGGAGGAGTTAGGCCTCCAGTAACTTGTTTTATTATCTCTTTATCATTCAAACGTCGAGTTATTGAGTGTAAGTCTGGGCCAACTAATCCTCTTGCTGTAATTCCATGACATCCAACACAATTTATCTTAAAAAGAGCATCTCCTTCCTCAGCAGAGCCATTAAGCTCAAGAGTTTCAATAATATATTTGTTATTTTCATGATGATTTACGAAAAATATTGAAAAACAAATCAATAAAACTCCAAATACAATAAAAACAATTTTTAATAATTCTCTTTTAAAGTTTCTTTCTACTGCAGTTGATGAAGATGTTGACACAAAAAATAGTCTCTATGTAACAATTGTGAATAATAAATTCAAAAAAGGCAAAAAAATGATCGAGCCTCTTCTATGTGGAATTGTTTTAGGTTTAGTTCCAATAACTCTTCTTGGATTATTCGTAAGTGCATGGAATCAATACAGAAGAGGTTCAGGTATGCTGGACATTGATTAAAAATGTTAATCTTGACTGCCCATAATTTCTTACATCTATAGTTTCCCACAAAGTACTTTTTTTAATAGATAGATTTGGAGAATGTTCACAAATAACTATTGAATCTTTTTTTAAAAAATTACAATTGAATAATTGATTTAAAACTAATTCATGGAAATCCACATCGTATGGAGGATCAAGATAAACAAAATCAAATTTTAATTTATTTAAATCCATATTTCTAGATGATAAGTTTCTCTCATAATTTGGTTTTGTCCATTGCAAAACGTCTTTACAAATAACTTCGATATCATTTCTCCTATTCTCTATATTCTCTAACGAGAGTATATTTTCTAAGCAAATTTTTGAGTTGATTTTATTTTTTTCAATTGCAAGTATTTTTCTTGCCCCGTGATTATAAGCTTCACAAGATATGGCCCCTGTTCCACTAAATAAATCTAACCAGTTACTATTTTCAACTCTATTGTTCAATATATTAAATATGGCCTCTCTCACTCTCAAAGTTGTAGGTCTGGTATAAGAATTATTTGGACTTTGGAGTTTTTTACCACCTATTAACCTTAAGTTTGTCTTCATCAGCAATTATCAATTATTGAATATTACTAAGCCATCGTCTCAAAAGTTTTTCACCGGTTTTTCCAGATTTTTCCGGATGAAATTGACAGGCCAATAAATTATCATTCTCAAGCATTGCAGTTAATTTTTCTGAGCCATAATCAACTTGAGCTGCAATAATATTTAAGTCATCTGGAATTGCATGATAGGAATGTACAAAATAGACCCAATTATTTAATTCTTCAAGCCCAAATAAAGTATTTCTTTTTGTAGGTAAAAGTTGGCACCAACCCATGTGTGGGATTCTTTGGTTAACAATAATGGGTATTTTTTGTATTTTTCCTTTTAAAATTCCCAGTCCTTGAACTTTTCCTTCATCACTAGATTCAAAAAGGAGTTGGAGTCCTAAACATATCCCCAAAAAGGACTTACCACTTTTAATCCAATTTCTCAAATCAGTTATCAAATCAGTATTAATAAGATTTTTCATCGCTGGATCAAATGCTCCAACCCCGGGAAGTATTATCGCCTTACAAAGCTTAGAATCATTAAAGTTTTTAATTAATATAATTTCTTCTCCAAGACTTTCTAGAGATTTTGTTACAGAATGAATATTACCCATTCCATAGTCTATTAGTCCAATTTTATGCAAAGCTTTTAAATTTATAAATGCTTAGTTAAAGTGCTTGAAAGAGTTGCTTTTGGCACAGCGCCAACAACTGTATCAACCTTTTGACCTCCTTTAAAGATCATTAATGTAGGAATACTTCTAATTCCGTATTGACTAGCTACATTTGGATTCTCATCTGTGTTTAATTTAAAAACTTTAATTTTCCCTTCAAAGTCTTTTGAGATTTCTTCTACGACTGGTGCGACCATCCTACATGGACCACACCATGGTGCCCAAAAATCAACCAATACTGGTAGATCACTTTGCAGTACATCTTTGTCAAATGAAGAATCAGTTACGGCTGGAGCTGATGACATAATTTAAGTATTCCTTTTTGAAAATTTAGCAGGCAATTCTTTTAAGTGATGATTTCATTACAGATAAAATAATATAAGTAACAAAATATCTAAAAAAGCCCGATTAATCGGGCGATTTAGTGTGTGAGGAGTATGGGGTTTCCCCCATCATTTTATAATAACTCCTAATTAGAAATTTTTTCAATTTAATACTTAATTCACTAAGGTTTTATACTTTTGCTCTAAATGAACTACTTACCCATCCCAAGCTGCTGGGCTTTTTGATAAACCTTACCCTCTGTAAGAAGGGATGGTGCGATAACTATTTCAACATCATGCATTTCTTTAATATTTATAGCTCCAAGAGTACTCATTGAGGTTCTGATGGCTCCTAATAAGTTATGTGTCCCATCATCAAGTAAGGCCGGGCCTTTAATTATTCTTTCTAAGGATCCTGTAGAACCAACTTCAATTCTTGTACCCCTTGGCAATACTGGACTTGGAGTAGCCATACCCCAGTGAAATCCTTTACCTGGAGAGTTTGAGGATTTAGCTATTGGAGATCCAATCATTACAGCATCTGCTCCACATGCTAAACATTTACAGATATCTCCGCCCGTAACAATTCCTCCATCACCAATAATAGGAATATAACGACCACTTTCTTTAAAGTAATCATTTCTAGCCGCACTACAATCAGCAATTGCAGTTGCTTGAGGGATTCCAATTCCCAATACTCCTCTTGATGTACATGCCGCTCCAGGTCCTATTCCAACCATTAATCCTGCAACTCCAGCATCCATGAGAAGTTTTGCAACTTCATAAGTAACACAATTACCTGCTATAACTGGGACATTCATAGATTGGCAGAGATCTTTAATATTTAAGGTTTCCTTACCTTCCATACCAAGATGTTCAGTTGAAACAACCGTTCCTTGAAGAAAAAATAAATCTATTTTGGAATTATTAAGTGTTTCTTTAAACCTAATAGCCGCTTGAGGAGTCCCACTAAAAGCTGCAATACCTCCTCCTTCTTTGACCTCCTTTATTCTTTGTAAAATCAATCCCTCCTTGACGGGTTCACTGTATATCTTCTGCATTAATGGAACAAATTCATTCTTCCCGACTGATGCTATTTGGTTCAATATTTCATCAGGGTTTTCATATCGTGTTTGTATACCCTCCATATTAATAACCCCTAAAGAACCTAATTTTGTGAGTTCTACAGCCGTATTGACATCGACAACACTGTCCATGGCACTAGCTACGATCGGAACTTCTCTTTTGAAATCACCTATGGACCAAGAAGGATCAGTTAAATCGTAATCAAGTGTTCTATTACCAGGGACTAAAGCTATTTCATCAATGCCATAAGCCCTTTTGACTTTTTTATTTAAACCAAGTTCAATATTCACGGAATTTTTCTTTTATTCTGATTAAATTAACAACTAAAGGGGTAATAAGCCAAGGTTTATTCAAAAACAACAGAATTTTTTTTTAATTTGTGTGTAAATGTAAGTATTTGGGAATTAAATAAATCTTTTTTTTTATTCATTATGACAATCAGCGATTATTATTAAAGAAAGGATTTTTGTATGTCTGATATTTTAGATTCCGATAATTCAGGATTAAGCGAAGATAACGATCGAATTATTCAAACTGACTTAAGAAATGAGATGTCTCGCTCTTATCTTGAGTATGCCATGAGTGTCATAGTTGGGCGTGCTCTTCCAGATGCAAGGGATGGATTAAAACCTGTTCATAGAAGAATTCTTTATGCAATGTATGAACTTGGCTTGACTAGCGGTAGACCCTACAGAAAATGTGCAAGAGTTGTTGGAGAAGTACTAGGCAAATACCACCCCCATGGCGACACAGCTGTATATGATGCTTTGGTTAGAATGGCGCAGGATTTTTCTATGAGGATGCCACTTATAGATGGTCATGGAAACTTTGGTTCTGTCGATAACGACCCTCCAGCAGCAATGAGATATACAGAATCTCGTTTAAAGTCTCTTACAGATGAAAGTTTACTGGAGGATATTGAATCTGAAACTGTAGATTTCGCCGATAATTTTGACGGTTCTCAACAAGAGCCAACAGTTTTACCTGCCAGAATCCCTCAACTTCTCCTTAATGGATCATCTGGAATAGCAGTAGGAATGGCAACTAATATTCCGCCTCATAACTTAGGGGAATTAATTAATGGCCTTAAATCAATAATCCAAAACCCTGCGATCGAAGATAGAGAACTTTTTGAACTTATAAAGGGTCCTGATTTCCCAACTGGTGGTCAAATCTTAGGAAGAGATGGTATCAGAGAAACTTTTAAGACAGGAAGAGGTTCGATAACTATGAGAGGTGTAGCAAATATTGAGCAAGTCAAATCAGCTGGTAGAGCAGAAAAAGATGCAGTAATAATTACTGAGCTCCCATTTCAAACTAACAAAGCAGGCTTGATAGAGAGAATTGCAGATCTGGTGAATGAAAAAAAATTAGAGGGTATTTCTGATATAAGAGATGAAAGTGATCGAGATGGTATGAGAATTGTTATCGAGTTAAAAAGAGATGCATATCCTCAAGTAGTTTTAAATAATTTATTTAAGTTAACCCCGCTTCAAAATAATTTTAGTGCAAATATTTTAGCCTTAGTTAAAGGAGAGCCCACAACTCTTTCACTTAGAAAAATGTTAGATGTATTTCTTGATTTCAGGGTAGAAACAATAAGACGAAGAACAGGATTTTTATTAAAAAAGGCAGAAGAAAGAGATCATATTGTAAAGGGTCTTTTATTAGCCTTAAGTGCTATGGATGAAATCATCAATCTAATAAGATCAGCGAAAGATTCAACTTCAGCTCGAGAAAAATTGCAAAATGATCATGAATTATCTTCCACACAGGCAGATGCAATTCTGCAAATGCAGTTAAGAAGATTAACAGCACTTGAAGCCGATAAAATCAAAGCAGAACATGATGAATTAACACAAAAAATCTACCTATATCAGCAAATACTAAATAGTAAAGAAAGAATTTTTGAAATTATTCTTGAAGAACTTAATAAAATCGATGAAAGATTTTCCTCTCCAAGAAAAACAGAAATACTTGATTTAGGAGGTGGTCTAGATGATATAGATCTTATCGCTAATGACAGATCTGTAGTTTTATTAACTGAAGCAGGTTATTTAAAAAGAATGCCTGTTAATGAATTCGAATCTACAAGTCGTGGGTCAAGAGGTAAAGCTGGAACAAAGACACAAGAAGATGACGAAGTAAAACTATTTATAAGCTGTAATGATCATGATACTCTTTTGCTTTTCAGTGATAGAGGCGTATCTTATGCTCTCCCAGCATATAGAGTTCCTATGAGTAGCAGAACAGCTAAAGGTACTCCATCAGTTCAACTTCTCCCAATACCAAGAGAAGAAAAGATAACTTCACTGGTTGCAGTAGATTCTTTTGATAACGATTGTTATCTATTAATGCTAACCAAGGCTGGATTTATAAAAAGAACTTCACTTTCTGCTTTCTCAAAAATTCGATCAAATGGCTTAATAGCAATAAATCTTGAGGATGGAGACGCTTTAACTTGGGTTAGATTGTCAAGAGAAGGGGATAGTGTTTTGATTGGATCAAGAACAGGAATGGCGATTCATTTCAGATTAGATATTAACGAATTAAGGCCACTTGGCAGGACAGCGAGGGGGGTTAAATCTATGAACCTGAGAGAAGGAGACAATCTTGTATCTATGGATGTTTTGACATCTGATTTAGTTGATCAATTAGCTAAAAATGAAGATCTTACTAAAGAATTTGATGAAAATATTGAAGTTAACTCTTCAGAAGGTCCTTGGGTACTAATAGCCAGTGCATTTGGACTAGGTAAAAGAGTGCCAGTAACTCAGTTTAGATTACAAAAAAGAGCAGGCATGGGTTTGAGAGCAATAAAATTCAGAATTAAAGATGATGTATTAGTTTGTTTGAAGGTCCTCGGTGAAGGGGAAGAATTACTTTTTGTGACCGAAAAAGGTGTAATAGTGAGAACAAACGCAGACAAAATTTCCCAACAATCTAGAGCCGCTACTGGAGTAAAATTACAAAGGTTGGATGAGGGTGATCATTTATCAGAAGTTGTCTTAGTTCCTCATTTACAAACAGAAGAAGCCGACCAATTAAATTCAAACACAGAGAATTAAAAGGAAATGGTTTATTAGATCATATGGAAATACTTGATATTTTAATTCTAGGTTCCGGGCCTGCAGCACTATGCCTGGCTTCAGAATTAGCTAACCAAGATCTAAATATAAAGGGCATATCAACTAAATCTCCAAATGAAAAATGGGAGAATACATATGGTATTTGGGCTTCTGAATTAGAGGAATTAGGATTAGAGTCTTTGTTATCGCACCGATGGTGTAAAACAGTTAGTTTTTTTGGAAATGGGGAAAATAAAAATGGAGATAATCCAACAAAACATAATTACGATTATGGTTTAATAAATCAAGAAGCTTTTCAAAACGAACTTTTAAAAAAGTGTAAAGGGATTGAATGGTTGAATGAAACAGCAAAAGATATTAAAGAGAAAGATAAAATATCTGAGGTAATTTGTTTTTCAGGACTAAGGATAAAGGCAAGGTTAGTCATTGACGCAAGTGGTCATAAAAGTAATTTTGTAAAAAGACCAATCCAAAATGAAATCGCTCAACAAGCAGCGTATGGAATTGTCGGCAAATTTTCATCACCACCCGTCAATAAGGAACAGTTTGTTTTAATGGATTTTCGTCCGAATCATTTAAATAATGAAGAAAAGTTATCATCTCCATCCTTTCTCTATGCAATGGATCTTGGGAATGAAACTTTTTTTGTTGAAGAAACATCATTAGCTAGTTATCCTGCATTATCCCAAGAGAATCTAAAAAAAAGACTTTTTAAAAGACTTAATAGTAAGGGTATTGAGGTAAGTGAAATTTTTCATGAAGAGAATTGCCTTTTCCCAATGAATTTACCCCTCCCATTTAAAAAACAATTTGTACTTGGTTTTGGAGGGTCAGCTAGCATGGTGCATCCTGCATCAGGATACATGATCGGATCTTTATTAAGAAGAGCTCCACTACTCGCAGAAAAATTAGCAATCTTTTTAAAAGAACCTGATCTAAGTTCTCTTGAACTAGCAACAAAAGGTTGGGGAATCCTATGGCCTTACGAGTTAACACAAAGGCATAAACTTTACCAATATGGTCTTAGAAGATTGATGAGTTTTGACGAAAGTAGATTAAGAAGCTTTTTCTCAAATTTCTTTAGACTATCTACCAATGAATGGGTAGGTTTTCTTACTAATACACTTCCACTTCCAAAACTAATTTACGTGATGAGTAAGATGTTTATAAATTCACCTCTAAAAGTAAAACTAGGAATGCTTAAGTTAAATTAGTATTTTTTATTTTCGCCAATCATCAATATTAATATCTGGGAAAACTTTATCTTCTTCCTCAATATCTTCGAGAAATTTTAAATCAATATAGGAATAATTTTTAATCATTTCAACTATTTTCCAGAACCTGAACAAATGTCTTTTTATCCTCTCTTTTGCAAGCTCAGTTGTAGTTCCAGCTCTTAGGATAAAACTCCAATCAGAGGACTCAGAGAGAAGTAATTCTCTTGCTGCTTGCTTGAAAAGTCTTGAGGATAAGTCATTATTGAAATTTTTGGAGCATAAATCAACAAAAGTTGAGCCTGCTTTTGTGATCTCCGGAACAATCCATGCATTTGCATCATTAATCCAGTAATTATGGTAACCTCCTTGTCCCCAGCTTGATGGTGATGGATCGCAAATCTGAAGATTTGGCTTTTGAAGTAAGAATTCTTTTAAATTTGTAAGCTTAATTGAATATTTACTAGAGTTCTTTAAGATATTTTCAATAAAAAAAGGTCCCTCATACCACCAATGACCAAACAACTCTGCATCAAATGGAGCTACCAATAAGGGCTTAAAGGAAGAGGATAATGTTAATTTTTCTAATTGTTTGCATCTCTCGAGAAGATAGGTATCAGCATGTTCTGCAGCCTTATTTTTGGCTTCATTTTCTAAGTAAAACGCCTTTTCCCCTAATGATGCCTTATCATCTGTTATCTTATGAAACTTCAAACCCAAAGGTCTTTTAGTTGAGATACCTTTCTTTTGGAGCTTGGAGATAGGTAATTCCCATCCTAAATCTTTGTGAAATTCTCTATAAACTTTATCTCCAGGGAATCCATCCTTAGCAGACCAAACGGGCAAAGTTGATTCACTATCTCTACCAAAAAAGGCAACTCCTTTTTTCGAGCAGATTGGAGCGTACACACCATACCTTGGTCTGGGTTTAGCATTAAGTATCCCATGACCGTCTAAGATTGCATATCTTATTCCGGAATTAAATAGTATTTCGTCTAAATTTTCATAATAAGCACATTCAGGTAACCAAATACCTAAAGGCTTTGTTCCAAAAATATTTTTATGGCTCCTAATTGCAGTATTAATTTGTCCTTTAACAGTTTCAGGATTCTCCCTCAGTATTGGCAAATACCCGTGGGTAGCAGCACAAGTAAGAATATCCAAATTTCCAGAGTTATTTAAAACCCTAAACTTCTCAATTAAATTTCCAGAACAATTTTTCCAATATAAGTATTTTTCATCAAGATTTTTCATTAAGAATGTAGAGGCATTTTTTTCTTCTAGAGGTAGTTCGTTTAAGAAATCATTCCTTGTTTTAATCCAGCTTGGGAAAGTTTCTTGAATTTGTTTATTATTTAGAAGTGATAATAATGTTGGAGACAAACTAATAGTAAGTTTTGTATTTTCAGGATTTTCATTTTTGGAAGATTCTATTGATTCAAGAAGAGGAATATAACATTCCAAAATCGCCTGAAATAACCAATCCTCTTCTAAGGAGTTCTTTTCATTTTTTCTGACATAAGGTAGATGAGCATGTAAAACTATCGCTAACTCACCTAAAACATTTTTTTGGGGATATTGCCCATTCATACTTTTTATAATTTATGCCTGTAATTCTATAAAAAATCAAAAATAACCTTTTATAAAAGGAAGCTTTAATCCTAAAAGAATACTTTAACAATTTAAGTATTTCATTTTTATCTTCAGAATTTTAACCAATATTGTTTAAGTTACAAACTTGCAGAAATTTTTATTGAACTAAATCTAGTCAAATTTTTTTAATTAGCTTAATATAAGTTTAGGTTATTCCTTCTAATGTCAAAAAATCCTGGAAGAATATTGATATTTGATACAACTCTTCGAGATGGAGAACAATCTCCTGGTGCCAGTTTAAATCTCGAAGAAAAACTTGCTATTGCCCATCAATTAGCAAGACTAGGAGTAGATATTATTGAAGCTGGATTCCCTTTCGCAAGTCCAGGAGATTTTAAAGCTGTTAATAAAATTGCTAATGCCGTAGGGAAAGAAAATGGCCCTACAATATGCGGTTTAGCTAGAGCGTCTAAAGGAGACATAAAAGCATGTTTCGAAGCAGTAAGTCCCGCTCCCAAGAAAAGAATACATACTTTTATTGCGACAAGTGATATTCATCTTAAACATAAACTTAAAAAATCCAGAAAAGATGTTCTTCAAATAGTTCCAGAAATGGTTAATTATGCAAAATCCTTAGTAGATGATATTGAGTTTTCTTGTGAAGATGCCTCAAGGAGTGATCCTGAATTTTTATACGAAGTGATTCAACTAGCAATTACTGCAGGAGCGACAACAATAAATATCCCTGATACTGTTGGATTTACAACTCCTAGTGAATTTGGCAAACTAATTGCCGATATAAATAAAAATGTTCCAAATATTGATGAGGCAGTAATCTCGGTTCATGGTCATAATGATTTAGGTTTAGCAGTAGCCAATTTTCTTGAGGCAGTTAAAAATGGAGCAAGACAACTAGAATGTACTATTAATGGAATTGGAGAAAGAGCCGGTAATGCCTCTCTAGAAGAATTAGTAATGGCACTTCATGTTAGGAAAAGTTTTTTTAATAGTTTTTTCAAAAGAAATACAAATTCCCCAACTCCTCTTACGGCTATAAGAACAGAAGAAATAACAAAAACCTCTAGACTTGTTTCTAACTTAACTGGAATGACTGTACAACCTAATAAAGCAATTGTGGGAGCTAATGCTTTTGCACATGAGTCAGGCATTCATCAGGATGGAGTTTTAAAAAATAGACTAACTTACGAAATTATAGATGCAAAAACTGTTGGCTTGAGTGACAACAAAATATCTTTAGGGAAACTTAGTGGAAGAAGTGCGGTAAGAGCAAGATTAGAAGAGATGGGATATGACTTGAGCCGAGAAGATTTAAATGATGCTTTTGCTCGTTTTAAGGATTTAGCTGACAGGAAAAGAGAAATTACTGATAGAGACTTAGAAGCAATTGTTAGTGAACAAGTTCAGCTACCAGAAGCTAAATTTCAATTAAGTCTTGTACAAGTAAGTTGTGGTAACGCCTCTAAACCTACTGCCACCATTTCGCTTCTTAACACGGAAGATAATAGTGAAGATACTGCTGTATCAATAGGCACTGGGCCCGTTGATGCTGTATGCGAGGCTTTAAATAAATTAGCTAAAGTTCCTAATGAATTAATTGAATTTTCTGTTAAGTCGGTAACAGAAGGAATTGATGCTTTGGGCGAAGTAACAATAAGAATAAGAAGGGATAATAAAATATATTCTGGTCATTCTGCTGATACAGACGTTGTAGTTGCTGCAGCGAATGCTTACGTTAATGCTTTAAATAGACTTGTTTTTTCTGAGAAAAAAAATTCAATTCATCCACAATTTGATAATTTAGAGGATTCTGATAATAAATTTATACCTAATCCTACGAACTAAATTATTTTCTTAGGATTATTAAGTAACATAAAAATTAGTGTCTTAATACTGTAGATTAAACTAATAGTTAAAGCAGTAAATAATGAGAGAAAGGGTACTTGGATATTGGGCACTTTCCTGGGTTGGCTTAATCGGCAACATAATTGCACTTCCAATAATCGCGTTAATAATAAGTTATGGGCCTCCACTAAAAGTTGCTAATATAACTCTTGCCATAAGTCTTGGATGGCCTGCTGCAATTGTTGGAATAGTTTCTTCAGCAGCTCTTTTAGCAGAAAGAAAATGGGGAGTAACTTTAACTCTTGTGTCTTTATCAATGGTAATTTCTGGCATGGGTCCTTATTCAGTTGTAAGGCTCATAACTCTTCAAGACATTTATGGAGTAGGTGGGTTTACTCTTTTAACAACATTATTAAGTACGCTAGCACTTCTTTATTGGTGTAATCCGAAACATCGAAGAAGTATTAGGTTATAAAATTAAAAATTAAGAAAAAGTATTATTCTTGCTAGTTGGATACTGAATTCTTCTGTGCTTAATTCTTTTCCAGACATTTAAGAAAGCCCTTTTTATTAGAAAAATTTCTCCTTTCGATAAATTACTATCATCTAATTGCCCATCTTTTTTACGGGAGTAGATAATATTAGAAATTGTATTCAAAGCTTCTTTATCAGATGAATTAATATTCATAGCTCTTAGTGCTGCTTCACATCCATCGGCAAGCATTAAAACAGCTGTTTCTTTGGACTGAGGAATAGGGCCTTTGTATCTAAAATAATATTCATTAATGTCGAGATTTTTTTCTTTAGCTTTTTGAAAAAAATATCCCATTTTAAGGGTACCTTGATGTTCAGGAATAAAATCAGCTATCAGTTTGGGTAGTCTATTTTTTCTTGCAAATTTCAATCCTTCATCAACGTGAGCCTGTAATACTTCTGCACTTTTAATGGGATCATCTAATTCGTCGTGGGGATTTTTTGAACCATCCTGATTTTCAATAAACCAATTAGGTGCATGTAATTTACCAACATCATGATATAACGCTCCAGTTTTAATAAGATCAATATCACCACCAATCATTCTTGTTGCTTCCTCTGCTAAACCACATATAAGTAAGGTATGTTCAAAAGTACCAGGAGCTTCTAGAGACAATCTTCTAATTAGAGGTTTCTCCTTATCTGCCAATTCGAGCAATCTTGCTTTAGTTAATAATCCGAATATCGATTCAAAAATAGGAATAAATAAAATTGTAAAGAGCATAGCTATTGCCAATAGCAAGGAATCAGAAAATATATCCCCATTAGCTAAAACAAAATCTTGCTTATCAATAAGAGATAATTTATCTTTACCTATCAATATCCATTGACTCAAAAACGATCCTATGGGGACAAAAATTGAAAGTTGAAGTAACTGAGCTCTACTTCTTATTCTTCCTCCAAGAAGAGATACTATTGAAGCACAAACTAATAAAATAAAAAATAAATTGTTATTGATAACAATTTCTGGGTTAGGCCAAATAAAACACGCTATTGATACCCAAGCTAAAGCTGTTATGCTTCCCATTCCTTGAGATATTATTAATGCCGGTGGAATTATCATAGATAATGGACTTATGGTTGAAGCAAAGGCTAATTTCGTAACTTGTACTGCTAAAAGAAGAGTAATGATCAAAAAGATCTGTCTTGAAGAAATAGTGGGATTTTCTTTTTTTGAAACTAATATCAAAACTCCGGAACTAATAAGTATTTCAGTAAAGGTCAAAAACCAAGAAAAAATATCTTCGATATTTAAAGGCGAGATAAGAAGTAGTTTATAAGAAGAAATTATTGAAATTAAAATACATACTAAAAAAATTATGAGATTATCTATTCTTGAAATTTTAATTGGTTGTTTTACTGGGACTTGACTTCGCCTCCACAGATAAAACAATTTCTTTAAGGTAGTTATGATGTTTTGCACAGAATATAGATAAATCTATTTGAATAAATTAAAATTATAGGCATGCTAGGTGTAAAAAGGAGATGTTTTTCTAAATGTCATTAAAATTAGACGGTAAAAAATTGTCTCTCGATATTGAAGAAAGATTAACTGACTATATTTCTAGTAATAAAAAAATTGCAAGAAGAGCTCCCGGTTTAGCTGTAATAAGAATAGGTGAAGACCCCGCGAGTGGTGTTTACGTTAATAACAAGGAAAAAGCATGTTCAAGGATTGGAATAAAGAGCTTTATCTTTCATCTAAAAGACAGTGTAGAGCAAAAAGAAGTTGAACAATTAATTATCAAACTTAATTCTGATAAAGATATTGATGGAATGTTACTGCAACTTCCCATTCCAAAGAAGTTTGACGAGCAAAAACTGATCAGCCATATTAATCCAAGCAAAGATGTAGATGGACTAAATGAGATAAACATTGGCAAACTAGTAAAAAATGAGCCTGCGATGAGATCATGTACACCAGCAGGAATTATTAATTTATTAAGATCCCAAAATATTACAATTGAAGGTAAGAAAATTGTTGTCATAGGAAGAAGTTTGCTTGTTGGGAAACCTCTATCGCTTATGTTTTTGAACCTAAATGGCACGGTAACAATTACTCACTCTAAAACATTAAATTTAAATAAAGTTTGTAGAGAAGCCGACATTCTAATTGCCGCTGCAGGAAAACCCAATCTTGTAGATTCGAGTTTTGTAAAAGAAGGAGCAGTAATTATTGATGTTGGAATACATAGATTAAAAAGTTCCGATAAAAATCAAACCAGATTATGTGGCGATGTATTATTAGAAGATGTCATTTCTAAAGTATTTGCTTACACACCTGTACCAGGAGGTGTTGGACCAATGACAGTAACAATGTTACTTGTGAATACTATTTTTAGCTGGCAAAAAAAATTTGGTTTATCATCAACTCTTAATGACCTTTTGCCATAAACTCCAATATGAAATTTTTTTTACTAAAGGTATAAAATGACTGAAGTTATAAATAGTATTTCTGATTTTGAAAAATATCTTAAAAACACAAAAAAGGTTGTAGAAGAAGCACTTGATTTTTCCTTGGGTCCTGAGAATCCAGAAATATTAAGAGAATCAATGAGATATTCCCTCTTAGCTGGAGGGAAAAGAATACGTCCAATTTTATGTTTAGCATCTTGTGCACTGGCTGGAGGAGAACCTTCTCTTGCAGTTCCTACTGCGGTAGCAATAGAAATGATCCATACAATGTCCTTGATTCATGATGATCTACCCGCCATGGATAATGATGACTTGAGGAGAGGCAGGGCGACAAATCATAAAGTATATGGAGATGCAATAGCTATTCTTGCAGGCGATGCTTTATTAACGAGGGCCTTTGAAATGGTCTCTTTAAGAAGCCCTGGAGTCGATCCAAATAGATTATTAAATGTAGTTGGCGAATTATCCTTAGTTGCAGGTGCACCAGGCTTAGTCGGGGGACAAGTTGTTGATTTGGAATGCGAAGGCAAAGAAGTCGACCTTGAAACTCTCGAATATATTCATCTTCACAAGACTGGGGCTTTATTGAAGGCCTGCGTGAGAACAGGCGCGATGATCGCAGGATCTAACGAAAAACTATTACAAGCTCTGACAACATATGCAGAGGGAATTGGTTTAGCCTTCCAAATAATAGATGATATTCTTGATTTAACTTCCAGCAGTGAAAAGCTTGGTAAAACTGCGGGCAAAGATCTTTTAGCTGACAAAACTACTTACCCTAAATTACTTGGAATGGAGGAGTCAAAGAAAAGAGCATTTGATCTAGTTGAAAAAGCAAAAAAAGCAATTGAACCTTGGGGTGCGGATGCAAAGTATTTAATATCTTTAGCTGACTTTATTACAAATAGGGATAGATAATGTTTTTTTAATTTATGTCTGAGTTTTTTTCTTTTTTTAATAATTCAGTTCTTTTCTGGAGCCTATTATCCTGTTTGCTAGCTCAATTTTTTAAAATCGTATTCAATTTCTTTTCAACTGGTGAGATAAGATTTGGAATTATGTTCGAGACGGGTGGTATGCCTTCAAGTCATTCCGCCTTAATAACTGGCGCTACATCTGGTATAGGTTATGAATTAGGATTTGATAGCTCAATATTCGCATTATCAGTTGCTGTAGCACTAATAGTTATGTATGACGCTAGTGGTGTTCGAAAATCAGCTGGGATTCAAGCGGCAGAAATTAATAAACTATCAAAAAAACTAGACCCTCAATCAGAATTACTGTTAAAAGAAACCCTAGGCCATACAAAAATTGAGGTCATGGTAGGGAGTTTTTTAGGACCATTAATCACTTTACCTGGAATGTTTTTTTTAGGTTCTCCTCTCAAAATATTTGATTTGGTAATAAATTAAGAATGCTTTAAAAAAGTAATTTGGGTGGCATCTATAAAGTTTTTTGCGACTTCTAGAGAACTTGGCAAATGTAAGTGAATCCAACTTGCATGTAATTTCTCATCAAAAAAGCCTTCATTTTTGTATTCAGTTTTCCAAGATTTAATTTTCCATGGGGGAGAAAGTTTTTTCTGATGATCAGCCTTTCCAAAATCAAGTTCAGATAAATTATTTTCAATTTCCCAATAATGAAATTCATGTCCTCTAATTAATTGATTTTGTTTAATGATCGGAGTATCTTTTAAACCCTCAATGTATCTATAACCTACTGAAAGTTTACTTTTTTTTGATCTAAAAGGGAGGATGCCACTCATTTTATGATTATTACCATTTTCATCTTTTATGAAGTCTCCTAAAATCATCATCCCTCCGCACTCAGCATATATAAATCCATTTTTGCGGAATTTCTTTAACGAATTTAAGCTTTTTGTAGAGTTACTTATATGATCAGCATATTTTTCAGGGAATCCCCCAGGAATAATTAAAGAAGAAGCCTCATTAGGTATTTCTTCATCATCATAAATACTCCATGAAATTAATGGAATGCCTATTTCACTCAAAAACTCCTTTGTTTCAGGGTATTGAAAATGAAAGATTTTATCTTCTGCAATTGCTATAGGTTTACTTTTATCTATTTTGAAATCTTTAAAATTGACAGAATTAAATATTTTCTTTTGAGGAGATTTCAGAAATTTAATAAGAGAAAATAGATCAAGGTTTCTTTCGGCGAAATTTGCAAAATATTCAACATCAATTTCTTTTTCATTTTCCATTGGAGATATCAAACCTAAATTAGCTTTGTTTAAGGTTATTTTTGAATCAGATGGTAAAAAACCAAGAATTTCGATTTCTTCATTTTTAAAAACCTCTTTGATCAATTTTTTATGTCTATCTGAATTAACGTTGTTAAATATAATTCCTGCTATTGACAACTCACTATCAAAATCTCTAAAACCTCGAATAGTCGCCAGAAGAGAAGTTACTTGACCTCTAGCATTAACAATAAAAATTATTGGAGCATTGAGAAGTTTAGAAATATTTGCTGTGCTTGAATAGGTTGTTGCCCCTAATCCATCAAATAGACCCATTGCCCCTTCAATTAATGAGAATTCATATTTCAAAGAATGTTTAAAAAAACATTCTTGAACCCATTCCTCACCACTTAAAAAAATATCTAAATTCCTACAAATAGGTTGGCCAATTGAACTAAGTTGTTGTTGATCAAGATAATCTGGGCCAACCTTGAAAGTTTGTAACTTTATACCTTTTGAGAACGCCCAGCAAGATAGCAAAAGCGATAATGTAGTTTTTCCACTATCAGTTGAAGGAGAAGATATTACACAAGGCATCTATTAGTTATTAAAACCATTAAATATTTGAAGGGCTATTTTAATAGAATTTTCAAAAAGAGGGCTGGTATTACCTCTACTACTTCCCAACAATTTACTAACATCATACTCTGATGTAGAAAAAGAATTTGGAACAACTTGCTCTATTAATTCCATATTAGCCATTCCCCCTGCTTCAAGTCTCATACACTCAACTGATTCACAGCCAAGTATTACACAAGTGTTATTTTTTTGAACCTCACTAATTTTTGAAATCAGCCTCAACCCAATAACTTGTCCTAAATGAATACTTGGATTTCCCAAAGATAAGGGATTAATTGATGCAGAAATTATTTCGCCATTAATTCTTTCAAACTCTATTTTTATTGATTCTATATCCCTTTCAACTCTTAGAAATGACCAACCAAGCTTATCGCTAATCCATGAAATCAAAAACAAAGCTTGAATCATATGATCTCCTGCGATATCAATGTCAATATCAGTAATATGATCTAAAATTTGTCTCCTCGAGGGCGGATCAAAAATCATTGCCAATGATTCCCTCCAATTTTTCAATCTAACCCAATTCAAATCATTAATAGCTTTATTTGCGTTAATTAATTGATCTAAAACTTTTAAACATCTTTGAGGCGATCCAAGAGCAGTATCAATTATTAACCTTAGACCATAATTAGTAAAAAATTCGAAGATTTCGGGCGATTCATCCAAGCTTCCATTCCACCACAACCATGCAGGTAATTCATCAATCGATAAACCATCAATTATTTTTAATCCTTTATTAGATATTGAGGCCGAGTCCCCCCTAATAACAACTAAATCACCACATATAGGTTGCATAGCTGGAGTATCACTTAATGGACAGTAAGCGGATACAAAAGTTTTGATATCTGAATTTTTATTTAATGTTGGCGCTAGAGTTATTAATCTTCTTGGATTCAAAGTACTTATTGATGATTCAAAGAATTGTCCTCTAAAATCTTCAAAGTCTTTATTAGATAAATTTTTCTTCAACAAATTCAATACTTCTTCACTATTAAGGGAAGTAGTGATAGGAAGTCCTTGATCTAATATAAATTTTTTAGCAACTTCAATTATTTCTGGACTTAAATTTCCAGTAATTGGTCCATTTACTAATCCTTTTTGAACCAAACATTGTTCTAGCCAAGCAGGCTGCCAGACCATTAATGTAAAAGTATTAGCTCCACTATTATCATTATCTTCTGAAATCCATAATTTATTAAGGTAATTAGAAATTTCCTGATAAGGAAGCTCTAAAGGGGTTTGGAGTGTTAATTGAGGTTTCATTTTTAAGATCTACGCCAGAAAATATTATCTTTTGAAATTAATTGATCAGACTCAGGAGGTCCCCACGTCATAGATTCATAATTATAAATAGGTAACTTCCAAGGAGAATTATCCATCAATTCTATTAATGGCGTATATAGTTTCCAAGCTGCTTCTACTTCATCACTTCGAGTAAATAGGGTTGGGTCAGAAAGCATTGCATCAGCTAATAATCTTACATAGCCTTCATCTGAGGGTTCTCCAAATGATTCATCATAAGAAAATTCCATCTCAACAGGTCTTGATTTCATTCCAGAACCAGGAGATTTTACCTCAAATTTGAAAGTAGCACCTTCATTTGGCTGAATTCTAAGGATAAGTTGATTTGGGGCAGGATTTATTATTGTTGATTCAAATAAATGAACAGGCACGTCTTTAAAAGTTAAGACTATTTCCCCAAGTCTTTTAGGTAGTCTTTTACCTGTTCTCAAATAAAAAGGAACCCCTTGCCAACGCCAGTTATCAACGAAAACTTTTGTCGCAATATAAGTTTCTGTTGTGCTATTACAATTAACACCATCTTCCTGCCTATATCCTTTTAGTCGATTTGAAATATTTCCTCCTTCACCATATTGACCTCGTATGCAACAATTCCACGGTTCATTTTCGTCAGCAAGTTTTGAAGCTTGAAGAACCTTAGCTTTTTCATTTCTTATTGCTTCTGGTTCAAACTTTCCAGGAGGTTCCATAGCAGTAACAGCAAGCATTTGTGTCATATGATTTTGAAGCATATCCCTTAAAGCACCAGAGCTTTCGTAATAACCTGCTCTATCTTCAACACCCACTGTTTCAGATGAAGTAATTTGAACACTTGATATATAATTTCTGTTCCAGATTGGTTCAAAAATAGTGTTAGCAAACCTCAAAACAAGAATATTCTGAACTGTCTCTTTACCTAAATAATGATCAATCCTATAAATCTGACTTTCTTCAGCGCAACTTTGGACTATCTTATTCAATTTTTTTGCACTTGAATAATCTCTTCCAAAAGGTTTTTCAATCACTAAACGACTTTTCTTAGGGTCATCTAAAAGGCCAGCTGCTTTAAGAGCTTTACATCCACTTGCATAGAAATTCGGAGATACTGACAAATAAAATGTTCTATTCCCATGAGTAGCTTGTGTTTTATCAATTTCATTTAATCTCTTAGAAAGCCTTAAGACATGCTCACTTTGTTGTAGATCAACAGGTTCATAGAAAAGATAATTAGAAAATTGTTCCCACTCCCTTTCTTTATCAGATATTTGATTTGATAGCTTTGCTTTCATCTTTTCTCTAAAATCATTATCAGTCCAAGGTCTTCTAGCACAACCAACTATTCCAAATTCACTAGGAATTCTTCTTTGCAAATAGAGTTCAAATAAGGCTGGTATTAATTTTCTATGAGTAAGGTCTCCACTAGCACCAAATATTACTAAGCATTGTGGAGATATAACTCTTTCCTGCCGTAAACCTAATCTTAGAGGATTACTTAAAGTTGAAGGCATGTTTTTGATATTCTATATTTAAAATCCTCTTTTTTTTTAATATTAGCTACATATTGTGTCTAAACCAAAAAGTAATTAGTCGGTGAAACTTAAATCTAAATATCAAAGATTTAGTAAGTTTCTACGTGCCATCTTCCTGCTTTTTTAAGTTGAGGTCTTAATTCTGACCAGTTCAAGCCTTTTTCTTCTGCTGCCTTAGTCATTGCTTCATCTATTCCAGGTTCCATCCCCTTTAATCCACAAAGATATATGTGTGTCTTTTCATCTTCAATCATATTGAAAAGTTCATTGGCTGACTCTAAAACTCTGTCTTGAATGTACATTCTCCCACCTTTTGTATTTTGCTGCTCACGACTAATAGCTTTTGTATATTTAAAATTATCTGGATTATCAACAAGGTATCTTTGAAGATCTTCTTCGTATAACAAATTAGCTGATTTTGGAGCACCCATAAATAACCAAGCTTTACCCTTGAAATTCCATTTATTTTTTTCTTTTTCAGTTGGTTCGAACATTCTTCTTAAATAAGCCCTCATTGGTGCAATTCCAGTTCCAGTTGCCAACATAACGATGTTAGCGTCTTCCTCCTCAGGGAGAAGCATCTCTTTACCTACAGGACCTGTTATTTTTACTTTATCTCCAGGCTTAATATCGCATAAGTAAGTAGAACAGACACCATTAATGGTTTCACCATCTTTTTCATACTGAAGCTGTCTTACACAAAGAGAAACTGTATTTCCATTAAAGTCATCTCCATGTCTGGTACTAGCTATTGAGTAGAGTCTTAATTTGTGAGGTTTTCCATTGGCATCTTCACCAGCAGGCATAATACCAATACTTTGACCTTCTACATAATTTAAAAATGGATCACTTTCTTTAAGGTCG
>QCIB01000010.1 GCA_003216915.1 Prochlorococcus sp. AG-402-I23
TATATACTCCTCTGGAAGAAAAAAAGGTATTTGGTGGAAATATAAAGTTGATCCTATGCAACTAGATGCTGTTCTAATTTACGCTAGGGGAGGTAGCGGTAGAAGAGCTGGTCTTTATACAGATTACAGTTTTGCATTATGGAAAGACCAAGAATTAATTAAATTTGCAAGTGCATATTCTGGTTTAACGAATATTGAGATTAAAGAGCTAGATAAATGGATAAGGAAAAATACAACGGAAAAATTTGGTCCTGTTCGATCGTTAAAACCAGAAATGGTATTCGAAATATCTTTTGAGAAAATACAAATTTCAAAACGTCATAAGTCAGGCATAGCAGTAAGATTTCCAAGAATAACAAAATGGAGAAAAGATAAGAAAATCAATGATGCAAATAGCCTAGAGAATGCTTATGAACTAATGAAAAAAATATCATGAAAAATATTACAAAAAACAGTAGTCAAAATAATTTAATTTCCAAAATTAAACAGTTTTTCTCCACAAATGGATGGGAGCCACTAACCTACCAGATCGAATCTTGGGAAGCATTTTTCAATGGACAGAGTGGAATAATACAAGTTCCTACTGGATGCGGCAAAACTTATGCTGCATTAATGGGACCTCTATCACAGATAGAAGATCCCAAAAATAATAAAAGTGTGAATATATTATTAATAACCCCTTTAAAAGCACTAAGTAGAGATCTAAAAAATTCCATACAATTAGCAGCTTTGCATTTTAATAAAGAAATCACAGTTGAAATTAGAAATGGGGATACAACTTCATATGAAAAGAAAAAGCAACTAACTAAACCACCTAATATTCTTATTACCACTCCAGAGTCTTTATCTCTTTTACTTTCTAATAAAGAATCTAATAATCTGTTCAAAGAGTTGTCATCAATAATTATTGACGAATGGCATGAATTGATGGGTAGTAAAAGAGGTAACCAGTGCGAGTTATCTTTAAGTTGGCTCAGAGGTAATGTAAAAAATTTACAAATTTGGGCAATGTCTGCAACTATAGGAAATATTGAAGAAGCGGCAAGATCAATAGTTGGCATTAGCGCTATTAAGCCCAAAATTATAAGTACAAATATTCAAAAAGAGATCGAAATTATAAGCGTTTTGCCAAATGAGGAAACGACCTTTCCATGGAGTGGCCATCTTGGAATCAGAAGTCATTCTTCACTTTTAAAAATCCTAGACAAAAATAAAAGCACCTTATTATTCACCAATACAAGAAACCAATCTGAAAGATGGTATCAATGTCTTAAATTTTTTCTCCCAGAGATGGAAGACAAAATCGCACTTCATCACAGCTCTCTCGATAAAGAAGATAGAAAAAGAGTTGAAGAAGGGGTTAAAGATGGATTAATAAAATGGGTAGTCTGTACCAGCTCGTTAGATTTGGGAGTTGACTTCCAACCTGTAGATCAAATAGTTCAAATTGGTAGCGCAAAGAATTTAGCTAGACTTATCCAAAGAGCGGGAAGAAGTGCTCATAGACCAGGTGGGAAATCAAAAATAATTTTTATGCCTACTAATTCTTTAGAGTTATTTGAAATTAGTGCAATGAGAAGAATTATAAAAAGTGGTATATCTGAGGAAATTAGACTTCCTGAATTATCTTATGATGTGCTTCTTCAACATCTAATAAGTTTGGCATGCGGGAATGGCTTTGATCCGAAAATTGAGAAAGAAAGAATTAAAAGTTGTTGGAGTTATAGAAACTTAAAAGATCAAGATTGGAATTGGTGTCTTGACTTTTTAGAATATGGAGGAAAATGTCTTAAAGCATACCCAAAATATAAAAAGATAGTTAAAGAAGAATCTCAAAATAATAATGAAAACTTTAAATATTTTGTAAAAGACAAATCTTTAATAAGAATGCATAAGTTCAATATTGGGACAATTACAAGCGACAAATTTGTGAATGTTAAATATATGAAAGGGAAATCCTTAGGAAATTTAGAGGAGAATTTTGCTTCAAAATTAAATCCTGGAGATACCTTTTACTTTGCCGGTAAAATACTTCAATTTGTAAGAATAAGAGATATGGTTTTATACGTTAAAAAATCAACAAAAAAAAGTTCTCTAATTCCTGCATGGGTTGGAGGTCAAATGGCAATTTCTGATCTACTTTGTGAAAGCTTGAGAAAAGAAATAGATATATGCAATGAATCAGAAAATTATGATTACTTGAATCCTGAACTAAATTCATTACGCCCAATATTGAAGAAACAACAGCTTCTTTCAAACATTCCAAAGAAAGATGAATTCCTTATTGAAATATATAAAACCAAGGATTTATCAAATATTTTTGTTTTTACACTTGATGGTAAATTTGTAAATGAAGGAATTGCATTTTTATGGGCTTTAAGATTGGCAAAGTTAAACCAATCTACATTTAGTATTACTGCTAATGATTTTGGATTCAGCTTAACTACCTCAGAAGATTATGATTTTTCCATAATAAAAAAAGAAGCTGATTACTTTTTGGATAACAAAAAATTAGAGGAAGATCTAGAAAATGCACTTAATTTTTCAGAATTAACAAAACGTAGATTTAAAAATATTGCCCAAATAAGTGGACTAGTAAATCAAAATAATCCAACCAAAACAAAAACTTCTTCTCAACTTCAAATAAGTTCAAGTCTTTTCTACGATGTCTTTACTAAATATGAAGAAGGCCATCTTTTGATAAAACAATCGCATCAAGAAGTTAAAGAATATCAATTAGAAAATAAAAGAATATCTAGATCATTAGAAAGATTAAAAAATTTAAAAATGCTATTAAACGAGATAAAAACTCCAACTCCTTTTGCTTTCCCTTTATTAGTTGAAAGACTTAAAAATTCTTTAAGCAATGAACCAATAGAAAAAAGAGTAGAAAAACTTATAAAAAAATATAGTGATTAAATGAAAATAAGTTCTTTTAAATTTTTTTGGGAAGATACAAAGTTAGAGATGCTTCCTTCTAGAGCTTTATTTCTACCGGAAACAAAAGAGTTGTTAATATGCGATATTCATCTTGGGAAAGCTGAGTATTTTCAGCAAAATGGTATACCTCTTACTAATAATTCAGATAAAAACAATTTCGCAAGAATAAAAAAAATAGTAAAAGAACATTCTCCCGAAAAGTTAATAATATTGGGAGATTTATTCCATAGCAAATATTCAATAGATAAAACTCTTCAAAAAAAAGTTGAGGATCTTCCTGAGCTGCTAAAAACTAATGTTGAGCTCATCCTCGGAAATCATGATGTAGGTTGTGATATTAAAAATATAAAAATTTTTGACATTAGAAAATCTAAAAATATTACATTTAGCCATGAGCCAGTTAATTTAGAAAACAATAAAACCTTGAATATTTGTGGACATTATCATCCAAAAATCTATTTAAAAAGCAATGGAGATAAATTATCTTTTAGGTGTTTTGCAATGGATAAGAATAAAAATACTTTATTTTTGCCTGCATTTGGAGACTTGACAGGAGGATATCCTTGCAAAAAATCATTCAAAAAATGGGCAATTGTATCTGAAGAAGAAATTATCGAAATAAAATCTTAAGAAAAATCCAATGAAAGTGGCTTAAATTTTTCATTTAGATATGCCAATTTATACTTAAAAGTCTCGATAAGTTTGTTTATCAATTAATTTAAATTTAATAAATTTATTTTCTACTAGTAAAGTAGATAATAAAAAATTTATACAGCTTATTACCCTTTCCTTAGCAGACAATCCACGTTATAAAAAAAATAAACACCTATTATAGAAATGAAGAAATTAATAACCTTGATTTTATTTCCATTTCTTATAATTTCATTTGGAGCAAAAGCAAATGATAATTTTTCTGTTGAGATAGAGGCACTTACACTAGTAATGGAGCAATATAAGGAAGATATTGAATCAAGTGTTGAATTAGATATGGAAGACAGAAAGCCAAGTTATATGGCTCTTAAACAAGACGAATGTAATGCAACTGTTAAAGTTACAGAAAAAACAGGATTAGAGATTGTAAATACTGAATCTTTCGATGTAAACGTATGCTTGAAAGAAATCTATAAAGTAATCAACTAAATTGGCAGATTATAAAAATACAATAAAAACAAAAAATTAAAGAGATCTTTTACTTAAAGAAGGTAAGACCTCAAGACCTAACAGAAAACTTTGGAACGGGTTCTGCATAACCAATTAATAACTACAATGGAATTGTAGAGGTGTAATTAAAAGTACAAAACCTAAAATTATTTTTAAATAATTATTTTTTCTTTGATAATGCTTGTGATTCTTCTCTAGACATTAAAGCTTCAATTTGAGCAAGAACTTTTTGAAGTTCATCCGTTTTTGTAAGAGATGCTTCTGCTACTTCTCTTAATTTTTCTAACTGTTCTTTAGTTTTATCCATGATAAATAAATTAGAAATTAACCACTTTAAAAAATGGTTTTAATACAGATTTTTCACTCCCACACAGATTCATATTCTCTCTTTTTTTTATAAAGTCAAATAAACTTGGCTTTATTAAGGTTTTATGAGGACTTCCAATTAATTCCGTATTTATTATTGAAACCATAAAATTACCTGAAATAGAAATACTCTTAAATCATGAAGTAAATACAGGCAATCCTATTGTTGCAGTTGTTATGAGAGCCCCTGCGAAAATCAAGAACGGTAGAAAAGGGTAGTTTTTCAACGATAAACTTATTTAATTCGAAATAACTATATAGGTATTTATACTGTTTGTCTACCCCTTGACTGTCTTAAAGGTAAAAATTTTTCTATTAAAAGTAAAAATTTAACATCAACCAAATTTACCTGATATGTATTCCTGAGTAGTTTTTTCTTTGGGAGAATTAAAAATTTTCTTAGTGGAATTAAATTCTGCAAGATAACCAACTTTTCCTCCATCACCATCTTCGTATTCAATAGCATTAAAAAATGCAGTCATATCACTAACTCTTAATGCCTGTTGCATATTATGAGTAACGATTATTATTGTGTAATTCTTCTTAAGTTCATGCATGGTCTCTTCTATTTTTAAAGTAGAGATTGGATCTAAAGCTGAGCATGGCTCATCCATGAGAATTATTTCAGGTTCAATTGCGATTGTTCTTGCTATACAAAGTCTTTGTTGTTGTCCGCCAGATAACGAGTAACCACTATCATTCAATTTATCCTTACATTCGTCCCACAAGGCAGCTTTTCTAAGTGAACTTTCCACTAATTCATCCATATCTCCAGTAAAGCCATTAATTCTTGCCCCAAATGCAATATTTTCGTAGATAGATTTCGGGAAAGGATTAGGCTGCTGAAAAACCATTCCAATTCTTCTTCTTACTTCAACTGGATCTACTCTTTTGTCGTAAATATTAGTTCCATCAAACAGGACTGTTCCTTTCAAAGAACAATTTGGAATCAAATCGTTCATCCTATTTAATGATCTAAGAACAGTTGATTTACCACAACCTGAAGGGCCAATAAGGGAGGTTATATTTCCTTTTTTAAAGTTACAAAAAACATTTCTTACTGCTTCAAAAGTTCCATAGCTAATAGATACATTTTCAAGAGATAAAATGATATTCTTTGGTATTTTGTTATTAGTTTTAATCATTTATACTCTCTTAGTTTTCTCAGTAAAAGCAGCTAATATCCTTGAAAATATATTTACTGATAGTATCGACAAAACAAGAATAAAGGAAGCTGCCCACGCTAATTTATTCTGTGCATCGTATGGTTCTAGAGCAAAGTTATATATCAATACAGCCAAAGAACCCATCTCATAAAACAAGTCTCCAAAGCCTGTTATGTAGTAGTAAGAGAATAAAGCCGTAAATATCAAAGGTGCTGTTTCACCTGCAGCTCTTGCGATTCCAAGAACAACACCAGTAGCAATAGACCTAAAGGCAGAGGGCAAAGTAACTTTCAATATGGTTGTATACATACTTGCTCCAACACCAAGAGACGCATATCTTAATTCGTTAGGAACTAACTTTAAACCTTCGTCAGTGGTCTTAATCACAGTAGGTAACATCAATATTGAAAGCGCCATTCCTCCGGCCAGGCCACTGTACATACTTCCAAACAAGATCTTTGTAGAAACAATTAAGGCATAAATAAACACTCCTGCAATTATTGAAGGAACTCCAGCTAAAACATTTACCCCGAATCTTATAAATCTTGAAAAAGCACCACCTTTAGAATATTCAGCTAGATATATGCCACCGCCGACACCTACTGGTATCGCAATAATTGAAGCAATGCTAGTAATTATTAATGTCCCTATTAATGCAGGATTAATACCTCCTGCATCTAAATCATCTCCAGGAGGATTTGGTTCCAAAGTAAATAATTCTGGTGTAATTTGAGATCCACCTTTGTAAAGGATATAAGTCACTAAAAAAATCAAAGGAAGTATTGCTATCAATGCACAAATTACTGACAAAGAAGTAAAGAATTTATCTCCTATATTTCTTGATAATCTTTTCTGGTAATAGAGTGAATTCATTATTATCTAATATTTGAGACTAAATTTCTTAACTAGCCACTGCGCAAAGATATTTACTACCAAAGAAAGGATCATAAGTACAAAAGCCGCATAAAAAAGTGATGAAACCTGACTTCCATCAGCCTCACCAAACTGGTTTGCGAGCATGGAGGAAATGGTATATCCAGGAGATAATAGAGACCAACTAAATGCATTTGAATTACCAATAATCATTGTCACAGCCATTGTTTCTCCCATTGCCCTACCTAAAGCAAGAAGAACACCTGCCATAATTCCTGATAATGCTGCCGGCAAAATTACTGAAAATATTGTTTTCCATCTACTCGCTCCAATTCCATAAGCCGCATTTCTTAGCTTTTTAGGAACCTGATTAAGTGAATCCCTTGCAATAGAAGTCACTATTGGCAAAAGCATTACTACTAAAATCAATATTGCTAAGAAAGAATTCCTGCCTGTAGGTTCTGTACTGAATAAAGGTATCCAACCAAAGAAATTATGTAAAAAGACAAAAAAGGCTCTAAAAAAAGGTTCCATAACAAATATTGCCCAAAGTCCCAATACAACTGATGGAATTGCTGCTAATAATTCAACAAAAGAACCTATTATTTCTCTAAAAACTTTTGGTACAAAGTCCTCGGTAATAAATATTGCAGTTCCAACGCCCAAAGGGATAGTTATTAATAACGAAAGAAATGAGGTTACTAATGTGCCATATATTGCGGTAAAAGCTCCGTATTCATCTTTTACAGGATTCCATTCAGAGGTTACTAAAAACTTCAAGCCATACCTTGAAAAGGATTCAAATGACTGAAAAAAAACTACTAAAATAATGCCTAAAAGTATTATTGCTACTAAACTAGACAAGACTAGAGTAGTATTCTTGAAGATAATATCTATATTTTTTTCGATACCGAATCTTTTACGATTCTTGAAAAGAGTTAATTTCTCTTCCATTAAAAAAAGAATATCTCTATAAATCTACTACTAAATGTTGTAAAAGACTTTAAGAGGGGTTAAAGGTATATGAAAGTCATGATAATTTGACATCTATTAAAAAAATTTAATTACCTATTTTTTCAACGGCAGCTCTTGACTTCTCAAGAATATCTCCTTTTAAGGGGACAAATCCAAGTGATGGAGCTTTATCTTGATACTCATCACTTAACAATGTATTAAAGGCTTGTTTGATAGCTTTAGTGTTTCTACCATTACCCTCTTCATAAGCAAGTATCCATGTTAATGAAGCTATAGGGTAAGCTCCTTTTGCCGTTGGATTAGGATTTTTACCCGCAAGATTTTCATCTAGAGTAATATCATTAAGAGCCTTAGCTCCTGCTTCTACAGATGGTTTTAGAAACTCACCTGAAAGATTTTGAAGTGCTGCAGCTTTGACATTACCTTTTATGTAAGACTGGTTAACATAACCAATTGCACCAGGAGTATTTTGAATAACACCTGCGACACCAGAATTACCTTTAGCACCAACACCTCCCGGCCATTTTACAGACTTACCTGTGCCTAATGTCCAGGTTTTTGAAAAAGCTTCCATAGAGTTTGTGAAAGCCTTAGTAGTTCCTGATCCATCAGAACGATGAGTCCAAGTCAATTTCCCTGGTTTACAACCTAATTCTTTCCAATCTTTAATCATTCCCATAGCAACTTGTACTTCTTTCTCTTGGGAAAGTTTTAAATCGCAATCATAGTTATAACCAAATGCAATAGTTCCTCCAACCATAGGAATCTGTACTAAACCTCTTGTTACCTTTGCTATATCTTTAGTCTTCATAGGATCATCTGAAGCACCGAAGTTAACAGTCTGATCAATAAATGCTTTTCTTCCAGAACCAGAACCAACTGCTTGGTAATTAACTCTTGGTCCACCTGATTTTGCTAGATCAAAAAACCATCGAGTGTAGATTTTAGCAGGGAATGATGCTCCAGCTCCGCTCAATCTTTTTGAAGCAATCGCTTCTTGAGAGAGAAATAATGAGATAGCAGAAGAAAAAATAAGGACTTTTTTGAAAATGCCCACTTTGTAATGAGAAATAAGTCTGTTTAATATAAATTAAAGCCAAAAGGTAATTTAAAAATTTAATGATGTATAAATCAAATTATTTTGATATAAATATTTATTATTATTATGTATATTGGCATTTAGAGCTCAGCTAGAAATTAAAATTTTCAATTAAATATCAACTCTTTATTTAGAATTTAATTTTTGTTTTTACTCTATTTTTATTTTGAGATTTGAATTCAAAAATTCCTGTATCAGTAAATATGGTCAACTCATCTCCAGATGTTTCTTCAATTGCAATTTCTTCAGACTCTAAATTTTTTACATATACATTACCAATAAGTTTTAGAGATTTATCATCCTTGTCAAAAGTAAGCTTGTCAGAATAAGCCTCAAAATTACCACCATTACTCTTAATGACTACATTCCCCTTAGCCTCTAGATCTCCTTCTAAAGTATTTATTTGAGAATCAGATGTAATTGTATAATTAGTTAATTCCTCAGCAAAAGAAAACTCAGCTAATAAAAATAAAAACGATGCAATAAGTACGCTTTTCATTTACTCCCAACCCTTTTCTGCATTTTGAATAATCCATTGTGCAAGAACCTTATTCTCTCCATCCTTTAATTTATTTTTAAAACCCTTCATAAAACCAATACCTTCATTGGCAATTTTTGCTATTGAAATCTCATCTGCTATTCCTCTTTTTTCAAGGTCAGAAAGTTTTAATGATTTGGATCCTTTAAGAACGACTGATCCACCTCTTACATGGCAGCCTGCACAAACATTTCTAAAAATTGTTTCTCCATCTCTAATATCAGAAGCCATTAGATATCTATTTTGCAAAGAGGTTTGAAAAATAATTATTAAAGTTATTACAGGAATTACAATTAGAAATTTAAATATTTTCATTTGATTTATTTCACCCACAATCAATTTAGCAATTAATTCTGAATCTCAATCAATCTATTTTAATAACTCTACTGCTACAACAAGATTTCCTAATAAACCGTTCAGAATATTTAGCTGTTCTTTGCTACCAAATGCTATTAATACCTGACCTGGTTGAAGTATGAAATTACCTCCAGGATTGGTAAACAGCTTTTCATTTTCTTTAATGGCTAATATTTTTGCACCACTTTTTTTTCCTATTCCTAGTTCAGAAAGTGATCTTTTCTCTGCAGTTTCAAAAAGACTAATATCATTACTTAATTCAAATTCTTCAATTTCACATTCACTTCCTGCAAGCAGATCAAGGAAGTCGATAGCTATTGGTCTTAAAGCCATTGATGCCATTGCTCTTCCTGCAGCTATATAAGGGCTTACGACTATACTTGCTCCAGCTAATCTCAATTTACTTGCGGCTTCTTCAGTTCCAGCTCTTGCAATTACTCTTATAGAACTTCTTATCCCTTTAGCACTCAAAACTACATATAAATTTGCAGCATCGTTAGGTAAGGTGACGACCAAACTTTTGCATTTTTCTAATCCTGCTAGTTTTAAAGTCTCATCAAGAGTAGCGTCAGCACAAAGAACTTCTAAACCATTTTCTTCCGCAATCTTTTTTCTATCTTCATCGCTCTCAACCACAATAATTGGAATATTTTGCGTTTTTATTTGGTTAGATATTTCCTGACCTACCCTCCCATATCCGCACAAAATTACATGATTTTCCATTTTTCTAAGAAGTCTTTTAAAACGTAATTCGTTTACTCTTTGAAAATAGCCGGATTCGAATAATCTAACAGCTTTTTGAAAAGTAAATTGAATAAAGATCAATCCGCCTACGATTACTAAAACAGTTACGATCCTGCCTTCAGGACTTAAAGGTTGAACTTCTCCAAAACCAATAGTGGTTATTGTGATTAGAACCATCCATAAGCAATCACTCCATTCCCATCCTTCTGTTATTCGATAGCCAATTGCACCTAAAAAAAACAGAAAGAATAAAGAATAAATAAGACCAAACCAGGGCCTTAAATAGTCTTTAATAAAATAGAACTCAAATAATCTAAGCTTCATATCCCTTATTATCGTTAACTATTCAAAAATTTCAAAAAAACTTTCTATTATGTTCCTAAAACTATTTATTTGTTTAAGTGAAATATATACTAAGCAGAATAATAATATTTATTTTCGTAGCTCTATGCATTAAACAAATGATAACTATCTCAGGTCTTATTTAATGCTTCATTAAAAGTTAATTTAAGGTTTTACTTGTACTGATTCAATAAGAAAATCAGAAGCTGCTTTTAACCAATCCGCGACTGTAAGACGAAGGTCAGGTTGAGAATATACAAGCGCGACAATAATTCCAACTAAGATTATCTTTACCATGGCAATTCAAATATTCTTATGAATTAAAGCACAACTTTTTAGTAAAAAGAACCTTAAATTTATAAAAAATAGATTAATTAAAATTTCTCTAATTGATTAAACAAGTATTCCACTCTTCTAAGATTTACGCCTAAATCAGATTGCCCTAATCTTGCTGCAGATCTTATCTGAATAATTCCTTTTGATCTATCTACATAACTTCTTACATCAAGCTTTAAAATTTCGAGGTCATCTGGAAATCTAAAAATTAAGCTTCTACAAACACCTCTCCAATAATTTCTACCACTTTCAATAACTTCTGTACGAGGTAAACCTTCTGCAAGAGAAACAAGTTGAATAAACTTTTGATCAACATTTATTAGTTTCTTTTCTACTAAGACACTATTTAATGGATTAGTTATTGGAGCAAGACCTTGGATGGAGGAAACCATATTTTTTATGAATGATGTAAATGTTCTAACCGATTTCATACACAAAGTGAGAGGAAATAGTAAAGAATTTTTTCCCATAAATTTGATCTCTTTATAAAGATTCCTTATTTTGTGATCAAAATTCTAGAATTTGAGATTTTTTATTAATTTTTTTGATAGAGATGGTTGCCTACATTGTTTACTATTTAGTTTCCTAACCCATAAAAAAACTCCTACAAACAAAAATATTTCAAGAATAATTCCAACCTTTATTAAACTCATTTTTTATCCTCTTTTTTCTTATTAGTGCCCTCTATGTATGGCACAAGGATATTTAATAACCATTTCTTAAATGAACTTAATGGTTTCATCATTTATTTATTTGCCTTTTCTCCACATACTCCTCCCTTTGATGAGATCCTCTATATTTGGCCAAGCTGCTATTAATTCTTTAAGTGCCTTTCTATTAGGAGTATAGAAAACACATGACAATGCACTTATTAAATAAAGTATGAACCATAACTTACTTTCTGAATAAGCTAAAAACAAAGAGAAAAGAAAACTTCCAATAAAGAAAAAGAAAAATGACCTATTTAATATTTCTAATGGAGTTCTTTTAAGTCTGTAAAATTTAGTCTTTTTTTTGTCTGGTTGAGTATCATTCAGAAATTTACTTTCGTATGAATTAATTATTTCTTCTTCTAAAACTTTTTCGTACTCTAAATTATCAATTGGGTCGCTTTTATCCTTTTTATTTTTCATTAAAGTCTGCTAATCATAAACATCGTAACTAATTTAAAGTATTTTAAAAAGTATCAAATTTTATTTGTCAACTATAGCTATACAAACAAATCATGGTTTTGAAAATACTTAAAGATTGTCTTATTTATAAAAGATAAATTAGTCAAAATATTCTTTTTAATTTTCCCAAATCTATCGGTCATTTAAAACAATCACTTCTATAAACTTCATAGCATTAATTAAATTGGGAGGCAATATCTAAATCTAGAGTTAAAATAGTTTAGAGATTTTACTAATAATCTATATGCAAAGATATTTGATTTCCTACGAATTTACAGATGGCGAGGATCAAGAAGAAGGCGCAGAAATGCTAATTAATTGGTATGAATCAGGTGGTCCCCAAAACAGACCTGAAAACTATGAGGTTCATTCTTGGATTTTTATGGTTCAAAATGGCATTGGACATTCTGTAGTGAGTGCAGATTCTCTTGAGACAATTTGGAAGCAATGGCATCCCTGGAGAAGGTTAATGGATATTAGTATTCAGCCGTGTATGGATCTTGATGAGACAGTCGGATTATTCAAAAAACAAAAAATGAATACAAGAATGGTCTAAAAGTATTTCTCATTTAACTTATAAATTCCTTTTTAGTAGCAGACAATACTACATACAGAATCCTTTGCGTTAAAAAGGATAAGATTGATTTTCCAATATGAATGATTCTTATCACATTTACTTCAAAGGAGAAATTCTTTTCAAGAATTTAAGTAAAGATGAATTCGAATTTGTTTGGGGAAAACTTTATACATCCTATATAAATGCCCTAAATAAAGAACTCACATACGAATTAATTAGCGAAAATAATATTAAAGAGCCTACCTTTAACCTTGAGCCCTCTTACTAAATAAAAAAGATCTTAACTTATGAATAAAATAAGAAAAGTTGTTTCTTTTTTATTTTAAGATACTCTTTTTCCTCTTTAGTTATATCCAAACCAATTTTATTAGCTTCAATTTCGACATTTGACATATAAATTTCATATTTTTGCTCTCTCTTAAATAGGGCAGCAATTCCAATGTCTGTTATGAACCAAATAAAGTGATCAGTTTCACCAATTGGCTCCTCTCTTAAAGAATCAATAATAAAATCACTTGCTGAATCCATTTAGTTTATATTTATGGGACTTTTAATTGCCTCCATTGCAATATCTTACTGCCTCAGAATTTGTACCACCATCTTTAATAATTTCGGCAACACATTTATTGAAAAGTTTAGACTCTTTATTTACTGAACATAATCCAAGAGCAATCGCAGCTAAAGCTATTGCAGATACGAAACCAGAACCAAGTTGTATAAAACCATAGGCAAACATAATGTTTTTCTTCCTAGAACATTTTTTTGAATCCTTTTTTTCTTCAGCCATTTTAATTATTTAACTCATTCAAACCTATTTGATTAATCTTACGTTTGGGAAGTATTGCCATAGAGAAAACCGAATCAAGACTTAATTTAAACAGATGAGACAAATTTTCAAAAATTCAAGATCCTTTTTATTTTTCTTAACTTTATTTGTCAATTTGATACACCATTCAATAATAAATTTTTTAAATTTTTTCTCAACACTAGTTTCAAGAAAAGATCCTTTTTATAAATATAAAAGTAATGATCCCACAGTCATAACAATAGATTATGATGCCTTTTAAACTACATTTAAACTTTTCTTGATGAAGTATTAATACTTAAAAAGTATTTCAGAAAAGCGTGTTTTGAACATGCTCCCCGAGAGTTATCCACTTTTTTAGTGTTTTTCAACAGGTTTTTCCACAATATGTTGATTAAATTGAAACTTCTATGTGCAAAATAAAATATTTTCTCTTTTTAAAAAAATATTTCCACATTTTGTTTTGATGATAAGTAGGATTCAAAAAGTCAATTTTTTTATTGATTTTTAAAACTTATGAATCTCAACAAAATAAAAAAAAACTCGACCTATGAAATCAAAGATAAACTTAAGAAATCGAAGTTTGATATACTTACTAACGAAAATGATTTTTTAGTTAAAAATCTAAAAAAGGCTGGATAATCTCCAGGATTCATCGAAAATAAATTTTTTGAAAATCTCTAAAATTTATCCCAATTAATACAAACATTCATTTGTTTTAAATATGCAAAAATAGTTCATCAAATATAAATTTTCTATTAAAAATAAAAAATAGTACTCACACAATAAACATTAACAGAAAATATCCGTTATATTAATCTAATCTCAACTTGAGATCAGATTAAAGATATAAACGGTAAATTCATAGGGCTTATTTTAATTTTTTATTGATTCCTTTTACCTATATTTGAAAACTAGTTCCAGTTAAAAGATGAATACCCAAGAACTTAAAGTCAACTACAAAAAGCTTTTAAACAAAGCTGCTAAAGCAAACGGACGTAAAGAAACAGTTTCTTACTTAAATCGTGCTGCTAAAATCAAGTCAAAGCTCTACTCGAATACTAAAGTAAATTGCTTTAGATGTAATGGAGCAGGTTTTCTAAGAATTTCATTAGATGAGACTAAAACGTGTCTATCATGCTATGGAAAGGGATTTTTAATTAAAGAAATACAGTAGGTTTAAAACAAATTTTATTATTAATGAAAGATCTCATTCAAGCTCACAAAAAATTAATTAAAACAGTCAAAGAACAAATGGGATTTTCTGATTATGGGATGTACTGGTTGGCTTTCCTGGAAGGGGGGTTAACTATATGGTTGCTGGATAGAATATTTTTCCACTGGTTAAAGTTTTAATTCTGATTCATATCAAAAAAATTCTGCAGGTATTAAAAATTAATTTATCGAAACCATTTAAAAAGTTGTAACATAGTAATAAACCAATATGCAATTACTGGGTTTAATTCTTCTTCTAGCTAGTAGCTGGTACTTATGGAAATTAACATCAAACTTTCTTGATGAACCAACAAAAAAAGAGCTGAAAAATAGTTTTAATAATCTTAAAAATAAATTCTCTGAGGGGAAACAAAACTTCTCTAAAGCAAAAATTAGTGAAGCTTGGGAAAAATACAAGGAAGAAGGTGGAGCCTTATCTAATAAAGACAAAAGCTAGTGGACTTTTTTATTATTACAAGTCTCACTAAAGATATTTCTAGAATTGATCTAATTGGTATTTTGATTGGTCATTTAATTTTTGGTGTTGCATTAACACAACTTTTAGATTGGACTTGGTTGAAGAACCTCATGAGTGAAGAAGATAAAAAAAGAATGCTTAAAAGTTATACATGGAAAGACTTATTAGTAGATGGAGCAGTTGTTATGGTAGTTCTAGGAATAATCTTTTTGATAATTAGCATTTTCCTATAAATGAACGTAACTTACATCCTTTTAGTTTTTTTAATGATATCAATTGTGATTTTCACTCAAATAATCAATTCCTTCGATAAATCAAAATAAATGACAGAACTAACTAGCAACTCCTCAACTGGTTGGTACTTAATCGCATTGGTAAGCACTTTATCATTTTTGGCCTTAATTTATTTTGGCCAAAAAAGATAGAGTACATTTTGAAAGATTATTTAAATTTAATAAAAAACCCTGCAACTACTTGAGATGCAGAGCATTTGATTATCTAATGACTGATTTATATAAATCTGTTGATGATAAAACCTTTTTTCTTAATTAAAGAAAAAGAGACCGATGAATGTGATGAAGATACTGAATTCACGGCCCCTTTGATAACCGCATTTTTCGGTAGATACGACAATGAATCACCTCCTTTACTAATGTTTTTCTTAACATAACTAAAAGAGTTAAACAAGGAAAGAAATTCGTTAAAAATTTAAAAGTTTTTTAACAAATTATCGATATAAATCTCTTCAACATAAAAGTATAGATATTACCAGGGCAAAACTTCTCCGTTGGCATGCCAAAATGTACCTGAGTTTTTTTTATTTAAAGAATCAATACGTTTTAAAAGTCCATTTGCTGATTCTTCAGGACTAATTCCATTTCTTGTAAAGCCAGTCATTCTTGTACTCACTAACCCAGGATGCAAAATAGCTACATAAATATCTTCTTTTAATAAATCTATATAAAGTGATTTTGCTGCCATGGACAAGGCGACTTTAGACATCCTATAACCATAAGAACTTCCAGATGTATTATCTTCAATAGATCCCATTCTGCTTGTGATAAAAGCAACTTTAGAAGATCTGTTTAAAAGATGTTTAAGTGATTGAGTCATACATATTGGGCTCAATGCATTCACTTCAAATTGACGCATAATACTTTTTTTATCTATGTTTTCGAAAGAGTTAAATTCATAAATTCCAGCATTATGAATTAAACAATCTAAATTAACTCCAGATAATTTTTTACACAATTTTGTTATCGCCTCATTAGAAGAAATTTCTATATTCTCTTCAATTCTCACTCCTAAATCTCTAAGTTCTTTTGAAGCTTTCCTACACGTTGCAATTACATTATCTCCCCTCTTATGAATTTGCCTACATAATTCTAATCCAATACCCCTATTTGATCCTGTAATTAGATAAGTCGGCATCTTTAAACTAAAAATTAAAAATTAATCTAAATCCAAATAAAAAAAAAACAAACTAGAAAAAGAAAAAATTTATAAAATTCCTTATAAGAATTTTTAAGGTTATAATAGTTTGTGATATTAAAAGATTTTATAAAAGAAAGCGAAGATATTTATTTTCAAAATTTAATGTATGGAAATTTTCAATCAAGAATTTATACAAGAGATAATTAGGTTAACGTGGAGAAATCCTGCTTTCATGGCTATTGCTATTGCATTAGTTTGGCTTATCCCACAATTATTTATCAGAAAAATAATGGCAAAAAAATATGAACAAAGAAAAATAGAAATTCAAAAAAATAAAATTCAGAAGCTTTACCCAACCAATACTCCTAAATAGGATTTTTATTTATGAGATGATTTAATGAAACAATAAATAATACTTTTGCATCTGAGTAAAATATGACCTACAAAATAATTAGAATTGATGGGAAAGTTGATGAATTAACCGCCCAAAGTTTTGATAAGTATTCAGATGCATACGATTTGTTAGAGGAACTATATGGAGATTTATGTTGTTCAGATGCAGATTATGGAGACATAACCTATTACGATATTGTAGAAAATAATTTAAAAAATATTAATGGAGAATAAAAAATGGGCTCCCTCCCAAGAAGAAAATATTGGGGTAATAACAAGTGTATATGAATCCATTAAAGAAGAGCTTTCAGAACTTCAAAAAGAAACTGGTTGTCCCGATTCATTTATATATGATTTCATTAGCAAGATTCAGAATGAATGGCATCCTGAATCTTGTTACTCGATAGTTAGAGATAAAAAAAGGAAAAATTAGAAGATTATATATATTTAATTCAAATATATAAAAATTAAAAGAATTTTTATTTAAAAAAAATTCTTTAATATAATCTGAAAGTAAAACACTAAAGCATGATTATTAGAATTCTAGGTATCGTACTTATTCTTGGCACCATTGCATATTATGGTTTAGTTTTGACTGGCCAAAGCAACCTTTAGTTTTTTAACTTTTTAAAATTTCTCATGAAATGGCCTCCTACTCTTTGCTGGACTGCGCCAAAAACAATTAATGGCAATAGGCATTTTCAAGTTAAAGCTTATGGTGGTAAAAATGAAGGTAGATGGGTTGATATTTTTCCTACCAAAAATAAAAAAGATATTAAAAGGATCTCATGGGTAAAACTAAAATCAGAATGGACTTCTGGATGGTTAAAGCTCCCAAAAGAAAAAGATTAATTTGTTTATGTAAACAAATATTATTAACCAGAAAACTGTAAAAAATAATACCTAATACGAAAAAAATAACTTCTAATATTTTTAAAAAGCTATTTAATATGAAGCCGCAACCGAAGAAAAAACTTCCTAATAAAAAAGTTATAAGCTCAGCAAAATTTGAGGCAAAAGAACAATTTACAAAATCTGCATTAGAAAATTTAAAAACAGAAAATGAAAGACTTGTTGATTCACTAAAAAAATCTGGAGAAATTAAAGAATCAAAAAAAAAATAGATTTACGGAATTAAAAATTTTTTATTATTATATTGTTTTATAGATTGAGAAATGATTGAAAAAATCTCTATTGCGAATTCTCATTTACCTCAACTTATTGGGTTCGTACTTATGTCAATAGGTTATACATTAGGCAATAAATTCTATCTTCCAGAAATTAAACAAAAATAATTATTCCAAGTTATTCAAAATTATTTGAAATAAATAAAATTGAAAATATTCCCCTATTAAAAATTTTTAATTCTCTACTTCTCTTTGATACAAAGAAATAGAACTTTCAAACATATATTCAACTACATCATGACCACTTATTATTATGTGTCACGTAAATGTATCATTATAGTCATTGCTTTATTTTAAATCCAAAGAAAAAGTAAGAATTCATACTAAATTTTTTTAAATATGTTACATTTGTTAATAATTAAAGTTAAGTTCTTCTGTTAATAAAGCAGATATAAGGAAACGTTTGTTATATACAAATGTCATTTACTCTTTAGCTTACTAATTGATCACATTTGAATTCTAAAAATGGATGCTCTTACTAGTTTTATAGTTGTTATCATCGCAATTACAATACAATTCTCTTTATACGCGATCAAAAGGTTGCAGGAACCTTTAGAACCAAATTATTTGATAGATAAAGATTCAAAAGAATTCAAAAACTATACGGGCAAATATTGGAAAAATGCTGAAATAACAAATGGAAGATTAGCTATGATTGGTTTTTTAGCTCTAACAATAAATTACGGCTTTTTTGGGTGGATAATTCCAGGTTTTATATAAGATATTAATAATTAAAGTAATAATAAATCTTTCGTTCAAGACACACTCTCCTTTTAAAAAAAAATTTTTTATTATGAGTAAAAAAGTATTTGAGTAATTCTGATTTTGATAAAAATGGAATAGACAGCTTTGGAATACATTGGCTTCAATATGTTGCTTTTGCTGTTTCTGGTTTTGCGATATTTACGACCTGGGCATTTTTTTTTGATGAAAGATTCCATAATTTCATAATGAACATTTTTAGGATCATTAATTGCAGTGGTTTTAACTGTAATGGAGCTTTTTAAAATTCTATGGCTAATCCAGATCAAAAAACAATATTAATCGATAATGCTTTTGAGGAAATAAAAAATATTTGTATAAATCTTCAAAAAGATACTGATGCTTCGAATTTAGAAGTTAAAAGTTTACTAAAACTAATTATGGATGAATGGGAAGAAAAGGAAGAACAAAAAACTAGTTTTGGATTCAGGTAAAGTTTGCCACTATCTAAGAAGTGACTTTGGCATCAAATAATTTTAATATGAACAGATTTTTTACTTTAAAAATTTAATATTTATAGTTTCATATTATTTTAGAAAGAAATTAAAAAGGAATGAATCTCAAATAGAAGATTCATTCCAGATTTAGCATTAGTTTTATCTAGATTTAAATTTTATAATCTAACTCCTCTGGTGGACTGTCAATCATTAGATCCCTCCTATTAAACAAGTTAAACCTAAGCCTTACTTATAAAGAAAGTAAATCAGTAAAAATACTGATTTATTATTTTCTAAAATGTTTGAATTAAAGAAGCCAATTCTGGTGCATCTAATAAAAGTGCAAAAAATGTAAGCACAACTAATAAAAATATTGAAAAGTAAAATTGAATCATGCTTCAAAATTACTTAAAAATAATTTTTTAAGTTGTATAAAATAATGCTTTGTTTACATAATTAAATATCTACCTTGAGAAGATTAATTAGAGAATAATTAAGATGCTTCAGAAGAAAATATCGTCCTATTTTTCTGCAAATACTCACAACCTTTAAGTAAATGATCGCCCTGTGGTATGCGTTTTTCGTATCTTGGACAGATCAAGATAGTAGCCAAAATTTCTGTAGTGCTGTAGCGAAAGTGATTGCAAGTAATACAAATCTTTGTTCGTTTTCGCTTTAGGGTGGATTCTTTTAGATATTCCCATTTTGACGGATTTACTTTGATCATGACTACTGAAATTTATTAGTAACAATTTGCCAACCTCCTGAAATTAATTCATTCCATGTTTCACAAGCTCACTCAATAGAATGAATTCTTGAATTTTTAATTTGGGCTGTTTCACCTAATTCATTTGCATAGAAAACATAAGTATATACTTTTAAGTTTTTAGATAAAGATTTCTTATAACTCTCAAAAAAATTTAATAAACCACTTTTTTTGTTAAATAACCAGCCATTTGGGGGGTCAATAAGACTGCCAAGATAAAAATAAGTCCGAACATTAGCGACTCCTGAAGTCAATAAGATAATACATTTGTACTGTTAATATAAATGTACTACTCGTAGGTGTCAAGTGTTCCTCCGGGTAATTATTTAAATACAAAAATTACTTACCAGAAATAATCAACCGTAAACTTCATATTTGGTAATAGTGAATACAAGCAACTCCTTGAAAAGGAAAATATCATTTAGAGAGTATATCCACAAGAATGCAATGTATCGAAATCCCTTCTATTTAGGTTGGAATAAAGGTTGGTCTTTTTTATTTTTTTTAGAGGGTGGCATTGCAAAAATTGAAGCAAAAGGTTTTGGAATATCTATTACAACAAAAATTAAGAAAGGAGAATCACCCCTAGAATCTGCGGATAGATTAGTCTCGAAAGAGCAAAGGATTAGAAAATCAAGATATTATTCTTGGCTTAAATCTATTAATGAAAAAACATTAAATTAAGTAATCCTTAAGTTATTAAAGTAATTTGTTAAAAATCAATTTAAAATAGAAATTAGTGATTTATTTTTCGTGTCCAATAAATTTTATGAATGGTGGAAAAACCATAGAAAAGTTGTAACCTATGGAACTTTTATCATCTTGTTTGGTTTTTACTTATCTCCTGTTGTCAAAGAAGCAAAATACAAAAACCAGTGTATTAAGTACTCTACCAAAGGAGCATTAACTAAATTTAATAAGGACGATATCGGAGAAACTTTATTAGAGGAAACAGGCTTGAACATTGAAGGACTAGCGAAGATCGAAGGTTATAAGAATTGCATTAATTAAAAAGTTTGCAAAAATTACGCTGAGTTTTTTAAATTATTAAAGTTATGATTAAACTTATTTTATTAATATTATTATTTAGATTTATATCAATAAGCCAAAAAAAAGATATTTGGTTGGCATATCTCTAAAACAAATGTCTTCATTTCTTTAATGTACTGTTAAATATGAAGATAGAGAAAAATGGATTATAGAGAAACCAAGTTGGATACCCAGCCAAAAAACATTTAAGCCATCGTATTAAATGAAGACTTATTTAGAAGAACGAATTGAATGGTATGACGATAATTATAGAAATGGTAATGCTTTAATCTCTGATAATCAGTTCGACCAACTTGAAAAGAATTTATTAAGAACAAACCCTAATTGTGATTACTTTAAAAAGAAAAATAAACTAGTTTTACCTTCATTAGAAAATGATTCAATAGATGAATTTTTGAAAGGATTATTAGTAGATACAAGATTATTAATTGAACCGAAAATTGATGGTTGTGCTGTTGCTTTGCAATATAGGGATGGAAGCTTAGAGAAAGCAATTTCAAGAAAAGGGGCCGACGTTACTAGTAAACTTTTTAAAGTCCAGGACATTCCCAATAATCTCCCTTTACGAGGAGTTCTTCAAGTCAGGGGTGAATTATATGCACCCAACCAAAGTCCAAATATCTCCCAGAAAATCGCTTCTGGATTTCTAAGAGCTAAAGAAGGATTTTATGAAGGTCTTAGCTTCTGCGCATTTCAAATACTTAATTCAACACTTAACCAATATGAATCCAAAAAAAGTCTTTCAAAGCTTGGCTTCACAATCCCTCAGGATATTACATGCAACTTTACGAGCCAAGTTCAAGTATTTAGAAAACAGTGGCTAGAAGGGAAGCTTTTTGAGAAATATCCAACAGATGGAATAGTAGTAAAGATAAATTCTAGAAAATTACAATTAATGAGAGAAAATTCAAATTTAGATTATCCTTATTGGCAAGTGGCAATAAAAAGTTAATGGAATTATTAGACCAGATTTTTCCGACTTGGCATATTTACTTGGACATGTTTTTGGTTGGCTTTGCAACTTACGGTTTTCTAATAATTAAGAAAAAAATAAAAACCAAATAAATGATTCATAAGTAAAGTTTTAAATCATCCGTGGTCCTTAAGCATGGATTTAAGTTGTTCGCTGTCTAATTGTTCAAGATAATTTCTCATCGCCAACCAAGATCTTCTACTTTCTAACTTTCCACTTTGTTTAAATAAATTTGCGGAAACTTGATCTATCAATTCTTTATTAGTCATATTTAAATTCTTCATCAAGTTCAATGACAACACCATTAAAAAATTCTGCTAATAATTTTGATGGGTCTTGTATAGATATCTTTCTATCTGCTTTTGATAGTTTCTTTTTGATTGGATTTAAATTAGTCATACAGATTCAGGTAATTCAAGTTCTTCAAAAGTCCAACCCTCTAATTGAAGGTCATGCCATTTATCCCAAGCATTATCCAAATACATTTGAGTTGATGATTTAATTGCCATTGGCTCACCAAGATCATTTGCATAATATGTATGAGAAAAAATTCTCATACTATTTCTTGGAGATTTTTTATTCCTTGTAAATAAAATTAATCTGCTGCGGTCTGGGCTAAGCAACCAACCACTTGGGGACTCATTACGATAACCGTAAGAAAAATTAGTCCAAACATTAGCTCCTCCTAAAGTCATTAATTAGTAATACATCTGTACTATTAATATAAGTACACTAGCGATGGATCGTCAAGTATTTTGGCAAGTGAATTATTTACGCTCATAGAGAATAAAACAGTCCAACTATTCCTATAAAAATAAAATACCTACCAAAAGCCTGTTTTAACAAGCAATTTGATAGGTAACACCGGATCCCCGTCAGTTCTCTGCTGCATCGACCTGGAAATGCCAGAAGAGGATTCAAAGTGGGCTTTCGTTTCCGATTACAAGATCGGTTTACTACCGCATCACGACAGTCTCCTCATGTCGAAAGAGAGTCAGATCAGAGCACATAAAGAAGAACTTAACCAAAGATCCAGCAATCTAACTCTAACTTATTTTTTTATGCATTTGGAGATGGCCAAATGTCTCTTACCATAGTTAATAAAATTTGAGCTTCATCATATCTTTCTGAATGCGTTTTACCATTTAATAAAAATGTGATGTGAGCCATTTTTCTTCCCAGAATTTCTCGGGATTTGCCATAACAATGAATATTAGAACCCTCAATTTCAGATAACATTTTAATTCTGGTTTCCATTGAGATTGGGAAATTCTTTTTTAACCCTAGTAGATTTATCATAATTGCACCTTCACAGTTCATTTTAATTTCAGGTGGCATTATCCCAGAAGAAATGCAAACATATTGATCGAACTGACTTGAAGTGCAAGCTTCAATAGAGAAATGGGCTGAGTTATGCGTTCTAGGAGCTATTTCATTAATTAAAAGACCATTATCTCCATAGAAGAATTCAATAGCTAAAACTCCAACGTAATTAAGTTCATTGACTATTGAAGAGAAAATATTTATTGCAAATAAGTTCAAATCATATTCATTTGTTCCAGGTGCAAGAACCCAATCACAAACATGGTTTGATTGGAACGTCTCAACTATTGGGAAGAATCTTATCTTACCCGTCCTATCTCTCGAACCAACAAGAGCCAGTTCTTTTTCATACTCTATCCATTCTTCTATTAACCATTCATTAGAACCATTCTCTGTTAAAAAAGAATCTAAATCTTCTTTTGTTTTTATTTTTCTGTTCCCTTTGCCGTCATATCCACCTTTATTTGATTTTGCCATTAGAGGAAAAGTCCAATTATTGATTTCCTCATCCGAGAGATTTTTAAAATCTTCAATACTTATCCATTTTGGGCAGGGAATATTCATTCTGTCTATTAATTTTTTTTGAGAAAACCTATCTACTAATGGCTTAATTGCATTAAGGCTTGGAACAAAAATATCTTTATTGTCAATTAAATTTAATTTATCAATTTTTATCCATTCATTTTCAAAAATTATTTTTTCACACTCATTAATTAATGATTTATTACCTCTTATCTTTAAAGGATCAGCTTCTATGACATGATCTGCTTTTAAACCAGCAGGATCATCACAAGATTTTGTTTGAACACATACTTCTAGATCTCTTTTTTTTGCTGCCTCGGTTAACATCAAAGCCAGTTGACCACCTCCAATTATTCCGAGGGAATAATTTTTCTTAATATCGTTTATATTTTTTTTTAAACTCATAGCATGATTTTATTACCATTTGTAATTCTTAACAACTGAATTTTTAAGGATCTAGAGCTTAGATTTTGCTAATATATAAATTATTTAATATCAAATATTTATAAATATTAACTAGGTAATCAATTGTGAATAAAAGAAAAATATTAATCCCATTAGGTTATAAGTCATACGAAGTAACTCTAGAAGCAGGGATACTTAATAATATCAGCGAAGAACTTTTAAAAATTGGAATAACAAAGAATAGAAAAATACTTGTGATTTCAAATGAAGAAATATCAAATTTGTATGGAGAAAAATTTTTAAATAATTTAAAAGATAATAAATTTCAGGCCAAAATGTTCCTTATCAAGGCTGGAGAATCATATAAAAACTTAAAAACCTTAAGTGAAATATATGATGTAGCATTTGAATTTGGCTTAGATAGAAATTCAATAATTATTGCCCTTGGAGGAGGAATTGTTGGAGATGTAAGTGGTTTTGCAGCTGCGACTTGGCTGAGAGGTATCGAATATATTCAGATTCCAACAACATTATTATCAATGGTTGATTCATCTGTGGGAGGAAAAACAGGAGTAAATCATCCAAAAGGTAAGAATTTAATTGGGGCTTTCAATCAACCTAAAGCAGTTTTTATTGATCCAGAAACTTTAAAAAGTTTGCCCAAAAGAGAATTTAGTGCAGGCATGGCCGAAGTAATAAAATACGGAGTAATAAGAGATAAAGAACTTTTCGAATACTTAGAAATTGAAAAAAACAAAAATGAACTCTTAAATCTCAAAAATGAATATCTAATTAAAATAATTAATAGTTCAATTAAAACAAAGTCTCATATTGTTTCTGAAGACGAACATGAAAATGGTGTTAGAGCAATATTGAATTATGGTCATTCTTTTGGTCACGTTATTGAAAATTTATGTGGATACGGCAAATTTCTACATGGTGAGGCAATATCAATTGGTATGAATATTGCGGGGGAAATAGCAATTGAGAAAGGGTTATGGTCTAAAGAAGAATTAGAGAGACAGAAGAATCTTTTGAAGAGTTACGATCTTCCTACCGAGATCCCCAAAATAAATAAAGAAGACGTTCTAACAATACTTATGGGCGATAAAAAAGTTCGTGATGGCAAAATGAGATTTATATTACCGAAAGAAATTGGTGCTGTTGATATATATGATGACGTAGAAGATTCATTATTTTTAAAGTTTTTTTCTTAACGCAAACAGGTTGAATTTATATTCATTTTCTTCTCATTAAACTTTTTAAAAACAAACCACCTAAAATTACCTAAACAAACAGGATCAACGAGTCTAAGTAATGCCTCTCTTCTTAGAAGGGCATTTGATAAATCCTCTTTAATTTCTTTCTGAATCCCATAAAGTCTCTCTGCCAATCCAAGTGCCAATAAAGCCTCACCTTGTTTAGTTATTCCAACATTATCAAATCCAAGAGTCTCAGCATCATTAATTAAAGTTTCTATGCACACATGAGATGTTAAATCGCAATTTCCAGGAGAATCTAGGACATTATTCGTCATTTTTTGATTTTCATAAGAAACTATTGTCCCATCAAAATTCTTAGAGGTGTAGTATTTTTTGGCTTCTTTAGCGTAATCAATTATCAATAAAATTCCATTATTAATTTTTTGATAAATAGCTTTTAACCATTTTGAGTTATCTATATGCCATTCTGTCGTCCATCCTTCAAGAGCGTCTTCAGGCGGAATAGTGATCCCCAACTCACTTTTAGCAAGTTCAATACTTTTTCTCAATTCACTTGTAATTGGCATTTCATCAAAATATAATTTATGAGATTTTTTGTCTATAGAAATTGCTTGTCGAAGTAATTTTCCTTTTGAGAAGGTTATTCTCTCTACTGGCAAAGCATCCAAAACCTCATTTGCAAGAACTATTCCATTTATATTATTTTCCTCTACTTCTTCCAAACCTTTCCATAAAATATCAATGCCTAAGTTTAAAAATTCTTCCAATTTATTTTTTTGTTTTTCTACCATCCCTTCATTGGGTTCAATAATTACAAAAGAAACTCCTTCCAAAAAATTCTTGTTATTTCCTAAAAAATATTTAATTAATCCACTCATAAAACTTCCATCTCCTGCTCCAAATTCAATTACAGCTAATTTCTGATTAGAAAAAAAACTATTTTTGAACTGAATCAACCAATCTTCTATTTGTTTACCAACCAAAAAAGCAAAATCATCAGATAAAGAGGGTGATGTGACAAAATCTCCTCGAACGCCTAACTCAGCTTTACCGCTGCCGTAATAACCATTAATAGGATCATTTAATGCGAAATTCATAAAGTCATAAAAACTTATAGTCCCACCCATTTTTATTATTTTTTTTACTAACCAATCTGGATTATTCGCGGGTAAGCTATTCATCGGTGAAAATATAAAAAGACAGAACTTATTTATGCCTTCAAAGATTAACTATTTATTAGGAATATTTCTATCTATATTAGTTTTAATTTCAAATAAACCCGTTTTCGCGATAAATAATCCAAATCTCTTACCAGAAGAAAAAACACCAGTAATTGATTTAGCTAAAACATTAAGCCCTAATCAGAAAAAATCTCTAGAGGAAAAGCTCAATAATCTAGAAATTGAAAGTGGGTGGAAAATTAAATATTTATCTCAGTTTGAAAGTTCTCCTGGTAGCGCAATAAAGGACTATTGGGATTTAGATGAGACAAGTTTATTGATAGTTGCAGATCCTAGAGGGGGAAATTTGCTGAACTTTAACGTCGGCGAGGCTTATTTTAATTTTATGCCAAGGTTATTTTGGGTTGAACTTCAAACAAGATTTGGCAACCAATACTATGTTAAAGATCACGGTGAGGATGGTGCAGTATTAGATGCAATTGATTCAGTAAAGATTTGCCTCGAAAGAGGAGGATGTCAAGTTGTCCCTGGCCTACCCAAAGAGCAATATATATGGACTTTATGTACATCTATTCTTGGAGGTTTAGTAGCAGGTTTCGCATCTGCTCCAAGAAAAGAAGGTCAAGTCATATCAATGGGATTTTTAGCTCTTCTTTCTCCTTTGTGGGGAATGTTATTTGGAATTTTTGGTTTGGCACCGATAATATCCAGAACAAATGATTTATTACCTTTATTTAAAAATGGTTTGGCTTTTACAGCCGCAGGAATTGCGGGTTATATCTTGTCTCAAACATTATTTTCAAGATATGAAAAGCCCAAAAATACTTAAAATATGAACAAAAATATCTAATCCTAAAAAAATTTTTCTTCTTCACGAATTTCACCAGATTCTGAATACCATCGATGAGAAACATGACTTAATCCCTTTTTTTTAAACTCAATCCATGAAAAGTTAATTAGTAATTTCCCATCTTCATCAGTTTTATATCTTGGCACCACAGCAGTATTGAAATAAATTGTTCCTTTGCTATCAATTTTAAACATCTCTCTTAAACCAAGATTTCTTTTAAGCCGGTTGTGCATATGACCAAAAATTACAAGATCAACTTTTCTTCTCTTTTGTATTTGAGAAATAGCCACAGATAAATCTCTATCTCCCCAATCTAATGAGGGTAATTTCCAGTCTTTCCCGCAAATGCTTTTAGGTTCTGAGCCTAAACCCGAGGGGCCAGCATGAGACATAATTATTAAAGGTATATCTTCGACACTCTCTTCTGAACATTTGATAATTTTATTTATTGAATCTTGTTCGGTGATAGGTCCATAAACACCTTTAACTTCTTTCGAAAGATAATAGCCACCGCCAGAACTACATGGTCTAGCAGACAATAAATTTATTTGATTATCAAAAACTTTCAAATCCCATGCACAATATTTTTCACCAAGAACACGTATCTGCTTTGAGAGAGTTTCGCCTGTAGAATCTTTCCCTCTATCATGATTGCCTAAAATCACAAAAGTAGGAATTTTGATCTCATTGATTTTCTTAATTATTTTGACACTCCCATCAGAAATATCACCAACAAATAAAACAATATTTGGTTTGATAATCGATAAAACTTTCAAGTCTAATTCAGACCATTGACCATGACAGTCACCAACAATAGCAATTTTTAAATTTGTCAGAATTTTTTCTGTTTAAAGGCATATAATCTATTTAGAGATATTCTAAATCCTGACCAGTATAACTTCTACTGCAAAACAGAAATCATTTCAAAACGAAGAGGATTTGATTTCTGAAATAAAGGAGCATTGCAAAAATGCTAATGCAATTATTCTTGCGCACTATTATCAAGCTCCAGAGATTCAGGAAATTGCAGATTTTATTGGCGATTCATTAGATCTATCTAGGAAAGCTGCTAATAATGATGCAGATATAATAATTTTTTGCGGCGTGCACTTCATGGCCGAAACCGCAAAAATACTTAGCCCTAATAAAACAGTCCTACTACCAGATATTGACGCGGGATGCTCGTTAGCAGACGATTGTCCCTCAGATAAATTTCAAAAGTTCAGGGAAGAAAATCCAGATCACTATGTCGTAAGTTATATAAATTGCACTGCAGAAGTAAAAGCTCAAAGTGATCTGATATGTACAAGCAGTAATGCAGTCTCATTAATTAAAAAGATACCTGAAGATAAAAAGATAATATTTGCACCAGATCAGAACCTTGGGAGATGGGTACAGAAAAATTCAGGAAGAGATCTTAAATTATGGCCTGGCAGCTGTATTGTTCATGAATCATTTAGTGAAGAAGCACTACTAAAACTAAAATACCAAAATCCAGGATCAAAAGTAATTGCTCATCCTGAATGTAGTCAAAATTTACTACTTCTCTCAGACTTTATTGGATCAACAAGTAAACTGCTTGATTTCGTAAGTAAAGATCCATCTAAAACTTACATGGTATTAACCGAACCTGGAATAATACACCAAATGAAGAAGAAAGAACCTAACAAAATTTTTATTGAAGTCCCCGACATAGAGGGTTGTAAATGTAACGAGTGTCCATATATGAAATTAAATACTTTAGAAAAAATTCTTGATTGTTTGAAAAATAATTCCCCGTCTATCGAACTTGACCCGGAAATAATAAGAAGAGCCTATGTACCGATAAAGAGAATGTTGGATATGAGTAATTAATTCAATGAAAATACTTTATTTTCCTTATTAATTTTCAGGAATGCATTAAGATTAGTAGTGTTTGGATTAAATTTACTTATATGATTATTTTTTTTAATTATATTTACTAGCTCTTTTTCACCAGCTCTATATTGTTTATCTTTTCTAGTTCCAATTTCTCTTTGCAGAATAGGGTTTATATTCATTTTTACTTCTATATCTGGAATAATTCCAGATTTATTTATATCAGTGCCGTTCGGAGTTAAATACTTAGCGACTGTAACAGTTAGGCCTGAACCATCAACTAATGTTCTCATAGATTGAACTAGACCTTTACCAAACGTTTTCTTCCCAACTAATTTTCCTCTTTTGTTATCTTTTATTGCACCAGAAACTATTTCACTAGCACTAGCAGAACCCTCATTAACCAATACAACTAAGGGCTTTTTTGTAAGAGCTTGACCGTTTCCTTTTTTCGTTTCTTTTAAACCATCTTTACTTACTGTACTTACTATTACTCCTTTGTTAATGAAGTGCCTTGAGATATCAATGCTTGATTCTAATAAACCTCCTGGGTTACTTCTCAAGTCAAGAACATATCCTGCGACTTTTTTTGTTTCTAAATCCTTAATAGCATCTCTAGTTTCTTTTGATGCATTTGCATTAAATTGTTTAATTCTTAGATAGCCAATTAAAAAGCCATTTTTTGTTTGATTGACTTTACTTGATACAGATTTTATTTCAATTTTTTCTCTTGATAAAGTCTTAAAAAAGGATTGAGAACCTCTAAGAATTTCAAGCTTTACTTTAGTACCTCTTTGTCCTCTTATTAATTTCACGGCCTCCTCAATATTCATACCTTCAGTAGAAATATCATCTATAGATAATATTTTATCTCTAGCTTTAATTCCAGCATCAAATGCAGGGGTGTCCTCTATGGGAGAAATAATTATTAAATCATCAGATTCTTTATCTTTAACTATTTGGATACCAACTCCAGTTAATTCGCCAGAGGTATCAATTCTCATTTGATTAAATTCCTTAGGTTCTAAAAATCTTGTATAAGAATCATCTAAATTAGAAAGCATATCTCTAATCGCATCATATGCTTCATTGCTGTCTGAATATGTTTTTGATAAAACTTCTTTTCTTAGATTAATCCAATTGGACTTTTGAAATTTGCCGCTTGAATCAAGAAAATCTCTATATACAATTTGCCAAACATGATCAATTACTTCTTTATAACTATTATTTAAAACTGTTGCCTCTGCAAAATTATTTAAAAATAGCCCAGAAAAGGATGTCGCAAACAGAAATATATATTTTTTTTTAAGCAATTTTCTTATCTTCAAGTAATTCGATATTTTTTATTATAAAAAGAATTTATTTATAATTCAAAAATTTGACAAATCCTTAAGGATCAATCCACTTCCCATCATCCTTAATTAGTTGGATTAAAGCATTAACCCCCTCATCTTCAGGTACTCTTTTTATCTCTTCTTTCCTTCTATATAAGGCAATAGTTCCTTTACCTTTTCCAACATAACCATAATCAGCATCTGCCATTTCTCCTGGCCCATTAACAATACATCCCATTATTGCTATATCTAGACCCGTTAAATGCGAGGTGGCGTTCCTAACTTTATCTACAACTTCTTCTAGATTGAAAAGTGTTCTACCACAACTAGGGCAACTGATGTATTCAACCATTGTTTTTCTTAATCCTAAAGATTGCAAAATTGAATAGCACACTGGTATTTCCTTTTCTGGAGCTTCTGTTAAGGAAACCCTGATGGTATCTCCTAATCCCTCTGCTAAAAGTGTTCCAATTCCAGCAGTACTTTTAATCCTTCCATAATCACCATCACCAGCTTCGGTCACACCCAAATGTAAGGGATAGTTATATCCTTCTGAGTCAAGCCTATCTGCAATCATTCTGTAAGCTGCCATCATGACCGGAGCCCTAGAAGCTTTCATAGAAATAATTATGTTATGAAAATCAAGCTCATCACAAATTTTGACGAACTCCATCGCAGATTCTGTCATTCCTAATGGCGTATCTCCATAAGTAAAAAGCATCCTCTCAGATAAAGACCCATGATTAACTCCAATCCTTAGAGCTTTGTTTTCAGCCTTTAAAACTTCAACTAAAGGAGTAAATCTTTTAAGTATTGTTTGCTTAATAGTTTCAAATTCCTCATCTGTATATTCAGTTCTTGTAGGGTCTGATTTTTCAAAAACAAACAATCCAGGATTAATTCTTACTTTATCAACATGTTTTGCAACTTCCATTGCAATTTTCATACCATTATGGTGAACATCAGCCACCAAGGGGGTGTTGATATTATTTTCTAATAATTTTACCTTTATATCTCCTACTGCTTTGGCATGTGCTAAGGAAGGGACAGTTAACCTTACTATTTCACAACCCACTTCATGAAGTCTTTTGATAGCTAAGTAAGCATTTTCGACATCCATTGTATCTTCATTTATCATCGATTGAACTCTTACTGGATAATCACTTCCAATAGCTACATCACCCACCATTACTGTTCTAGTTATCCTTCTCTCAATATGAGTTGAATATCTTTTGGAGAGACTATTAACCTCTTTTGATTGAGTTAATGACATTAAAATTCTTGATATTCAAAAAGGATTTCACTAAATTATACGGCATATAGTTTACCACTTACATTCTCTAGGTCTTTCAAAGTTAGATGGTAAGGTTTATTGATTTCTTTTGAAGGAAATCTCAACAAATAAGATGGATGGAAAATTACCATAATTTCTCTCCCATCTTTTTTAATCCATTGACCTCTTAAATTACTTATAGGATCTTTAACTTCTAAAATAGCTCTCATAGCAGTAGAACCAGTAAGTAATATAAATTTTGGATCAACTAGCTTTATTTGCTGTAATAACCAAGGTTTATGAATATTAATTTCTCTAGCAGTGGGTTTTCTATTATTTGGTGGACGACATTTAATTACATTACAAAAATAAACATCCTTCTTATAGTCAATCCCTGCTTTTATTAATAATTCGTTTAATAACTTACCTGATTTACCTACATATGGTTTTCCTTCTAAATCTTCCTGTACTCCAGGTGCTTCACCAATTATTAACAAATCTGCAAATACACTTCCTCTCCCAATTACTAACCTTTTCACCGAAAATAAAACTTTAAATATTTTTATCTTAAGAACTCAAAACATGAAAATAAAATAGATTAAGAAAATGAACTAAATTAAACCATAGTGTGATAATTTTATTTATTGTTAATTTATGCATTTGTCATTATTAAAAGTCATATTTGAAAAGTCATAAGTCAATGAGTCAAGTTAATTTATCTGATCGGGCACTTTCAATTGAGCCTTCTCTTACATTGCAGATAAGTGCTAAAGCAAATCAATTATCTGCAGAAGGAGTAGATATTTGCAATTTAAGTGCAGGAGAACCTGATTTTGATGCCCCAAAAGAAGTTATAGAGGCTACAAGTAAAGCTATATTTGATGGATTTACAAAGTACGGGCCCGCAGCGGGGAATTTAGATCTCCGAAAAGCAATTGCAAATAAACTTCAAATTCAAAACGATTTAAATTATGAATTTGAAAATGTAATGGTCACAAATGGTGCTAAGCAAGCAATATATAATCTTTTCCAAGTCTTGTTAAATACTGGAGACGAAGTTATTATTCCTTCTCCATATTGGTTAAGTTATCCCCAGATGGTTAGATTGGCGGGTGGGAAGCCAATTTTTACAAATTCTTCTGCAGAAGATGGATTCAAAATAAATATAAAAGATTTGAAGTCTAAAGTCTCTTCAAAAACTAAATTTATAATTATCAATTCTCCTAATAACCCTACAGGAAGAGTTATGTCAAAGGAAGAATTATTACAAATTGCCGATTTAGCCAGAGAAAATCCAAATATCAATATTCTATCTGATGAGATTTACGAACTAATCCTTAAAAAAGAATTTAAACACTACAGTTTATCTTCATTAGCAAATGACTTAAAAGATAGGATTTTTATAATAAATGGATTTGCGAAAGGATGGGCTATGACAGGTTGGAGGATAGGTTATTTAGTAGGTCCCAAAGATGTAATCAAAGCATCCTCATCATTACAAAGTCAAAGTACAAGTAATGTTTGCTCTTTTGTTCAAAAAGGTGCTTTAGAGGCTTTAAAAATTAATAATGAATTTTTCTCAATGATAAATAGCCATTATGATCAAAGAAGAAGTCTTCTCTATGAGGGCCTTAAAAATATAAATGGAATTTATATTGAAGAACCTAATGGAGCATTTTACGCATTTCCAAAATTACCTAACTCTTCAATTAATTCCGTTGATTTCTGTAACAAAGCTCTTCAAGATTATGGATTAGTTGTTGTACCTGGGAAAGCTTTTGGGGCTGACGAATGTATAAGAATTTCTTGTGCCGCTTCTGAGGTTAAAATAAAAGATGGACTAGAAAGGGTTGAAAAAGCAATTTCTAAATATTATTGATTAAAGTTCATTATGATTAATTTTAAAAATTTCATAATAAGTTCATCTATATTATTTTCTATTTTTTCATCCCCTGTATTTTCAAATCCCAAAGTTTTAAAAGTTGGAGCAATACCTGATCAAAACCAAGATGTTTTGGACAAAAGATTTAATTTATTTTCAAAAGAATTATCCAAACAACTTGATGTAGAAGTTAAATACATTCCTGTTATTAATTATGTTGCAGCAGTAACTGGATTTAGAACTAAAGATTTAGATTTAGTTTGGTTTGGCGGTTTATCAGGAGTTCAAGCAAGATTACAAACACCTAATTCAATTGTCATAGCTCAAAGAGATATCGATAAAGAATTTAAAAGTGTTTTTATAGTAAACAAAAATTCAAAACTTAACTCAATTTCAAACATTAAAGGACTTAAAAAACTAAAGAATTTAAGATTTACTTTTGGCTCTGAAAACTCAACTTCTGGAAGATTAATGCCAGAATATTTTTTAAATCGAGCAGGGTTAGAAATTAAACATTTTAAAGGAAATAAAGCAGGTTTTAGTGGGAGTCACGATGCCACTATAGCTTTAGTTAATAGTGGGGCATTTGATGCTGGAGCTTTAAATAAACAAGTTTGGGAAAATAATCTTAAAAATAATCCCAAAAGAACAAGTAATTTAGAATTATTCTGGATCACCCCAGAATATGTTGACTATCATTGGTTAGCTCAAGGAGATCTTGAAAATAGATTCGGGGAAGGGTTTACAAAAGAACTTAAATCAGTAATTCTAAATTTAGATATAAATCAAAAATCACATAAACAGATTTTAAATATGTTCAATGCAAAAAGATTTATAAATGCAGAAGCAAAACAGTATAAAAATATAGAGGAAGTAGGGAGGAAATTAAATAAAATTAGATGAATAATACTCTATTAGAATTAAAAAATATATCTTATAAATACAAAAATAATCTGATTCTAAATAAAGTAAATTTAAAAATAAATTCAGGGGAGAAAATTGCACTTTTAGGTAAAAGTGGTTCAGGAAAAACTACACTTATATCAATACTTAATGGCTCTATCAAGCCAACTCAAGGTCAGGTTAAATTATTCAATAAAAGTTTCGAGGAATTAGATAGAAAACAGAAAAGTAAGATAACAACTATTTGGCAAGATTTAAGATTAATAGAAGATCTCTCTGCAGAACAAAATGTTAATTGTGGACTACTAGCGGAAAACAATTTTTATTTTGCTTTTAAAAATTTGCTAAATATAAGTTCTTTTAAGAAGGCGCATAAATATATGCAATTATGTAGACTTCATAACTCTGTTTACGACAAAAAAATCAGGAAACTATCTGGGGGGCAAAAACAAAGGGTGGCTATAGCTAGATCATTAATTCAAGGATCAAATATATTTCTTGCAGATGAGCCTTTTAATAACTTAGATCCTAAATTGATAACAACAATTAAAAACCTGCTGCTAGAAAATGTGGATAAAAATAATACAAAAAAATCCCAAAAGACCGTATTAGTTGCATTACATAGATTAGATTTGCTGAGCGATTTCGATAAAGTTATTGGAATAAGAGATGGTAAAATTTTTTTCAATATTAAAAGAAATAACTTAAAGAAGCTTCATTTAGACAAAATATATTAATTAGTTGAATAAATTAAAATTAAACTATACCTCATTATCTTTTCTTCCAATTTTGGTATGCATACCCTTAGGGTATCAATTAATAAACAATATTCATTTTGGAGGACTTAAATTATTCCAAGAATTCTTAATTTCTGCATTTAATCCCAAGATCGATAATGAAATTATTATTACCGTAATTAATCGATTAAATGAAACTATTTTAATTGGTTTTTTTAGTTGGTTAATAAGTATTATTTTTGGAGCAATTTTTGGAATAATATCCTCAAATATTTTTTATAAAATCTTTAATATTCCAAATTTTTTATACCGCATAATAAGGTTTCTTCTAACAATAATTAGATCTATTCATGAAGTAGTTTGGGGAATAGTATTAATGCAAATATATGGAATAAATTTTTCAATAGGAATAATAGCTATATGTATACCTTATATTGCTGTAAATTCAAAAGTTTTTGCTGAACAATTAGAAACTATTGACTACAAAAGTTTTGAATCTATAAATCAAATAAATGCACCTAAATTTTCTTCTTTATTAACTATAATATGGAATCCAATAATAAATACATTTAAAAACTTTGGTTTATATCGATTAGAGTGTTCAATAAGAAGTACCGTGATTTTAGGACTTTTTGGGATTGGAGGAATAGGTACTAGTATTTTTTTATCTTTCCAAACTTTGAATTTTAGAGAGTTATGGACTTATTTATGGTCCTTAGCAATTTTGATAATTCTTTCTGGATTAATATTCAAAAAAATAAAATTTAATACTTCAAATAAAATCCTATCTATTTTTTTTATTACAGTTTTTTTCATAACAATTTTATTTTCTTTTTCATATTTTCTTTATTTTATTTTTAATAATAATTTTGAAAATTTTAATTCTTTTAGTTCTCTATTTAAATCAAGCTCAGATTTAGGATTATTTGATTTCTTAAAACTTATATTAGAAACAATAATTTTAAGTTTTTTATCAACAGGAATCGCAATTAGTTTCCCTCCATTAGTAATAGGAATTTTTAACAACAATACTTCTAAAATTTTTATAAAAATTTTTGCATTTTTATTACGTTTAATACCTTCACCTGTAATACTTCTAATTCTATTAACTTTTAATAATCCTTCATTATCTTTAGCAGCTTTAACATTAGGTCTTCACAACGCTAGCATTACAAGCAAATTACTTTTTAAAAATCTAGAAAGCCAAGACAGGAGAAATTATATTGCAATGAAATCTCTAGGAATCTCAAAAAAGAATAGTTGGCTTCTAGGTTTATTTTCTCAACAAGCAAAAAGTTACTTAGCATATTGCGCTTATAGATCTGACATCATTATTAGAGAAACTGCAATTGTTGGGGTCATTGGAAGTGTTGGTCTAGGTTGGCAATTGCAAGAATCACTAAGTTCCTTCGCATGGCAAGAAGTTACCAAAGTTTTGATAGCTTATAGCTCCATCGCAATATTTGGCGAATTAATAAATGGTAAAATCAAAAATAGTTTAACTTGATTTGTAAGAATAATTTGTTGAATCAAGTAATTATTTTTTCCGATTATAGTGATTAGTTTACCAAAACAGCTAGTTGTAATTGGAGATAGCTCAGTTTATGGATGGGGAGATAATGAAGGTGGCGGATGGTGTGAGAGGCTTAGAAAAGATTGGCGAAGCAACGAAAATGGGCCAGTAATTTATCAACTTGGCGTAAGGGGAGATGGGATAGAAAAAGTTTCATTTAGATGGGAAAAAGAATGGTCATCTAGAGGAGAAACGAGAAGAAATAAACCTAAAGCAATCATGCTTAATGTTGGTCTTAACGACACTGCAGCAATTGGTCAGAAAAACGGAAGACATCAATTAGATATAGATGGATTTGAATATGGATTAGAGAGACTTATTAATAAAATGAACTCCCAAACAAATGTCTTTGTTATTGGTCTGACACCCGTTGACGAAAGCAAAATGCCCTTCGCAGGATGTTTATGGTACTCAAATGATTTTTGTAATTCTTATGAAAGGAGAATGGAGGAAGTATGCCTCAATCAGAATATCCCATTTCTTCCTACTTTTAGAGAAATGTACTCTGATAAAAGGAGTAAAAATTGGATTACGCATGATGGAATTCATCTAAATTCCGAAGGTCATTTCTGGCTTTTCCAAAGACTGAAGAGCTGGGAGATTCTTACAAAATGGAAGGAATCCTAAGTCTTTTCAAATATTTTTAATTTAAAAAATATCCATATAAATAAAGAGTAAAGATAGCAAAAACAGAAGCAATACTTGTCTGAATAGCATTTACTAATTCATTACTTAATTTATATTTGTTTTGAAATTTAGCACCAATAATACTCTCAGAAAGTGTGGCCAAAAATCCCGAAACTGCAACAACTATGAAATGGTATTTTGTAGAAATAATTGATAGACGAAACATTACAAAGGCCATAAATATTGATCCCAAAAAACTAGCTAATGTCCCTTCTAAACTGACTCCTCCTTCAGTTCCTCTATCAACCTTTTTAAGTGAAGTAATTAAATATGTATCCTTCCCAAACCTTTTCCCAATTTCGCTGCCAAAAGTATCCGCCAACTTTGCAGCAAAACTTGCAGCAAATCCTATTTTAAACATCACTACGTTGGCAGGATTAAATTTAGTCATAATTGCAAGAAATAATCCTGTAGCTGCAGAGCCCCATACATTTTCAGGACCTCTTCTCCCACCTCTTTTTTCAGCTATTCCTTGTTCTTTTTTAAATTTAAAACCTATTTTGGTAACTAGAGATCCAAATATTAAATAAATTACAACTGACATCCATCCCTGCCAAGACAAACATCCCCACAAAATTGTTCCTAAAATACCTGCACTAATCCAACCACCTTTTGTCATCAAAGGAATCTTGCAAAATATATAAATCAAAATGAAATTTATTAAAAAACCCATAAAAAATTGATTTCTAATTAAATCCATATTTATCTAATTCCTTAATTTCAAATCAATTCTCCATTGATTTAGAATTGATGATGCGTTAATACTAGCTGTTGAAGTTCTTAAGATAGTGTCAGAGAGTTTAACAAAGGTAATATTATTTAGATTAAAAAAATCAATTTCTTTAGAGGACCAACCTCCTTCAGGGCCAATTACATTCCAAAATATACCTCCTTTTTTATTCTCAAATTCATGCTGTTTTCTTAACCATTGATTTAAGTCATATATTGTTTCTTCTCTAGTTATAGAAATTGAAACTCTTTCTTGATTATTTCTACTTTTTAGCCATTCAATAATATCCACACCATTTAAAATAGATGGTTTCCATAATCTCTCACTTTGCTCAACTGCTTCTTTGATAATTGAATTCCATCTCAAAAGTTTTCTCGAAAAATTTAAATTTTTGTTTACCTGTCTTTCTGAAAATAATGGCTGTATATAATCAATTCCTATTTCAGTACACATTTTTAAAATATCCTCAAAACCACTTTTTGGTATAACAACAGCTATTCCTAATAAGTAAATTTCTGGTTCTTGAAATAAGTAAGGTTTTTTTAATTTATTTATTTCTAAACTATCATTTTTAACTTTTATAGCTTTCCATAATGAACCCTCTCCGTTAGCTATAAATATTTCTTTACCATTTTTTATCCTCATTACATTATTTAAGTAATGAGCCTCTTCTTTAGAAAGTTCTAAATTATTGTTCTTAATATTTTCAATTCTTTCATGGGAAATAATTAATCTTGTTAAGTCTTGCATCTAAAATACTTAATCTTTGAAAACTAAATCTTCATGTTCTTCAATTGCCCAATCATTATTTTCACCCCCAATAATTAACTCTTCAATTTTTACATAATTATTTGATATCTCATTCAAAGAATTAATTAATATATCTATTGAAATGGAGTCTGAAGTTCCAAAATCAACCCAACATCTTCCCCAAAGATTTTGATATTCCATAATTCCTAAATTATGCATTAAGGCTGGAATAGATGCATTTTTTTGGTCGTTATCGTAGGACATCCAACTTAGATCGGAACCCTCTTCATGAGTTTGCAAATTTTCAGAATTAAATCCACCTAACCTTCCTAAAACGTACCAACTATCAAAAACACCATCTAAATAATTTTTTTCGTCTTGAGTTGGTGATTCTGAAAACCTGATCCATATCCAACAATTAAAAGGATCAACTTCCCTAAAAATAATATTCATATTGACTAATAACTTTTTAGATCTACAGCTATTATAAGTAAGTTATTACTAGATTAAAATTCATACCTATAACTTAATTAATAATGCTTGACTTAAAAGAAATATCTTATCAACCCCAAACTGGTGAAAGAAAAATAATAGACAATTTAAATTTAAAAGTTCATGAAAATGAAATCATTTTAATTTGCGGTAATAGTGGTTCTGGGAAAACAACACTACTCGAAATAATAAGCGGATTAACAAATCCACAAAAAGGAAAAATTTCTTGGAAGAAGAAAATTTTATCTTCTAGACAAAGAAGATGGTTTTGTGGAGTTGTATTCCAATTTCCTGAAAGATACTTTATAGGAACAACCATTGGGAAAGAATTAAAAATAGGCCATAAATCTTTAAGAGAAAAAAATATAGAAATAGTTTTAAATAAAGTTGGTTTGAAAAAAATTAATCTAACCCAACCACCAGAACAACTAAGTGGCGGACAACAAAGGCGATTAGCTGTAGCAGTTCAACTACTTAGAAACCCCTCAATTCTTTTACTTGATGAACCAACTGCTGGACTAGACTATTCAATGAGAAATGATGTAAAGAATTTAATTCTTGATTTAAAAAATAAAAATACAATTATTATTGTTACTCATGAACCTGCCTTATTTGAGGGGATTCCTTCTAGGATATTATTCTTGGAAAAAGGGAAAATCAAAAATTTTATGAAAGAAAATCATGCAGGATAGGATAGTTCGGGCTACTGCAGCAAATGGAGGAATAAGATTAGTCGCAGTCTTAACAACAGAATCTTCTTTAGAAGCAAAAAAAAGACACGGTCTTTCTTATTTAACCACCTGTATCTTAGGAAGAGCATTTAGTGCTTCACTACTTTTGGCAAGCTCGATGAAGATAATGCATGGGAGAGTTACCTTAAGAGTTAGATCTGACGGACCTTTAAAAGGATTACTAGTTGATGCAGGTAGAGACGGAAAAGTTAGGGGTTATGTAGGGAATCCTAATTTAGAATTAGACCTAGTCAAAAAAGGCAATAATAAATATTCTTTTGATTTTACAAAAGCATTAGGTAGAGGATATTTAAATGTAATTAGAGATAGTGGATTTGGAGAACCCTTTACAAGCACTGTTGAATTAGTAAATGGAAATATTGCCGAAGACTTAGCTTCATATTTATATCATTCAGAGCAAACTCCCTCTGCTGTATTTATTGGAGAAAAAATTCAAAATAAAAGTGTTATTTGTAGTGGTGGCTTATTAGCTCAAGTTCTACCTAAAAAAGATACTGACCCACTACTAATCTCACTACTTGAAGAAAGATGTAAAGAAATTAATTCTTTCAGCGAAGACCTATTTAAGTCAAAAGATAATCTTCTTTCGTTAATTAGAAATATATTTCCCGATATTGACGATAAATCAATCTCTGAAAAAGCCCGTTCTCAAGACGTGAGTTTTAAATGCAAGTGTTCCAAACAAAGAAGTTTAAATGCGATGAAAATGCTAGATAAAAGCGAGCTAGAGGACATCCTCAAGAAAGATGGCAAAGCAGAGTTGGTTTGTGAATTTTGTAAAAATAAATATCTTATAAATTATAAAGAAATTAAATCGATGATAGAAAATCAATCATAAAAAAATTACGCCTAGCCATAAAATAACCATGGCCGGAATACTTTGAATTTTTTGTATTGATAAAGAGTTGTTTGATACTTCCTGAATGAAAGAATTATTTTCAAGCAATCCACCAAATATTAATCCTATCGAGAGAAAGGTAACACTCCAACCCAGGGAACCTATAAATCTTTTCCCCGATTTAATTTGAGTATAGGTAAGTATTAATGTTGAGATAGAGAGTAAAAGTCTATTATTAGAGTCTGGACTAATAAATAACAAAATTAAAAATAATAGCCCAACAGATATTTTTATTGAAAGATTATCAAATGAGGGGGGAGTTATTTTTGGCAGACTATACTGACTTGAATTGTTAGAGTTATTATTTAAATTTTTTAACTTAGAAAGAAGTGAAAAATTATTATTGGTAAATTGATTAATTTGTTTTTCTTTTTTTGAGGCACTCACAGCTTCATAGCTTACATTTCCAGATTGCCTGGCTTTCAAACTCCCCATAAGTAATTGATCAAAGGAAGATTCTATTTTCGCTTTTAAAATTAAATCTTCACCAGCCTCTTTAACTTTAATATCTCTAGCCTTCTGAATATCCTCAAAAGCAGCACCTTCTTTTACACCTAAAATTTCATAAGGTGATTTTTCGCTATTATTTTTATTACTGTTTGAATCCAAAATTTTTTACCAATACTAACAGATTAACTAATTTTATAATCCATTAAGACTTTATAAAATAATTGGTTCGACTCCACTAACAACGGGCGCAACTTTGTTTAAATTTAATTGATTATTGTCTTCAACAAATTGATTTAGATTCCACTCATTTTTGAAAAGAATAACTGGCCTATTCCAACAATCTTTAACTATTTTACAGTTGAATATTCTGCCTAGTTTTTCAATGGCTGGCCATCCATCAGAAATCCATCTAGCCAATTGATATGGCATTGTTTCAAGATTTGAATCTACACCATATTCACTTTTTAATCTGTGGGTTACTACCTCCAACTGCAATTGACCAACCGCTGCGAGTATAGGGTCTCTTTTACTCTCATCAAAGTCATAAAGAATCTGAACAGCACCTTCTTCTCGAAGTTCATTAACACCCTTTCTAAAGTTTTTAAATGCTGAGGGATTTGGATTTCTTAGCCAGCTGAATATTTCAGGACTAAAGGATGGTATGCCCTCATATTCCAGATGAGCACCAGTATAAAGAGTATCTCCAATAGAAAACATCCCTGGATTATTTAAACCAATAACATCTCCAGGATAGGCATCATCGACTACTTCTCTATCTTGCCCAAATATTTTTTGTGGTCTTGATAATCTAATTGTTTTCCCAGTTCTGGAATGTTTAACTGACATATCTTTTTCAAATTTGCCACTACAAACTCTTATAAAAGCAACCCTATCTCTGTGCTTGGGATCCATATTTGCCTGAAGCTTAAAAACAAACCCACTAAATTCATCGCTTGCAGGTTCAATATCCCCTTTATTACTATTTCTTGAAGTTGGTTTTTGTGCCATTTTCAAAAAACTATCTAAAAATGGCCTTACGCCAAAATTAGTCATGGCAGATCCAAAGAAAACTGGGGTTAAAGAGCCATTAAAAACTTTTTCTTTTTCAAATTTAGATCCTGCCTCATCAAGAACCTCCAATTCTTCAAGTGAGTTTTCAAGTAAATCTCTCTCTACATATTTTGATAGCTCTTTATCTTCAATACTTAATCTTTTCTCATTCGATTGTTTCCCTCTCACTGCTTTATCAAATAAAATCACCTCTCTCGAAAATCTATCAATAACCCCTCTAAATTCCTCGCCACTCCCAATTGGCCAGTTTATAGGTAGAGTATTTAATCCAAGTTCTGATTCAATTTCATCAAGTAAAGAAAATGGTTCTCTTCCTGGTCTATCCATTTTATTTATAAAAGTAAATATTGGTATTTTTCGCATCTTGCAAACTTCAAATAATTTTCTTGTTTGAGGTTCTAATCCTTTAGCAGCATCTTCCAACATAACTGCATTATCAGCAGCAGCTAATGTTCTATAGGTATCTTCGGAGAAATCTTGGTGTCCTGGTGTATCTAATAGATTAATTACAGATCTTTCATATTCAAATTGCAATACAGTTGATGTAATAGAAATACCTCTTTGTTTCTCAAGTTCCATCCAGTCTGAGGTGGCTTTTCTCTGATTACCCCTGGCTTTTACTGCTCCTGCCTGTTGAATGGCACCTCCATACAAAAGAAGCTTCTCGGTAAGAGTCGTTTTCCCAGCATCTGGATGTGAAATAATAGCAAAATTTCTTCTTTTATTTACCGCATCCAGTATTTCTTTATTATTTAGAATTTTAGTACCTAAGCTCATTTATATAATATAAGGGCCTTTCACTTAGTTCTTAAACATTACCATAGACTATTAAATAATTTTCACCTTCCTCAAACACATCTAAAGAGGATAGATCATTCTCTAAAATGAAATTTTTTAACTCTTTAAAAGTATAAGAAGCTCTTAAAGAGGCATAATAATCATTAGTTAAAATCTCATTATATTTAGTTGAACATTGTGCTTTGAGTTCTAAAGCAGACTTTTCATCTAATGGCCTTTTTAAGTCCTTGTGAAAATTTACAGTAATATTACTAGATAAAATTCTTATTGTGTTGAAGAAATCTTCAAGATTGGTAATGTGATGAATCAAACTGTTGCTTACAAGTAAACTAATTCTTTTTTTAAATAAAAAATTATTTGATTTAATTTCTTTGATGTCAGAACAAATGTAGCGTAAATTTTTTAATTTTTTTTGATTTTTAGAAATACTCTTATTATATTCTGCTCTCAAAATCATCTCTTTAGAACCATCTATTCCTACGACTGCAGTATTAGGCCATTTTATTGCTAACTTCTCAGAAATATTTCCTGGGCCACATCCCAAATCAACTATTAAATCTTTTTCACCTAAAGAAATATTTTTTTTCAAAAGATATTGATTTATTTGATTAATTAGATTAACTTCCCCTTCTGAAAAATCAGCTTCGTCATAAGAAATGACCTGCTCTTTTTCCTCCATTAATTCAGGTTCGGGGACTCTTTCCATATCCTTTCTTGAAACAAAGATTTCATATTAAACATAATTCTACACAAACCGTTAAATAGTGGTAAGAATAGTTGCAGACGCCACAGGTAGAGTTATTCTTCCAGTACGGGTTATTTACATACGTTTTTTTTATCGTGACTGTTGCACCAAATAAAGCTTCTTCAGAGAGCAATTCCAATAATCTTAAAAAAGATGATTTTCCAAAGACTGCGCCAGCTGCTTACCCAGTTTTTTTCAGATCTTATAGTAGAAAAACTTCATCTGGCAAAAGGGAGAACTGGAGCGAAGTAGGCGAAAGGAATTTATCGGGATTAAAAGAATTAGGAAAACTTTCTGAAGAAGAATTAATCCTAATGAGAGAGATGCAAAGTAACCAAAAAGCTCAACCTTCAGGAAGATGGTTATGGATAGGCGGAACCCCTTGGATTAATAAGAACCAAAATTTCTCAGGGGCATACAACTGTACCTCAACAAACTTAATTGATTGGGAAGCCTTCGCATTAATGATGGACTTAGCAATGATGGGATGTGGAACAGGTGCAATAATTGAGCCTCATTTTATAAATAATCTACCTACTGTAATTAACAAAATAAACATTAAATCAGTTAGTGAAGTTGGAATAACTCCTAAAGATCAAAGAGAAGAAAAGTCATCATCAGAAATTAAAGGAAAAGATCTTCATATCAAAGTTGGAGATAGCAGAAGAGGATGGGTAGATAGCTATAAATATCTTCTTGAGGCATCAAGTAACGAGAGTCTTGAAAGAGAAATTGATGTTTATATTGATTTGGAAGATATTAGGCCTGCTGGAGAATCATTAAAAGGTTTTGGTGGTATGGCAAATCCTATCAAATTGAAAGATCTTTACTCTAGAGTCGCATCACTTCTTGGAAAGGCAATTGGTAGGAAATTAAGTACAGTAGAATGTTGTTTATTAATTGATGAAGCTGCAGTAACCATAGTTGCTGGGAATATAAGAAGAAGTGCTGGAATGAGACAATTTGCTTCAGATGATCAGGAAGCCGCATCAGCAAAAGAAAATTTATGGAGTCAAGATGAGAATGGTAATTGGAGAATAGATCCTGAAAAAGATGCCCTCAGAATGGCCAATCATACTAGGGTTTACCATACAAAACCCACTTACCAAACTGTTTTGGATGCAGTAACAAAACAATTCCATTCAGGTGAGGGAGCCATTCAATTTGCTCCAGAAGCAATCGCAAGGTCAAATGCAGATATTCTCAAAGATGATGAATTGAGAAAGGAATTTATTGAAATTTACTCGGAACAAGGCAAGGATGAAGCGAGAAATTGGATAAATAGTAGTTATGGTCCTTTTTCAGAAGAAGAGTTAGACCACAGGATGAGCCGATATGGACTTAACCCTTGTGGGGAGATCTTGGGAAATGATTTCCACTGCAACTTGGCTGAAGTTCATTTAAATCAGATTGATCCAGGAAATTTTGAAGAGCAAAAAAAAGCTTTTAAAGCAGCCGCTCTTTCTGTAGCATGCTTACTTAATCATGAATTTGAAGTTGAGCGTTACAGAAAAAGTAGGGAATATGATCCTATCGTAGGAGTAAGCTTCACTGGATTATTTGATTTTTGTGTCCATGCATTTGGGACGCCATGGTTGAAATGGTGGGAAGCAGGAAGGCCAAATAGCGAAGAAGGGCAGGCCTTCAAAGAAAAGGAAGCTAAATTCTTAGATTCTTGGAGAAAAATAGTAAAAGAAACTGTATGGGAATATTGTGATAAGCATAATCTAAGGAGACCAAATAGATGCACAACAGTTCAACCAGCTGGAACCAAAAGTCTTCTTACTGGAGCAGCTCCAGGTTGGCATCCTCCAAAGGCTCAAAGATTCATAAGAAGAATAACTTTCAGGAAAAATGACCCAATCGCTTTAGCTTGCATGGATTATGGTTACTCAGTTGTTCCATCTCAATCTGATAAAGATGAAAATGGTTGTTTGCTCGATAATCCATTTGATCCAAGATGCACAGAATGGTTAGTTGAAATCCCTACAGAGGTTAGTTGGGCAAATATAGATGGTGCAGACCAAATAGACATCAATAATTTCTCAGCATTAGCTCAATTTGATTTTTACATGCAAGTGCAGAAATTTTATACAGAGCATAATACCTCTGCAACCGTAGAATTTAGAGAAAATGAAATCGAGGATTTAGCTAAGGCTATTCATAATGCGATAGAAAATAATGAGGGATATATTTCAGCGGCATTGCTAGCTCGATTTAGTGCGAACGCTACTTTCCCGAGATTACCCTTTGAACCAATAAGTAAAGAGGAATATATCTCATTGCAAAATAAAGTAATAGAAAGGAAAGTCAATAACGATTTCTTTGACGCTCTTAATAAATATGATGTTGGAGAACTATCTGAAGCAGGACCAGCAGGTTGTGATTCAGATAAGTGCTTACTTCCTCTGGCTAAACCAAAAGATTAATTTTTGAATTATTTGTAAATAAAAAATATAAATTAGTTTTTAAAAATTTAATTTATGGCTACCTCTTAAGTAGGGACATAAATTATTTATGACATTAAGCTTAAATATTGGGAACTTATTTAATGACTCCTCTAGTCATGCATTAGTGGATGAGCTAAGAAAAAGAACGTCTGAAGAAGATATCTTAGATTTTGAGGAAAAATTTAACTCCAAAAACGAAAAAAATCTACACGTTTATTTATGTAGATTTCTAAAAAATAGATCTATATCCAGAGGGCTCGCCTCTAGATGGTTAATAACCATAATTGAAAACAAAGAATCAAAAATTGATGCTTTGCAAAAATTAAATAATTAGGTCAACCCTGATAGTTTCCATAGAGCAATTCCAAAAATTGAGAATCCCATAATAAAAGTAAAAGCCAAGGCATTTACCAATTGAACCTTATCATTCATTCTGTTTGCGAATGGTAATAATTGAGCAAATAATGGAGTCTCTTCAACTATTGCGGATTTTTTTACTGTAGGTTTTTTGCCTCTAGAAAACATAAAACAAATTTTATAATCTTAAGAATTTTACATTTAAAAGTTCATTAAAAAAAAAATACTTCTCAAAAACGAACAAAATGTAACCTGCATGAAACTACACAAAGAAAAACATAAATTTCTTTAGTATTAGCCTATTTCATTATTAAAGTATAAAGTTTATTTATTAGAGACCTAGACAAATAATTTTCTTGAATGATATTATTAAATTGTAGCAACCGCTACTAAAACGTTCAACTTGCGTATAGCAAGCCGCAAATCGACTTAAGCCATGGAACGGGGACTTAAGCGAAACCGGAGCTTAAAAAATGACTCTAATTTACAGAGGACAAAAGTACGTCCAGAACAAAGCAGCAGCTAAAAAGCAGCACATCGAACTAACTTATAGAGGAAAAGCTTACACAAGCTAGTTCATTTATCAAATAAGTTTAAAAAGCCACTTTTAGTGGCTTTTTTTGTCCAAACTTAATCTAACAAAATCACTTAATACTTCTAACAAGCATTAAACTAATATGATTTAATTGCATTTATATATTTGATAACTATGGCAGACCAGAAACCTTTATTTAAGGCACCATATGACATAAAAGATGTAAGTGCTCTTTTCGCCATAGTTGCCTTCGTTTTAATAATCGCTGCCATAGTTGGTAATAACTTATTTGGTTTATTTCAACAAAATGTCAACTTTGGATGATTTTTATGAGTAGCAGAATAATTTTATGAACTAAATGCGACTAATATATAGACTGTTATAACTATTTAACCCGTCATTATTAATAATAATTCTGCTCTATAACTAGTTTCTTTAAATTATTTTTTAATCTTTGATTTTATAGACTATGACTAATTTCTTATGTTATAGTTTTAAGTTGAATAAAACTGAATAACCCATTTGAGAGGTTGACGAGTGGTTTAAGCCTCTAATCTTAAAAACTAAATTATTTTTGGAAAGAAAATAAATAATCAATCTTCAAACTAACTGATATAAAATACTTCTTATTAAGACTAATAAAATTATAAAAATACCATATGTCTATACTGTTGCCGCTTTGTTGGCAGTAAGCTTATTTTTTAGATTCTCTAATCTTTATGACTAACGTGACAACTTTAAAAGAAAAATATAATCCTCAAGAATTAATAATAAAAAAATAAAAAAAGGTTACTTATGAATAATCAAAATATTTTATAATAACTGTAGTCTCATAGCTATAAGAATATTTCGTCACTTTTAAAATACCTTTAAGCTCTAATAATGAAAATTGATTCAAAATATAATTCTCAAGAGGATTATTTAATATATTTAATTGAAAATACAAAATATTTCTCAGAAATTATAAATCTTATAATTAAGACTTTTCCCGAACATAAAAGTTCTATCAAAAGATCTTTTTATAAATTAGAAAAAAAAGATTTAGAAATAATTGAATATATTTCTAAATTTATTTGTGAAATTTCAGAAGAAAAATTGAATGAATTTGTAAAAGACTATAAATGGCTTTGTAAAGAAATGATAGTATACCAATTTTTATTTAGAAAAAATAAAGGATATAGATTTAAAAGTAATAAGGAAATATTTACAAAAATATATTCTGAAAAAGATTACATGCGTAAATATCTTAATGGATTATTGATAAGTCAAATAATTTGGAGTAATCATTATCTATCAACTATTAATTTTGTTAATTTCATAGATAACTTCTTCAAAAATTCAACTTTTTTAGAAATTGGACCTGGGCATGGATTATATTTATCAATTGCATCAAAGAGTTTGAATTTTTCAAAACTTGAGGGTTGGGATATTAGTAAAACATCTTTATTAACGACTAAAACTAATTTAGAAAGAATTTCTATATTCGAAGACGATAACTTAAAACTTAAGAAAATAGATATAAATAAAGCAATTGATGTTAAATATCATGATTTTTTTGATTTGGTTGTTATTTCAGAAGTTTTAGAGTGCGTAGAAAATCCATCACTGGTGTTGAAGAATATTTATGAACTTCTTAGTTTAAATGGTTCTCTTTACATCAATTTCCCAATAAATTCACCCGCTCCAGATAATATTTATTTATTAGACAATATTGAAAATATTGAACAATTATTAATAAAAAATAAATTTCAGGTTATTTCGAAATATGAATTCCCTTCAATGGGGCTTAGTTTAAAAGATGCAAAAATAACTCAAAGCTCCATATCCTGTGTTATGGTTGCTTCAAAAAATATTTAAAGAATTTTAAAATTCAAGACTGCGTGAAGCTATTCCTATGACTTGACTTAATAGTTTATGAGTACCTTCCTATGCTATGATTTTAAGTTCAAAAACAATTGAATAGCCCAAGGAGAGGTGGTTGAGTGGTTTAGGGATCTAGTCTTGAAAGCTAGATTTATCTTTAGTTGTGCCAATAGCTTTCTTATCTAACTTGACATGCGTTTCCGAACTGTTTCCGAAAAAATCAACCACCTTTTGATATAATTAAAAAGCTAAAAATTTAATATTTTTCGCCTGGAGGGGTGGTCGAGTGGTTTAAGGCTCTAGTCTTGAAAACTAGCGTGTCTGCAAGGGCACCGTGGGTTCGAATCCCACCCCCTCCGTAATGAATACTGACTTCTATAGAAACAACTCCTATTAGGAGTTTTCTTTATTTTCTGACCATTTAAATAAGTTCCTTAGAGTTCCTCTAAGTTGCCGAATTCTTAGTATCAAAAGCGGTTACATTTCGGTTACACTTTTAAAAACGGTTACAAGCGGTCACACTAGACTAGCGAATGAAATACTCCCATTTTAAGAAAATAATTAGAGGAAAATTTAAATAAAATGAAATTTCTCAAAATATTTCTGCAAATAGTTTTATGTGGTTATATATCAGCTGCGAGTGCAAGTGTTAAAGATGAATATAACCGTAGAGAAAATGAATTAAGAATTAAAAACAATAACTCTTTACAGTGTTTACAAAATCAACAGGAAAAAGGTGTTGTGCTTTGGTTTATGCGAAACCGAGATGTATATTATGAGTATGAATATGATTATGTTGTCGTAAACGGCGCTTACCTTGAAATTTGGGAAAATTGTAATATTGTTAGAAGTTATGAGTTTGGCACAACATATAACCGTGGACCCAATTTTAAATTTGAACTTGAATTGTTTTATGAGGACGAGGAGCTTTGCGCATCAGGTCGCCCTTGTCGGAACTACTTCGTTAATATGTACGTTAAAGATTCTGATGAAATTAATCTAAAAACTCTTCCTTCAGGGATTTGGCATGATGACTATATATTTTGGAAAATCTTGTATTTGTTGAAGGTATATTACGAGTAGTAAGCGTTTTTTACTTTCTTTGTCTTTTACCTTTAGCTCTGAGTACTAAATTTATAGTAATCGCAGTTCTAAGTATTCCAGCATCTATATAATAAGTAATAAAAAATATTTATTAGCCGATCAAAGAAATAAGAAGAGTCATTATCTTTTCAGCTATAAATCTTTTATCCATAAATAAGAGCTAATGAACTCTTATTTTATATCGATATTTAAAGAATAAAAACAAAACCGTAAAGTGGTTACGTTTCGGTTACATCTGTTCCTTAAGAGATACTAAAACGGTTGGTATCACTTGAATATATCTAGTCTTGAAAACTAGCGTGTCTGCAAGGGCACCGTGGGTTCGAATCCCACCCCCTCCGTTCAAATAAAAAGAACCGAACAATATAAACGCCCTTTTGAAACGTACTTGTTAGGATAAATTTTTATTTAGATTATGAGTAAAGGATTTGCCACAGAAAATTTAATATCCAAAAAATCGAAAAAAAAAGTTATTTCAAATGAACCGCAAGGAAGATTAATATCTTGGTCTCCTTGGCCACCTGCTAATTTTCAAACACGATATCCTGCTTTCCCTTTGGTTCTTACAATATTAATTATAGTAATCGGGCAATGGTACCTTTCTCTACTCAGGTGACCCGAAACTGTTTTTTTTATTTAAATTAGGATGAATTAAAGTTTAGAATTTATTTTGTTTTTTTCAATTTTATTATTTGCCCACTTTCAAGCGGCAATAATCCCAATATTATTAGGTATTAAATCGATCAATAAATTCAAACATATAAGCAAGAACAAATTGATACCTTTCGGTTTTATTTTTTTAGGATTGGCATCGATTTCTGAAATGATAGATCATACCCAAACATCTTGGATTTATGTAGATCACTCCTCTTTATATAATTGGTTATTTTATTCTTTCCTATCTTTAGGTCTAACATGTTTATCTATATCAGTTATAAAAAATAAATTCATTCAAAAAACTAATTTTTGCATTTCTTTATGTTCAATAATCTCATATTTTTTATTTGATAAAACTATTGCTCTCATTTTTCAAGTAATAATAAGTATCCTTTTAATTATTAATTGGCAAAGAGTTTTTAAAGATTGGCTTTTTATTCTTTACCCAATTTTTGGTATTATTTTTACGACTTTCTTTGGCACAAAGCTCTCAATTAGTGGCGATCAATTTTGGCATGTTTTAATAGGCCCATCTGGAACAATTAGCGTTCTTACCTTTTATTTAGTATTAAAGAGATCGGACAAAAATTTTACTTGAGATTCTTATGAAAATATTTGTATTTGTAAGTTTTATAATGTGCTTAGTCACAATAATCTCTCCAGTTGTAATCTTTGCTGATACGGCACTTGATGTTTACATGAATGATTTTTATTCTAAATCGAATGAAGCTAGCCAGATTCTTAAAGAAATCGAAAATAGTTTAAAAGAGGGATCAAGAAAAAAAGTATGCTCTAGGCAAAGAGAGGCAGCAAGATTAGGACTATTAGCTAATAAATCATTAATTAAAGCCTTTGAAATAGAGGGGGCTAATCCGCCAATGCAAGCAATAAAAGCAAGTCAACAAAGATGGGAATCTATTCTGAATGAGTGCTGAAGAAAGTCAGTAAATCTATAAATCTTTTTAAATTTGCATTCTTACAGATTTACTAATTAAGGGAATTTCAGGTTCAACTCCATAAATACATTGAAAGACAGAAAAAATAAATATAGAAAAAGATGCAATAAATATAATTGATATTAACGAGGGAAGAGGTAAGGAAAATATTCCCAAGATATAAGTAATTATTAGAAGTGAAATATTAAGTAACAATGCTTGGCAGGCGTTGAACCTTACAAAATAAGGGACCTTTGGATTTCTAACAACTCCTGCAAACAGCACAAAAAATATCAATAAACCGCTAAAACCTCCAAGGCCTCCATATCTAAGAGTTCCTTCTATTAAATTTATTGGAAGTGTTAAATAAAATATTAATACTTTTAGAAAGTAATATTTTGCAAATAAATAATTTCCAAAAGGAACTGAAGCCTTAAGCATATAAGTATATAAACAAACTGAAGTAACTCGATGCAATATTTGATTCAATATATTATTGAAATTTCGTATTCATATTTTAACCTAATTTTTTGAAATTAATAAAAAGACTTAGACTCGAAAAAATCAACTTTGGCAGATGGTTATTAAATATTAGATAATTGATTAAGGTTCATAATTCAAAATGCGTATCCTACATACAATGTTGAGGGTTGGAGATTTAGATAAATCCATTGATTTCTACGTCAATAGATTAGGAATGAATTTATTACGAAAAAAGGATTACCCTCATGGAAAATTCACTTTGGCATTTGTTGGTTATGGCTCAGAAAAAGAAAACACAGTAATTGAATTAACTTATAACTGGGACAAAAAGTCTGCAGACTATGAGCTTGGAGATAAATATGGTCATATAGCTATTGGAGTAAAAGATATTCATCTAATTTGCCAAGGATTAGAAAATAATGGTTGTAAAATAACAACCAAACCTAAAACAATGAAAAACAGTACTACTGTCTTAGCTTTTGTTGAGGATCCTGATGGTTATAAAATTGAACTTATTGAAAGAGATTAAAAGCTCAGAAGTTTTTAATTAAATAAACAAATAACTAAATTTTAAAAAGATTGAATTATCTAATATATTATTTTCAATTAACGAAAAAAAATACCTCTAAGATCACATTGGATAGATTCTGCAGTTCCAATTATTGTAAAAGATTATTTCTAAGAGGAGGAATTATTAAAAATAAAATTTAAACTTTATAAAATCTAAATTAAATCTATTTAGATTTTATAGACAATCTATATAGATTTATATATCATAGAATTATCGCATAAAGCTTATGCCTAGCAATTGGTCAAAAATAAGAGATGAATGGCTTGATAGAACCGCTGTTGCGAAAGATGATGCTAAATGGGCATTAGAAGCTTTAATTAATTCAGAAGAAGAGTTATTTGAAATAGACCAAAAAATAAAGAATAAAGAGGACGCTATAAGCCAAGTAAAATTTTTGAAGAAAAAGGTTAAAGAAACTATTTCCTCTAAAGAAATTAGTCTCGATGATATTGCATTAAATACTTCAAATTCAAACAAAGTACAGATCTCAGTACCATCAAACCTTACTTATCTTTTGAAGGTTTGGGCCGCAGCAGAAGGAAGAGATCTATCAAGTGTTGCTTTTCAATGTTTAGAAACTGGTATAAGGGAAATGAAAAGCAAAGGTTCAATACCTTCAGTAGCAGTAAATAGATATGACTCTGCCTGTCAAAAGAGGATTGCATTAGCAGAAGTAAACAATCTATTGGAGAAATACGAATTAGCTCAGGATGAAATCAAATAATTATGAATAACAGAAAAATCATTAAAGGATACAAAACATTCAAATCATCAAGATTTAGTGTATATACTTCTGTAGATAAATTCAAAGATGGAATTATTTATACTCTTTATTCTGATGAATTTAATTCACTTAAAGTTGGTTTTGCTGAAAATGATAAGGTTCTAGAAAAAAAATTATCAAGTGAAGCATTGATATTGTTGGATATGAAAAAAGGCAACAAGAAAGATCTATGTTTATTAATAACCACTCTAAAAGAACTTGGCATCAAATATTCAGACAATTTTTATTTCAAATACTCAGGTTCTTTAATGAAACATTTATCTACTTTAGGTTGGCCTGTTGGAAGATCACTTTATAAACAAAGAAAGATTAAAAAAGAACTTGTATTTGCATAAATTTAAATGTAATCGCATTCTAAAGTTTCTCTGGTTTCTCTATTTGTAATTGGATTAGTTCCAGTAGCACTTTCACAAAATTTCCTAGTAATATCTTTTGGCAAAAAAACATTTGTGAAGTCCGCGCCTTGTATTTTTACATTTTCAAACTGGGTACTATAAGCAAAAGAATCCTCCAAGTTAGTATTTGATAAATCTGTTCCATCTAAAACAGCTGAGTCTAAAGTTACTTCTCTTAAGTTGGAGTTACTTAAATTAGTATCTTTCAATTTTGCTCCATAAAGAGTCGCATTTTGGAGCTCACAACCCGACAAATTTGCGTCTTGTAAATCAGTCAAATAGAAAGTTGCTCCTTTTAAATCAGATCCAGAAAAATCAGCCCCTACCAAAGATTGTTTACCATAATCCAACGCAGCGAAGCTTCTAGAAGGGAGGGTTAAAACAACTATTAAAAAAGTTAAAATTATAAATCTCATTTGTTTGAGTAGTCTTTAAATAGATTCTAACTTCTTAAGCTGAAATCTAAAAATTAATAATTTACTGAATGCTATATTTATTGAAATAGCAAATCACGAACTAGGTTTTGGATATAAGTCCCTATGATGCAATTGTTGTTGGTTCTGGAGCTACAGGAGGAATAGCAGCACTTACATTGGCAGAACAAGGGATCAAAGTTTTAGTAATAGAAGCAGGGCCTCAAGTTAAAAGGCATGAAGCTAGTAATCATGAGCCAAAAAGTACATTAAAAAGATTATCAGGAGTTTTAACAAAAAAACATGCCAATCAATGCCAACATCCTGGTTATTGGAAAAATAATCCAGACTTATATTCAAATGAATTGAAGCATCCTTATGAATGCCCTAAAAAAAAGCCATTTCTTTGGACACAAGGGAAACAATATGGGGGGAGATCATTAACATGGGGCGGAATAACATTAAGACTTTCCTCAGAAGATTTTCATCCGGCTAAAAAAGACGGATTCGGAACAAACTGGCCTATTTCATATGATGAACTTTCCCTTCACTATGATTTCATTGAAAATTTCTGTGGAATCTATGGACGAAAAGATAACATTAAAGAAGTTCCAAACGGTAAATATATTGGTGAAATACCTCTTACAGAAAACGAAAATATTTTTGGCAGCAAAGTTAAATCAAAATTAAACTATCCATTTATACAATCGAGAGGATTTGACAGTAATTCATCAGTAAAAGATAAAAAATGGCCCAAATCCTCTAGTTTAGGTAGCACTTTAAAAAAAGCTTTAGATACTGGGAATGTGCAAATAATTTCAAATCACTTAGTGGAATCTTTTGAGATTAACAAGATAACAGAGCTTGCATCAAAACTAACGATCGTAAACTTAGAAAATGGATGCAAAAAAGAATTAAATTGTAATTTAATCCTTCTTTGCGCATCAACAATTTCAACACTCAGAATACTGCTGAACTCAGAATATAAATCAAATCCCTCAGGTTTTAAAGATAATTCTGGGAAATTAGGTAAATGCCTTATGGACCATATATCTATCTGTAGATTTTTTTCAGTCCCAAAAACAAACAACTCAGGACATCCATTAGATAATCCTCCCAATCTTTCTGGAGCAGGCAGCTTCTTTATTCCATTCGGTTCAAATTTACCAAAAATTGACGACATAAATTTCCATAGAGGTTATGGAATCTGGGGGGCAATTGATCGATTAGGGATACCTAAATTTTTGCAAAAAGACACAAACACATCCATTGGCTTTCTTATCGCCCATGGAGAAGTCCTTCCTAGAGAGAAAAACTCAGTTTCTCTATCAAAAAAAACAGATGAATGGGGTATCCCAATTCCCTACATTGAATTCGAATGGAGCGAAAATGAGTTAAACATGGCTAAGCATATGGAAAATACAATACGAAAATCAATAAAAGCTGCAAATGGAGAAATAAAAAATATTAATGAACTAATGAACATCCCATTAGGGAGTTTATTTACAAAAAATTTGATCGCACTTTCAGATAGTCCTCCTCCTCCTGGATATTACATTCATGAAGTAGGGGGAGCACCAATGGGGATGGATGAAGAAAATAGCGTAGTTGATAAATTTAATAGATTATGGAGATGCAAGAATGTGCTTGTACTAGATGGAGCATGCTGGCCCACATCATCTTGGCAAAGCCCTACGCTTACAATGATGGCCTTGAGTAGAAGAG
>QCIB01000011.1 GCA_003216915.1 Prochlorococcus sp. AG-402-I23
ATTAGAATCAGTATTAGTCATTATTATCTATAGTTCGTAATTAAAATTTTCTAAACACTATTTATTTATATCAAATAATTATGACAATTAAATTGTTTGTAATCTCCTTAAAACTCCATTAATAAATTTTCTTCCTTGCAAATCACTATATTTATTAGCTAAATTAACAGCCTCATCACAAGCAACTGCGACAGGTGTGTTCAAAAAATTGATGTCCACGTAAGCTAGACGCAGAATATCCCTATCAATTCTTGGTAATCTTTTTAATCTCCAGCCATCCATTACTTGATCAATATCAGAATCAATAATTTTGAGATTATTAATTATATTACAAATCCTTTGATTTACATCCTCTCTAATATCTATTTGACCGCTAGAAACAATTAATTTTGGAAAATCTAAAGTGACAGAGAGTGTATTCATTACGGTTTCAATTTTTGTCAGAGATTTTTTTAACTCATCTCGAACATTTGAATAAGAAGAATCAACACCTTCTTGCAATTCACTATCTAATATTTTTTGTGAAGCATTTTCTAACTCTGACTCGCAATTATCTAATTCCTCTCTGCAATGGTTTATTAAAGAATCCAAAGCAGATTCAAAAATTTCTTCTATCTGAAATTTATTTAATTTAAAATCACCTTTATCTTTTATGAGGCCAAGAGAAATTAAAGATAATTCTCTAGAAAGGGATCTATTATGCATCAATTAAGAAGAAGTATTAGTAGAGGCTCGCAATTGTGAAAACAATTTTGAAAATGTTGGATTTGTGGTGTTATTTTTCTCATCAGGATTAACTATCCCAGCAGAAATTATTGTTCTAAAAGCATCTTCAACAGAAATATCCAAATCCTTAACTGAAGACTCAGGAACAAGTGTATACCAGCCAGTAGTTGGGTTTGGTGCTGTAGGGATGAAAACACTAAGTAACTTTTCTTCCAATTCTGGCTGTAGAGAAGGTCCTACATCTCCAGTTACAAAGCCAACACTATATAGTCCCTCACGAGGATATTCAACTAGAACAACTCGTCTAAATCTATTAGATTTATTACTTAAGAAAGTTTCTAGCAATTGTTTAAGAGTTTTATAAACCGCTCCAGCTACTGGAATTTTTGATAAAGTACCCTCTCCAAATTCTAATAACCATCTGCCTACAAAATTTCTCGCCATCAAGCCTATAAGCAAAATAGCTAATAAAGGTACAGTTAAACCTAAGGTGAGATTAATTAAATCTTGTAATAAAGGATTTAAAGTAATAAAAGGATTTAGTTGCTTTGGGACTGAAGTAACTAACGTTAAAACAAATTTACTAACTAATGAAGACAGCCAGATTGTTGTTGCTAAGGGTATTACAACTAACAACCCAGCAATAAGATCATTTTTAAGATCTTGTTGAAGCCTAGATCCTAAATTCGAATCTTGATTTTGATTAGATTCAACCAAAATAACGTTTTAACTATATTAACTTTACTAATAATTTAACTGTTTTTACTCAGTTAGGATATATTTTTCTTAAATATATCTATTTTATTTATAAGTTTTTCTCCCAAACATAACTTTTAAAAGAAATGCTATAAAGAATAAGAAATGATTGATACGATTCAAGACAAAAAAGAAATAAGTAGAAAATTAAAAGAAAGAGCTATTTTTGAGGGTTTTACAGTTGCCGGAATAGCTTCAATTCCAGGTAGTTCGCGCATAAAATTAAGAACTAATGCATTAGAAAGATGGTTATCAAATAATTATCATGCTGAAATGAAATGGATGGAAGCAGAAAAAAGAAAAAACATAGGCTCACTTTTTGAAGATGCAAAAAGTGTTTTAAGCGTTGGATTTACTTATATTAATTCACAAAACAGCAATAACAATTTCCTCAAGGTAGCTAAATTTAGCCAAGGTGAGGATTATCATAAAGTGATTCACAAAAAATTAAAAAATATTGGTAAATGGATCAACATAGAAATCCCTGATTGCAAATGGAAAATATGTGTTGATACCTCTCCTCTTCTTGAAAAAGCATGGGCAGAGGAAGCAGGGATTGGTTGGATAGGTAAAAATAGTAATTTAATCAGCAAAAAAAATGGTTCTTGGTTTACTTTGGGTTTTATGATTCTCACAAAAGATTTAATACCAGATAAACCACATCAATCACTTTGTGGAAAATGTGATGCTTGTATTGAACATTGTCCCACAAAGGCGATTGTAGAACCATTTGTAATACAATCAGATTTATGCATTGCGTATCACACAATAGAGAGCAGAGATAAAACTATTCCAAAGAAAATAGAAAAAAATTTAGGTGGATGGGTTGCAGGATGTGATATTTGTCAAGATGTTTGTCCATGGAATAAATCAGTGCCATACAACAATAATCATGAAACCACACCGAAAGAATGGATTAAAAATCTTAATATTGAGTCCCTCAATTGGGACGATAAAACGTGGCAAGAAAATCTTAAAGGAACTACTTTAAAAAGAATTAAACCATGGATGTGGAAAAGAAATATACAAGCAAATATAAAGAATAAAAAAATTAAAATATGAAGTCGTTTTTAAAAAAAACAATTTTTACCTCCTTAATCTGTTTTTACTTTTTTCAAATAGAAATAGTTCGAGCAATAGTTCCATATTATTATTTCCCAACAATTAAAAATTTACAAAAGCAAAGTTTATATATTGGCAAAAATGCATATCAACTTCTTTATTTTGGTCAATATGAAGACAGTCTTAACTTAGCTAAATTAGCAGTAAAAATAAATGCAAAAGATGAAAAACTATTGCTGATTTTGGCTGAAGCACAAATAGCTAACAAAGAATACAAAAACGCATTAAGTTCTCTAAATAAAGCAGAACAGATCAATTCAAATATTAGCGAAATATATTTTGCTAAAAGTAATGTTTACTTAAAAATTTCCCAACAAAAAAAAGCAAAGAATGCTTTAGAAAAAGGAATAAAGATTGATCCCAATAACCACAAAGCTATTTTTCAATTAGGAAATATTTTATTAATGGAAAAAAATTATTTGGAGGCTATCAAATTGTTTGATAAATCCATAAAAATCAAGCCTGATTTCTGGCAAGCAATAAATAATCAAGGTTTAGCTTATTTCGAAAAAAACAAAGTGAATCTCGCAATCAAACTTTTTGAAAGTGCAATCTCAATCGAAGAGAATGCAGAACCATTACTAGGCCTAGCCTCATGTATAAATATTCAAGATAATAAATTAGCAATTCAGCTAGCAAAAAAAGCTTTGGATAAAGATCCCAGATATGTTAATTATGATTATAGAAAAGAACAGTTATGGGGAGAAAAATTACAAGCCTCTACAGAAATTCTTTTACAAAATGAACAACTTAAAAAAGATGTAATACTGGCAAAATCCAAAATAAGTGAATCATCTTAATGTTGAATACTGGTAAATATTGTTTTACCTATTAGTCTTAATTTAGTTAATTAATAATTAATTTTGCGCTCCAATGGATAAGAAAAACTTCACTTCCATCTCGCTTCAAGAAGAAATGCAACGTTCTTATTTGGAGTATGCTATGAGCGTCATAGTTGGACGAGCGTTGCCTGATGCAAGAGATGGTCTTAAGCCTGTACAAAGAAGAATCATATTTGCGATGTATGAATTAGGCTTAACTCCTGATAAACCATTCAGGAAGTGTGCAAGGGTTGTTGGAGATGTACTTGGAAAATACCATCCTCATGGAGATCAAGCAGTTTACGATGCATTAGTAAAGCTGGTACAAAATTTCTCAACTAAATATCCTACTCTTGACGGCCATGGGAATTTTGGATCTGTAGATAATGATCCGCCTGCTGCAATGAGGTATACAGAGACCAGATTAGCTCCAATAGCTCATAAAGGATTTCTTGAAGAAATTGCATCAGAAACAGTAAACTTTTCAAATAACTTTGACGGTTCTCAAAAAGAACCAGATGTTCTTCCAGCCCAACTTCCATTTTTATTATTGAACGGCTCATCAGGTATTGCTGTTGGCATGGCAACAAATATTCCACCTCACAATCTAGGCGAAGTTGTTGATGGTTTAGTTGCCTTAGTTAAAAATAAAGATATTAGTGATAAAAAACTTTCTTACATTATCAAAGGACCAGATTTTCCTACAGGCGGAGAATTAATTTATAGTCATGCAATAGAAGAACTTTATCAAACTGGAAAAGGATCTATAACTATAAGAGGAGTAGTAAATACTGAAGAGGTAAATTTAGGCAAAGGGAAACATAAAAAGAATGCAATAATCGTTACTGAACTTCCTTACCAAATTAATAAAGCAGGTTGGATTGAAAAACTCGCAGAACTTGTTAATTCAAGCAAGATTATTGGGATTTCTGATATTAGGGATGAGAGCGACAGAGATGGAATGAGAATTGTAATAGAACTAAAAAAAGATTCTAATTCTGAACTTGTTATTTCTAATTTATATAAAAAAACAACTCTCCAAACAAACTTTGGCGCAATATTCTTAGCTTTAATTAAAGGCAAACCTGTACAACTAAATCTGAAAAAATATCTCAACTATTTTCTTGAATTTAGAGAAGAAACAATTAGAAAAAGAACTTTTTATTTTCTAAAAAACACTCTTGATAAACTAGAAATATCAGAAGGTTTATCTAAAGCTACAAAAAACATAAAAAAAGTTATCGCAATTATTGAAGAATCAGAAAATTCTGAGCAAGCAAAATCAAAATTAGTAGAAAATTTTTTCTTAAGTGAAAAACAGGCAAATTCAGTTTTGGATATGCCACTAAAAAAATTAACAAATCTAGAAAAAAATCAAATTGTTAACGATATAAAAAATTTAGAAGAAAAAAAGAATTATTTTCAAAAATTATTGAATGAAAGAGAATTGTTACTTGAATTACTTATAGAAGAATTATTAATATTAAAGAAAAAATACAATGTTATACGTAAAACAAAAATAATTAAAAATATAAATCAAAATGAAGAATTAGAAACGCTTAATAATCAGATATTAGAAGACTTTATAAATAAAAAAACAAAATTATACATAGACAATAGACTTTATTTAAAAAGAATGATTTTAGGTAATTACAAAAAATCATTTGAGGTTGTAAATAAAATTATAGATAATAAAAATATTCAAAAATTTATATGTAATATTGAAAAAAATATAAAATTAATTGGCATCACAGCTACAGGAAAAGTATTTAATATTGATTGGGAATCAAGTATTAATAAAGACTATAAATTAGATAATAAAATTCTTGGAAATATTCATCCTAGTGAGATAATAAATTTTCATTCAATTAAAAAAGAAACTAGAAATTATTTATGCATATTAAATTCAGATGGAAGATTTAAAAAAGTTTTATTTGATGAAGATATGATTAAAAGCAATAGATCTTTCACTATTACAAAATTAAAAAATAATTTAAAAACAATTGATTCTTTTATTTCTAATGAAAACAAAGATTTAATAATATTAACCTCGATAGGGAGAATTTTTAAATTTAATTTATCAAATAAATTTTTAACGCCAACTTCTAAACAATCCCAAGGATTAATAATTGCAAAACTTTTACCATCTGAAAAAATCGTTTCTTGTTGTACATTTAATGATGGAGAAAATATTTTTTTAATATCTAAAAAAGGAAAAATCTTTTGCATAAATAGTAATGAAATTTACTGCTCAAATGAATACAATTTGGGATATTTGAATGAAAAAACTCAACTTAAAAACGATTACTTTCTCAAAATAATGGCAAGTAACCATTACCTTGATATTGAAACTAATAAAAATAAATCTGCAAGATTAGACCTAAATAAATTAAATTTCAAATCCAATAAATCAAACTTTTTAATTGATTTTTTAAAATTAGATAATGATGAATACCTTGAAAATTGTTTCCGACTTGAAAACTTTCTCGACTAAGATTTATATTCATTTTCAACCCAATTTAAGTATTCTTGATTTACTGTTCCAGTTACATAATCACCAGTAAAACAACTCATCTCTAAACCTTTAATAGGGGAATCACCAATTATAGATTTACGCAAACTTTCAACACTTTGATAAACAAGGTTATCAATTTCAAGTTTATCGGCGATTTCACTTATTGTCCTATTATGAGCTATTAATTCATCTCTATTAGGCATATTAATTCCATAAACGTGAGGATAACGAACAGGAGGAGCTGCTGATGTAAAAAAAACTTTATTTGCTCCTGCATCTTTAGCCATCTGGACAATTTCTTTTGAAGTAGTACCTCTTACTATCGAGTCATCAACAATTAATACATTTTTATTTTTAAACTCTGCACTCATGGCATTTAATTTTTGCCTTACAGATTTCTTACGTTGCTGCTGACCAGGCATTATGAATGTTCTGCCAACATATCTATTTTTAAAAAAACCTTCCCTATATTCTATCCCTAACTGTCTTGCGACTTGCATTGCCGCGGGTCGAGAAGAATCAGGAATAGGCATAACTACATCAATATCTCCAGAATTAATTGTTTCTTTTATTGTTTCTGCTAAATAATCTCCCATCTTTAAACGAGCTTTATAGACGGAAATTCCATTCATAATTGAATCTGGCCTAGCTAAGTAAACATATTCAAAAGCACAGGGAAATAACATTGGATTTTCAGAACATTGCTTAGAAAAAAACTCCCCATCAAGATTTATAAAAACAGCTTCTCCTGGATCTACATCTCTCACTACTTCATAATCATTATTCTCAAGTACTAAAGATTCACTTGCAACCATCCATTCTTCTTTTTTTGTGGTTGATGAACGTCTTTTCCCTATGACTAAAGGCCTAATACCAAAAGGATCTCTAAATGCTAATAAACCATGTCCTGAAATTAACGCAATTGAAGCATATGACCCCTGAATTCTTTTATGTAAAAATTTGACCGCATTAAAAATAATATCAGGTTCTAATTCTTGATTATTAATTTGTTCTTGTAATTCTGTCGCAAATACATTTAACAACATTTCAGTATCACTTGAAGAATTTGTATGCCGCTTATCGACATTAAATAACTGTTTTTCTAAATCTCTGGTATTAGTCAAATTTCCATTATGTATCAAAACAATTCCATAAGGAGCATTAACATAAAAAGGCTGTGCTTCTTCTATACTTTCTGCTGATCCCTTTGTTGCATACCTAACATGACCCAATCCAATTTTACCAATTAAATTCCTCATATCTCTAGTTCTATAAGCAGTATTAACCTGCCCTTTAACCTTATGTATATGAAAAACAGTATTTTCCATTGTTGCTATACCTGTTGAGTCTTGACCTCTATGCTGCAAAAGCAAAAGACTATCGTAAATTTGTTGATTTACATCATTTGAAGAAACGATTCCAACTATTCCGCACATAACTTAATAATTTAAAATGATTAATAGTTGAGAAATATTTTTCATATTTAGAAGTAATCTGAAATACTATTATTAAATTTTTCAGTTAATTCCTCAACCCTAATATTGCAAATATTTTTTTCGTTGATTTTTATCTGCAGCTTATCACTAGATACGTATCCTATTTTTTTTACATAAACACTTGATGGGAAATTTATTTGATTTTGTTTTAAATAATTAAACCATTCATTTTGTTTGATTTTACTAATTGAAAAAATAATTCTTGAACCCCCTTCGGCAAACAATAAATTATCAAGTCTATTTAAATCTTTCTCTAATTCTATAGTTGCACCCCGTGAAGACAAAATACAAGACTCTGCTAAAGCTATAGCTAAACCTCCGTCGCTTATATCATGAGAAGAAACCACAAGACTTTTTAAAATCGCATTTCTTAAAAAACTCTGGCAAAACTTTTCATCCAACAAATCTATTTTTGGAGGCCGACCTGTAATTTCTCCATGAAAATATTCCAGATAAGAACTAGCTGCAATTTTTATTTCTGATTTGGAAGAACCAATTAACCAGATTTGATCTTCAATATTTTTCCATTCACTACTTATAGCTTTTTCGACATTATCTATCTTTCCAACCATTCCAATAACAGGAGTAGGATTGATAGGAGTAATTAGATTATCTTTACTTTTGGATTCATTATATAAAGATACATTACCTCCCGTAACAGGAGTTTCTAAAGCTTTACAGGCTTCAGCAATTCCATTACATGAAGATGAGAGTTGCCAATATCCTATTTCATTCTCAGGAGAAGAAAAATTTAAATTATTTGTAATTGCTACTGGTTCAGCACCAACACAACTAACATTTCTAGCGGACTCTGCAACGGCAGCGATAGATCCTCTAAACGGATCAAGCGCAACCCATCTACTATTACAATCAACTGAAGCAGCGACACCAGAAAATACTTTACTTTTATTTTTTTTATTTTGTTCCCTTAGTCTTACTACGGCAGCATCTGATTTTCCAGGTTTAAAAACTGTATTTGTCTGAACTTGAGAGTCATATTGTTTATAAATCCATCTTTTAGAAGCTATTGATGGATTAGAGAGTAGTTTTAAAATGATTTCTGAAAAAGAAAAATTCTTATTTTCCTTCAATGAAAATATTTTTTGCTCATGAATTTCTGGTAAATCATTTTCTTTCCATTCCCATTTATTTAAAAGATCATCGGGTGGATTATTAATCACATTGTGAAAATTTACAGGAGTATCATCAGATAAGGCAGAAGTAGGTATTTGGGCCACAATTTTACCTTCATGAGAAATAATTACCTCATTAGTTCCTATCACTTCACCAATAACACTGGCATATAATCCCCATTTATTAAATTTTTCAATAAGATCATTAATTTTTTCTTCTTTAACGACAAACAACATTCTTTCTTGCGATTCAGATAATAAATATTGGTATGAGGACATATCATCTTCTCTAGAAGGGACCAAATCTAAATCAATAGATATCCCTAAATTTCCATTTGCGGCCATTTCTGCACTACTGCATGTTAAACCTGCAGCACCCATATCTTGAGCTGCAATTACATCTCCTGTCTTGAAAGCATCCAAACAAGCTTCAATAAGACTTTTCTCAACAAATGGATCACCTACCTGAACTGCAGGTCTATCATCTAATGAAGTTGTAGTTAATTCTGAACTAGCAAAACTAGCACCACCAACACCGTCTCTGCCAGTTGTATTACCAACATATAACACTGGTGATCCTACATTTTTAGCTCCAGAACAAACGATTTCCTTGGTCTCTAAAAGTCCTAAAGCCATAACATTCACTAGAGGATTTCCAGAGTAACTATCATCGAAGTCAATTTCACCTCCAACAGTCGGCACACCTACGCAATTTCCATAATGAGCAATACCGGATACAACTCCTCGTAGTAAATCAACATTTGATAATTTATCAAGGTTGCCGAATCTCAATGAATTCAAGACTGCGATTGGCCTTGCACCCATTGTAAATATATCTCTTAAAATTCCTCCTACACCTGTTGCTGCACCTTGAAAAGGTTCAATAGCAGAAGGATGATTATGACTTTCTATTTTAAAAACAAGTTTTTGATTATTTCCAACATCAATAACTCCAGCATTTTCTCCAGGTCCAACTAAAACATTTTTACCTTTAGTAGGAAACTTAGATAGTAAAGGTTTTGAATTTCTGTAGCAACAATGTTCGGACCACATAACACCAAACATGCCTAATTCCGTTCTGTTAGGTTTTCTCTTTAATCTTTTGCAAATTTCTTCGTAATCATTAAGTGTTAAATTTTCAACTTGTAGTGCTTCATTAAGATCATATAGATCATTATTTTCTTGATTTATCATTATTTATATCCAAGGGTCATCATCTTTTTTTTCACTAAACGGTATAGATGTTCTCTCATTATTATAAAAACTTTTTTGTTTAAAATCTAAGTTTTGGCTAATATCTTCATCTTCTTCAAGCCATTCCTCTAATCTATTAGAAGCAATATTCTTCATATCATCAAATCTATCAAAAATTTTTTTCCCTTTTTGCATAAATTCATTTTTAATACTTGATTTTATTACAGATAAATCATCTAAAGAATTACTTTCACAGAATACCAATCCCGGTTGTTGGTCATTGATATTATCAATAGTTAATTTCCATCGACTAGAACCTGGAATCTTAGGATTAGATCTAGAAACTAAATAATATTTAATTTTTCCCGTTTTCATTTCAAATAAAAAATCTGCAATGACTCCTATTTTTGATCCATTTTTATTTATAAGATTAGCTTCTATTAAAGTTGGGAACCTATTTAAAGTTGCTAAATCGGAAATAGCTGGATCACCTTTAACATAAATTTCATTATCAATTATTTGAGTAATTTGATTTAATCGCCAAACATTTCTTTTTAAATCAAAATTTGAAGGACGAGAGTACCATCCTAAAATTCGATGAACTGGAGGATGCATCCAAACATTTTCACCATTTCCATAATTAAGGACCATATTACCCTTAACACTATAATTTAGTAATTCACTTAATAAAATTTCTTTAGGTAATTTCAAATTAAGAACGAACCTGCACAGGCATAACTAAATAAGTAAAAGAATTGAGATTATCTTCTGGAACAAAAACAGCTGGAGTAGTTGCAATATTACACTTTAAAAGTACATTTTCAGAAGCAATAACTTTTAAACCTTCTAACAGATATCTTACGTTAAATGCAATATCAAAATTTTCTCCAGAGTAAGAAACAGGTATTGATTCATTTGCGTTTCCAATATCCTGGGCATCTGCGCTAATTGAAGCTAAATCTGTATTATCTAATTTAATCTTTACAACACTACTTTGCTGATCAGCCAAAACAGCAATTCTTTCTAATGCATCAATTAATTTTTTTGTATTAAAATTCAGAATTTTAGAAAAAGAATCAGGAATTAATTGAGAATAATTAGGATAAGTACCTTCCAGGGTTCTTGTAGTAATTATTTGATTAGAAGAAATAAATACTACTTGACCTTTATCATAGAAAAGTTTTATTGAATTTTCTGAGCTTCTCAAAGATACTAGTTTTTCAATTTCTCTTAATGATCTAGTTGGAATAGTCACTGACAAACCACCATCATTTGAAAATAAGTTTTCTTTATTTTCGATATTTTCTTCATTACCAATTAAAGTAACAGCCAATCTATGACCATCTGTAGAAGCAGACTCTAAATAATTTGGTTTAAATGTGAAATTAACACCTGTTAGTAATTGTTTTGAATCATCATTACTACTAGCAAAAATGGTAGATTTTAAAGCCTTTAAAAAAGAACTAGGATCAATATTCAAAGAAGTACCACTTTCAACAAATGGTAAATTAGGATATTCATCAGAGGGGATCCCTTTAAGATTAAAAGAACCTCTGTCACTTTTGATTAAGATATTATCTGAATTCTCTTCAACTTCTAAAGAAACAGGCGTTTCATTAGGTAATTTGTTTACTATTTCGGATAAAAGTTTTGAAGGTATAGTAATAGCTCCACTATTTTTAACAGTTCCATCAAAAGAAGTTTGGATCCCTAAATTAAGATCAAATCCTGTCATGCTAATTTTATTTGTTCCTTCGTCAGCTGTTAGAAGTATATTTGCAAGAATTGGATGCGTTGGTCTTGAAGCAACTGCTTTGCTCACCAGTTGAATAGCATTATTTAATTCATTTTGATTACAAATAATTTCCATCGGAATTTGGAACTTTTTACAAATACAATATACTTTTTTAGTAAATTAAATTCAATAAATTATTTTTTTGCTTTCTTCTAATATAAATTAAATAATAAAATAAAAAATTTAGTAGTAGTAGGTTTTGTGGAAACTGTGGAAATCTTAAATTAAATAGCTTGTTTAACTAGTTACGAACATTAGAAACTGTGGAAAAAAAATTTAATGTGTTGAATAGTGTTTACTTTATTCGATAAATTTAAATTTATTCAACAAATAGAATTACTTATTATGTATTTTTCAACAATTCATGTTTATTTTTAATTGAATTCCACAGACACTTTTTTTTTTGATTTTAATATCCCAAAATTTTAGTTATATTTTTTAATGAAGGTTCAATGTTTTTCCTGAAAATAGCATCATTGTTTTTTATTGCGCAATCAGGATCTTTTAACCCATTTCCAGTTAGAACACAAACAATAGTCGATTCTTTCTGAATTCTATTTTTATTTTTAATCATTCCAGCAACCGATGCTGCACTGGCAGGTTCACAAAAGACTCCCTCTTGGGCAAGGATTTTATAAGCATTGATTATTTCTTCATCTGTAACTGATTGAAAATCTCCTTTACTCTCCTTTCTTACTGTTTTTGCCTTTTCTCTATTTACAGGATTACCAATTCTTATTGCAGTTGCAATTGTTTCTGGATCTTTAACTATAATATTTTTTACTAATGGAGCAGAGCCTTCGGATTGAAAACCCATCATAATTGGTAATTTCAAATTCCTTTTTATTTTTGAATATTCTTTAAATCCCATCCAATAAGCAGTTATATTTCCTGCATTACCCATCGGAATACAAAGCCAATCAGGAGCATGACCTAAGTCATCAACTATTTCAAAAGCTGCCGTCTTTTGTCCTTGTATTCGATATGGATTAACAGAATTAACAAGTTCTATAGGATGTTCTGAGGATAAATCTCTAACAATTTCAAGAGCCTTATCAAAGTTTCCATTAATAGATATTATCTCAGCGCCATACATTAATGCTTGCGCAAGCTTTCCTTGTGCAACAAATCCTTCTGGGATTAAAACATAAGGTTTTAATCCTCCCCTCGAAGCATATGCAGCAGCAGCAGCAGAGGTGTTTCCAGTACTTGCACAAATTACTGCTTCACGGCCCTCTTCTTTTGCTTTGCTAATTGCCATAGTCATACCACGATCTTTAAAAGATCCTGTTGGATTAAGGCCATCATATTTTAAAAAAACTTTTGTTCCATTTCCAATTAAGTTGCTAATTGATTCGCTTAGAATTAGTGGTGTATTTCCTTCATTGAGGGAAATAATAGGAGTTTTCTTTGTAACTGGTAAATATCGTTTATAAGCTTCTATAAGACCTGGCCATCTTTTTTTTCTGTAATTAATACGCAGTTTATTTTTGATTTTATTTAATAACACCATGGTTGTTTAATTTGTTTTGATTTTTTCTAGAGGAGAGTTAGTGAAAAAGGTTAATAATTCTGAAATCGATTCTACTTTATTCATAACTTTGCTCAAAGCGCTGACATCTAAAATCACAGTTTTAGTTGGATATCCTTCAAAAAATTTTATTAGATTTATTTTTCCATTTCCTATGTTAATTCCTTGAATTACACTTGCTCTAAGGGCCAACATGCCTGTTCTTTCATCAGTTGCTCTGGGTGGGTGGATAATAGATGAAAGTCTTGTTAAAAAAACATTTCCTATTTCAGAATATACTAGTTTGCTTGCAATGGTAATAGGAACTTCAAAATCTTTATTTAAAACTGTTCTAATTTCTTTATCGGGAGATCCGGTTGCTTTCAAAATTCTTTTTAATTTTCTTGTGGATTTACCTTCTTTAGCAAAAGTTTTTAAAGAATTTACTTTAATTGTTCGAGAAAATATGCTGTATGTGATTTTAATTTCTTCAGCAGCATTAGCTTTTGGAACACTAATAAATAATGGAGAAATTACTAAAATAAAAAATATTTTAAATAGTAAAAATTTACTAAACTTCATTTAGATATTTGCACCAGCGGCAATCTTAACAAGTCTTACTACTCCCTTTTCAGTTACTTTTTTTGCAATTTCTATACCCATTTCTTTTGCATAGGGCTCATTTATGAGTCTCGGAACCCTTTTTAGAAAAATGTCAATTGAATAGCCGGGTACTTTTTGTAAAATCTCTAAAAAGTTTCTCAATGGTTCTACATACATTATGAGGTCACTAAAGGTGTTTTTTTCATTAATAGTATTAAATTTAATCGATTGGGGAAGATAGTTATTCAAACTTTTCAATATTTTTAGATTAAATAAATCTATTTGATTTGTTAAACCTTCAACTATCTCATTTCTAAGAAATCCTCCATTTGGAGAAAAGAGAAGATTTATAACTTCGTCTAAAAGTTTTTCTAAATCGAGATTTGTTTGTTTTGCAGCGTTAGAAAGAAGATCTTCTAAACGGTCCCATTTAAATTTTTTATTATCAAAAAGCATTTCTTTAAGGCTTTCCCTTAATTGTGGATCAGGGTCTTCCATCAATCTTCTTGCAAAATATGGATAAGCTGCGCCTAATATTTTGAAGTTAGGATCTACGCTTAAAGCTATTCCTTCTAAAGTAAGTAATGATCTTATTATAAGTGCATAATATGGGGGTAGTCTGAAAGGGAATTTATACATAACACCAGACATATCGTCTGTAACGCTTTTAAAATCCATTTTCGAAACTCCTTGTTCAACGGCATTGATGAAAACATCTTGAAATGCTGGAACAATGGGTTCTAGATTAACTTCCTCTGATAAAAATCCCAATTTTACGAAATCTTGGGACAATTTATCGAAGTTTTTATTTACTAAATGTACTACTGCTTGAATTAATCCTGATCTAGATTCTCTGGAAACCTCGCTCATCATTCCAAAATCTAGATAACATAATCTTCCATCTTCTAAGGCTAGTAAATTACCTGGATGTGGGTCTGCATGAAAAAAACCATGTTCTAAAAGCTGTTCTAAACTGCATTGCACCCCTATATCAATCATTTCATCAGGATTAATTCCTAATTTTTTTACGTCTTCTAAATTTGTTAATTTTGTACCGTCTATCCATTCCATTGCTAAAACTCTTCTTGAAGTTATTTCTTTATAAATTTTTGGTACGGCAATCATTTTGTTATGTTTATGCATATCTCTAAATTTTTCTGCATTCGCAGCCTCGTTTAGATAATCCATTTCTTCAAAAACTCTCTTACCTAATTCATCAATCAAAGCAACTAGATCACTTCTGATTAATCCGATATTGTTTTTAAGCCAATAAGCAATATTTCTCACTATGTAAAGATCTAAGGTTATTTGTTCTCGTAAACCTGGCCGTTGTACTTTTATTGCAACGATTTCTTCATTTTTTAATTTAGCTTTATGTACTTGTCCTAAAGACGCAGCGGAAATTGGCTCTTTATCAATTTCTAAAAAAATATCCTTTATTTTGTATCCTAAATCTTCTTCTATTAACTCCATAGCTTTATCGCCATCAAACCCAGGGAGTTGATCTTGCAATTCAGATAATTCTTCTAGAAGAATTCCTGGGATTATATCTGGTCTTGTTGATAAAGCTTGACCTGCTTTAACAAATGCAGGTCCAAGTTCTACTAACAAATTTGTTAATTCTCTAGCTCTAAATCTTGCTTGCGTTTCATTTTTCAATCTTCCAGTTAGTTTATCCCATCCAACGGAGAAGATGTAAGCAAAAATAGGTATCAGTGTTTGCCAAAGTCTTTTTAAAAGTCTTTTAGGATTTTTTTTGTAAATTTTAGAAATTGTATCTGGATCATAATTTAAGAGTCCAGATACCTCAATAAAATCAGTAAAATCTTCTTTCATAACTTTATATATTTAAAACCTTTATTTTTTTAAAAAAGAAGTTAATTTTTTTATATGGAAGATTTATTATGTTAATACAACTAAACATAGAAAATATCGCTTTAATAGAAATTATAGAAATTAATTTCGAAAAAGGTTTGAATATCATAACTGGGGATTCAGGTTCAGGAAAATCATTAATTTTGGATTCCCTAAATGCTTTATTTGGTGGCACTAATATACCTCTAAAACATTTAATACGTCCAGGAAAAGATTTTTGCATTATCGAGGCGATATTTTCTTCTTCTCCCCAAATCAATAATTGGTTAATTACTAACGGTTTTGAAATAACTTCTTCAGAACTACAAATTAAAAGAAAATCTTATAGAAAAAATAATAAAATTTTATCCAAATATAGTCTTAATAATTTATCAATTAATAGACAATTATTAGAAAAACTTGGACGATTTTTAATAGATTTTGCAGGACAATCTGACACTTTTATCTTTGATTCATTAGATAAGAGAAGATTAATTATTGATGACTTATGTTCCCAAGAATCAAGAGATATTAGCGAAAGGATTAAAAGTATATGGGAAGAAACTAAAGTTTTAAAAGGATTAATGGATGAAAAAATAGAATTTTTTAGGACCCAAGAAGAAAAAAACTTGTCAATTAAACATATGTTAAAGAGTTTAGAAGAAGCTGATTTAAATTCCAGTGAAGAAATTTTAGAACTAGAGTTATTAGAAAATAAACTTGTAAATAATCTCGAAATTAATAATTCAATTAAATCATCATTAGAAAACTTAAATAATTTCAGACATGATGACCCTTCAGTAACTTTTTTGATAAATCAATCACTAAAGATTTTGAATAAAATAGCAGATTTCGATTTAAAAATTGAAAAATTTAGAGATAAGTTATTAAATATCCATGCTGATGTGGAAGATTTAATTTTTGATTTAAAGTCATATTTGCAAGAGGTAGAAAATCATGAATCCAATCTTCCAGAAATACAAAAAAGATTATTTTTTTTAAAAAACTTAGAGAGAACTTTTTCAATGGATTTATCTCAATTAATTGAAAAGCGCGATCAATTAAAGACGTATGTTCAAAACAATGATCAAGGTAATGAGATTTGCAGGATTAAAGCTCAAATTGAGAATTTACAAAGTAATTTAAATTCTTTATTTTTCATTCAATCTAATGAAAGAAAAAAAATTGCTAAGCATTTACAAAATTCAGTAATGTCGATTTTAAGCAATCTAGGTTTAGAAAATGCTAATTTTTCAATTCAATTTTCTGAATGTAAGCCTTCTGGCGATGGAATTGACGATATAAATTTTTTGTTTTCGGCGAATCCTGATCAGAAGCTTGCTCCATTATCAAATGTTATTTCTGGCGGAGAAATGTCACGATTCTTGTTAGCTATTAAATCTAGTATTTCTAAAAAACCCAATACTTTCTTTTTAGATGAAATTGATAGTGGTTTAAGTGGTAAATCTCTATTTTCTTTGGTTGAGCTGATAAAAGAAATTTCTAAAAATCAACAAGTTTTATGTATTACTCATCAGCCCCTCTTAGCTGCTAGGGGAATAGCTCATTTTAAAGTTAATAAAAACGTAATTAATGCTATAACCTATTCTTCAATTGCAAAACTAACTACAAAAAATCAAAGAAAAAATGAATTAATAGAACTTATAGGTGGAGGTTCTTCTGAAGTAACCGAATATGCTTCTAGACTTCTTGATAGACTAGCTGCGTAAAATAAAAAAAATTCTACTATAATAGTCTTCTTGAACCAGAAATTAGATTTAAAATGGTTAATAAAGTTGATAGTAGTTTTAGAGAAGATAACTCAATTAATATTAGGGGAGCTCGTCAGCATAATTTAAAAAATATTGATCTTTCTCTACCTAGGAATAAATTTATAGTTTTTACAGGTGTGAGTGGAAGTGGTAAAAGTTCTCTAGCTTTTGATACTATTTTTGCTGAAGGTCAAAGAAGATATGTGGAGAGTCTTTCGGCATATGCAAGGCAATTTTTGGGTCAAGTAGATAAACCAGATGTTGACAATATTGAAGGTTTATCACCTGCTATTTCAATTGATCAAAAATCTACAAGTCATAATCCTCGATCAACAGTTGGAACAGTAACAGAGATACAAGATTATTTAAGATTATTGTTTGGTCGTGCTGGTGAGCCGCATTGTCACCACTGCGGGATTCCAATTGCGCCTCAAACAATTGATGAAATGGTTGATCAAATTCTTCTTTTACCAGAAGGAACAAGGTACCAATTGTTGGCTCCTGTTGTAAGAGGTAAGAAAGGAACACATACAAAATTAATAAGTGGACTAGCTGCTGAAGGATTCGCTAGGGTAAGAATAAACGGAGAGGTAAGAGAACTTGCTGATAGTATTGAATTAGATAAAAATCAAATTCATAATATTGAGGTAGTAGTTGATAGATTAATTGCAAGAGAGGGAATACAAGAAAGATTAAATGATTCTCTACAAACTTGTCTCAAAAGAGGTGATGGCTTAGCAATAGTAGAAGTTGTTCCAAAAAAAGGAGAAACTTTACCTTCTAATTTAGAGAGAGAAAGACTTTACTCAGAAAATTATGCATGTCCTGTACATGGCTCTATTGTTGAAGAACTTTCTCCTAGATTATTTTCTTTTAATAGCCCATATGGGGCCTGTCCAGATTGTCATGGGATTGGTTATTTAAAAAAATTTACTGCGGATAGAGTTATACCTGATAAAACATTGCCTGTTTATGCTGCAATAGCTCCTTGGAGTGAAAAAGATAATACTTATTACTTCTCTTTACTTTATTCTGTTGGACAAGCTTATGGTTTTGAATTAAAAACTCCTTGGAAAGATTTAAGTGATTTGCAAAAAAAAGTTCTACTTTTGGGATCAGATAAACCAATATTAATTCAAGCTGATAGTCGCTTTAAAACTTCTAGTGGTTTTGAAAGACCTTTTGAGGGGATCTTACCAATATTAGAAAGGCAATTGAATGAAGCCAATGGAGAATCAGTTAAACAAAAATTAGAAAAGTATTTAGAATTGGTTCCCTGTAAGACATGTTCTGGAAAAAGATTAAGACCTGAGGCTTTGGCCGTTAAACTTGGTCCATACAGTATTACTGACTTAACTTCTATAAGCGTTTCTGAAACCCTAAATCACATAGAGCGTATCATGGGTTTAGGTAAGACAAAGAAGGAAAATATATCTTTATCAGAAAAACAAAAGCAGATAGGTGAATTGGTTTTAAAAGAGATTCGTTTACGTTTGAAGTTTTTAATTAATGTAGGTTTAGATTATTTGACTTTAGATAGACCAGCTATGACTTTGTCTGGTGGTGAGGCTCAGCGTATTAGATTGGCTACACAAATTGGAGCAGGTCTTACTGGCGTTTTATATGTATTAGATGAACCAAGTATTGGTTTGCATCAGAGAGATAATGATAGATTATTAGAAACATTAAAAAGCTTAAGAGACTTAGGTAATACTTTGGTTGTGGTTGAACATGATGAAGATACTATTAAATCTGCAGATTATTTAGTAGATATTGGTCCAGGGGCAGGTGTTTATGGTGGGGAAATTATTGCCAAAGGATCTTATCAAGATGTCTTAAATTCAGAAAGGTCATTAACTGGAGCTTATCTCAGTGGTAGGAAGTCGATTCCTACTCCAAAAGAACGTAGATCATCTGTAAGAAAAAGTTTAATTTTAAATAATTGCTCTAAAAATAATTTAAAAAATATTTCTGTTGAATTTCCTTTAGGAAGATTAGTTTCTGTAACTGGTGTGAGTGGAAGTGGAAAGAGTACATTAATAAATGAATTACTTCATCCTGCATTGTGTCATTCTCTAGGATTAAAAGTTCCCTTTCCTCAAGGTGTAAAAGAGTTAAAGGGTATAAAGGCAATTGATAAAGTTATCGTCATTGATCAATCTCCAATAGGAAGAACTCCAAGATCAAATCCTGCTACATATACTGGTGCTTTTGACCCTATAAGGCAGATATTTACTGCCACAGTAGAAGCAAAAGCAAGAGGTTATCAGGCTGGTCAATTTAGCTTTAACGTGAAAGGAGGAAGATGCGAAGCTTGTAAAGGGCAGGGAGTCAATGTTATTGAAATGAATTTTTTGCCTGATGTGTATGTTCAATGTGAAGTATGTAAAGGTGCTCGTTTTAATAGAGAAACTCTTCAAGTTAAATATAAAGGTTTCAATATATCTGATGTTTTAGAAATGACTGTTGAACAAGCTGCAGAAACTTTCTCTGCTATACCTCAAGCTGCTGATAGATTATCTACATTGGTAGATGTCGGCTTAGGATATGTCAAATTAGGCCAGCCAGCTCCTACATTATCTGGTGGAGAGGCTCAAAGAGTTAAGCTGGCTACTGAATTGTCAAAAAGGGCTACTGGAAAAACTTTATATTTGATTGATGAGCCAACTACAGGGTTAAGTTTTTATGATGTTCATAAATTAATGGATGTGATACAACGTTTGGTAGATAAAGGTAATTCAGTAATTGTTATTGAACATAATTTAGATGTTATTAGATGTTCAGATTGGATTATCGATTTAGGACCTGATGGAGGGGATAAAGGAGGAGAAATCATTGCAGAAGGTATTCCTGAGGATGTAGCTAAAAATCCTACAAGTCATACAGCAAAATATCTTAAAAAGGTTCTCAAATAAGAAAATTCTTGTTGTATTTCTTTGTATTTTTAATTATTTCAGCAAAACGACAGTCTTTTTTAGAGGGGGATAAAACTAGTCTATAACTTCTTTTTTAAAACTTTTGTATTAAAAAAAATTTAAAATCATAATGCTTTCTTAATATTTCCTTGGAAAATTCAGCTTATTTGTATTAAAAGCTGTTGATCGGAGGATTTGCTGAATGAGGTTGAAATTTTTACATTTACATTTACATGGTCTTATACGTTCTAACAATCTTGAGTTAGGCAGGGATGCAGATACAGGAGGGCAAACACAATACGTTTTAGAGTTAATTAAAAGTTTGGCTAATACTTCAGAAGTTGATCAAGTGGATTTAGTGACTCGTTTAATAAACGACCCAAAAGTAGACGATGAATATTCTCAAGAAGAAGAATTTGTAGAACCTGGAGTTAGAATTTTAAGATTCAAATTTGGACCTAATAAATATTTAAGAAAGGAATTGCTTTGGCCTTATTTAGATCATTTAACTGAAAGACTAATTTCTTACTATAAAAAAAACAAAAAGCCTAATTTCATTCATGCACATTATGCAGATGCTGGATATGTAGGAGTTAAATTAAGTCAATGCTTAAACGTTCCACTTATTTTTACGGGTCATTCTTTAGGAAGAGAGAAAAAAAGAAAATTGCTTGATACTGGTTTAAAAACTAATCAGATAGAAAAGTTTTATTCTATAAGTAAAAGAATTGAGGCAGAAGAAAAAGCATTGAAGTCTGCAGATATTGTTGTTACAAGCACTAAACAAGAGTCAGTGTATCAATATTCCCAATATTCTTCCTTTTCACCTCACAAAGCTAGAGTAATACCTCCTGGTGTTGATCATAATAAGTTTCACCATATTCATTCGACAACAGAGACAGCTGAAATTGATAATATGATGAAACCTTTTCTAAAGGATTCTACTAAACCTCCATTACTCAATATTTCTAGAGCTGTACGAAGAAAAAATATTCCTTCTTTGATTGAGGCATATGGTAGATCTGAAAAATTAAAAAGAAAAACGAATTTAATTTTGATTTTGGGTTGTAGAGATAGTACTTCTAAACTTGACCCTCAACAAAAAGAGGTTTTCAATAATATTTTTGAAACAATTGATAAATATAATTTGTATGGAAAGGTAGCTTATCCAAAAAAACATCTCCCAAGTCAGATTCCTGCTTTATATAGATGGGCTGCTAGCAGAGGTGGTGTATTTGTAAATCCAGCTTTAACAGAGCCTTTTGGTTTAACTCTTCTTGAAGCTTCTTCATGTGGATTACCAATAATATCAACAAATGATGGAGGACCAAAAGAAATCCGTTCAAAATGTGAAAATGGACTTTTAGTAGATGTTACTGATATTAATGAGTTGCAAGTTATTCTTGAAAAAGGAATTTTAAATAATAATCAGTGGAAATTATGGAGCAGAAATGGCATTGAGGGCGTTAACAGGCACTTTAGTTGGAACACCCATGTACGCAATTATTTATCAATACTTTCAGAAGAATTTTTAAGTTCAAATAGTTATTCTTCATCTGACATTAAACAAAGTTGTTTAAAAGGAAGTTCTTCACTTATAAAACCCCATTGATCAAATACTTTAGGATCAGGGTGAAGAATTAGTTGATTGTTATGAGTTTTCTTTAGTTTGAAACCCTTCTTAGATAGTTTTTTCATTAAGTTAGCAGTTTCTTCAAATCTTGATGCCATTGCATCAAGACTTGAGCAGTCACTTGTTAATCCATTATCTTTCCATGTAAAAAAACTCATAACAAATTTTCTAAAGATTGATTTTTAAAACTATACCTAAAATTACAAGTAAAATGTTGATTTTCCAAAAATTTTCAACTATTTTTTGTTCCTTAACTCCTTGAAGTTCAAAATGGTGGTGCAGTGGAGCCATTAAAAATATGCGTTTACCTTTATGAAATAATTTTTTTGTAATTTTAAAAAACCCTACTTGAATCATTACCGATAATGATTCAATAATAAATATTCCTGAGAAAATAAATAATGTAAAAACGCTATTAGTTAATAACGCTATAGAACCAAGAATTGCTCCAATAGTTAAAGATCCTGTGTCACCCATAAATATTTTTGCAGGATAACTATTGTATTTGAGAAATCCTAAGCATATGCCGGACATTGAATAACATAAAATACTAAAAACAAAAAGCTCTTGCTGCCCTTTCATTAATATTTCTGTTCCTAATCCATAAAAAACAACTCCACTGCAACCAGCTGCTAAGCCATCTAGCCCATCCGTCAAATTTACCGAATTACTTATGCCAACAAGTACTAAAAAAGAAATTGGCAATATGAAAATATTAATATTTATTCCCCAAGAGTCTGACACTGTAATGAATGGATCTATTAAATTTTTTTTATAGGCTAAAAATATAAAAATTATTGAGATGATACTTTGAAGGGTAAATTTTTCTTTTGTTTTTAAACCTGTGTTCTCTTTTTTGTAAATGCTTAAATAATCATCTAAAAATCCTGTAATAAAGAAACCAAAAATAGTAAGTAATAAAAGCAATAATTTTAGGGAACCTAAATTTATGGTTATTATTAAAAGAAAAATTAAAAAAGGGATTATCATAAAAATCCCACCCATTGTTGGTGTATCACTTTTTTTAAAGTGATTAGCTGGCCCTTCACTCCTAATATTTTGAAGTAAATTAAATTTTTTGATAATCTTTAGACCATTTTTAGTTGTAAAAATAGAAATAAAGAAAAATATTATGTAAATTCCTGCAAAAATAAAATTATTAAAAAAATAGGAGGTAATTATTAAAGCAAAAGTATTTAATATTAATAAAGATTCAAAGTTAAAAATTTTAATCTTCCCAATCATCTTCTAATGCAGGATCTTCTTCAGTTTTATAATCTTCTTTTTCTCCCATAAGTGCTGAAAGTTCTTCTTCTTCAATTGTACTAATCTCTTGTGAATCTCCATCTTTTTCAGCAACGAGTCTACCTGTATTTTCGAGCCAAGATAGTAGATCAGGTTCCTCTCTTAATGGCAACACAGGAGCTGGATCATCTCTGTGGTAGCAAGTTAAAGCAGGATTGACTTCAGAAATGTCGTCTAATCTAAGTTTTAATTTATTTGAATCCATTAAAGGTTTTGTTCTATATATAAGATAATACACAATGATGCACACGAAAAACTTTGTTTGATAAAGCAAATTTAAAATACTTTTTTATCTGGCTAATTTCATTGTTGCTGGCTGGATTATTTAAACTTATTGGATACTTGTACCCCAATGTTTTAATAATTAATAACTTTCTTCTATTGTTACTAGTTTTTGGTCCAGCTCTTTTAGTTACAATAATATTAGTTTTTAATAAGTTTTCAAATTCTTAATTACGTCAAAAATTTAAATTTATGGAGCAAATTTAGATGCAGCAGATAAAAAAAGTTGTACTAGCGTATTCTGGCGGGGTAGATACGAGCGTCTGTATTCCATATTTAAAGAATGAATATGGAATTTCAGAAGTGGTTACTTTTGTCGCAGATCTTGGACAAGGCGAGGATTTAGAACTTATTAGGCAAAAAGCTTTAAATTCTGGTGCATCTAAATCAATCGTTGGCAATTTAGTTAATAGTTTTGTTGAGAGATTCGCTTTCCCAGCCATTAGAGCAAACGCATTATATTTAGACAAATATCCTTTATCTACTGCTCTTGCTAGGCCTTTAATTGCTGAAAATCTCGTGAATATTGCTCGAGAGATTAATGCAGATGCGGTAGCTCATGGATGTACTGGTAAAGGGAATGATCAAGTTCGGTTTGATTTAGCAATTAATGCTTTAGGCCCTGATTTAAAAATTATTACTCCAGCTAGGGAGTGGAATATGAGTAGAGAAGAGGCAATAGTGTATGGAGAAAAATTTGGTATACCTGCACCAGTATCAAAAAAATCACCATATTCAATAGATGTTAACTTACTTGGTAGGAGTATTGAAGCAGGCATATTAGAAGATCCAATGAAAGAAGCACCTGAGGATATATTTTCGATGACATCATCAGTTGATAATGCACCTGATTCCCATCAAGATATAGAAATTGTTTTTAAAAATGGGTTTCCAGTTGGAATTAATGATGAATTTTTAACTCCAGTAGAGATTATTCAAAAAGCCAATGATCTTGCAGGTAACCACGGTTTTGGAAGAATAGATATGATTGAGGATCGAGTAGTAGGAATTAAAAGTAGAGAGATTTACGAAACACCTGGCCTCTCACTTTTAATCAAAGCTCACAAAGAATTAGAGAGCATAACATTAAACCCCGATGTTGTTGATTTTAAAGGAATAGTCGAAAAAAAATGGGGTCAATTAGTTTATCAAGGTTTTTGGTTTGGACCTCTTAAAGAAAGTTTAGATGCATTTATATCATCTACTCAAACTTCAGTTAATGGAAGAGTAAAGATTAGACTTTATAAGGGGAACGCAATAGTCATTGGGAGAATGTCGGAAAATAATTCACTTTACAGGGAAGATTTGGCAACTTATAGCAAAGATGATGTCTTTAATCATTCTTTAGCAGAGGGTTTTATTTATATGTGGGGTATGTCTAATAAAATATGGGCTGAGTTAAATTCAAGAATAGATGATTAATATTTAAGATTCTGTATTTTCTTTAGTTTCAGCATCATCTTTTCCCGAAGTTGAACTATCAGCACTTGCTACTGGTTGTTTTTCTTTAGATTCAACTTTGGCATCTGGTTTATCTTTATTCTCTGATTGAGATGTACTCTTGTTCGAAGGTCTTGGTGTTGGTAAAGGACCTTCTTGTTTAACGGTCATGTATCTAATAACATCTTCACTTAGTCTCATTGTTTTTTCAATTTTGAAAATATGTTGCCCATCACCTTGATGACTTAGTTGCACGTAAATACCTTCTCTATGTTTTGCTATTTGATAGGCTAATCTTCTCTTGCCTCTCATTTGACTATCTAGAATCTTACCGCCAAATTCTTCTAAAAGCTTATTGTATTTATCAATGTGATTAGTTACTTCATCTTCCGCAATGTCTGGGCGGAGGATATACATGGTCTCGTAATAAGATTGTTGATCGTTCATAGTTTCAGACAAGGTCTTTGGCTCATAAATTGATGTGATGAGCGTCTGGTCATTATTTACGATACATTACGATAGGCAAATTCTTAACAAATAGGATCATTTTTTAAAGATATTTTTTTAGTGCGTCACTCATTATATGAAAAGGTACTTCTAAACCATCTGTCCAAAATGATAATGATTTTATCCCTTGAGCAACAAGCATTTCTAAACCATCTATAGTCATGCATCCTTTTTTGGCGCTAAATTTTAATAAAGTACTTGGGGCAGGATTATAAATTAAATCATAAACAATTGTTTGCGAGTTAAGAGATCTCCAAAAAGCTTCGCCATATGGCATTAAATTTTCTTCATATTTAGTTTTTCTCATCCCTACTGGTGTTGTATTTACAATTAAATCTGCTTCCCGAATTAAAATTTGGGCTTGATCATCACTATTTAATAAACCCTGCAGTTGAATTTGATTTTCAAAGTTTTTTATTAATTCATCTAGTGATGATTGGTTACGTGATATTACTGAAATTGTTGAAAGATTTAAATTTATTAAACCTTGAATAACAGATCTTGCTGCACCCCCAGAGCCAAGAACTATTGATTTTTTCTTTGCTAAGTTTAAATTTTTTAATGGATAAATAAATCCCTCTACATCGGTATTAGTTGCGCTCCATTCTTTTTCAGAATTTAATTTCAGGGTATTAATTGCTTTAAGTTTGTTAGCAATAGGGGAGATTTCACTACAAAGGTTAAAGACTTTTTCTTTATGTGGAATTGTAATGTTTAAACCTTTGCAATTAATCTTTTTAAAAGAATTAAGAACTAATTCTAGATCTTCGTCTTTACAAGGTAAAGCAATATAGATTAAATCTAAGCCTAAATATTGAAGAGCAGCATTTTGCATAATTGGGGACAAAGAATGTCCTACTGGATTGCCAATTAATGCTATGAAGGATGTCTTACTTGAAATCATATTTAGAATTTTAACCTTAAAAGTAATGATCTGTTCGGGAACCACACCCCGTCTTTGAGTAACAATAACGACGTCAATGACCGATTATGGAGAATAACAAATATCGAGAATTTACCCATGGGTAAGGTAGTAGGAATTGATTTAGGAACAACTAATAGTTGTGTCGCTGTCATGGAAGGTGGCAAGCCTACTGTAATAGCAAATGCTGAGGGTTTCAGAACTACTCCATCAGTTGTTGCATATACAAAAAATCAAGATCAGCTTGTTGGACAAATAGCTAAAAGACAAGCTGTAATGAATCCTGAAAATACTTTTTACTCTGCAAAACGTTTTGTTGGTAGAAGAGTTGACGAAGTTAATGAAGAATCTAAAGAAGTTAGTTATTCTGTTGAAAAATCTGGTTCTAGTGTTAAATTAAAATGCCCTATTTTGGATAAGCAGTTTTCGCCTGAAGAGGTGAGTTCTCAAGTTTTAAGAAAGTTAGCAGATGATGCCGGTAAATATCTTGGTGATAAAGTTACACAAGCTGTAATTACAGTTCCAGCTTATTTTAATGATTCCCAAAGACAGGCTACGAAAGATGCTGGAAAGATTGCAGGTTTAGAAGTTCTCAGAATTGTTAATGAGCCAACTGCTGCGGCTTTAGCATATGGTTTGGATAAAGAAAATGAAAAAATTCTTGTTTTTGATTTAGGGGGAGGAACATTCGATGTCTCAGTGATTGAAGCTGGTGATGGAGTAACTGAAGTTTTATCTACATCTGGAGATACACATTTAGGTGGTGATGATTTTGATAGATGCATCGTAGATCACTTAGCTAATACTTTTAAATCCAATGAAGGAATTGATCTCAGACAAGATAAGCAAGCTTTGCAAAGATTGACTGAAGCTGCAGAAAAAGCAAAAATAGAGCTCTCAAATGCTACGCAAAGTGAAATAAATTTACCTTTTATTACAGCGACGCCCGAAGGACCAAAACATTTGGATTTGAACCTTACTCGAGCAAAGTTCGAGGAATTAGCAGCTTCTTTAATTGATAGGTGTAAGACTCCAGTTGAGAGAGCTATAAGTGATGCAAAAATTTCTACTAGTGAAATTGATGAAGTTGTTATGGTAGGAGGCTCATCTAGAATACCTGCTGTCTTAGATTTAGTTAAAAAAATAATTGGTAAAGAACCAAATCAAACTGTTAATCCTGATGAGGTAGTAGCTGTTGGAGCTGCAATTCAGGGAGGAGTTTTAGCAGGAGAGGTTAAAGATATATTGTTGCTTGACGTTACTCCACTTTCTCTAGGAGTAGAGACTTTAGGGGGAGTAATGACAAAAATGATAAATCGAAATACTACAGTACCTACAAAGAAATCTGAAACATATTCAACTGCTGTAGACGGTCAAACAAATGTTGAAATACACGTTTTACAGGGTGAAAGAGAAATGGCTTCTGATAACAAAAGCTTAGGAACTTTCAGATTGGATGGTATACCTTCAGCACCAAGAGGCGTTCCGCAAATTGAAGTTACATTTGATATCGATGCTAATGGTATTCTTAGTGTTACTGCTAAAGATAAAGGAAGCGGTAAAGAACAAAGTATTTCTATCACTGGTGCTTCAACTCTATCTGATAATGAAGTAGATAAGATGGTTAAAGATGCTGAATCAAATGCATCTGCAGATAAAGAAAAAAGAGAAAAAATTGATTTAAAAAATCAAGCTGAAACACTTGTCTACCAGACAGAAAAGCAACTTGGTGAGTTAGGAGACAAAATTGATGCTGCAGCAAAGTCCAAAGTTGAAGAAAAAAGTAATGCTTTAAAAGAGGCAACGTCAAAAGAAGATTATGAATCAATGAAAAAACTTCTTGAAGAACTTCAGCAAGAACTTTACGCAGTTGGTTCATCTGTTTATCAGCAACCAGGCAATCAGCCACCTTCACCAGGAGCGCCGGACGGTTCTGACCAGAGTGATTCAAACGAAAAAGGTGGAGATGATGTAATTGATGCCGACTTTACTGAAACGAAAGATTAAAAAAGGTAATTTTTAATTTCATTAGCTACCCATTTAGAACAAGCCGGAGCCAATAAAATCCCATTTTTATAAAAACCTGTACATATAATTAGTCCATTTTCAAGATTTTTCATTATTGGTGAAGGTTCACCATCGGGTCTTGCCCTTATTCCGTACCATTTTTTAGAAATCTTCCCTTTCATAAGCCAATTTGGTTTTTTATCGAGAAAATTTGTGAGTTTTTCGAATGCATTTTCTTCTGGCTTAGTACTATATTCGTCGGTTGATCCAATAATTAGCTTATTTTTTGATTTTGGAATTATATTTTTACCATTTATATTGAATTGTTTAGGCAGCGATAATAAATCAACTTCTGCATCATTTATATCAATTTCCATAGCTTGACCCAAGACAGGTTTTAACGTGATGTTGTGAGATATGCTATCTATTAAATCAACTGCTTTTAGTGAGTTGCACAAAATAACCATATCAGATTTGATGTTTTCATTATTCTTTGTTATAGAAACCCACTGATTGTTTGATTTTCTGATTTTTATTATTTCTTCTTTTGAAAAATTTATTTTTTTATGTTTTAGATATTTATCTAATGTTTGAAGTAAAGAAAAAGGATTTATCCTTCCATCTTTGAAGGAGATTATTCCTTTTATATTATTTGTCTGGAAGGCTTTATTTATTTTCTTGATAACTATTGAGTCTCTTTCTAAAATTCGTAAGTTATGATCATTATTTTTATAAATAAATTTCTCTAATTTTTTAAACTTTTCTTCATTGGTGGTTAGTTGTATTAATGGTTTTTCGATATTTAATTCACAATTAAATTTTTGTAGGAATGTAATCCATTGTGGCCATAATTCAATGCTTTGTTTCCTGAGTTCCCAGCTTCGACCTGTTCTTTTTTGATACATATTACCCATTAGTAAGCCTAAAGCTGCATTGCTACTATTTTGGAGTTGAGTTGGATCTACTATCGTTACCTGGAAACCTAATTCTGATAATTCTAAGGCGTTAAATTTTCCAATAATCCCTGATCCAATAATAACTATGTGTGCTCTTTGAAAATTTTCTTTTAAGCTTTTCATTGATATATTAGATATAATTGTTTATTTGATTTAATAGTTAAAGATTTTTTGGAACATCCTTCAATTATATTCAAAATTGTTTGTCCCGATCGTCCTGGCCTTGTAAGTTTACTAACAAGTTGGATTGCAAATTACGGTGGCAACATAAAACATTCTGATCATCATACAGATCAAGATGCGGGTTTGTTTCTTAGTCGAATTGAATGGAACAGTAATAATGCATTTTTTAATAGAGATGAAATTTATAAAGAATTTGAAAAAATTGCATATGAAGTAAATGGAAAATTTAACGTAAATTATTCTGATGAAATACCAAATGTTGCTATTTTCGTGAGTAAACAAAATCATTGTTTGATTGATTTACTTTGGCGAGTAAGAAATGGAGAACTCAAAATGAAAGTCCCGTTAATAATTTCAAATCATTCTGATCTCGAAAATATTGCAAATGACTTTAATGCAAAATTTATCCATATTGATACCTTTAAAACTGATAAATTTATTATTGAAGATCAATTTTTAAATTTACTAAAAGAATATGAAATTGATCTTGTTGTATTAGCCAAATATATGCAAATTTTGAGTGACTCTTTTTTAAAAAAGTTTTCTTCAATAATAAATATTCATCATTCTTTCTTACCTGCATTTAAGGGCGGGCAACCATATCATCGAGCATGGAAGAGAGGTGTTAAATTAATCGGTGCTACTGCTCACTATGTTACCGAAGATCTTGATGAAGGCCCGATAATAGAGCAATGCACAGTTAATGTAAGTCATAGGGATGAAGTTGATGATTTGATTAGAAAAGGAAGAGATATTGAAAGAATAGCTTTAGCAAGAGCAGTTAGATTACATCTGAATCATCAAGTATTTGTTTATAACAGCAAAACTGCTGTTTTTGATTGAAGATAGTTTCTTAGTCTTCTAATTCTATTTGTATTTGTCTTTCATAAATTGACTCTTCATTAAAAGTTCTTGCTATCAAGAAACTGGCAATGCAGCTGATTAACACAGGTTTCATTATTAATAAATTTTTTGTTAAAGCAAAAGCTAAAAACATTGCTGTTATCGGTGTTCGCGAACATCCTGCTACAAAAGCTCCCATTCCCGCAAAAATGTATGTACTTGGTGCATGTCCTGTCGCAATTTCCACCCAGCTCCCCATTATTAGTCCTATTGACCCCCCTAAAGTAAGCATTGGATAGAACAATCCTCCAGGAGCTCCAGATGCTGCAGCTAAACCTGTCGTGATAAATAATACTAAAACTGCTAATAAAGCAATTCCAATACTTGTATTTTGTTCAGCAATTATTTTCTGTAATTCATCTAAATTATGAAATGTACTGGGTAAACAAGAATAGATACTTCCTAAAATAAGTCCACATATACTCATTTTTAAAACAAATTTATTTTTATACCACTTTTTCCCAAGATTTTGCATTAACAAAACAAATCTGCTGTACAATTCAGCAAACATTCCAATAATTATTCCTAGTAAAACTAGGTAAATAAAATCTATTGGTAAGAAAAAAACTGATGGGTCATATTCTTTTTGGATTAAAAATCCTAGGTTAAAATCAAAGCCTCCTGCTTTAGGATCTAAACCCAAGGCTTGAATAATATCAGCAGATGAATCTGCAATGAAGGTTGTGATTAATACTAGTAGCAAAATTACTGGTCTAGCAGAGTTTAATAACTCTTCTATTGCATAGACAAATCCTCCTAATGGGGCGCTAAATACTGCAGCTATTCCAGCCCCACCACCTGCTGCTACTATTACTCTTCTGAAAGCTGTAGGAGCTTTGAGCCACTTAGCCATTTGCCAAGCTACTGATCCCCCCATTTGAACTGATGGACCTTCCGGACCCAAAGGGAATCCACTACCAATAGCAATAATTCCTGATACGAGCTTTACTAATCCTACTTTTATATTCATTGGAACTTTTTTATGCCTTAAGAACCCCATGATTTGACTCACACCTGAACCTTTTGCCGCAGGTGCTATATTTTTTATCAAATATCCTGCAATAGCTCCTCCAAGAGCTCCAAAAATAGGTAAGACCGCAATAGATGGGAAATGGTCTAATAATGCTAATCTCCAATTATTAATAAAGTAAATTCCAGTTTTAAAAAATATGCTTGTAATTGAGGCACCTAAACCTGTTAATAAAAGCGAAAATATAACGACTAGAGATCTTTGTTTTAATAATTTTTTGATGGTACGAGAAGAATTATTACTTGTTTTTTTAATATTTTCTTTTATAAGGTTTGGCATAGTCCATGATTACTTTGACAAGCTGAAATTGTTTATTTCATCAAATTGAAGATAACGATAAAGTTCATCTGAATATGGATTAATTTTATTTTTAGTAATATCCTGATATTCTTCTATTTCAGGTATTTTTCCAAGCAGTGCGCAAACTGCTGCTAATTCTGCACTCCCTAAAAATACTTGCGCATTCTTGCCAAGTCTATTGTCAAAATTTCTTGTGCTAGTAGAAAATACTATAGAACCTTCATCTACTCTAGCTTGATTTCCCATACATAAAGAACAGCCTGGTAACTCTAATCTTGCACCGCAATCTTCGAATATTTTATAGTAGCCTTCAGCTTTTAGAGTTTCTTCATCCATTTTTGTTGGTGGACAAATCCATAATTTAGCTTTTAAATTTTGTACACCTTCAAGAACTTTTGCAGCCGCTCTATAATGACCAATATTTGTCATGCAAGAACCTATAAAAACTTCGTCAATATTTGTATTCGCAACATCAGTCATTTCTTTTACATTATCTGGATCATTGGGGCAAGCAACTATAGGTTGTGTTACTTTTGCTAAATCAATTTCAATGATTTCTTCATACTGAGCGTTTGAATCTGGTTGAATTAATGATGGTTTTTTTAACCAATTTTTCATGTCATTTATTCTTCTCGAAATCGATTTTGAATCTTCATAATTACTCTCGATCATTTTTTCTAGCAGGCAAATATTGCTTCTTAAGTATTCTTGAACAGTTTCTTCGGATAAAAGTATTGTGCTACCAGCGCATGAGCGTTCTGCAGTAGCATCAGTAAGTTCAAAAGCTTGCTCAAGTTTTAGGTTTGGCAATCCCTCAATCTCCATAATTTTTCCGTTGAATATATTTTTTTTATTTTCTTTCTCAACAGTTAAGAGTCCTTTTTTAATTGCGAAGAGAGGGATTGCATTTACTAAATCTCTAAGAGTAATTCCTGGTAATAATTCTCCCTTAAATTTGACGAGCACAGATTCCGGCATATTTAATGGCATTGATCCTATTGCAGCAGCAAAGGCAACAATGCCCGAGCCTCCAGGAAATGAAATGCCAAGAGGAAATCTTGTATGACTATCTCCACCTGTGCCAACAGTATCAGGGAGAAGCATTCTGTTAAGCCAGCTATGAATTATGCCGTCTCCAGGCTTAAGAGCTATTCCACCTCTTTGAGATATAAAATCAGGTAATTCTTTATGAGTAACTAGATCTACTGGTTTAGGATATGCAGCTGTATGACAAAAACTTTGCATAACTAAATCTGCAGTAAATCCTAAACAAGCTAGTTCTTTTAGTTCATCTCTAGTCATTGGCCCAGTAGTATCTTGACTACCAACTGTGGTCATAATTGGCTCACAGGTCATTCCTGGCCTAACTCCATCTAAACCGCATGCTTTCCCTACTATTTTTTGAGCTTGAGTAAAGCCAACACTATTTTCGGTTGGATTTTGTGGTCTGGTAAATATTTCACTTGGTTGATAATCTAATTTGTTTCTAATTTTGTCCGTAAGAGATCTTCCAATCATAAGATTAATTCTTCCACCAGCTTGAATTTCATCAGTAAGAGTTGACGGATACAAGTCGAATTTGCTTATTAATACTTCAGTATTTGAATCTTTTTCAATTTTTTTAATAATGCCTTTGTAAGGATATATTTTAATAACATCTCCTGTTTTCATTTGAGATACGTCTGCTTCTAAAGGTAAAGCTCCTGAATCCTGTGCAGTATTAAAGAAAATTGGGGCTATTTTACTACCAATTATTATTCCACCTGTTTTTTTGTTGGGAACAAAAGCGATATCTTCTCCTATATGCCAAATGAGTGAATTAATAGCAGATTTTCTAGAACTCCCTGTTCCAACAACATCTCCAACATAAGCTATCGGTAAATTTTGTTTTTTCAAATTGTCAAGAATCTTTAGTCCATCAGGGTTTTTAAATTCCAACATAGCTAATGCATGCATCGGAATATCCGGGCGTGTTGTTGCATGTACAGCTGGAGATAAGTCATCTGTGTTTGTCTCACCGTCAACTTTAAACACTAAACAAGTAATCTCTTTCTCCAGAACTTTTTTATTTATGAACCATTCTGCATTTGCCCAACTATTTACGACCTCTTTTGCATAAATATTATTTTGAGATAATTCATAAATTTCATTAGCTGAGTCGTAAACAAGAATAATATTTTTTAAAACTTCTGCCGCTTTTTTTGCAAGTAAACTATTTTCTCCTTTAAGTATTTCAACCAAAGAATTTACATTATATCCGCCTATCATTGTTCCTAGTATTTCAATTGCTTTTTCGGGATTAATTGATTTGCAATATTTTTCGGAATTAACAATAGCCGTAAGCCAGCTTGCTTTTACATAAGCAGCCTCATCAACTCCTGGTGGAACTCTATTTATTAATAAATCAAGTAAATAAGATGAATCGTAAGTACTATCTTGTTCCAATAATTTTGTAATACAATTTGTTTGCTCAGCATTTAAAGGTAAAGGAGGTATACCTTTAGTAGCTCTTTCAGCTACGTGATCCGCATAATCTTTTAGCAATGTTTCCAAATTCTTCATTAGTAAGGTTTAATGCCTAATCTATTGTTATTTTTAATATTGAAAAGGAGAGTATTCATAAATGCTTTTTTAAATATTCAAACTTCTTAATTAATCAATGACGACATCATCAAATAATTCAGCTTTAGAAAAGACATCAGATTTACATGTTGTTGAAACACGTCCATTAATACCTCCAAGCAGATTACATAATGATATACCTTTGGATTACTCCTCTGCTAATACAGTATCTAAAACAAGAAGATCGATACAAAATATTTTGCATCATAATGATCAAAAGCTTTTAGTAATTGTGGGCCCATGTTCAATTCATGATCTAGAGGCGGCAAAGGAATATTCAAAATATATTCAAAATTTCCGAGAAATTTATAAAGATAAATTAGAAATAATCATGAGAGTATATTTTGAAAAACCAAGAACGACTATTGGTTGGAAGGGATTGATAAATGATCCTCATCTAGATAATTCTTATGATATTAATACTGGTTTAAGAAGGGCAAGAAGTTTGCTTTCATATTTAGCAACTCGTGGCATACCTTCTGCTACAGAATTATTAGATCCAATTGTTCCTCAATATATTGCCGATTTAATAAGTTGGACAGCCATAGGTGCGCGGACTACAGAAAGTCAAACTCATAGGGAAATGGCATCAGGATTATCAATGCCTATAGGTTTCAAAAATGGAACGGATGGTTCTTTTACTACTGCAATTAATGCAATGCAGTCAGCTTCAAAATCCCATCATTTCTTAGGTGTAAATGAAAATGGAATGGCTTCTATAGTTAATACTACAGGAAATCCAGATGGACATATAGTTTTAAGGGGCGGTTCAAAAGGTCCAAATTTCGAAAATAATCATGTTAAAAGAATTTCGGCTGAATTGAGGCAATGTAATCTTCCCCATAAAGTGATGATTGATTGCAGTCATGGAAATTCCAATAAAGACTTCCGAAAACAGTCGGAAGTGCTAAAAAATATAGCTTCTCAAATTAGTAATGGTGAAAAAAATATTTTAGGAGTTATGCTTGAAAGCCATTTGAAGGAAGGAAATCAAAAACTTTTAAAAAAAGAAGATCTCCAGTTTGGTAGAAGCATTACAGATGCATGTATAGATATACAAACAACAAAAGAATTACTTGCTATTTTATACAATTCACTTAGCTAGTTATAAAAAGATTAAAAAATAATGCTGAAGAAATTGGAACAATGAAATTATCTATTCCTAAAACACTAAATTGTTCGAGCAAAGTCGCAAAAAAAGCTATTGTAAAATAATTTAAATTTAAACTATTTTGTTGGGCGTATCCTATCGAGCAAACTACTATCACACTTGTTAAAAACATTGTCATAGTTCCAAATAAAGATTTTTTTTGTTTAAAAAAAATCCAACTCTTTGAGTTAAAACTTTTTCCTATTAATCCAGCTAATCCATCACCAAAAGTCATTATGAAAAATCCACTAATTAATGCATATGGATCTTTATCCCAGAAAAGATAAATCAAAATAAATAAACTTAAACAATAAAATAATGTTCCATAACTCTTCCTCTCAACATCCTCAATTGTTGGAAATAATTTGTAATTGTAATTGATGAAAACCATTAATGAAACAATTCCTGTAAAAATTAGAGCCGAGTTTTGATTAATTTTTAAAAATTGAGCAATTGGTATTAAAGGTCCTATTCCGATATGTATTATTTTTCTGACGATTTCTCTGCTATCTTCATTATACTTTTTAAAAACTATTGATATTAAAAAAATTGAAAATAAATATAATAAAATTACAGTAAATTTTATCAATTTGGTTAAGCTGCTTTTTGATGAGTTGTCATTACTCTAAGTTTTAATATTGCTTTAGCTTCTAGTTGCCTTACTCTTTCTCGTGAAACATTAATTTGTCTTCCTATTTCTGCGAGTGTTAATGGTTCTTCACCATCTAAGCCAAATCTAAGCTTCATTATTTTTTGTTCTCTTTCATTTAATTGAGAAAGCCAAGTTCCTAAATGCTCTTTTTGAATAGTTCTATCCATACCTTCCATAGGCTCTTCACAGTTTGGATCAGGTATAAGTTCACCAAGAGTACTTCTATCTTCTTCGCCTCTCGCGTGAGCATCTAGGGAAGCGCAAGGAGCACTTTGCGAAATTAAATCTTCCAAATCTTTTTGATCAATTCCCATTTCAGTTGCTATTTCCAATCTAGTAGGATGTCTACCAAATTTATGTGATAATTCTCTAGAGACTCTTCTCATTTTGGATAGTTTTTCACTTATGTGAATAGGCAAACGGATTGTTCTTGCACTGTTATCAATAGCCCTAGTCATTCCTTGCCTAATCCACCAGTAAGCATAAGTTGAGAATTTATATCCCATAGCAGGATCAAATTTATCTACAGCTCTTTCAAGGCCAATAGCTCCCTCTTGGACAAGATCTAATAATTCAAGCCCTTGGTTTTGGTATTTTTTTGCAACGGATACAACAAGCCTTAGATTAGCTGCCATCATTCTATCTCTGGCTCTTTTGCCAATCTTAATTTGATAAAGATTTCGTTGCGTTCTATCAGTTTCAGGAATTTGTAGCAACTTTTTCATGTTCTGAACATGATGAGCTAACTCTATCTCCTCTGCTGGAGTCAAAAGAGGTACTCTTCCAATGCTACTTAAGTAATAGCCAATAGAATCTGAAGCGAGTCTGCCAGATTTTTTTTGGCTTTTTTTTGCCGTAAGACTGGATTTCGATTTGCGAGACTTGCCCGCAGTGTTTGGTAATCTTGGCTCATCAAAATTATCTGAAGAGCTTTTCGCAGATTCCAGAGGGATCCCCATCACCCTGGCCTCCTAAATAATGGATTTTTTAAAAAGCTAGCACTGAAATTGAAATAAAAACTACTTTTACGTTGAAATTTTAAAGACAAAATTTTTTTAAAAAAAGCTTATTTCTTGAAAGCCGTTGATATGAATGGATTTTATCAAAATTAAGAAAAATTTAAAATATTAAGTATTTTTTTAAATGTTGTAAAAATCAATATTAATTTTATTTTTCTATGAGGTCAATTTGCGAACGATTATCCGATGAATCTAATTCATATTTCGAATATGAACCATCATCTTTCATTATCCAAGAAAAGTAATTATCTTTAATGTAAGTTTGCAAAAGCGTGTATATTTTAGATTTCAATTCATAATCCTCTATAGGAGTAACAGCTTCTATTCTTCTATCAAGATTTCTTCTCATCCAATCTGCACTCCCTATAAAAACCTCATTATCCCCGTTATTACAAAACCAAAAAATTCTTGAGTGTTCAAGAAAATGGCCAATAATGCTTATAACTTTAATATTTTCACTTAAATTTTTTCTTTGGGGATATAGGCAACAAATACCTCTTATGATGAGGCTAATTTTTACACCTGAGTCTGAAGCTAAATAAAGCAGTTTAATTATTTCTGGGTCTACTAAAGAATTCATTTTTGCGATTATTTCGGCTTTTTTGCCTTCCTCTGCATTTTTAATTTCTCTCTTTATCAGAAATATAAATTTCTCTCGCATCGATGAGGGAGAAACTAATAACTTTTGATAACTTTTTTGTTTAGAGAAACCAGATAAGTAGTTAAATAACTCAAGTAAATCAGATGCAATATCAGGATCCGTTGAAAGTAATCCTAAATCTGTATAAAACTTTGAAGTATTAGAGTTATAATTTCCTGTTCCAATATGGAAATAATTCCTTAATCGTCCTTTCTCTTTTCTTACTGTTAAGGCAATTTTTGTATGTGTTTTAAATCCGATGATTCCATATACAACATGAATGCCAGCCTGTTCAAGTTGTTTGGCCCATTGAATATTATTGTCTTCATCAAATCTTGCTTTTAGTTCAACAAGAGTCATTACTTCTTTACCATTCTCTGCAGCTCTCATTAAAGCTGCAATTATAGGGGAATCTTGGGAAACTCGATATAAAGTAATTTTTATAGCCATTACAAGTGGATCATCAGCTGCTCTGTTTATAAATTCTTCAACTGAAGTTTTAAATAGGTCATAGGGATGATGAAGCAGAATATTTTTTTTCCTAAGTATCTTGAAAATAGAATTAGGGTTTTTGTTTGAAGGCAAATCTAAATGTTTTAATTCTGGGTGAGTTTTTCCAATTATTAGATTTTCTTTTAAATCATCTCTATCAATTTTTGTAAGCTGATTTAAATCGTCTAGGCCTAATAAACTTTTGCAAAAGTATATATATTCTTTCTGTATTGAGATACTTTCAATAAGTAACTTTAGAATATTTTCTGGCATATCTGACTCCACTTCTAATCTAACTACGTCTCCTCCTAATCTTCTTTTTTGCAAACTTTGTTCAACAGCTAAAAGTAGATCATCAGCTTCAAGTTCTTTTAATTCTAAATCTGCATCTCTTGTCACTCTAAAAAAAGAGTAATTTATACATTCCATTCCATTAAATAAAGTATTTATATTATTTCCAATTAAATCTTCAACACTTATGAAATAGTGAGAACTTTCATCACTAAGTTGAGTAATTTCATTGGGAATTCTTATAAATCGGGGTATATTTTTTGTTGGTATTTTTACTCTGACAAACTGATTTTTAGAATTCTCCTCATCCTTTATTAAAGCTGCTAAATTTAGACTTAAATTACTTATAAAAGGAAATGGATGTGCCGGATCAACAACTAATGGTGTTAATAAAGGGAAAATAGATGTTGTAAAGAAGTTATTACACCAATTTCTTTGATTATCACTTAGGTCCTTATATTTTTTTAAAATTATACCTTTTTCTTTTAATTCATTTTTTAATTCATTATTTACATAGTTTTCTTGGAGAATAGTTAACTTCTTTATTTCATTATTGATTTTTTTTAATTGCTCTTTAGGGGTAAGTCCGTCAATACTTTTTTTAGTAATTTCTGCTTCAACTTGAGCCTTTAATGAAGCTACTCTTACCATAAAAAATTCATCTAGGTTATTACTAAAAATTGAACAAAATTTTACTTTGTCTAGGATTTTGTACTCCTTTTCCATTCCAGTAAGGAGAACTCTTTTATTAAATTCAATCCAACTTAATTCTCTATTAATAAAAACATCAGCCTGGCGTTTCATTTCAATACTTTTGATTTTTGATTATTAAAAGAATTATTACTTTTACCCTCTGCAATAAGGTATATCATGAAAAGCAAGATAACGGAACCAGCTATAAAAGGAGATTTAGGACCAAAACTATCATAAACCCTTCCTGCCATTGCAATTCCTAAAACCCCCCCAAGACTCTGTAGACCTTGAAGATTACTTAAAATTGATCCTTGTTTATCAATGTCTAATTTCTTTGATATTAGTGCTCTTAAGGTGGGCGTAATTAATCCTGCCCCAACGGCTAAAAATGATACAGCTGAATAAATATTAATTGTCGCATTTTCTTTTGGAGCAGTTATTAAAAGAGAACATGCTACAAGAATGAAGCCTGATCCGATAAGTGTTAATCGCATTTCTCCAAATTGTTTTACAAGAGGCCCAATTAGTCCTCCCTGAACGATAATTGCAATTATTCCTACTACAACAAGAGTTCCACTTGATGCTTTTGTCGTCCAGTTTAAAGATTCTTGAAGGAAGAATATAAGTATATTGGTCAATCCAGTAAAAGCAATAAAGTAAATAAAAAAAGCTAATGATAATTTTTTAATCTTTTCTTCTTTGAAAACTGTAAATAGGTTTTTTAAAGGGTTTTTTATAAAAGGTTTTGATTTATTTGAGTCACTATTAGGCTTGGTTTCCGGTAAGTAAAAAAATACAAGGAGGAAATTTATTATTGGAATGATTGAGGCTATCAAAACTGGAATAATAAAATTATTATTTGTATTTTTGGCAAAAATAACAACAAAAATATTACCTAAGAAAAAACTTAAACCAAAAGCTACACCAATAAGTCCAAATGTTTTTGCTCTTTTTTCAGGGCTTGAAATATCTGCAAGAATTGTTGTTGCAGTAGCTGCAGTTCCCCCACTTAAACCGTCAATTAGTCTTGCTAAAAATAATAAAAATAAAGGGATAGAGGCTATTGAATTTGACCAATTAAATAGAACCGTAAAAGATAATATTGATATTCCTATGACTGAACCAGTAATACAAAAAAGAGTGACAGGTCTTCTTCCATATCTATCGCTCATAAGTCCTATAAAAGGAGAAGCTGTAAATTGAGCTAATTGGTAAGTGCATGATAATAAACCATATGTACTTGCTTTAGAATCAAAAAGTAAAACAAAGGAGGGTAATATAGGTAGTAGTATGCTTTCACTTAAACGATCATTTAGAAGAGTGATAAAGGCACTAAGGAGAGTAAATTTTTTATTTGGTTTTAATAAACTTTCTTTCACAATATTTACCTTCATTACCATTAACTTCTACTACCATACTTGTTAATGGAGATTATTGTGCCCGGCATTGTTTATTTAGTTGGAGCAGGTCCTGGTGACCCTGAGCTTCTAACTCTAAAAGCTTTACGCCTAATAAAAAATTGTGATGCATTAGTACATGATGCTTTGATCCCGGATGAAATAACAAAAGAGGCAGGAAAACATACAGAAATTTTCCATGTAGGTAAAAGAGCTGGAAAGTGTTCTGTACCTCAGAATGAAACTAATGCTCTTATTTTGAAATTGGCAAAAGAAGGCAAAAATGTTGTAAGGCTTAAAGGGGGAGACCCATTCGTTTTTTCTAGAGGTGGTGAAGAGGTATCGATTTTAGAAAAAAATGGAATTTCAGTTGAAATAGTTCCTGGTATTACTTCTGGAATAGCTGCCCCTACATATTTTGGTATTCCACTTACCCATAGAGATGCTGCGAGTTCCGTAACTTTCGTCACTGGACATGAGCGTGTAGATAAGGAAAAAAAGACAGTGAATTGGAGAGATTTAGCTAAATCATCAGATAGCTTAGTAATTTTTATGGGTATAAAAAATATTGAATTTATTGTGGAAGAATTAATTCTAGGTGGTTTAGATAAGAGTACTAAATGCGCTGTTATTCAAGAAGCTACTTTAAAAAATCAAAAATGTTTGATAGAGAAATTAGATAATCTTCCAGATAAAATCAAAGATAAAGAATTTTTAGCTCCATCAATTATCATTATTGGAAAAATTGTTGAATTTAAGGTTAATAACAATATAACTAAAGTATCTGATGTCTATTTACCAGATATTAATAAAGTTCAACTATATAATAAATCCCAAAAGTAAATTGGATCGAATTTAGGTTTAAGCTTTAAATCATCAACTTGATTAATTTGTCTGCAAGATAAGCTATTAATTGCAACTATTATGTCATCATTTTGAAATTCTGGAGGAATTAATTCTTCTTTTACAATTTTCAATTTTAAAGCTTGAGAAACCATAATCCCCTCTAAACAGCCGCTCTCTTTTCTAGGAGTTATCCATTGATTATTTCTTTTAATTAGAAGATTAAATGTACTTCCACAACAAAGTTCACCTGAGGTATTCAAAAGGATAGAATCATCAAATGATTTTTCATTAGCTTCTGTCAAAACTTGTATTGCCTGATTATATGAAAATGTTTTGCATTTACTTATAAGACTGAATTCATTTATTTTTTCCGTTTGACTAATGCAAACGTTTATCGGGTTAAAATTTGGTTTGATTCTATAAAACTCAAGCCATAAATTGTCCAAATTTTTTGTCTCTAAAGTGCTATCAATTCTTAGTGTTCGACCTTCATTAGTTCCTCGACTATAGTTTATTCTTACTGAAGCAAATTGATCATTTTTAAGCGATAACTTTTTAATTCCATCGTGAATAAGTTGTCTCAAAGTTAATTTATTTATTTTGAGGTTAATATTTAAAATCTTGCTACTTTTTACTAATCTTTTCAGATGTTCATCAAAAAGAATAGGTTTGTTTTCTTTTATCAAAATGGTTTCAAATATACCATCAGCAAATTTTAATCCTCTATTATTAGCAGCAATAAATATTCTATCAATATCCAACCATTGATCCTTGTGCCAGCCTAATGTTTCAATCATTTTAGTGAATCAATTAATGGTAAAAGTTTCCACTTTAGTTCATCAGTTTCCTCCTCCGGGTCTGAGTCAATAACTATTCCGCAACCAGCATATATATTGATTTTGTTGTCTTTAATTAAAAATGATCTTATTAGTATATTGCTGTCAAACTCTCCATTCCAGTCAAGTTTCAAAAATGAGCCACAGTATGGTCCGCGTTCACATTCTTCTAATTCAAAAAGTCTCTGGCATGATCTTAATTTAGGTGCTCCAGTTATAGAGCCCCCAGGCCAACAAGCTTTTAGTAAATCAATCCAGTTCGTGTCTTTTTTTAATTTGCCTCTGATTACTGAAGTTAGATGATGAACTTTTAAGAAACTTTCAAGTTTTAATATTTCTGGCACCATAATACTTCCTGTTTTGCAAACTTTACTTAAATCATTTCTTATTAGGTCAACAATCATAATATTTTCGGCTCTATCTTTCTCGTTAGTTATTAAATCGATGGCATTCAGTGCGTCTTGATTTAAATCTTTATCTCTGGATCTAGTTCCTTTGATAGGTCTTGATTCTACAAAATTTTTATTATCTATTTTTAAAAATCTTTCTGGCGAGGTAGATAATACAGCCTCTTTATAATTATTATTTATTATTATTCCTCCAAAGGGAGCTCTTAATTTCCTTCTTATTTTCAAATAAATATCTAGAGGATTATAGTTTTTGGAAGATTCAATTTCGCATTTAGTTGTTAGGTTTGCTTGAAATATATCTCCTAAGGAAATTAATTTTTTCAATTTTAAAATATTTTTCTGAAATTTTTCAGCCATTTCGTCCAAATTTATTTTTGAAAAATCAAAATTCAACTTTGTTTTAATAATATTTTCTTCTTCGATATTTTTTATATTGTTGATTATGTTTTTATAATTCATCAGTTCAGATGAGTTTGTGCCTTCGATAATTATTTCTTTTTTTATTAGATTACATTTAATGATTGGATCATATGATGCAATCCATAAAGTTGCCATATTAGATTTTTTCCATGGGTTTTTTGGTTCTATGTAAACTCCAGCTTCATAACTTAACCATCCGATCCAAAATCCTTTTCCAATATTTCTTAAATTGTTAAATGGATTATTAGTTTTGTCTAAGTTATTGATATCTCTTGATTGGATTATTTTTTTAGGTTTAATTCCTATTATTGACCATTCCCCATTTTCTTTGCCATCGCTGTCTAGCCAAGCTAATCCTTTATCTCCAAATTTTTTTGTTAGATGATGCGTAATCAGTGCTGGATCTATCCATTTTTCTAGAATTATTTTTTTTATTTTCATTTTTTATTATTGTTATTAAGCCATTTTTCATAAGCAGCATTTCTAATTCTGCAGCTATCACACTTACCGCATGGTTTGGAATTACCCGAATAACAACTCCATGTTTTATCTAAAGGGACATGATTATCAAAAGCTAATTTAATAATTTCCTCTTTATTTAAATCTAATAGTGGTGTCCAAAGTTTTATTGGATTATTTTCTCTTCCTCTTTTATTGGCTAAATCTGCTAACTCTTGAAATTTTTTAATGTAGTCAGGTCTGCAATCTGGATAACCAGAATAATCTAGTGCATTAACTCCTAATCCTATAAAATCAGCATCTATTGCTTCGGCATAACTTAGTGCAACGGAAATAAATATAGTATTTCTCCCAGGAACATAAGTATTAGGAATTTTATTAGTTTGTACTCCTTCTATTGGAATATTTTTTTTAGTATCAGTTAATGACGAGCCTCCCCATAAAGATAAGTCAAGCTTAATGATTTTAAATTCGTCGATATCAAAGTGTTTTGCAATTATTGATGCAGAATTTAATTCTTTTTTATGACGTTGACCGTAGTCAAATGAAAGGCCAAAAATTTTAGCTTCGGATTTTTTGGCGATACCAGTAACTGTAGAAGAATCTAAACCTCCAGATAATAAAACTACTATCGATTTATTTTTAAGAGTCATATGATTTCAATTAATTTTTAAGTATTTGTGAGTTTGAAGGCTCAATTTCCAATCGGGGTTATTTTTTACGAAATCAATAGCAAGAGAAAAACCATTCGCATTGTTCCATGCTGGCTGTAAATAAAAAATTTTATCTTCTTTTTTTAAGCCATCTTCGCTTTTAGAGAGTTGATATTGTTTTAAAGTTTCTTTTTTTATTTGAATAGCAAATTCAATATCTTCTATTTCATTTATGATTATTTTGATCTCATTACAGTTTTTTAAAAAATAATTTTTTGGAGGTGAGTGTCTTTTAGGAGATAAAGTAATCCAGTCATAGCTTCCTGATATCGAATTAACTCCACTTGTCTCAATATGAATCTTCATTGGCTTTTGTTCTTCTCCCATTGTAATTTTTTTTATAGCTTTGCAAAAATTATCCAAGTTATGTTGTAAAGGTTCTCCACCTGTAATAACGCAAAAAGATGCTCCTTTTTTTCTGGCAATTTTTATGCGATCTATTATTTTTTCAATTGATATAGAAGGGTGTTTTTTCTCGTCCCATGAATTCTTGGTATCGCACCACGAACATCCAACTTTGCATCCGGCTAATCTTACAAAAAAAGCACTTTTTCCAGCGTGATAACCTTCACCTTGTAATGAATGAAATTGTTCGACTAAGGGTAAAAAATTTGTCATTTTCATTCAAAAAAATAAAGAATATTAATTTGATTGAGTTAACTTATCTTGAGAGGCTTTTATTAATCCTTTAAATAAAGGATGAGGTTTGCCAGGTCTTGATAAAAACTCAGGATGATATTGACAGGCTAAGAAGTATGGATGATTTTCTAACTCAATTAACTCGACTAATCTGCCATCTGGTGATGTACCACTAATTTTGTATCCAGAATCTAAAAAACTTTGTTTGTAGTAATTATTAAATTCGTATCTATGCCGATGTCTCTCATAAATAACATCCTCATCATATAAGTTTTTTCCAGTTGTATTTTTTGTCAGTCTACATGGATAAACTCCAAGCCTCATTGTCCCACCTAAATCAACTACATCTTCCTGTTCTGGTAATAAATGTATCACTGGATTTGGAGTGTTTGGGTCTAGTTCTGAACTAGATGCATCTGGAAGATTAGCTACATTCCTGGCCCATTCTATAACTGCACATTGCATGCCAAGGCACAAACCTAAAAAGGGAATTTTATTTTCTCTTGCGAATTTTATAGCCGAAATTTTTCCATTTACTCCTCTATTGCCAAATCCCCCGGGTACGACAATTGCATCAACTTCATTTAAGTAAGTTTCTGCTGAATTTTTTTCTATCATTTCAGCACTTACCCAATGTAAATCTAATAAAGCCCTTTGTTCAATGCATGCATGTCTTAAAGCTTCAACAACGGATAAATATGCATCTCCAAGTTCAATATATTTGCCTACAAGTGCAACTTTTATTGGATCTCCAGGATTTCTTAGGTTGTGTATTAGTTGCTCCCAATTTTTCAAATCACATTTTTTATCTTCAAGGTCTAAATACTTCAAGGTTTCTTTGCATAAACCTTCTTTTTTTAAAGAAAGAGGTACAGAATATATACTGTCTGCGTCTAAAGCTTCAATTACAGAGTTGATATTGACACCGCAAAAACCACTAAGCTTTTTTTTAAGAGCTTCATTGATAGATTTATCACTTCGGCATACAAGTAAATCTGGCTGAATTCCAATTGATCTTAATTCTTTCACTGAATGTTGTGTTGGTTTAGTTTTTATTTCGCCAGAGGTTTTGATGTAAGGAAGTAATGTTACGTGTATGTATGCAACATCGTTCCTATTGACATCATTTTTGAATTCTCTTATTGCCTCTAAAAAAGGTAGAGATTCAATATCACCAACTGTTCCACCAATTTCAGTAATAATAATATCTGCATTGCTGTTAGCGGCTACTCTATGAATCCTTTCTCTAATTTCTCCCGTTATGTGAGGTATTACTTGCACGGTTCCACCGTTATAATTACCTCTTCTTTCTTTATTAATAACTGCTTGATAAATAGATCCCGTAGTCACACTATTTAACCGAGTCATTGCAGTATCAGTAAATCTTTCATAGTGACCTAAATCTAGATCGGTTTCAGCCCCATCTTCGGTTACAAATACTTCTCCATGTTGAAAAGGGCTCATAGTTCCTGGATCAACATTTAGATATGGATCTAGTTTTAATATTGAAACACTATATCCTCTAGATTTTAATAATCTTCCTAAGCTTGCAGCTACAATCCCTTTACCAATGCTAGAAACTACTCCTCCGGTGACAAATACAAATTTTGACATTAAATATTTTTAATTAAGCACAGCCTCCTTATATTTTATTTAAACAAAAAACTTTTAGAACATCCATATATATTCTTATTCATCAATTGTTATTTCAATATCTAATTCTTTTAATTGTGATTCAGAGACATTGGAAGGTGCATTTGTGAGAAGACATTTTGCTTGTTGATTTTTTGGAAACGCAATGGTTTCTCTGATTGAATCTGCACCAATGATCAGCATGGTAATACGATCCAATCCAAACGCTATTCCACCATGAGGAGGAGCCCCCATTTCTAAGGCTTCTATTAAAAATCCAAATTTTTCATCAATCTCTTTATCAGTAAGTCCTACCGTTTTCAGAACCTGTCTTTGTAAGTTCGCCTCATGAATACGTAAAGAGCCACCTCCTAATTCCAATCCATTAAGAACTAAGTCATAAGCATTTGCTATAGAGCTCTCAATTTCTTTTTTCAAGTTTTCAGAATCTTTAGATTTTATATTTTTTGGAGAACAAAAAGGATGATGTAAAGCTTCATATCTATTTTCATCTTCATTTCTCTCAAACATAGGGAAGTCAGTTACCCATAAGAAATTCCATTTGCTTTTATCTATGAGATTTAATTCTTTTGCGATATATTGTCTAACCCTATCTAATGACTGATTGACAATTTGTTTATCTCCAGCTCCTAAGAGGATTAAGTCTCCATCTTTTGCTTCTGTGATTTTTAAAATATCAGCTATATGCTCTTCACTTAAATTATTTTTAATTGCCCCAATAGTCTCAAGCTCATCTCCTTTGACCCTTATAAAGGCTAAACCACCAGCTCCTGCGTCTTGAGCTACTTTGAAGATGTCACCTCCCGGTTTAATTCTTACGTTGCTAATACTTGAATTGCCTCCTTTGACTGTTATGGATTTTATATACCCTCCAGACTTAATTGCCTTGGTGAAAATATTAAATCCAATATTACCTAATACTCCTCCTAAATCTTTCAATAACATTTGATATCTAGTATCTGGTCTATCAGTGCCGTAATTATCCATTGCTGCCTGCCATGTCATTCTTGGAAAAGGATTATTAAAATTAATATTTAACACTTCTTTCCATATTTTTTTTATGAGACTTTCATTAAAAGAAATTATTTCTTCTTCACTAATAAAGCTCATCTCAATATCTAATTGAGTAAACTCTGGCTGTCTATCTGCCCTTAAGTCTTCATCACGGAAACATTTTGCGATTTGATAATACTTATCTAAGCCCCCAACCATTAAAAGTTGTTTAAAGAGTTGTGGGGATTGAGGTAAAGCAAAAAATTCTCCATTTGAAAGACGTGCAGGAACAAGAAAATCGCGAGCCCCTTCAGGAGTTGACTTTGTAAGTAATGGGGTCTCTACTTCTGTAAATCCAAAATTATCAAGAAATTCTCTAGCAACTTTAATAATCTTATGTCTTGTTTTTAAATTTTCTAGTAATTTTCCCCTTCTTAAATCAAGGTATCTATATTTTAATCTGAGTTCCTCTTTTGTATTTTCATAATCATGTATAGATACTGGAAAAGGTAAGTTGTTTTTAATTTGGTTGAGAATTTGTAAATCTTTAACCTTAAGCTCTAACTCTCCAGTACTTAAATTTGTATTTATGGAATCTTTGGGCCTTTCATTAATAATTCCGCTGACCATTATTACTGTTTCATTTCTTAGAGTTTCTGCCTGTTTAAATAGATCTGCACCATCATCGGGGTTAATTGTTATTTGTAGGAATCCACTATGGTCTCTTAAATCAATAAAAATTACACCACCATGATCTCTTCTTCTATCTACCCATCCGCATAAATTAACTAATTTACCAATATCTGTATTATTGAGTTCTTCACAAATTTTGTTTCTCATCTAAGTATGGTTTATTTATCAATAACTTATAATAATTCTTTAAGGGTAAATTTAGTTAATAATTCTTTTTATAAAACGCTCTTTTTGTTATAACCCCGTTGAATTTTTTGCCTCTTATTAATATTTCAACTTCATTATTTATTAAGGCATGCGAAGTATTGATGTATGCAAAAGCAATAGCTTGTTGTTTAGTTGGAGACCAACTGCCGCTAGTGATAGTTCCAATATTCTCATCACCTTTAAGCACTGCGCACCCTTTTCTTCCTATTGCTTTACCTTTTATAGAGAGACCAACTAACTTTTTTTGAATGCCTAATCTTGACTGCTCTTCAAGAACTCTTCTGCCAATGAATTTGTGATTATTTTCTAGATGTACTAGCCATCCTAACCCTGCTTCATATGGAGAAGTTTCTTCATTTATGTCTTGCCCATAAAGATGCATGCCTGCTTCAAGTCTAAGAGTATCTCTAGCTCCTAAACCACAAGGTGCAACATTTTTAGAAATTGAGAAATCCCATAAATTAATTGCTGCTTTTTTAGATAAAAGTATTTCTAAACCATTTTCCCCCGTATAACCTGTCTTTGAAAAGAAAATTTTTTCCTTAGGCGAAATATGTTCAAAAATTTTATATTCGCATCCAAAGGTAGGGATATGTGAGATCGAAGATTCAATCCATTCTTCAAATAAACCGAATGAGTTTTTTCCCTGTAGTGCTAAAAGTACTTTGTCTTTTTTAAAGTTTGTTATCGATATTTCAGACATATTTAAATTATTTTTTATCCACTGAAAATCTTCTTCATATCTACTTGCATTAACTATTAACAATAATTCTGATATGTCATTTTTTTGAATACCAAGGTCATAAATTATTAAGTCATCTATTATTCCTCCTTTATCATTGAGCATTACTGTATAAAGCCCCTGACCTTCACAAAAGGAGTATAAATTAGTAGGAAAAAGTTTTTGAATATAATCCTTTGGATTGATTCCCTTGATAGAAATCACACCCATGTGAGAAATATCAAATAATCCTGCTGAATATCTAACTGATTCATGCTCTTTAATTAATCCTGAAAATGATATGGGCATTTCCCAACCTGCAAAATCCACTAATTTTGCATTGGATTCAACATATTTTGAATAAAGAGGACTTTTTAGCAAATCCATGAAATATTTAGTTTCTATTTAGTATTTCTACACTTTAGTTTAGAAATTTTTTATTGCATATTTTCTAATGACAAAATTAAGCTTCTAAGTACTTTGGCCGCAACTATGCTACTTACTCCGCTTTTATCAATTTCTGGAGATAATTCCACAATATCTGATCCCACGATTCTAAGGTCTTTTAAAGTTTTAAGTATCTCTTCAAAATCATTCCAAAAAAATCCTCCCGGTTCTGGAGTGCCCGTCCCTGCTAATAAACTGGGATCAAACCAATCTAAATCTATTGTTAAATAGATTGGAGACTTAGCATATGGAACAAGAGCTTGTTTTAACTCATATGCATTTCCGCCTGGACAAAAGTTAACTAATTGGTTGTTGTTATGCATAATTTCAAATTCTTTCTTAGTCCCACTTCTAATTCCTACTTGCAAAATTTTCTTTTCAGGTAGCACTTCTAAGCACCTTTTCATAGTACAAGCATGACTATGTTCATTTCCTAGATATGATTCTCTTAAATCTGCATGAGCATCAAGTTGAACTAATATCAAATCTGGATATTTTTTTACTAATGCTTCAATTGCACCTCTTGTAATAGAGTGTTCGCCGCCAAGCATAATAGGACTAAGGCGTTTACTAATTAAATAATTTGTTGCTGATTTAACCGATTCAATAACGGACTTTGAGTCATTTTTATCAATTAGTATTGATCCAAAATCAACATACATAATATCCTCTAAGTCTTTTTTTATTTTTGGACAATATGTTTCTAAACAAGAACTGACTTGTCTTATTGCTTCTGGACCAAATCTTGCTCCTGGTTTAAACGAACATGTCCCGTCATAATTAACTCCAAATATTCCAATTGAGCAATTTTCGGGACTTCTTTTTGCTCCCATATAAATTGCATTTTCGTTATCAAATAAATTTTTTGTCATCTTATGAATCTAGTTCTTTTACAATTTTATTTGGCATCATTTTGAATGCTGCATTTTGAAAATTTAAATTCCAAATTTCACATCCTTTTTCTATTTTTACGACTTCATCATAATTTTGCTTTGATAAACTTAGATCTTCTGAAGAAGCAAATGTCCAACTCCAAATCCCGCTTGGATATATAGGCACAAAGGAATACATAGTTTCAGAAACTTTAAATATATTTTTTAGGCTTTTCAAAATATTTATGTGAATATTTTTGAAGGATTCAGGAGATTCGCTTTGAGTTGCTAATATCCCCCTTGGTGCAAGTATTCTTTTACATTCTTTATAAAAAGAATGAGAAAATAATAAATTTGAAAACTCTGAGGGATCTGAACAATCTATAAATATAACGTCGTAAAAATTATCTTTTGTTTTTTTTACCCATTTAACGCCATCATCTATATGTATTTCTAATCTTTTGTCATTCCATGCTTCGCCTGCAATTTCTTTTAGAAATTTTTTAGATATTTTGATTACCTCCTCATCAATTTCTACTAGATCAATTTTTGATATTTGAGAATATTTAACGCATTCTCTTACAGTACCACCGTCACCACCGCCAATAATTAGTACATTAGATTTTTCGTCAATGCTACTTAATGCAGGATGCACAAGACACTCATGATAATATTTCTCGTCTTTTAATGATGTCATCCAGCAACCATCTAACATTAAAGCTTTACCATAATATTCATTTTCAATAACAATAATTTCTTGATATTTTGAGATTTTTTTAATTAGAATTTTCCCATTTAGGCCGAATCTTGAGCCTTTATGATATTCATCTATCCATGTTGTAATATCTGTCATTTGCTTTTAGGAATTTTTCCCGCCAGTTTTTGTTTGGCTATTTGCCAAAGCCGTTGAAAGTCTTTAGGAGTTTGTTTTTTAATATTATCTCCTGCATGCTCTTCGACGATTGAAAATCTGTCTAAAAATTTCATATTAGTTTTTTGAAGAGCTGATTCAGGATTGATCTTTAAAAAGTTTGAGAGATTAAGAAGGGTAAAGTAAATATCCCCAAATTCATTTTTTATCTCTGAATCATTTTTACTTTTAATTGCTTCCTTTAATTCATTAATCTCTTCTTCTAACTTTTTAAAAATCTCATCAGTACTTTCCCACTTGAAGCCATGTTCTTTAACAACATTTGTGATTTTACCTGTTCCAACCGTTGGCGGTAAATTTTTAATTTTCAAATTTAAATTTCTACTAATTGAAGATTTCATATGAGGTGCTTCTTTTTCTAGATTTTTTATTTTTACCCAAATCTGTTGTGATTTTTTTAATGATACTTTTTCTTTTTTGTTAAAAATATATGGATGTCTATTAATAATTTTCTTGTTTAGATTTTTTATAACATCATTTAGTGTAAATTCTTTTTCTTCGTAACCGATTTCAGCATGAAGCATGACTTGTAATAAAAGATCTCCTAACTCCTCACACATGGTATCTGCATTTTTTTCATATATCGCATCTATAAATTCATTACTTTCTTCATACAAAAATGGGATCAACGATATATGAGACTGTATTTTCTGCCATGGGCAGCCCCATGTTTTATCTTTTAATGCTTTGATATTAGATATTAAGTTTTTAAAACTATTTATAGTCTCTAAATCGGAATTGTTTTCCAATTTATATCTATTGTTTGAGGACATAGGATATATTTTATTAATTAAATTTTGCCTCAATCATGAAATATTTAAATACTTAGTATAAATTTTTCAACTTCATCTATTAGAATGATCTATTATAAGGGCGATTAGCTCAGCGGTAGAGCGCCTGCCTTACAAGCAGGATGTCCCTGGTTCGAACCCTGGATCGCCCATTTATTATTTTTCTAATGACTGAGATCGTCAATCTTTCAATCAGTCAAAATGCTGCTTCAGAACTATCTAGGCAAGCTTCTTTTGGAGGTTCTCCAGGAGAAATGTCGATTGATTTGGTAGAGGATAAAAATTGTTCCGAAGGATGGATGCATATTAAATTAAGGCCAGGTACATGTAATGGATCCCCTATTTCAAGAACTGAAGGAGTAACTTTATATGCGGATGTAAAAAAGTTTAATTTACTGAAAGATTTAAAATTAGATTATTACGGTGATTTGAGCGGTGGTGGATTTCTTATTTCAACACCAAAAAATGCAAAACGTTGTTCCTGTGGTTCTGGTTTCAAACTTTTGTAGAATGGATGTGTCTTTTTTTGCAAACTAATATTATTTTCATTAATTGGCTGCTCTCAAGATAAAATAAACAAAAAGTTTATCGAAATAAAATTTACACATGACAGAGATGAATGATCAATTATCTTTAGAGAATTATTCACCTTTTGAAGTAGAGAAAAAGTGGCAAGAAAAATGGGAAAGTCTAAAGGCGTTTAGTCCTAACCCTGAGGATGATGGTGAGCCTTTTTGTGTTGTCATTCCGCCACCAAATGTAACTGGATCTTTGCATATGGGGCATGCATTTAATACGGCTTTGATAGATGTTGTAGTACGTTTTCAAAGACTGTTAGGTAAGAATGTTTTGTGTTTACCGGGAACTGATCATGCTTCAATAGCTGTTCAAACTATTCTCGAAAAACAATTAAAAAGTGAAGGCAAAACAAGCGAGGATATTGGAAGAGATGAATTTCTTAAAAGAGCATGGAACTGGAAAGAACAAAGTGGCGGAAGAATAGTTTCTCAATTAAAAAGGATAGGATATTCAGTTGACTGGACTAGAGAAAGATTTACTCTTGATCAAAAATTAAATGAAGCAGTTATTGAGGCTTTTAATATTCTTTATAAAAAGAATTTAATTTATAGAGGCGAATATTTGGTTAATTGGTGCCCTGAATCTCAATCTGCCGTAAGTGATCTTGAAGTTGAAATGCAAGAAGTAAATGGTCATTTATGGCATTTTAAATACCCTTTAATTTTTGAAAGTGGTGAATACTTAGATAAGTATTTAGAAGTTGCAACAACAAGGCCAGAAACTCTTTTGGGTGATACTGCTGTGGCAGTTAATCCTGATGATGATAGATATAAAGAATTTATTGGACTCAAAGTAAAAGTTCCTTTCGTTGATAGAGAAATACCTATTATCGCTGATTCACATGTTGATAAAGATTTTGGTACAGGTTGTGTGAAGGTTACTCCAGCTCATGATCCAAATGATTTTGCAATAGGAAAAAGGCATAATTTAAAACAGATTAATGTAATGAACAAAGATGGAACTTTAAATATTAATGCAGGTATTTTTCAAAATTTAGATAGATATGACGCTAGAAAGAAAATTA
>QCIB01000012.1 GCA_003216915.1 Prochlorococcus sp. AG-402-I23
GATATTGTTTTTAAAAAATGTCAAAACGTCATCCAGTAGTTGCTGTAACAGGATCTTCAGGAGCAGGAACAAGTACAGTAAAAAGAGCCTTTGAGCATATTTTTGCCAGAGAAGACATTGTTCCAGCAGTTGTAGAAGGTGATAGTTACCACAGATTTGAAAGAATGCCTATGAAAAAAGCTATGGCAGACGCTCTTTCAAAAGGTGAAAATTTCTCTCATTTTGGTCCAGAGGCTAATCTTTTTGACAAGCTAGAAGAACTTTTTAAAATCTATGGTGAAACTGGAGGAGGAAAGAAAAGATATTATCTACATAGTCTTGAAGAAGCAGATGAGCATAATACAAGACTTGGTACATCCTTGGAACCTGGACAATTTACTCCATGGGAAGATATTCCTGAAGGAACAGACGTACTTTTTTATGAAGGTTTGCATGGCGGGGTAGAAGGTGATGGATACAATGTGGCATCTTATGCTGATTTACTTGTTGGTGTTGTTCCGATAACAAATTTAGAGTGGATTCAAAAAATCCATAGAGATAACGCAGAAAGAGGTTACTCAGCGGAAACCATTGTGGATACTATATTGAGAAGAATGCCTGATTATATAAATCACATTTGCCCACAATTCAGCAAAACCGATATTAATTTCCAAAGAATTCCCACAATTGACACTTCTAATCCTTTCATATGTAGGAATATCCCAACTCCTGATGAGAGCTTTGTGATCATACATTTCAGAAAAGGGGCAAGAGAGAAATGGGGGATTGATTTTCAATACTTGCTTGGAATGATTAACGATTCATTTATGTCAAGTCCAACAAGTATTGTTGTAAATGGAGGAAAAATGGGTTTCGCAATGGAATTAATTCTCACTCCAATAATTCATAAAATGATTGAGGAGAAAAATAAATAGTAATCAATTTTCGATTAACAACTCAAATCATTCTATTTCTTACTTTGAGGAATTTTTAATCTAGAGGATCTCAAACTTTTATATATCTTTCTTGATAAAAGTACCTTATTTAGATTTAAATAGAAAAAAAGGGAACGTTGTGTCATTAATCGACTGGTTTGCCGCAAGGCGTAAAGATCAATTTGTTGGGAAAGTTTCGCAAGATACTGATGAGGGAGATGGTTTGTGGGTTAAATGTTCAGAATGTTCGCAAGTAGCCTATAGAAAAGACCTAATTTCAAATTTCAATGTTTGTAGTAATTGTGGACACCACAATAGGATTAATAGCGATGAAAGGATAAATATAATTGCTGACAAAAATTCATTCGAAGAGTTTGATAGTTCACTAAGTCCTACAGATCCTTTAGGTTTTAAAGATAGAAGATCATATGCTGATAGAATTAAAGAAAGTCAAGCAGGCACAGGTTTAAGAGATGGAGTCGTAACAGGTATCTGTTCTGTAAATTCAATGCCTTTAGCATTAGCTGTTATGGATTTTAGATTTATGGGAGGATCCATGGGTTCAGTAGTTGGTGAAAAAATTACAAGGATAATTGAGAGAGCAACTTTAGAAAATTTTCCAATTCTTATTGTTTGCGCATCAGGAGGAGCAAGGATGCAAGAAGGCATGTTAAGTCTCATGCAAATGGCAAAAATATCTGGAGCACTAAAAAAACATAAAGAGAAAAATCTTCTTTATATGCCCTTATTAACTCATCCAACCACTGGGGGGGTAACAGCAAGTTTTGCAATGTTAGGTGATTTAATTTTGGCGGAACCTAAAGCTCTTATTGGATTTGCTGGAAGAAGGGTTATAGAACAAACATTAAGAGAAAAATTACCCGATAATTTTCAAACAGCTGAATATCTACTTGAGCATGGTTTTGTTGATGTAATAGTTAAAAGGAAAAATCTCAAGGATACTTTGACTAAAATTTTAAAAATTCATGGTGTAAAAGAACTTGCAAAAGCAAATTTATAAAATGAAAATTATTTCAAATTTCTTTTATTTTTCTTTAAGCCTTTTATTTTTTATTTTAAATTTTGCGCCATATTCTTATGGGATAGGAAATGTTGACTGGGTCCTACTAAAAGAGAATAATGAAGGGAAAGAATGGCTTGATAAAGGCAGTATTAAGCCGCTTCCAAATGGTGAAATAAGTGTCTTAACAAAGTTCTTCAAAAATCCAACTAATTCTGATGATGATGATGGAGAGTTATCACTTTATGTAATGAGAATTAATTGTGATGAAAAAAAGTTTAAAGATACTTCCATAAATGGAATACCTCAATTCAATTCAAAATGGCAAACTTCCAATAATGATGAACTAATAGATGTAGTTATTGAAAATAGCTGTTCAGAGTTTATAAATGGATAAGAATGAATTCTAAAAATAAAAAATTAAAAATAGCAATCGCTGGACTTGGGTTTGGAAAAAAAGTACATTTAGAAGCTTTAAAAGAGTCGAATTATTTAACTCCTGTTGCTATTTATCATTATGACAAAAAGCAAAAATCAATTCTAGAAAAAGAAACTGGATTAGAGTTTTTTCATGATTGGGAAGACTTAGTTAAATCTCAAGAAATTGATGGGATTATTATTGCTACCCCTCCTGAATCAAGATTTAAATTAGCAAAACAAGCTCTTGAAAATAATAAAAATTTGCTATTAGAAAAACCTGTTTCAATATCGTCCTCTGAAATAGAAGAGCTTCAGAGGATATCTTTGATTAAAAATTTAAGTGTATGTGTTGATTTCGAATATAGAGCAGTACCCCTTTTCCTTCAGGCAAAAAAACTTATTGATGAAAATATTTTAGGAGAACTATATTTAGTCAAATTAGATTGGTTAATGGGTAGCAGATCCGACCCTAAAAGAGCTTGGAATTGGTATTCTTTGGAAGAAAAAGGTGGAGGAGTTATTTGCGCCTTAGGTACTCATGCATTCGACATGTTGAATTGGTTTTTTGGAGAATCAATAAATGTATCTGGCAAGTTAGCGACATCAATCAAAAAAAGACCTTTAGCTAATTCATCTGATTTTAATGATGTTACTAGCGAGGATGTTTGTCTGGCTAATATAGAAATATCAAACTACAGCTCCAATCTTATTCCATGTCAGGTATCTCTATCGTCGATTTCTAAAAATGGTAGAGGTTTTAGTTTAGAAATATATGGAAGCGAAGGTTCACTTATTCTTAAAAGCGAGAACCAAAAAGATTATGTCCATGGTTTTAATCTGAAATATTCAAACAACGAAAATAAAATACAAAATCTAACTGCAGATTCAAGATTTAATTTTGAAAAAACATGGACTGATGGAAGAATAGCTCCAGTTTTAAGAATTCAAAATTTATGGGCTGAGAGTATTTTTAATCAAACACCTATCATTCCAGGATTATGTGAGGGACTTGCGAGTCATAAAGTTTGCGAAGCTATAAGAGAATCTTCGAAAAGCGGATTAAGAATCAAAATTTAAAGTTATACATATATAAGTAGCAATTGTCACCCGATAAAGTATTGGATTGATTTTATTTTTTATTCATATTCTGGAAAAATCAATTGAACTGAATTATTAAAGAATGGCTTTAAATTATTACAAAAATGAGCTTAAAGAGAATGCTCAATTACTAGCTTCTAAAGGGAAAGGGATATTAGCGGTAGATGAATCCACTAAAACAGTAGGTAAAAGACTCGCTGGAATTGGCGTTGAGAATACTGAAGACAATAGGAAGGCATATAGAGGAATGCTTTTTACTACAGAAGGTCTTGGAAATTATATAAGTGGTGCAATCCTCTTCGAAGAAACTCTTTATCAGAATCACCAAGATGGTGAATCAATGGTTAAGAAACTAAATGATTTAGGTATTATTCCAGGTATAAAGGTCGATAAAGGTCTAAATCCACTTCCTGGAGGAGGTGATGTAGAAACTTTTTGCTCTGGCCTAGATGGGTTAGTTGAAAGGGCAGCAAAATATTATGAACAAGGTGCAAGATTTGCAAAGTGGAGAGCAGTTCTGCAAATTACAAATGATGGTTGTCCTTCAAAACTATCAATTCAAGAGAATGCCTGGGGATTAGCAAGGTATGCAAGATCCGTTCAAGAATCTGGTTTGGTACCAATTATTGAACCTGAAATCTTAATGGACGGCGACCATACTATTGAAAAAACTGCTGAAGTACAAGAAGAGGTTATAAAACAAGTTTATATTGCCTGTCAAGCAAATGGAGTTTTTCTAGAAGGAACTTTATTAAAACCTTCTATGACTGTTAATGGAGCAGATTGTCAAACAAAGGCTGATCCTATGAAAGTTGCTGAAATGACTATAAGAACTATGGAAAGATGCGTTCCTGCATCTGTTCCTGGAATAGTTTTCTTATCAGGGGGGTTAAGCGAAGAAGCTGCTTCTGTTTATTTAAATAATATGAACACTCTTTACAGGAAAGCTTTATGGAATGTTTCATTCTCCTATGGAAGAGCATTACAGCACTCATGCTTAAAGGCCTGGAAAGGAAGCGACGTTGAAGGGGGTCAAAAAGCATTAATAGCAAGAGCCCAGGCAAACTCTGAAGCTTCAAAAGGTGCCTATGTATCAGGATCTCAACCTTCATCTGATGAGCAATTGTTTGTGGCAGGCTATACTTACTAACTAAAAAAAATCCTAAAAATATACTCTGGGTCATAAAATTAGTTTCTTTAATTTAGTATTTTGTATATCTAATGACGTGACATTTGATACCTATTTATACTAAACTCTCGGAAACATATGCTTTACATAGCATTTAACTTATTTTAATTATGGCCCTCGTTCCACTAAGACTACTTTTAGATCACGCTGCTGAGAATGGTTACGGTATTCCAGCTTTCAATGTTAATAACCTTGAGCAAGTTCAAGCAATCATGGAAGCAGCATATGAAACTGATAGTCCTGTAATCCTCCAAGCTTCAAGAGGGGCAAGAAATTATGCAGGAGAAATTTTCTTACGTCATCTAATCCTTGCTGCTACAGAAACATATCCTAATATTCCAGTGGTAATGCACCAAGACCATGGTAATGAGCCATCAACATGTTATTCAGCAGCAATAAATGGTTTCACATCAGTAATGATGGATGGTTCTCTAGAGGCAGATGCAAAAACACCCGCTAGTTACGAATATAATGTTGCAGTTACTAAAAAAGTAGTAGATTTTGCTCATTCAGTTGGGGTTAGTGTTGAAGGAGAATTAGGTTGCTTAGGTTCATTAGAAACAGGGAAAGGTGAAGCAGAAGATGGACATGGATTTGAAGGTGAACTTTCTACAGATATGCTTTTGACTGATCCTGAAGAAGCTGCAGATTTTGTTGCTAAAACAAAAGTTGATGCATTAGCTATTGCTATAGGTACAAGTCATGGTGCTTATAAATTCACAAGAAAACCTACAGGAGAAGTTCTTGCAATAAGCAGAATTGCTGAAATTCATAAAGCACTTCCAAATACCCATCTTGTAATGCATGGATCTAGTTCAGTTCCTCAAGAATGGTTGGATATCATTAACAAATATGGTGGAGAAATTCCTCAAACATATGGTGTTCCTGTTGAAGAGATTCAAGAGGGAATAAGAAATGGAGTTAGGAAAGTCAACATTGATACCGATAACAGACTTGCTTTCACCGCCGCGGTTAGAGAGGCAGCATTTGCTGATAAGGCAAACTTTGACCCAAGACATTTCAACAAACCTGCTAGAAAATACATGAAGCAAGTTTGTCTTGATAGATACAAGCAGTTCTGGTGCGAAGGTCAAGCAAGTAAGATCAAACAAAACAGCACAAATTATTTTGCTGACCTTTACGCAAAAGGTGCTTTAGATCCAAAAGTAAAAGCTGCTTTTTAATTTCTTCCTAAATTAAATAAAAAAGACCTCCAAAATTGGGGGTCTTTTTTTATTTCAATATTAATGATTTTAATGTAAAGAGACCATCAGTCCCACCAATTGTCTCGTCACATGCTCGCTCTGGATGAGGCATTAAACCTAGAACATTTCCCTTTTCATTAGTTATGCCTGCGATATCGAATGAGGAGCCATTAGGATTATTTTTATATCTCAAAGCAATCAATTCATTATCTACAAGTTTTTTTAAAGTATCAGAATCACAATGATATCTTCCTTCCCCATGCGCTATTGGCAACTTAATAGTTTGTTTTTCATCTCCATTATTAAACCAACCTCCTTTTGAAGAAACAATATCCAGTTCGACATCATCACAGATAAAATTAAGATTTTTATTAGCAACAAGAGCACCAGGCAAAAAGCCTGATTCAGTCAAAATTTGAAATCCATTACAAATTCCTAAAACTTTTTTCCCGCTTTTAACAAACTCATCCAAGGCATTTATTAATGGAGAGAATCTCGCAATTGCTCCGCATCTTAAATAATCACCATAGCTAAATCCTCCAGGTAAAACTATTGCATCTACTTCACTTAAATCTGAAGACTCGTGCCACAAGTATTTTGTTCTTATATCTAGACAACCTTCCAATGCCCATGAAACATCACGATCACAATTAGAACCAGGGAAGACAACAACTCCTACAGTAAAATTATCCATCTTATAATTTTTTTAGTGAATACTCATAATCTTCAATAACAGTATTTGCGAATAACCTATCACACAATAAATCAATTTTTTCTCTTACTTCGTTTTCATCATTACCTTCAATTTTCACCTCAATCATTTTTCCTATACGTAATGATTTTATTCCCTCGGCTCCAAGTTTTATAGAAGCAGATTTAGTAGCTTCCCCTGCTGGATCTAAAACTGAGGGTCTTAGTCTTACAATAACTTTTACAGCAAATTGGTCCAATTAAAAATTAATTTCTACTAGAAGATTAGTTTAAATTTTAATAAAAAGTACTATTGATTAATAAACAAATATTTTTTTACCTTAAGGTTTTCTGAGTTATTAAATGTTTATGTAACCTCTACCAAAACAAACTAAGCAAGTCCTTCTTGAATTTTCATGAGTTTTAAAATTTCCTGCACCTCCACATTTTGAACATTTTATTTTATCAATTGAAGTAACATCATCAGAGATTATTTGTTTTAAAGCAATTTTTGGATTTTCCATCTTGGGCTGTCTACTGTAGTAAGTATCCTGGCAGCTAACTATAAAGTCAAATTGCTATTGTTTGGTCACTTAAAATCTTAAATTTCTCTTTAATTTTTCTATTGAAAGTTTTTATAGATTTTTCATCAAAGGAAATTATTACTAATTCAAGTCCAGCATTATCATTTGGTCTCCAACAATTATTTGGAGCTTCTTCAAACCAAGTATTAATTTTATTTCCAACAATTTGTATTTGTAAAGGCAATGATTTGTTTGGGATCCAAATACGTCCTTTTATTCGAAGAATGTTTAATTCATCCAAGATTTTTGACATCTCCTTTTCAAATTCATTTTTTTCAAGGAAATAATTTAATTTAAATGAATCTGATACAAGCTCAACATGATTATGGTCATGTTCTTCCGTTAAAAATTCTTTATAAGTCTCTTTTTTAAAATTAAAATCAAATAGATAATTTAAATCAATTTTGCCGTTCTTGGATTTAAGGACTGGTGTAGATGAATTTAGACTTCCTTGAATTTTATTTTTTACAACGTCAAACTGATCATCATTTAAGATATCTGATCTAGAGACTAAAACGATATCAGAAACTTCTAGTTGCTCCTCAAAAAGTTCATCTATAGTGGCGTTGTGATCAATTTTATCAGTTTCATTATATTGTTTTGTTATTTTATTTAAATCATTAATTGGTGAACCATTAAGCATAGATTCTCCATTAACGATACCAACAACAACATCAAGGTAGATGGAAGACCTAATCTCAGGCCAGTTAAGTGCTTGAATTAAGGGAATTGGTAGTGCCAAACCACTTGTTTCGATAATTATTGATTCGATAGGAGGATTAAATTCTATAAGAGCTTTTATTGATGGAACAAAATCATCTTGAACAGTACAACATAAACATCCATTGTTTAATTCGATTACGCAGTCGTCCTCAGATTCATCACGTTTATCACAACTTTTAATCAAATCACCGTCAATTCCAACATCACCAAATTCATTAATTATTAAACCAAATTTTTTATTACTCTCTTTTAATAGATATCTTAGAAAAGTTGTTTTACCTGAGCCAAGAAATCCCGAAACAACTATAACTGGTATTTTTTTTTTCATCTTTGATGATTAACAACCTAGGCTATATTCAGTACTTTCTCCTGTAGAACTATTTGTGCCATTAGCAATCGCACATAATTGTTTTTGTTGTGTACGACTAAGAACAGCATCTGTAAAATCTGCACCATCTATTTTCGCACCTTCAAAATTACTTTCCATTAATAAAGCATTGGTAAAGTTAACATCCGAAAGGTCAGCATCTGTAAAGTCTGTTGCATATGCTAGTGCATCTCTTAAATTTGCTCCAGTAAACTTTGAGTTTTGCAATTTACTATTATTGAACACCGCCCCTTCTAAATTACTTTCGCTGAAATTAAACCCATTCAAATCAAACTTAACGTATTCGTTACCGCTTAAGTCTTGACCATGCATATCTGGTTCTAAATTAAGGTCTTGCTGGTTTCTAATCTCAGGAGGTCTTTTAGCCCATGCAGAATTTACAGAATTAAAAAATAAAATCCCAACGAATAACAAAGTAATTAATGCATTCTTTAGTGAGGGGAAAACAATTGATTTAATCATAATAAGACTGTATTTTAGAACTTAAGTATTTAAAGTATTTAAAGTTTGTAATAGTATCTTAAAGGAAAATATATGGCAATGTCACTAAAGGTTATTGTTCCTCCTCATCCATTAATAAAACATTGGCTTTCAATATTGCGAGAAAAAAATACTCCAAGTATTTTGTACTCAACAGGATATGAGCAATTAGGGAAATGGCTTACATATGAAGCATTACGTAATTGGCTGCCATATAAAAAAGAAATAGTAAATACTGATAATGGAGACGCAGATGGATTCTTTATTAATAATGATTATCCAATAAAAGTGCTCGCGATGTTGCCCGAAGGGTTATCTCTTTGGTTTGGATCTAAAGAAGTAATTCCTAATTCAACCCTCTCATTAGGAGAACTTCCTAAAACTATTGAATCAAATGAAGGAGTTATATTTTATTCAGAACAAATAACGACAAAATCAACAACATTAGAAACTTTAATTAAATTAAAGGATTTAGGTGTTGATTCAAATAGGATTCTTTTAATAACTGCTATTTGCTCAAATAAAGGGTTAAATGAAATTGCTAAATTACTCCCTAATCAGGTAATTTACACTTCTTGCATAGATGAGGAAGACGAAAAAACACATTTATTAGTACCGGGTATTGGGAATCCTCTATCGCGTTTAAGTACTATATTTCAAGATAAGAACTAATATAGAATATAGGAGTAAATATTTTACCAATGTCTGAATACAGAGATTCGTCTTCAAATAATCTTTTATCATTAATAAGCGGTGCTTTTATTGGAGCAGCAGGTCTAGCTTGGTGGTTAATATCCGAAGCAGACAAAAGAAAGGAGGAAAAAAAACAAAAAGCAATGATGTATTCCTCCAGAATTCAAGATGGCTCAGAAGCGATTGATTCAAATGAAAATATAAATGAAGTTGAAGGAGAGAATCTGGAGAAGAAAGTTGAGCAACTTAATTCTGCAATTGCTGATGTGAGGAAGCAACTTGAAGAGTTGGGGCAATAGAATAAAAAAGGTTTTCAAATAATATGAATAAACTCAGATCATCTGCAATAACACAAGGTGTGCAAAGATCCCCTAACAGATCAATGTTAAGAGCTGTTGGATTTAATGATGAAGATTTTAATAAACCTATTATTGGAGTTGCTAATGGATACAGCACCATAACACCATGCAATATGGGTTTAAATAAGTTAGCTCTAAAGGCTGAAGAATCAATAAAAAGATCAGGTGGGATGCCTCAGATGTTTGGGACTATAACAGTAAGTGATGGCATTTCTATGGGAACAGAGGGCATGAAATATTCCCTAGTTTCAAGAGAAGTTATTGCTGATTCAATTGAAACAGCATGCAATGCTCAGAGTATGGATGGAGTACTTGCTATAGGTGGATGTGATAAAAATATGCCGGGTGCCATGATTGCGATTGCAAGAATGAATATTCCCTCAATTTTCATTTATGGAGGGACAATAAAGCCTGGGAAATTGCATGGAGAAGATCTTACTGTTGTTAGTGCATTTGAAGCTGTTGGACAATTAACATCAGGCAAAATTAATGAAGAAAGGCTAATCCAAGTTGAGAAAAATTGTATTCCTGGTGCTGGTAGCTGTGGAGGAATGTTTACAGCTAATACAATGTCTGCGGTTATTGAAGTATTAGGGTTAAGTCTTCCTCACAGTTCCACTATGGCTGCTGAAGATCTTGAGAAAGAACTAAGTGCAGATAAAAGTGCTGAGATATTAGTCTCTGCAATAGAAAAAGATATAAGACCTCTAGACCTAATGACTAAGAAAGCATTTGAAAATGCAATATCAGTAATTATGGCAATTGGCGGATCAACAAATGCGGTATTGCACATCTTAGCTATTGCGAATACTGCAGGAATAGATATCAACATTAATGATTTTGAGAGAATCAGACAAAAAATACCCGTTATTTGTGACCTTAAACCGAGTGGTAAATATGTGACGGTTGATCTTCATAAGGCAGGTGGGATTCCACAAGTAATGAAAATACTTTTGAATGCAGGATTAATTCATGGCGATTGCAAAAACATTGAAGGCAAAACCATCTCAGAATACTTACAGAATATTCCAGATAAGCCTCCAACAAATCAAAATGTCATAAGAGACATAGATGACCCTCTTTATAAAAAAGGACATCTAGCGATATTAAAAGGTAACTTAGCGAGCGAAGGTTCTGTAGCCAAAATTAGCGGAGTAAAAAACCCTGTATTAACAGGTCCCGCAAAGATTTTTGAAAGTGAAGAGGATTGTTTAAAATCGATATTAAAAAACGATATCAAAGCTGGTGATGTTGTTGTTATTAGAAACGAAGGTCCTGTAGGAGGTCCAGGCATGAGAGAAATGTTAGCTCCAACATCTGCGATTGTTGGTCAAGGGCTAGGAGAGAAGGTGGCCTTAATTACCGATGGCAGATTTAGCGGGGGTACCTATGGTCTAGTTGTGGGTCACATAGCTCCAGAGGCTGCTGTAGGAGGAAATATTGCTCTAATAAAACAAGGTGATTTAATTACAGTAGATGCTGTAAAACAACTAATTGAAGTTGATTTATCTGACGAAGAATTAGAAAAAAGAAAAAAAGATTGGGTAAAACCTATTCAAAAATACAAAAGAGGAATTCTTTCAAAATATTCGAGAATCGTAAGCACATCAAGTTTAGGGGCTGTTACTGATTTATAAATCAGCTCAAATTTTATTTTCTTAATCAATAAAACTTTTTATCCTATTTGCTAAATTTTCCAATCTAGCGCTGTATTTAGGTGAGTTGCATTTTTTCCCATTATTGCTATCCATCCATAATGTTTTAACTCCACACCATAATATTGGTTCATCAGGGAAATTAAGCTTAGAGATTACTAAAACCAACTCTTTATTTGATTTAAAAAGTTCTAATTCAAGATCATAAATTTCTAATCTTTTGCCTTCTTTATCTCGACATAAGATATTAACTGTTAAATCAATATCTTCATCTTCGAATTCGTATTCACCATTCATTTTTACGACAGAATGAACAAAAGGTTTATTTGTTAAATCTGCTGACTTAGCGATTAAGCTCTCTATATTTTTAGGTAGATTTTCAAATAACACTTATTGATTTAATTAAAACTTTTATTGAACCCTGTTTAAACTTATTATTAAGTAATCCATCATCACCAAACTTAGAGTGTAGTAGTTGCAATCTTTTAATTTTAGATGGCTTGAATTTAAATGGAAAACGTACTTTATTAGCTCTTACTGAAGGTTTTAGCTCACTAAAAGGAATTTGAATATTTGTTGTCCCGAATTTTTTTGTTGGGAATGATTTAATCCATCTAAGTCCACCCGGAATAAATTCGGTTAGTCCTAGCAGATCATCTTCACAAGCGACAGCAAATTTAAAAGTTCTTCCTTGTCCATCAATATTTAATTCAAAGGATGAATACTCAGATACATTTAAAGAAGGTTTATATATAGACGATCTACAACTAACAAATCCTCCTGCTTTCTCGACAATATTACCCTTTAATATCAAACCCGAATTTGAAATTTCACAAAAAGCTGAACTTGATCCGCCCATAACAGTATCATTTAATGTTTCCCAACCATCAAACTCCTTTTTCTGGAATAAAAATTTTTTCTTATTCATTTAATAATCTTAATTATTAATAGACTTTAACTAAATTTCTAATTCTTTTGCTGATTCTTGGTCACAAAATATTGAAATTTGATTAATAGATTTTATTAATTTTGATGGTGTTCTATCTGGTGGCTCTTTTTCATCCAATAACCTCAAAAGAGCAATTCTTTTAGAAGCTCCACTAACCAAAAATACTATCTTTGAAGAAGCTGAAAGAACCTTTGGAGTTAATGAGATTCTTTTTAATCCTTTACCTTCATTAAAAATCACAAAATCATCTGCATTATTATTTTTTTGATAAGGGAATAGTGAAGCTGTATGACCATCGTCTCCAAGACCTAATAATGTTAAATCAAAGGTTGGCGGTTTTGATCCGCATTTTTCAAATAATTTAGAAATAAATTGATTTTTTGTAACTTCATCATCAGCCTTTAAATCATTGAAAATCTCATAAAAAAAAGCTTTAGATCCAAAATTAGTTAATAATGAATTTTTCAACATTAACGAGTTACTTAATTCTGAATTTGGATCAACACATCTTTCATCTCCTAAAAAGACATCAACCATATCCCATCTAAGATCACTTATTGATAGAAGCTGATAAACAGATTTAGGAGTTGAACCTCCACTCACACAAAATTTGAATCTCTCTTTCTTTTTTAAAGTATGAATAATGTGACTTTCAATAAACTTAAAAACCGCTGTTGATAGCTCTAACTTGTCTTTGTATATGTATAGGGTATATCCATTTTTAACCTTTTCAATCATTTCATCCATTCAGTATGAAAACTACCTTCCTTATCAATTCTTTCATATGTATGAGAGCCAAAACAGTCTCTCATTGCCTGAACAAGATTCTGAGGAAGTCTATTTGTTCTGTAACTATTCAAATAATCTAAAGTACTGGATAAACATGGTACTGGTATACCAGCTTTTGAGGATAAGGAAACAACTCTAGCTAAATTATCTAATTTTGTCGCAATTTCATTATTGAACCAATCATCATAAATTAAATTTTTTAGATTAGGTTCTTTGTTATAGGCATCTTGAATTTTACTTAATAATTTTGATCTAATTATGCAACCACCCTTCCATATTTGAGCAATTGAAGGCATATTCAAACCATAGTTATATACTGCAGATGCTTCTCTTAAAATATCCATACCTTGGGCATAGCTAGCAATTGTGGCAAGGACTACAGCATCAAATAAAGGTTTCATTCCATCTGATATATTTCCTAAATCAAAATCCTCTATTTCTTTAGGTGGAATAGTTTTTTCAATCTCACTACGTTGCTCTTTTAAAGAACTCATTACTCTTGCATTTAAAGATGCATAAATAGTTGGGACTGATACCCCCAGTTCTAAAGCACTTACAACAGTCCATAATCCAGTACCTTTCTGGCCAGCTTTATCTAATATTTTCTCGACGACATCATCTCCAGTTATCTCATCTTTTGTATTTAGACAAATCTCTGTTATCTCAACAAGATAAGAAGATAATTCATCAGTATTATTCCATTTACCAAAAACCTTTGACATCTGCTGTCCATTCATACCTTTGACTCTCTTCATAAGGTCATAAGCTTCTGCGAGTATTTGTTCAATTCCATATTCAATTCCGTTATGCACAGTCTTTACAAAATGACCTGAGCCTCCTGGCCCAACATATGCAACACATGGTCCATCTTCAACTTTGGCAGCCATTTTTGTTAATAAGCTTTCTATTGCATCATATGAAGCCTTAGTACCGCCAGGCATCATACTTGGCCCTTCTAGAGCTCCTTTAGCACCACCTGAGACTCCCATTCCAATGTATCCAAAACTTTTACTTTCAAGAGTATTTACCCTTCTTTCTGTATCTTTAAATTGAGAATTACCGCCATCTATTAATAAATCTCCTTCCTCGAGATATCCAGATATATTGTCTATAACAGCATCTGTTGCGGGTCCAGCTTTTACCATCATTAGAATTCTTCTAGGTCTCTCTAGCTTGTTAACAAATTCTTGAAGAGTTTCAGCTCCCTCTATATTCTTCCCAAGGCCACGACCTTGTAAAAATTCTTCAGTTTTTGAGTAAGTCCTATTAAAAACTACACTAGAAAATCCATTTCTCTCTGCGTTAAGAACTAAATTCTCGCCCATAACACCAAGACCTATTAAACCAAAATGTGCCTTGGACATAAAAAATTAAAAAACTCAATAAATATAGTGTGCCTGCAACTCAACAAAATTGCTCAAAAAAAATACTTATGTCAGCGAAAAATGATCGAAAAGATTTAAATAACAGTTCCGTTTGCAATAGTTGCATTTTTAACTACTACAACAATTCCATTTCTTATATAAAAGCCTAATTCTGGCTTATCTGATTCTTCTACTCGATCTTTATTAATGATTACGACATTATCACCTATCCTTGTATTCTTATCAAGAATTGCTCTTTTTACAGTAGTTCCTTCACCTACTCCAAGAGGTGTTCCGCCTCCTTTTCTTAATTCAATCCTCTCTTCAGGCGATTCAAAGAAATCGGCACCCATAACAAGAGTGTCCTCAAGAACCGAATCACTTTCAATCCTGCTTCTTACACCTAAAACACAATGCAAAATACTGCATGACTTCAAGATTGTACCTTCACAAACTATTGAATCAGTAATTTGAGCATCTACTAGTTTAGAAGGGGGAAGAAATCTTGGTCTTGTATAAATTGGAAATTTTTCATCATAAAAACTAAATGGAGGTTTTGGTTGCTCAGTCAAGGCAAGGTTTGACTCAAAGAATGCCCCAATGGTACCGATATCTTCCCAATAATCATCGAATACATAACTTTTAAGAGTATCTCCCCTATTGAGGGCTTCAGGAATTATGTCCTTTCCAAAATCTGTATAACTAGGAAATTTATTTAAAAGATTGAAAAGAGTATTTCTGCTAAAAACGTAAATACCCATAGAGGCTAGATAAGGTTTTTCGGCAGCTGACTCTTTACTTAATCCAAATTTTGAGGTATCTACTGCCATTGCCTTCAACTTCTCTCCAGTGGGCTTTTCACTGAATTCTTTTATATTTCCTACATCGTCTGTTCTCATGAGGCCAAAACCCTCTGCTTGAGCTGCATCAACAGGCAAGGCTGCAACAGTTAAATCAGCACCATTATCTCTATGATGTTGAACAAATAAACTGTAGTCCATTCTGTACAGTTGATCCCCTGACAATATTAAATATTCATCAACATCCCATTCTTGAAATAACCACTGGTATTTTCTTACAGCATCAGCAGTACCTTCAAACCACTTAGGGCTATCAGGAGTCTGTTGCGCGGCCAAAACCTCCACAAATCCTTGGCCGAAAGGGCCATTTAAATTATAGGTTCTTCCTATATGTCTATTGAGAGATGCACTATTGAACTGGGTCAATACATACATTTTTTCAATGCCTGAATTTATACAATTACTAATTGGGATATCTATTAAACGATACTTACCTGCCAACGGCACAGCAGGTTTAGCCCTCATTTTTGTTAAAGGGTAAAGTCTAGAACCTTTTCCTCCTCCGAGGACTATGGCCAACACACGCTTCATTAAATCTAATGGAGGTAGATATACAACTATTTAAAGTAACTGATTATGGGCATATTTAGAAATACAAATGGTCAGTTTACAAAGGTATTTCGATAAATCACTAGAAAAACTTAATATAAATTGAGGAAAATTAGTTATTTTTGTCCTCTTCTACCAAAGAGAACAATTTTTCAACGATTTTCAAAGAAACTTGTCTTTCTTCCCTTGATTGCGGACTTCTCAACTTGGTTACAGGCGTGTGAAGTATTTTATTAATAATTCCTTTAGTCAGCGCTTCCACAACTTTTCTTTCTCTAGCCGAAAAATCTGGTCCCATCCTACTAAGTGCTTTTTGCAATTCCTCTTTTCTAATTAACTCCAAATCTGATCTAAGTTTATTAATTACTGGAACCGCCTCTAAGCTTGCCCACCATTCTAGAAAAATGATTCTTTCTTCTTCTACTAGAGATTCAGCTTCCTTTGCTATTTTCTGTCTAAATTCTTGATTTCTTGAAACGACCTCTTGTAAGTCATCCACATCAAATGATTTTACAAATTCATGTTGTTTGACATCATTAGATATATTTCTCGGAACACCAATATCAATAAATTTAAGTCTATTACTCAAATTTAATTTTTCAATTTTTGCGAGATCAATAATTGGCTCTTCAGAAGCAGTACTGGTAAAAACAATGGAAGATATTGATATGTTTTCTTCTAATTCGTTTAACCCTCTACAAACAATCTCTAAATCAGGGAAGTCTAGAGCGAGATTTAATGCTCTATCAATATTTCTATTTACAAGAATAAGTTTATGACATCCTTTTGATTTTAAATGAGTTATTAAAAGCCTACTCATTCTTCCGGCGCCAACAACAAGAACGTTCTCTGATTCCAAACTTACAAGAGTATCAAAACCCTTTTCTTGTCCAATTTTTAATTGAGCAAGTTCTACCGCTGCTGAACTAATTGATACGGCTCCAGTTCCTAAATTTGTTTCGGATCTTACTTTTTTACCTGTACTAACTGATTGAGTTAATAATCTATTTAGAATTGGTCCAGTAGATTGATTCTCTTGACCTAATCTCATCATTTTTTTTACCTGCGAAAGGATTTGTCCTTCCCCTAAAACGAGGCTATCAAGTCCTGCCGAAACTTTCATCAAATGTAAAACTGCTTCTTCCTGTCTAAAACAAAAAAGATGTGGATTTAAATCTTCAAAAATAATTCCAGAATATTCTGATATGAATTCTTTAATAGATGAAATTCCAGTATTTTTATCCTTTACTAGCGCATATATTTCCAGCCTATTACAAGTACTTAAGATTGACACCTCTAATACTTCAGAGAAGGCTTTTAATGCTTTCAATGATTCTGTTATGGATTGGTCAGGAATACTTAACTTCTCACGCACTTCGACAGGTGCCGTGCGATGACTCAGTCCGACGACAACAATATGCATAAAATCAAAAGTGAATTTTTAAAGGTTGATACTCTTAGCACCATCTTTTATATGGACAGTATTCGTGAACCTTGCAGTACTATCTAATGTACTAATAACTAGACTACTTGTTCTAACACAATCCCTTTCAAATTTAACTCCGTCAAATAGTAATCCATCAGTTATTCCACTTCCAGCGAAAACAACATTTTCTCCCGATGCCAATTCATTCGCTTCATAGATTTTATCTATATCGGTTATACCCATTTCATTAAGACGTTTTATATTGCCTTCTTTTGTGTAATCAGCCCATTCAGAAGTTTGAGCGATTGCTGGATCATAAACTAGTTGTCCTTGAAAGTGTCCCCCAAGAGCTCTCATTGCAGCAGCCGAAATAACACCCTCTGGCGCAGCACCGATACCCATCAAGCAATGTGTTCCAGTACCTGCAAAACCACATGCGATCGCAGCTTGAACATCACCATCAGAAATCGGTTGTACTTTTGCACCACATCCTCGAATCTCTTTAATTAAATCTTTATGCCTAGTTCTATCCATTACAACAACAGTAAGCTCATCAATAGAAAGGTCCAAGCAATCACTTAGTATCTTCAAGTTTTCAGTAGCTGAATTTCTAATATCTACTTTACCTTTGGCCGCAGGAGGCGCTGCTAATTTGTTCATGTAAAAATCAGGCGCATTGAAAAGACCACCCGTATCAGAGGCCGCTAAAACCGCCATAGAACCTCTTTGATTATTCGCACAAAGATTAGTTCCTTCACAAGGATCTACTGCGAAGTCAACCCCTGGCCCACTTCCACTACCAACCTCTTCACCTATATAAAGCATAGGTGCTTCATCTCTTTCACCTTCTCCAATAACAATTTTCCCTTTCATTTCAATTTTGCCCATTCGCAATCTCATTGCTTCTACGGCTGCAGCATCAGCTTCATCTTTTTGACCAAGTCCTGTTAGTTTTGCTGAGGCAATAGCTGCTTGCTCGACAACTTCGAGAATTTCTTGAATTAAAGTTTGATTCACAATTAAATTTTGAGGATTTTCTTAAAGGTTTTGAGTATGATCTCATAAAAAATATCATTTTTTATGAGAATTATTATGCTATTAAGCTTTTTTAACTCTTTACAGGTGATACTTTATCAGGCCGTGACTTGAAATTAGGAATAAGCAACTAAATATAGTATCTTAATTAAATATTTTAAAAATTAAATGACTGAGTCAAATCAAACAAATTTAGCTGGTGTTAATAGACCAATTCAAATAATTCCTTCAGTTTTACCAGCAGATTGGGCAAATATGGGGGCATGTGTGAAAGAGCTCGAGGAAGCTGGAGTAGATAGAATTCAATTTGATGTAATGGATGGAAATTTCGTACCAAATCTTACATTCGGTCCTGAAATGATTGCTGCATGCAGGAAATATTGCAATGTCCCTTTTGAAACTCAATTAATGGTGAGCCAATACAACTGTGAAACCATGCTTGAATCTTATGTAAACGCTACAAAAGGGGCGAATGGTCAACCAGGAGTAGTAATAGCTCATGCCGAAGCAAATATTCATTTGCATAGAGTTCTTGGAAGAATAAAAGATCTAGGAGGATCTCCTTCTGTTGCATTAAACCCTCATACTCCTTTTGAAATGATTAAAAACATTATGGATATGGTTGATCATGTTTTGGTTATGACAGTTAATCCAGGCTTTGGTGGACAAGCTTACATACCAACGATGCTTAATAAAATTAGAGAAATAAGAAACTTTGTTATCGAAAAAAACTTAAATGTCGACATTGAAGTTGATGGGGGGATAAAAGCAAATTGGACTATTTCACAATGTGCCGATGCTGGTGCTAATTGTTTTATTGCAGGTAGTGGAATGTTTGCTTACCCAACATTAAAAGAAGGATGTGAGGACTTGAGAAAAGTTGCACAAGAAGCACAAAAAGGGAATGTTCTTTCAGAACCTCAATAAATATTCTTGGTAATTAAGAAATCACCCAAATATCCAGCCGTAACTATGCAACCCTATTCCTAAGAAATTTACTCCTAAATAACAAACTAAAACCACTAAAAAGCCTGTAGATGCTAATAATGCTGGCTTTCGTCCTTGCCAACCTTTGCTTATTCTCATATGCAAATAAGCGGCATAAAACAACCATGAGATAAATGCCCATGTTTCTTTTGGATCCCAACTCCACCATGTGCCCCAGGCCTCATTAGCCCAGACCGCACCTGAAATCAAACCGAGAGTCAAAAGAACAAAACCTATTAATATAGAGCGATAACTTAATGTATCTAATTCTTCTGAATGAGAAAATTCAATAGGTTCAACTAAATCATTTAAAGGATAATTATTAGAAATTTTAAACCCTCCAATACCTGTAGAACTACTTCTGATTTGGAGCGGCTTATTTTTATTAATGAACAAAACAGAAACTGAAAGTAAAGAACCTATTATTAGTGCCGCATAACTAAGCATTACGACACTAACATGCATTACTAACCAACTAGATCTTAAAGCTGGAACCAAGTTGGATGATGATTTCAAATCGTCAGGCAACGCAAAACAAGCAAAGGCCACAGTCAGCAACTCAATAGTTAAGGCAATTGAGGGAATTATTGGAGATTGGTATTCCCTTTCAATCAATAGTTGTCCCATTGTGATCCCCCAAGCAAGGAAATAAAGAGATTCATACAAATTGCTGATAGGAAAGTGTCCAGAAATTGACCACCTAGAAAGTAATTGTAATGATATTAATAAATTCACTAAAATAGTTAAGTTTTTTACAGTAACAGAGGACTCTTTTTTAAAAACTGCAACTAAAGATATTGGTAAGTTAATTAATAAAAAATAAAAGACTAAAAGACCTAAGACTGAAACTGGATCATATATTAAATTTTTAAAAAGATTATCTAGTATCATCCAAGAAATTTATTCGTTTTTAATATTCTATGACAAACAAATAATAAATTAAATCATACCTTTATTAGTAAATCTTTAATAATTAAGTTTTAATTTATTTTCAAAAAAATTTCAAAGTTTAAAATTATCTCCTAGATAATACTTTTTGACTATTGGATTATCAGCTAATTCACTTGATGAACCGTTAGCTAAAATTTTTCCTTCACTTAATACATATGATTTATTAGTTATTAAAAGTGTTTCTCTCACATTATGGTCTGTAATAAGAATCCCAACCCCATCACTTCTTAATTTGAGAATTAGTTTCTTTAAATCATTAACAGCCAGAGGATCTATTCCAGCAAAAGGTTCATCTAGTAACAAATATTTAGGTCCTTTTCTCCCTACAGTGAGAGCCCTGGCTATTTCACACCTCCTCCTCTCTCCTCCTGAAAGTTGATAACCATAATTATCTACAAAGTTATTCAAATTAAATTCATTAATTAATTGTTCTCTTCTATTTCTAATTGCCGCTCGACTATATGATGAATTTTGCAAAGCCAAATCTATATTATCCTTAACAGTTAGGTCTCTAAATATACTCGCTTCTTGAGTTAAATAACCCAACCCAAGTCTTGATCTAATTGGGAGAGGAAGTTTGGTTATATTTTTTCCATTCATTAAAATTTCACCTTTATCAGGTTTCATATTCCCAACTGCAAGATTAAAAGTGGTAGTTTTCCCAGCACCATTAGGTCCCATCAAACCTACAACTTCCCCTGGATTTACAGTTATGGAAACATCATTTACGATTAATCTTCCTTTAATTGAGAGGGATACATTATGAATCTTTAGGTTCATTTTTCTTGAGATCGATTAGTTTTCTTATTTTCTTGAAAAAAAATTAGGATAGAAAATAATAATTTAATTGAAGATAAAGATATATTCATATCCATCAAAGAGATTTCAAAAAAGGCTTATCGTTCTCATTTAATAGCTCTTTATATTGTAATTTCCTCAATAAATCTTCCAAACATTGGCAGAAGGATTCAAGATCAATTCCTAAATTAATCTTGGTTCTAGTTTTTATTCTACCTAAACCCTCTCCAAGCAAAATAGTAGCTCCATTTAAATTACCCTTACTTAAGTGAAACTGAGAAACAGATACTTGTAAAATTCCCTGAATAACTTGTCTTTCATCACCATCCACGGAATTCCATATTTCTTCAAAAGCATCATGAGCCTCATACCATTCATGATTGTTAAAAAGATTTAAAGCAGTAAAAAGAGAATCTTTAAAAATTTTTTTACTTTCTTCGTTCATGAAAATGATTATTAATTTCTTTTCTTTTTATTTATTTTTCTCATTCTTATCGAAACCGGTGTTACCTCTAGCATTTCATCTGGACCAATATATTCGAGTGCTCTTTCAAGGGTAATATCAACAGGTGATTGCAAAGTATCAAGTTCTTCTGCCCCTGCAGACCTCATATTAGTCAACTGCTTAGTTTTACATATATTCAACTCAAGATCTTGAGGTCGATTATTCTCTCCTATTATCATTCCCTTATAAACTTTAACTCCAGGTTTAATGAAATATACTCCCCTATCTTCAGCATTCTTTAATGCATAAAATGTGGCCACACCTTCCTCAAAAGCTATAAGTACTCCATTTCTTCTAGTTTCAAAATCTCCTGTTTTAGGTTTATATTCATAAAATGAGTGACTCATGATACCTTCACCTCTTGTTATCCGAACAAATTCACCACGAAATCCAATTAATCCTCTTGATGGCACAAGAAACTCTAATTGAGTTCTCCCATCTGAACTTGTCTGCATGTTTTTCATCTCTGCCTTTCTCGATCCAAGTTTTTCTATACAAGAACCAACGGATACTTCAGGCACATCTAGGACCAAAGTCTCTATCGGCTCACATTCAACATTATCAATCTCTCTATAAATTACTTGAGGTTGAGATATTTGAAATTCGAACCCTTCTCTTCTCATAGTTTCAATCAAAATACCTAAATGTAACTCTCCTCTTCCTGAAACTGAAAACCTATCCGGAGAATCAGTTTCTTCGACCCTTAGCGCAACATTTGTTAAAAGTTCCCTTTCCAATCTATTTTTTAATTGTCTACTAGTAACAAATTTCCCTTCTTTACCTGCAAATGGAGAGTCGTTAACAACAAAAGTCATATTTAAGGTGGGTTCATCGACTTTGATTAATGGAAGTGGATGAGGAGAATCGGGACATGCTATGGTCTCACCAATATTAACGTCATCGAAACCAGAAACGGCAACGATATCTCCTGCAAATGCTTCATTTACATCAATCCTTTGTAATCCTTCGAATCCAAGTAATTTACTAACCTTTCCTTTAATAGTTTTACCATTTTCTTTAATTAAGCTAGCTTGTTGACCATTTTTTATAGTTCCATTATGAATTTTCCCAATTACAATTCTGCCTAAGAAATCAGAATAATCCAAAGTAGTTATTTGTAGCTGAAGAGGCTTATTGGGATCGCCTACTGGAGGTGGAACATGTCTGATAATAGCTTCAAAAAGAGGCATCATATTGTCACTATTAAATTCCATCTCTTCTTTTGCAAAACCAGCAAGGCCGCTTCCAAAAAGATAAGGAAAATCACATTGATCATCATCTGCTCCTAATTCTAAAAACAAATCCAATACCTTATCAATTGCTATTTCTGGGACTACTCTTGGCCTATCAATTTTATTTACAAAAACTATAGGCCTAAGTCCTTTTTCTAATGCTTTTTTCAAAACAAATCTTGTTTGAGGCATCGGACCCTCATTTGCATCAACGATAAGCAGACAACCATCAACCATTCCTAAAACCCTCTCTACTTCTCCTCCAAAATCTGCATGTCCGGGTGTATCTATAATATTAATTCTGGTATCTTTATAGTTTACTGCAGTATTTTTTGAGAGTATTGTTATTCCTCTTTCTCTTTCTAGATCATTCGAATCCATTACGCATGTAGGAATGACTTCATTGTCTCTAAATATTCCTGATTGAGATAACAATGCATCCACAAGAGTTGTCTTACCATGATCTACGTGGGCAATAATTGCAACATTCCTAATTTCTTTTATCGAAGGTGACATTTATAAATTTTATATAAATTATAGATTAACTTTATTAAGGCTAACTCAAAGAATGCTTATTATGAGAATTTTCTCTTTAAGACTTTGAAAAACATAATCATATTGAATAATTTATTAATGAATTGGGTTTATGATTTTCTATTTGAACTTTCAAAAACTTTTAAAGCTTCAATTGATCCCTCATATCTCCAATGCCAAGGTTCATAATCTATAAATTTATTATCTTTGGTGAACGATAACTTAAAATGAAATTTAGCTGCATTCTTAATTAACCATTTAAAAGCGTCAGTATTTTCGAATTCAGTCTCAAAGTCTGTTTCTCTTTGAGTAGCATCTCCAATATCAATTGCAAAACCAGTACTATGTTCAGAATATCCAGGGGGGGCTGAAACTCTAGCTCTTTCTGCGGCTTCCTGTTTTCTAAAAGATTTAAGAGAATAGAAGATTTCGTTTTGCAAATTTATTGATCTATAACCACTCAAGAAAACTAAGTATATCCCATTCTTTTTTGCTTCATCCCTCATCTCTAACAAAGAATCCCGCATATCAATGTGGACTTGAATATTGGGCTCAATTAAAACTAGTTTATCCTTAGGAATTTCCGCGTAGGGTAAATGACCCAAAATTCTATGTTCGTGATTTATCTGAGTCTGAAAATTGATATTACCAAGAGATCCTATTTCTATATTTCTAATTAATCGCAATATAAAAAGAGAAAAAAGGAGGCAAATAAATGGAGAAAATATTAATAATTTTTTGAATAATATTGAGTTAGATTTATTTAAGTAGATTCTTTTGGCTAGAGGTATATCAAATTGATTTAAATCTTTGTTTTGTTCCAATATTTAGTAGGTGAACCTGGAAAACATATTTCGATATTAACCATTATTTTACGAAATGCACTTTTATAAGCAAAAAAGATGTAGTTTTTATATACAGTATTATTTTTTTTCGTATGTTGAGGGTAGCTGTTATTGGAGGAGGTCCAAGTGGTTCATGTGCTGCAGAAATACTTGCTAAAGCTGGCATAAAGACTTGGCTCTTCGAGAGAAAATTAGATAATGCGAAACCATGTGGAGGGGCTATTCCTCTTTGCATGGTAGAAGAATTTAATTTGCCTGAGTCAATTATTGATAGAAAAGTAAGGCATATGAGGATGATATCTCCATCAAATAGAGAGGTAGATATAAGTCTTGATAGAGTTTATGGGAAAAGCGATAATGAGTTTATTGGAATGTGTAGAAGGGAAGTTATGGATGCTTTTATGCGTAATAGAGCATCAGATCTTGGTGCAACACTAATAAATGGATTAGTTACTTCTATCGATACTGGGAATAATAATCAAGGGCCTTATAAACTCTCCTATTCAGATTTTACGAATGGTGACAAAAAAGGAGAACTTAAGGAGATTACTGTTGACCTATTAATAGGAGCTGATGGAGCCAACAGTAGAGTAGCAAAAGCTATGGATGCTGGGGATTACAAAGTGGCTATTGCATTTCAGGAGAGAATTAAACTGCCTAAAGAGGAAATGAGTTACTATGAAGATCTTGCTGAAATGTATGTCGGCACTGATGTTTCTCCAGATTTTTATGGGTGGGTATTTCCTAAATATGATCATGTTGCAGTGGGCACTGGAACCATGCAAAAGAATCAGTCATTAATTAAAGGCCTTCAAGAGGGAGTAAGAAATAGGGCAAAGAAAAGACTTGTTAATGGTGAAGTAATAAAGGTAGAAGCACATCCTATCCCTGAGCATCCAAGACCAAGAAGAGTTGTTGGGAGAATGGCTTTGGTTGGTGATGCCGCAGGTTATGTTACGAAGAGTTCGGGTGAAGGTATTTATTTTGCTGCAAAGAGCGGAAGAATGTGTGCTGAAGAAATTGTTGAGGCATCAAAAAACGGTCAAGTAATTCCATCAGAAAAAGATTTAAAAACCTATTTAAAAAAATGGGATAAAAAATATGGCACAACTTATAAGGTACTAGAAATCCTTCAAAATATTTTCTACAGAAATGATTCTGCAAGAGAAGCCTTTGTTGAGATGTGTGATGACATGGATGTACAAAGACTTACTTTTGATAGTTACTTATACAAAAGAGTTGTTTCCATGAAACCATTACAGCAACTTAAAATTACAATGCTTACACTTGGTTCGATCTTAAGAGGGAAAGCCTTAGCACCTCAAAACTATAAACCTGTTGATAGTGCTGTTAGGGAGAATAAAGAAGTAGAAAAAATGCTAGAAAATTATTCAATAAAGGGGGGCATTAAAGTTAAGAGTTCAAAAGTGTAAAATCAGCTATTATTAGAGAATAATTTCTAATTAAGCTCAACAAATTGAGTCTATTATTTCTTGTATTTAAATCCTCTGACATTATTAGGACTCCCTTTTCATTATCAAATAAATCCTCGATAGTATTTATATTAATCTCGAACAAATTTAGAAGTTCCAAATAATTGAAATAACCTACTGAAAAAAGTTTTTCTAATTCTCTAATAAATTCAAAAACTTTCAATTCACAATCTTTTTCAAAAAGTTTTGTGCTTACATAATCTCTTGTTGAGAGAACGTCTGTTGGAAGATTACTATTATTAGCTAATTTACTTACCCTAGTAATTACCTTCTGGATTTCAATAAAATTTTCCTTTTCTTTAAAATTAACAATAGCTTGAATCCTATTTTTAAGATCAACAATATTCAATACTCTTTTTTGAGATAATTCATCAGAAGAGCAAACGGCCTTTATTAATTCTTTACTAAGTGATATTTCTTCGAGATGACTAACAATTCTTAGAACTAAAAATTCAATTAAATCATTAAAAACAGTTTCTCTTGAAAAGTTTAAATTAGGAAATGCGATTTTCCAAAAATCAATAAGTTCGTTAAATAATTTATCTAAAGGTAAATCAAGTTCATAATCCCAAATTATTTTAATCACTCCATTCAAATTTCTCCTTAAAGCATAAGGATCAGATGATCCACTGGCACGCTTACCAGAAATAAATATACTTATTAAAGTTTCGACCTTATCTGCGATGGAAACTATTGCACCATATTTTGTGGAGGGCAAAGCATCTTTATAAAAAGAAGGTAAATAATGTTCAGCGACAGCCAAGCAAGCATCCTCACTAAATCCCTCATATTTAAGATATTTACCACCCATTATTCCTTGTAGCTCAGGGAATTCGAAAACAATTTCGCTACATAAGTCGTTTTTACAGTATTTAGCAGCTTCTATTATTTTTTTTTCTTCTAAAGACTTATCATTTAAAAATTTAAGAATTTTTTTAGTAACTTCCTCTATCCTTTCTACCCTCTGAAATATATTTCCAAGTCCTTTTAAATATGAAACAGATTTAAGCTTTTCATTTCTTTCGATTGAAGCAACTTTTTTGTCACTTTCTACGAAAAACTTTGCGTCTGAAAACCTTGCCCTCAATACTTTCTCATTACCTTTGGCAATATTATTATTTGATTCTTCAAGACCATTTGAAATAACGCAGAAAGTTGTACTAATATTTTTTTCAGAGCTTAAATCTAGTTTAGAAAAACTTTTGTTTTTCAATAAAAGAGGGACGTATCTCTGATGACTTTTCATAACTGTTGAGAGAACTTCAACAGGAAGATCAAGGAATTCATTGCTAAATTTGCCAATAATTAAGTCTGGCCATTCAACTAAATCAGTTAGTTCATTTAGTAATCCTTCTGAAAGGTCAGGTTTCAGATTTAAAGATTTAGATGCCTGATTTATTAAACTTTCAATTTTTTCTTTTCTTTCTTTTCGAATAGCTATTACTCTATTTCGTTTCAATAATTCAAAAAAATCATCAGGATTCTGAACTTCTAAAACTTCATTGATTAGCCTATGACTTTTTGTTTTATTACTTATTTTGATCTTTGGATCACATTCATCAAATTCAAAATCAAGAATTTCATCATTATAAATAGAAGCAATCCACCTAATAGGTCTTGAAAATTTTATATTCCCAGCCCCCCATTTCATAAATCGAGGACCTTGAAGACTCTTTACTAATTTTGGGATAATCGAAGACAAAGAAATTTTTGTTGATAGTCCTTTCTCAATTTTCTTTCCAAATACAAAATCACCCTTTTCTGTATTTTTTATTTCTAGCTTGCCTACATCTATATCTAGGCTTTTAGCAAATCCTAAAGCAGCATTAGTAGGAAATCCATTTAAATAAGCTGAATTTGCTTTAGGCCCTTTTCTTTCTATTATCTGATCTTCTGCATAATCAACTAAACCTTCGAGAAGTAGAACTATCCTCCTTGGTGTGGAGGTAACAACTATATGTTCGAATTTGATTAACTTTTTATCCAATTCAAATTCTATTAGAGATTTAAATTGCTCTAGAACAGAATGAGAAAATTTTGCGGGCAACTCTTCTGTTCCTATCTCAAGTAAATATTTAGACAAGAAAAAAATATGACTTCTCTTACTATAATTTACTACCAGTTAAATAAGCTTTTCGCTAATGTATAAAAAGAGATATTTTTTGGTCCTTTGATAAAGGTTGAGAAAGTAAAAAAGAAAAAAGATTCTGTCAAGGAAGAAACTGTTTGTTTGGCAAATGGACTAGAAGTTTCTAAATTTGAAAATTTTAAAAAAAGTAGCCAATTTCTTAAAGAACCACTCGCTACAGAATTAGCCAATGAGAGCGATCATTTTACTAATGACGCAGTTCAGTTATTAAAATTTCATGGTAGTTATCAACAAGATAATAGAGAAAATAGAAGGCCGGGCAAAAGTAAAGACTGGCAAATGATGCTTAGGTTAAGAAATCCGGGCGGTGAAATCCCTGGGAAATTATTTTTAGCATTAGATGAATTATCTGACAAACTAGGTAATGGAACACTTAGGGCCACTACAAGACAAGCCTTTCAAATGCATGGAATTAGAAAGGAGAACCTAAAGGAAGTAATTCAAACAATAGTAAATTCAATGGGCTCCACATTAGCTGCATGTGGAGACATAAATAGAAACGTTATGGCCCCTGCAGCTCCATTTGATTCGCCAGACTATAATATTGCAAGAGCATTGGCAAAAAAAGTTGCAGATCTTCTCACCCCAATGGCTGGCCAAGGCACTTTTTTAGAGCTTTGGGCTGATGGAGATTTAGAGTACACCATAAAGCCTGACAAAGATATTGAAGAAATTAGGAAGCTCCAATTCAAGGATAATGTTTTTAGTGGGTTAGAAGATGAGCCTCTTTATGGTTCAACTTATTTACCGAGAAAATTTAAATGTGCTGTGACAGTTCCTGGGGACAATTCTGTTGATCTTCTTACCAATGACATAGGAATAGTTGCCTTTACTTCTAAAGATGGAAACTTAGAAGGGTGCAACTTCTATGTTGGAGGTGGTATGGGTCGCACACATAATAATGAAGAGACCTTCGCCAGAATTGCAGATCCACTTGGATATGTTGAAAAACCTGATGTTTATGAATTAATACAAAGCATTGTGGCAATTCAAAGAGATTATGGTGATAGAAAATCAAGAAAAAATTCGAGAATGAAATATCTACTTCATAGAAAAGGTATTAAATGGTTCAAAAAGATTCTTTTTGATAAGTATTTCAAAAAAGAAATTAAAAAAATCAGAAAAGAACCGAAAAATGTTCTTATTGATTACCTAGGTTGGCATAAACAAAATAAAACCTCCTATTTCGTAGGTTTACCATTATTATCAGGGAGATTATCTGGAGAGAAGAAGAATACCATCACAAGTATTGTTAAAAAATATAATTTAGATTTAAGACTCACACCTAATCAGGATATTTTACTTTGTAATATCGCCAATAAAAACAAAGGTGAAATTCAAAAATCTCTTTCAAAAATTGGATACGAAAATTTAGAAAACATTAATGAAATTCAAAGACACGCTTTAGCTTGTCCTGCTTTACCACTTTGTGGTCTTGCGATGACTGAAGCTGAAAGAATATTACCTGATGTATTAATAAGGATTGAAAATTTACTATTAGATCTAAAAATACAAAAGACAATATTATTCAGAATGACAGGATGTCCTAATGGATGTACCAGGCCTTATATGGCCGAATTAGCACTTGTTGGAAGTGGGCAAAACAAATACCAATTATGGTTGGGGGGAAGTAAAAATCTACAAAGGCTGGCTAAACCATTCTTACAAAGAATGGAACTTAACGATTTAGAAAAAACTCTTCAACCACTATTTGATAATTGGAAGAGTAATTTGGATTTGGATTTCGGAGATTTTATAAATACTCAAGATGAAAATTATATATTGAATTTACTAAATAAAAATCAATAGAATTTAAATTTTTCCATAAAGGGCATTTTCTTTTTTATTTTTCCAAGCCCATAATTGATCGCCATAACTAAAATGCCACCATTCATTAGGATGTTGAGCAAATCCGAATTTAGTCATAATTTCCCTTAATAAATTTCTTCTACTATTCCAAATAATTGCTTCTTCATTCTTTATATTTGCATAAAAATAAGGATTCGAGGTCTCATCCATTTGATCAACCATGCTTCCCATTTCAACAAGATTTCCGTCTTTATCTGATAAACAAACGTCCAATGCACCCCCAGTTGAATGAGGGGGAGGACACCTAGTGTCATAAGAAGGATATGCCCAAAATTTTTCAACTTTTTTTAAAATGAATGGATGAGATTTTATATTTTCAAAAGAAATATCAATATCGGCTTTTTTACACTCTAATAAAAATGCTCTTTTAAACATAAATTCCTGGACTTCTAAAGGTCGCCAACTGTCATAAATCAAAAGTTTAAAACTACTCTTTGATATCAAATAATCATTTACTTTTACTAATCTATTTACGACCTCCTCTCTTAATTGCCAAATAGAAGTTTTATCTTTGTAAGGAGCTCCTAAACGAGAGTAAGGGTGGGGATCTAAAAACTTTAAGCAGCTAGGTATAGCAATTAATTTATCTCCATTATCTTTAATTGGTATTTTATTCCAAATTTTCAATTGAAATTTGCAATTGATTTATAGTGGCATATATATCAAAAATTACAATGATAGTTTTCAATTCAAGAAATCATGAATGAATTTATTATCAGAATTATCAATAAGTATATTCCTTAAAACAATATTTTCTTTTAAATCAGGATCATCACTAACAATCTTAATTGCCTCTTCTCGAGCCTTATCAATAAGAAATTTATTGTTAGGTAAATTGTCCAGTACAAAATCAGGCAATCCAGATTGTCTATATCCTAAAATCTGGCCTGGTCCTCTAAGCTCCAAGTCTTTTTCAGCAATATAAAAGCCATCATTAGATTTTTGCAAAACACAAAGTCGTTTATTTTCTAATCCATTTTTATTGGAGGTTACCAGATAACAAAAAGATTTTGTTGATCCTCTACCAACTCTCCCCCTTAATTGATGTAGCTGGGACAATCCAAATCTGTCCGAATTATAAATAATCATAATTGTGGCGTTAGGTACATCAATGCCAACCTCAATTACAGTGGTTGAAACCAATATATTAATTTCATTCTTTAAAAAAGAATTAATCACTTCATTCTTTTCTTGTGAACTTAATTTGCCATGTAATAATCCAACTTTTTTGTTAAAAAAGACCTCTTCTGATAAATGTTTGAATGTTTTCTTTGCGGAGCTTAAATTCATTTTTTCTGAATCTTCTATAAGTGGCAAAATCACATAAGCTTGCTTTCCCTTATTGATCTCATTTTCAACAATCTTGAACAAGTTAGTTAAATCATCTTCTGAAATTATTTTTGTATTTATAGGAACTCTCCCAGGAGGGAGTTCTGTAATTTGACTCACATCTAAATCACCATAAATGGAAAGCGCAAGAGTTCTTGGAATTGGTGTTGCTGTCATTGATAACAAGTTAGTATTTTCTCCTTTATTTAGTAATCTATTTCTTTGAGTAACTCCAAATCTATGTTGTTCATCAATTACGACCATCCCTAATGCATTAAAGATGACTTTATCCTCAAATAATGCATGAGTACCTACAAGGATATCAACTAATCCATTATTCAAATTAGAGAAAATTTCTTTTCTCTTTTTTTGAGGAGTATTCCCAGTAAGTAGTTCAACAGAAACTAAAAGGGGATTTAAATATTTTAATAAATTTTTATAATGTTGTTCTGCCAATACCTCAGTTGGGACCATAAATGCACCTTGCAAGTTTTTTTCAATGACAAGTAAAAGAGAAGCTATTGCAATTATGGTTTTACCACTTCCCACATCTCCCTGAAGCAATCTAGACATTGGTACGGGATTAGATAAATCTTTCTTAATTTCATTTAAAACATTTTCTTGTGATTTTGTTAATTCAAAAGGAAAAGTATTCAAAAATTCTTTTAATAAAGATTTCTTTTGAGGTAATTGTTGGGAAGTTAAATTTTTGTTCGTCTTTTTTTTTCTAAGTAGGAACTTTATTTGCAGTAGGAACAACTCATCAAAAACCAAACGTTTTTTTGACTCAATAAGTGCCTTTTGAGTTGTTGGGAAATGAATATTAATCAACGACTCTCCTTTTGATAATAAAGATAATGAATCAAGTTGCTTTTTATTTAAAATTTCTGGATATTGCTTTGCATAAATTAGTACCTTTTTCATAAGTTTTATAAAACTCATATTTGATAATGCTTCACCTAATGAATACAAGGGTAATATTTTGCCTGTAAAATTGTAATTATCATTGTTATCCTTAAGAATTTCAATCTGCGGATCTGCAAAAGTTTTACCATACTCTGTCAATTTGACCTTGCCGGAAATTGCTAATTTGGTTCCAGGAGTATACAAAGATTTTTGAGATAGGAAGAAGGAGTAAGATCTAAATCTTCTTCCTAAAAAAAATTTTGTAACCTTTATTGAAGAAGTTTCATCAGAAACTACAAAATTCATTATTGATAAATTACTATTCTTTTTACTCTTATGAATATAAAATCTTTTAACGTTTGCGATGCACGTGTATAAATTATCTGGTTTTAAATTTATTATCTTAACTCTATTCGTATAGTCTAGATATGTTCGTGGGAAATAATTAATTAGATCTTTTATATGAAATATCCCTAATTCATTAAGCTTATTTTTATAAACTTTTCCTACATTTTTTATTAATGATATATCTGAATCAAAAGACAAACTTGAATCAGCTTTATTCAGAAAAACATTATTGGAAATATTATTAGAACTTTCTATTTCTAGAGTTTTACCTAGTTTATAAAGATTTTTTCTTGTATCTATAATTAACCTTTTTCTTTGATTTTCATCTAATTTATTATATTCATTATATTTTTTAGAAAATTCATAAAATATCCTTAAATATTCATCTGAGATATTTAGATTATCTATTTTTTGCAATGATTCATGCAAATAGTCATTAAAATATTTTTCTCTTCCTAAAGTATTAATAAATTTATTTTCAGTTTCAATAGTAAGAGACTTTTGAAGAGGTCTTATCCAATCTTTAATTAATTTATTATTATTCCCGCTAATAGTCACATTTGAAAAAAGAGTTATTTTTTCAACGTATCTTATTCAAAGTTATTTCTTTTTGCCTCCAATATGTCTCTTTTTTAATCAAACGCTGAAATTGATTTTTTAGCTCATTTATTTTGTTCCTTTGAATAGAAAGATTTAAATTTTTAAACTCTAACTCAACAGTAGATATATAGAAGAAAATAATACTTGGAAAATTATTGCCATTTAATGATGACCGATTTAAGTTTATTTCGAAATTAATAACAAAAGGATATGGATGTTTTATCATAAAATTTTTGCCTACTAAGTAATCAAAGGAATCTTTAGATAGCATCTTTTTTATTAGATTTGCCTTGAATAATTCTTGGTTAATATTATATGAAAGATTCAATAGTAAATTTTCCAATGACTTGTCTATTAGATCAAAATTATTAAGAATCTGATTTTTTGGTAAATTATCCATTTGATTTATATTTTCTTTTTCTGCATGTCTTAGTTTTTCCACCTTTTCTTCTCCTATTAATTCAAGTAGGGAGGAAATAAATTGTTTTTCAACTCCTAAATTTTCAAAAATATTGTTTTTAGATAAATAATTATTATGGTCGTTATTATCTAAATCATGTGATATGAATTTCTCATAATTATGAGCTTGATAATATTCAGAAGTATTTGGAAAGTCTTTACTAATCTCGAACTGAGTGGGTTCTTTTAATTGAAAACAATCTTCATATTGAAATTTTTCTTTTTGATCATCCTTTGTTTTTGTGGAACTATCAAAAATATTAAACTTAATTTCCTTATTTATATTTTTTTCAATTTCATTTATCTTTAATTGTTCTACTGTTAAAAAGGGCAAATTCGTAAATATTAATTTACTTATTTTTTTTTCCAAAAGACTACAGAATTCACTTTCATTTAGGAAATTATCATTAATTGTTGAATAACTATATATTTCATTAAGACCTTTTTCTACAGAAATGTAAAGTAGATCCCTTAAAAGATTAAGATAAAGTTCATATTCCCTATAGATATTTCTAGTTAATATTCTTTTTTGGATGCCTGCTCTCTCTAATTGAGAATTTATTTTATCTATATTTATGTAATTATTGAAATTATTCAAATCAATCAAGTGACTAGTTTGTTTGCATTGATGCAACCTCTTCAGCAAAGTCCATCTGATTTTTTTCGATACCTTCACCCAATGTATATCTTGTAAAGCGTCTTACTTTGATATTTTCCCCAATTTTTGCAGCTGCTTGTTTTACAAGATCCTCAACTGTTAGAGAACTATCTTTAATATAGGGTTGTGAAAGCAAAACAAGCTCATTAAGTCTTTTTGCTATTCTCCCTTCAACTATTTTTTCTTTAATTTGTTCTGGTTTTCCTGACAAATCATCCCTACCCATTTCAATCTGCTTTTCTTTTTTCACAACATCTTCTGGTATTTCATCAATTGATACATACTCAACATTTGGGCATGCTGCTACTTGCATTGAGACATCCTTCAAAAGAGATTGGAATATATCACCTCTAGCAACGAAATCAGTTTCACAATTTAACTCTAGTAAAACTCCTACTCTTGATCCAGTATGTATATAACTACCAATTGACCCTTCGGTCGCTACTCTTCCCGATTTCTTTTCAGCACTAGCTATGCCTTTCTTTCTTAACCATTCCAAAGCTTTATCTAGATTTCCTTCGGTTTCGTTAAGTGCTTTTTTGCAGTCCATCATTCCTGCGCCAGTTTTGTCTCTAAGATCTTTTACAAGTTTTGCTGTAATGTTTACCATTTGAAGTAATAAAAAATAGTGAATAGTGAGTTTTAAATTGGAATTTAATTTTTTCTTTCGGCATTAGAGCCCTTTCTACCCTCATTTATGGCATCTGCAAGTCTTCCTAAAATAAGTTGCACAGATCTAACGGCATCATCGTTACAAGGAATTGGAACTTCACACAAATCCGGATCGCAATTTGTATCCAACATTGATACTAATGAAATATCTAATTTTCTAGCTTCTAATACTGCATTAGATTCTCTTCTCTGATCAACCAATACAACTACATCTGGTAATCTTCTCATACTCTTAAGTCCACCTAAGTATTTTTGTAATCTTTCAAGTTCTCTCCTTAATACTGCTGCTTCTTTTTTAGGCCTCATTGCTATTGAACCACTACTTTCCATTCTTTCTAGATCTTTTAATCTCTCAATCCTAGCTTTCATTGTTGTCCAATTAGTCAACATCCCTCCAAGCCATCTTTGATTAACATATGCAGCTCCACAGCGTGTAGCTTCCTGAGCTACTACGTCTGATGCTTGTTTTTTTGTACCGACAAATAGGAAACGTTTACCGCTTTTTGCTGCGTTTCTCGTCCATTTATAAGCATTGTTCATACATAATGCTGTTTTTACAAGATCAATAATATGAACTCCATTTCTCGCGCAATATATGTACTTAGACATCTTGGGGTTCCAACGTCTAGTTTGATGCCCAAAGTGAGCACCAGCTTCCATCATTTCTGATAGTGATACAACAGCCATAATTAAAAAAGGGTTTCGGGTTAGCCTCCATCTGACTGGGAATTAATATTAATTAATCACCCGAAACTGTCAGATGTGTGGATTTAATTTCAATGATTCTAGCAAGTGATGTGTATTTCTAAAAGTTTTTTATCTTGATTTGATTAACTGTTTAATGTAAATCATGTTTAGAGGTATCCTAAGTATCTCAAGTGCAAGTCTATTTCTTCTTATTCTTACGAGGAATCTTATTAAAGGAAGGATTCTATCAACGCTTATTAGTCCTCCCAAGCAAAGAGTTTGCCAAAGTAAATTATGAAGAGGAGTTAATTGAATCATAAATCTAACCCTTAAATTTGGATGTTTCTTATAAAAAACTAAAGCCATTTTTGCTCTCTCTTTTTCTTGAGCTATTAATGAATCTATTTGTTCGCAATTAAATGGCGGATGCCAATGAAAACCTACTGCATTTGGACATTTAATTAATTTTGTCCCAATTTTTTTTAATCTTTCTCCAAGTTCTAAATCCTCCCAACCGTAAAGACTGAAAGAAGTATCAAATAATCCTACACTTATAATCAATTCTTTTGATATCGCAACATTCCCAGTAGCAAAGAAAGCAAAAGAAGTGTCTATTATTTTATGTTTTTCACTCTGAGGATTTAGAAAATTAGATGTATTGACCACCGAGCCATAGGTAAAACATTTTTTATCATTTTTCCTCCAAGAGGCAAGTAATTTTTCTACGTGGCAATTTATAAAATTGTCTAAAACAATAAGATCACTATCAATGAATATAATAATTTCATATTTTGATTTAATTACTCCCAGATTTCTTCCAAGTGCAGGCCCTCCATGCTCTTGCTGAAATAGAATAACGTGTGGGAGATTAGCTTTGTTTTTATTTATCCATGAGGTTGTCCCATCAGTTGATCCATCATCAACTACTATTACTTCATAATTACTGATATTTTTATTTAATTTTTGATTCTCAAGCGCAAAGAGACATTTCTCTAGTATAGGTAATCTATTGTAAGTCGGTATAACAATACTTACATTCATGATTATGTCTTAAATATGCATAATATATTGAACTCCAAAAGATAAAAATAAAAATATCCCCTAATCAGCTGCACCGCCATTATTTGCTGTACCTGTAACATTTCCACCATCAGGTCTTCCATCAGTTCTTAATTTCCTTTTTTTGAATTTTCTAGCATAGGCTCGATTACGTTCCTGTTTTTCTTTTTTTAGATTCCTTCTCTTAGACATGAAATTTTTAACTTTTAATTATATTAGCTCACTATGAGCACTATATATTTTACCATCTTCCATATTTAATATCCTATCAGCCATATCAGAAATTCTTGGATCATGCGTCACCATGAGTACAGAACAATTTTGCTCTTTTGCTAGTTTTCTTAAAAGGATTACTATTTCTCTTCCTGTGACGCTATCTAAAGCAGAAGTGGGCTCATCAGCTAATAAAAGTTTTGGGTTAGCAGATAAAGCTCGAGCAATTGCTACTCTCTGTTTCTGACCACCAGATAAGTCATTTGGCAACTTTTTATGATGTTCTTCTAATCCTACTGCTGATAACCAATTCCGTGCTATTTCACGTCTTTGCAAATATGTTAAACCTTTTATTAAATCCGCACCCATTTGGACATTTTGTTCTGCTGTTAAACATCTCAGAAGATTGTGACCTTGAAAAATCATTCCTATACTTCTTCTAAGAATCTGACGCGTTTTCCTTGATGCTCCATTTAATTGATTATTTAATACAGTTAAATCTCCACTTTGACAGGTTCTCAAAGCACCAATTAATGTTAAAAGAGTCGTTTTACCACATCCAGAAGGTCCTTTTAAAAGAACCAACTCTCCTTTATCAATATTTAAATTAACGTCATTTAGAACTTGTTTTTTATTCTCATTTTTTCCATAAAAGTGACTCAAATTATTTATTGAGACTGTTTTAAGGTTTTTAACATTATTTTTTAATTTATTAGCTTTAACCATTTATCTTTAATTGTTAAAAAATTTCGGCAGGATCAGCGTCAACTAATTTACGCATCGCAACAGCGGCGGACCCCATACACATAACTAAAACTAATACGAAAATTAAAATAGTTTTATCTGCGTCCATTATTATTGGGAGTTTAGTAGAACTTCTTATAACTGAGTAAAGTATTTGACCAGAGAAATAAGCAGGTAAATAACCAAACAGTGCCAACAAAAACCCCTCTCTAGCTACGACAAAGAAAAGGGACTTAAGTCTATAGCCCATTGCCAATAAGGTGGCATACTCTGGGAGGTGATCTGTAACATCACTATAAAGAATTTGATAAACGACCACACATCCTACAACAAAACCCATCAAGGCTCCCAAACTAAATATAAAACCAATTGCAGTACTATTTTTCCAATAATTCTTTTCAAATTCTATAAATTGTTTTTTTGTAAGTACCCTAACATCATTTGGAAGTGAGCTATTTAATATCCTTGAAATCAATTCAGGATCAGATCCTTTTTTTAGCTTTACCAAACCAATTTCTATACTGCCAGGAGGATTAGCAGGAAAAAGTCTTAAGAAGGTTTCTCGACTAGTTATCAAATTACCATCTGCACCAAAAGATGGTCCCAACTCCACAAGGCCCTCAACAATTACTCTTTTCCCAGCAACCTCAGTCTCAACTTTTTTTTTAGATAAGAACCATTCTTCAATCGGTCCAAATTCAGGTCTAGATAGTTTGTCAAAAAGAACTCTTGATGGATTTCTCAATTTATAAGCTTTCTTTGAGAATCCCTCATCTAAAAGAAGTGAATCGGAGGGATTAAAACCTAAAGCAAGTATTGATCTAGTTTTAAGATTTTCGGGATTTCTCCAAAGTAAATAATTTAGATTAACAGGAGCAGTTTTTTCAACATCTTCTACTGCGAGAGTCTGAATTAACCTTCTTTTTGGGAATCCACTCATGCTTATAGAACTTTTTGATCTGGGACTTATCAAAACAAGATCGGCATCTAGAAGTTTATGAATAGTTACGCTCGTGTCAAATAAACCATCTCTAAAACCTAATTGCATAAACATCAAAATCCCTGCAAAACTGATTCCAGCTATGGCAACTGCTAGCCTTAATGGTTGCCTAGTCAATAACAACCAAGCTAATGGTATTTTTCTAAATTTTAAAAAAGAAAAACTCATTAGGGAATAAATTTTGCAATCACTTTCATTCCTGCATAGTTTTGAACTATATCTATAGAATCTTGATCTAGTTTTACTAGTACCTCGATAATTCTCGAATCAGCATCCCCTGTTGGATCAGTCGATAAAACTTTTCTTTGTTTTACCTGAGGACTAATCCTAATCACCTTTCCCTTAAGATTTTTTTGGAAACCGCCATTCTCACTGCTCAATTCAACATTCTGAGAGATAAAGACTCTATCGATGTCAGATTCATAAACCTCTATCAAAGCTTCCATTTTTTGACTAGAACCAATATCCAAAATCCCTTCATTTTGAGACCTCTCACCAACTCTCGTATTTATTTCAAGGATAAAACCATCAATTGGACTCCTTAGTTTTGAATTAAATAGATCTATCTTGATATTTTTTTGATCTCCTATAAGGTTTATTTTCTGTTTTTGCAATTTTAATAATTCATCTTTTCTCTGTGAAAACTCTACAAAAGAATATACATTTTTGCTCAAAGCTAACTCATACCTTTGAATTTGATTTTTCTTTAGGGTAATTTCTTCGTTAATAGTATTAATTAGATTTTCATTTCTTTCAAGATCAGCAATAAATTTTTCTCCATTTTCAAAGATTGCCAGGATATCACCTTTTTTTACGAAATCTCCTTCTTTTACTAAAATTTCGACAATTCGGGGGGAGGAGCCAAACTGACTTATTGGAGCTGCCAATTGCCTAATCTCTCCCGAAGGAGAAAGTTGACCTAGTGCGGCAACAGCTGTAATAGGAGGTATGAAATCTGAAGTTATTTCCTCTTTAAATTTTGAACTAGATTTATTATTTCCAGAACAGGAAATAACCCCAAGAGATATTGGTGTAAATAATAAAAAATAAATAAATAAATTTTTTAATATTTTTAATTTCATTAAAAATCGAAGAGTACTTTTTTTATATAGTTATTGACCCATTTTTCATCAAAATATTTTATAAGCACCATACTAGTCTTTTCATTTTTCATTTGTTGAACACAATAATTTTTTTGAAAATCTATTCTCTCTTGGATAATTTCCTCATTAACTTCCGGTTTAGCTTTCTTACTTAATTTGATCAAAATAGAGAGGTATTGATCCACAACTCTACAAAAATCATTTTTTTCAGAATTACTTTTTAGAGAAGCAAAAAATACATTATTAGAAAAAATCCCCCCCCATTTAGGAATCTCTCTCAAAGAGGTAAAAGAACTTTTATCAACTTCAGAAAGTAATTTCTCGTATTTTAAACCTTGGTTTTGTGATGCCGGGGATAAATCAACAATGGCAGCAGAAACATTATCATTTATTTTTACCAAATCCATCCCAAAAATTGGGATATCAAACTTTGGATCAGGAAAAAAAACGCAGTGTAATATTTTGAGATTCTTTGAAAATTCTGCTACTTCAATATGTAACTTTCTAAATCCTTTTGCTTTATGAAATTCATTTTCAATATAAAGTTCTCTACCTATTTCTTTAGATATTATGTTAGTTAGTTTTGGATCAATTTTTATACTCTTAAGGTCATCAAGCATGGATCTATGCTCTCTAATATTTTGTAATAACTCCAAAATAAGAGGGTCAGTTAATTTTGTTTTAGTTAAAGATTCAGACAACAAGACTAAAAAGTACCAAAATAGAATTTAAAGAGATAACAGAAATGAACGTAGGAGATGTTAACTACTACACCCATTCAAGCAAAACGAGATGTGTGTTTGTGGATAATAAAGAATTGCCGCTTATAAGCATTGATATTTGGTGCAAAGCAGGTTCTTCATTTGAGGATGTTGATAAAAACGGAACTGCTCATTTTCTAGAACATATGATTTTTAAGGGATCTAACAAAATAATGCCAGGCGAGTTTGACCATAAAATTGAATCACTAGGCGGATTAAGTAACGCTTCAACAGGTTATGATGATGTACATTACCATGTCTTAGTTCCACCCATTAACTTTAAAGAATCACTTGCTCTTTTGACAAATATTGTCGTTGCTCCAGATTTTAATCCTCATGAATTTAAAAAAGAAAAAGGGGTAGTTATTGATGAAATAAAACAACAAAATGATCAGCCTGAAGAAAGATTATTTAATTATTTTTTGAAAAGGGTTTGGTTAAGTCCGAATTATGCCAATTCTATTCTTGGAACTGAACATAGTATTAAAAACTTAGAGATAAATGACCTAGTGAAATTTCATAGCAAACATTACACTAACGAAAAAATTTGTATTGCAATTGCCGGGAACCTCTCTGAAGAAATTTATAAAATTTTTGAAAAAAGTGATCTATCTTGCATAAAAAAATGTCCAAATTTAATAAATCCAAAAAATAAACCTTCTTTAAAAATTAGGAATGGTAGAGAGTCAGTTAAGTTTGATAATTTAGAGTTTTCAAGAATATTTATGGCTTGGTTTATCCCAAACCTAAATGATCAAAAAAAAATTATTGGACTAGAGTTATTAGCATCAATACTCTCCGTTGGAAGAAACAGCAGATTAGTAAGAATTTTAAAAGAAGATAGTAATCTTGTTGAATCGGTCTATGTAGATGTAAATGCTGGAGAATTAGGAGGATTATTTATAATGGAAGCAAGTTGTGAGTCCAAAGATATTGATTTAGTAGAAAAGCAAATTAATAAAACAATAGATGAGATATCAAATTGTAAAGCCTTGGCTTTGGATGAAATAAAAAAAGCAACAAATATTGTAAAAAGTAATTATATCTTTAATTTAGAGACATCTACACAACTATCTTCATTCTTTGGGAATGAACTTCTTTGGGGGAGAAAATCTTCAATCCATAATTTAGAGAGTCATTTAAAATATTGGAATGACTTGGACAACTTCAAAGAGATCACAGAATATATCCGTGGAGAAAAATTCACTTTAGTTGCATCCCCTAGTAAATGTTAAAAAGATATTTTATAAATAATAAAAAAAGGAATTTTTCAACTGCTTCAATTTGGATTAAAGGAGGCAGTGATGTTGATAATATTGGCAAAAAAGGTATAAACAAGATCCTCAGTTCATTGCTTACTAGAGGATGTGAAGGTTTTAATAATTTCACTCTTTCGGAGTATATTGAGTCTTATGGAGCAGAATTAAATCAAGAAGTATTTGAAGATGGTATTTCAATAAGCATTAAATCCCTAAATGAACATTTCAGCAAATTATACCCTTTATTAGATTTAATAATTAATAAACCAACTCTTTTAGAAATTGAATTTCAAAAAGTAAAAAAATCCTCAATTAATTTTATAAAAAAAGATAAAGAGAATCCATTTAATATCTGTTTTGAGAACTGGAGAAGAATTGTTTACTCAAATCATCCTTATGCCTTTAATACAAATGGCAATGCAAATGATGTCTCAAAGATTACCTATGAAGATGTTTTGCATGAATTTAAAAATTTCAAAAGTCGAGATAAGTATTTAATTTCAAATAATTTAGAAATAAATGGAGTAAGTATAGAAACATTAGGAAAAAAACACTTAGAAGAAAAATCAAGAACTATAAATCACAATTTAAGTACTAATAAAAGATTTAATTTCAATAATAATGATTCAAATCAAACAATAATAATGATGGGCGACCAAACTTGCTCGCGAAGAAGTAGTGAATATTTGCCACTTAAGGTTTTGGAGTCATATTTATCTTATGGAATGAGTGCTGCTTTATTTAAACTTTTTAGAGAAAAACATGGTATCACTTACGATTTAGGTGTTTATTATCCTATTAGGAATGGGAATGCCCCATTTTTAATTTATTTATCCGTATCTAATAAGCAAGCACTTTTTGCTTTTGAACTTTTATCAACACTATGGAAAAATTTAATTTTTAATCCGTTGACTGATGCTGAAATATTTTTAGCAAAAGAAAAACTAAAAGGTTCTTTTCTATTAGGGAATCAATCACTAGATGAAATTTTACAGAGAAAGATACAATTAATTAGTTATGGAATTTCACCAATTTCTGAGATCGATTTCAATTTAAAAATTGAAGAAATATCTTCGTTAGATATTCTTAAATTATCGTATAAATATTTTTCAAAACCTTTTCTGAGTATTTCGGGAAATAAAAAAATATGTTTAGAAATTTCTAATAGGTGGAAGAAAAACTTTTAAGTTAGTTTTTCTCAATCTTATCAATATCGATTAAAAACGAACCTCTTCTAAACTTTACTTCAACAGTATCTGGGGATTTGATTGATAGGATTTCCCCAATTTCATCAATTGCCACTAGATCAGGTGGTCTTAACATCGGCATATTATCTGAAGTCTTCAAGTAAGATACTGGCGCAATCAACTTAACCTTATCATTGATCTCAAATTTCATTTATAAATTGGATACATTCAAGAGTAGTATAAGCATAAAGTTAAGGACAATTTCAACGAAATGCAATGATTCATTCTACAATCTTATAATTAACATTCTCCAAATTAATGAATCAAAAATTTAAAACATTAATTTTATGGGCTTTACCTATAGTTTTAGTAATAGCGCTTTCCTACCAATTTTTATCTTCAAGCAATGTTGATTCACTTAAACCTAATGGGACTACTGTTGCACCAAGAAATTCTGCGGTAGCAAGAGTTAGTTACGGCAGATTTTTAGATTATATTAATTCAGGAAGGGTTACATCAGTTGATATTTTTGAGGGCGGCAGAAATGCAGTTATAGAAACAATAGATTCGGATTTAGATAATAAAGTTCAAAGGTTACGTGTAGATCTTCCCGGCTTAACACCAGAGCTCATAAATATTTTAAAAAATGAGGGAATCAGTTTTGACGTTCATCCAGTTAAAACAGCGCCTCCTGCATTAGGAATTTTGGGTAATTTACTCTTTCCAGCTATCTTAATCGGAGGTTTAATTCTGTTAGCGAGGAGGTCAAATGGTATGCCTGGTGGTCCTGGCCAAGCAATGCAGTTTGGAAAAACAAAGGCAAGATTTGCGATGGAAGCTGAAACTGGAGTTGTTTTTGATGATGTTGCTGGTGTTAATGAAGCCAAACAGGATTTGCAAGAAGTTGTCACTTTTCTGAAAAAACCAGAAAAATTTACTTCTGTAGGAGCAAGGATTCCGAAAGGCGTTTTATTGGTAGGACCTCCTGGTACTGGCAAAACCCTTTTAGCAAAAGCAATTGCAGGTGAAGCAGGTGTACCATTCTTTTCATTATCAGGTTCTGAGTTTGTTGAAATGTTTGTTGGTGTTGGTGCTAGTAGAGTTAGAGACCTTTTCAAAAGAGCCAAAGAGAGTAGTCCATGTTTAATTTTTATTGATGAAATCGATGCTGTAGGAAGGCAAAGAGGTGCAGGTATTGGTGGAGGTAATGATGAGAGAGAACAAACTCTCAACCAATTACTTACTGAAATGGATGGATTCGAAGGTAACAGTGGCATAATAATAATTGCAGCTACAAACAGACCTGATGTTCTAGACTCGGCTCTAATGAGACCTGGTAGATTTGATAGACAGGTAACTGTAGACGCACCTGATATAAAGGGCAGACTATCTATATTGCAAGTTCATGCTAGGAATAAAAAACTTCAAGAGGATTTAACACTTGAAAGCATTGCGAGAAGAACACCTGGTTTTACTGGAGCAGATTTAGCAAATTTACTAAATGAGGCTGCTATATTAACAGCTAGGAGGAGAAAAGACTCTATCAGTATTTCAGAAATCGATGACTCCGTAGATAGGATTGTTGCTGGAATGGAAGGCTCTCCATTAACAGACGGTAGAAGCAAGAGATTAATTGCTTATCATGAAGTTGGTCATGCTCTAATAGGTTCACTTGTGAAAGCTCATGATCCTGTTCAAAAAGTAACCGTTATTCCAAGAGGTCAGGCTAAAGGATTAACTTGGTTTACCCCAGACGATGAACAAACCCTTGTTAGCAGGGCTCAATTAAAAGCTAGGATAATGGGCGCATTAGGAGGAAGAGCTGCTGAAGATGTAGTTTTCGGAAAAGGTGAGATTACAACAGGAGCGGGAGGTGATTTTCAACAAGTTGCTTCAATGGCCCGCCAAATGGTTACCAGATTTGGAATGAGTAATTTAGGTCCTATTGCTTTAGAAAGTGGCAATCAAGAAGTATTTGTTGGAAGAGATCTAATGACTAGAAGTGAAGTTTCTGATTCAATCTCTAAACAAATAGATGAAAGTGTAAGATTAATGGTTAAGGAATGTTATAAAGAAACCTACGATATAGTTAGCAAAAATAGAGAAGCTATGGATAAATTAGTGGATCTACTAATAGAAAAAGAAACATTAGATGGTGATGAATTTGTAAGTATTCTCTCCAAATTCACCAAAATTCCTGAGAAAGAGAGAACACCTCAATTATTAAACTAAACTTTAATAGGTTTCTTATCTAATACGAGATCAATCAAACCATACTCAACTGCTTCGTTTGGGGACATATAAAAATCTCTATCAGTATCTTCTTTGATAGTGTCATAATCCTTCCCAGTTCTTTTTGACAATTCAGTATTGAGTCGCTCTTTTAAGAACAAAATTTCATCTGCTTGAATCCTTATATCACTGGCTTGCCCTCTGGCTCCTCCAAGTGGTTGATGAATCATTATTCTTGAATGTCTAAGACTGCTTCTTTTACCTTTAGTTCCTGCCGCAAGCAAAAATGCACCCATACTAGCTGCTAAGCCTACACAAACTGTATGAATATCAGGCTTGACATGTTGCATTGTGTCAAAGATACCCAATCCATCATATACAGATCCGCCTGGTGAATTTATGTACATATAAATGTCCTTATCTGGATCCTCTGCTTCAAGAAACAATAATTGAGCAACAATTCTATTAGCAGTTTCACTAGTAACTTGTTCTCCCAAAAAGATTATTCTCTCTCTTAGTAGTCTCGAATAAATATCAAAGACTCTTTCACTACCGCCAGATTCTTCAAGTACTAAGGGGATCATAATAATATTTATCTGTTTATTAGATATTAACGATATTGAGTCAACATACGCTAACCTTATTAAGGTTTACATATAAAAAATTGAAAGAAAAATTGACTGTTTCAGATAGCAAAAAGTTATTTCATGAAAAATTCCCTTTCGTTATTCCAGGTTTATATAAAAGAATAGTTGATGAAATGCTTGTCGAACTTAATCTTCTAAACCATCAAAATGATTTTACGCAAGATTATCTCTTTTGTGTAGGTCTCACCGAAACATTCAAAGAATTAATGAAAGGATACAAACCTGAAAAACATTTAGATCTTCTTTTTGAATCTTTATGCAATTCTACAAATTTTGAAGCGAAGAACATTAATGAAATATCTCAAAAATCTCAAAAGGAGTTCGATAATAAAACATCTCACGATATTTTAAAATTATTAATAGAAAAAAGTAATCCTAAACTTTATCCCTCAAGGATTTTAAACTTAGCAATATATATATTAATTTCAAACGCCCAAGATCTTAAAGAGAAAGATGAATCAGAGACAAATAAGATGATTTCTGATATTTTCGAAAAATTAAACTTATCTGCTAATAAAGCAGAAAAAGATATTGGAATTTATAAAAGCAGTATATCAAAAATGCAACAAGCAAAAGAATTAATTGAAGAGCTCAGGACTAAAGATAAGAAAAAAGAAAAAAAACAATAAGACTTATTTTTTTAATCTTTTTTTATCTTTCCAAGAGACATAGGATATATAAATTACAGCGAATGTTATGAATATAAGTAAAAGGAATGATGTTAGGATAAGTAATTTAGTTAAATAGACTTCATAAGTTAAAAATGAAATCATACATCAATGGAACCATCACCATTTCTTCCCCAAACAACCATGGCAATTGAAAAAGTAAAAATTGCAGCTAATGCTGCCCAACCAATTTGAAAGATCATTAAATTTATATAGCTTATGTAAATATAACAGAACTTCAAAAATTTTTAATCATTTTATAGCTAGATTTAATTTCTCAGAAACATAAATTTCTCAATATAATGAAAATAAATCTAAATTGGGAAGGTTAGTATTAAATCATAGTACAAATATAGAAGGTCTAATTCCAATACTTCAAAAGTTAGCACTGGATGTAAATATCAAAACAATAACTCCAGCTGCTATTTCAAGAGCTAGGGGAAGATCTTCTAAATTAATAATTAGATTGTCAGTGAAAACTATAAATGGATATAAAGCAATAGCAAGAAAGGGTAAAACAGCCCAAGAAGTTTTTATTTCAACAGACTTAAGTAAAGATGAATTAAAAGACGATTACGATCGACAAGGATTTTCTGATAATTCTGAAGAACTTCTAACAAGCTATAAAAATGCTTTTAATCTTTTCGAATCAGAATTTGAAATTTAAATTCAATTCCTAATTAACTTTTGTAAGGTATTATAGGTATTTCAATTAGCTTTCCTTCTTGGAGATCAGATCTTTTCTCTTGTAATTTTTTGATACATAAAGATACCCTTTTTTCCTTTGCGCAAAATCTTTTTATTTGGTAGTTAGTAAGTGAGAATGATTCA
>QCIB01000013.1 GCA_003216915.1 Prochlorococcus sp. AG-402-I23
AATATTCATCTTAAAAGATGTAGATCCAAAAGACCCTACTGAAGAGTTAAGTACCATATTAAGTAATTCTGAGGTAAATTTTGAAATAGAAAAGATTGAACGTATCTTAGATTCAAAAAATAAAAGTATGAATAAAGATTAATTAAAAATATTCAATAAAAAATGAAAATAACAACAAAAACTGAAGCATTAAATATTGTCGAGACCTCATATTTAGCATCTCTTTCGTCTTTATTATGGGTTGCATTATATTATTTGCCAATTGGTGGAGCTTTATTAAGGTTGATTTTACCCCTCCCAATAATCCTGTTGCACTTGAGAAGAGGAACTAAAACTGCATTGGAAGGACTCCTAATACAATTTCTACTTTTATTCATAATTATGGGTCCTGTTAGAGGAACTTTATTTTTATTTCCTTATGGTATCTTGGCTTTTTGGTTGGGCTGGTGTTGGTTTAGAGAAAAAAGTTGGAGATTAAGTCTAACTGTAGGAGTTATTATTGGAACCCTTGGCTTTTTCCTACGAGTAATAGCATTATCTACATTGGTTGGTGATAATCTTTGGGTGTTAATTACTAGAGCAAGTTATGGTCTTATAGAAAAGTTTATGGGATTATTAAATTTACCTTTCCCCCCCTCAATTTTAAGTATCCAATTAGGTGCAATTTTTTTAATAATTTTTCAAGAAATAGTTTATGTTTTAACGGTGCACGTAGTTGCATATTCTCTGTTTCCAAGATTTAAATTAAATATCCCAAATCCTCCAAGATTATTTCATGGCTTAGTTGATTTAAATAATTGAAAAAAGTAAAAATGTATAGTACAGAATTAGAGATAAATTTTTTTGGTAATGAACCCAATAAAAAAAGACAACTTAATAAGATAGAAATACTGAAAAAGAATATTAATAACTTTAAAATATTTCTTGTAATTGCAGGCACTAATACATCTCAAATTCCAGGAATTTCCGCTGCAGGTATTAATGCAAAATCAAGGCGAACAACTGCGCTCGCAGATGCCGAATTTTTGCTTGAGGGTGCTTCTAAAGATCATAAATATAAATTACCTCTTCTCAATGCAGGAGTAACTCCGGCCCTAATCAGTCATGTTTGTTCAAGGCTTATAAATATTTATCCCGTTATTGTTCCTCTGGGAATAGGAGCAAAGCCTTATTTTCATCATTTGGCTGCAGAAGATAGAGATTTGGGACCATCAAATTGTCTTACGACTGGTAAATCGATGACTAAAGAGAGAGTTTTAAATCTCTATGAAAAAGGTCTTGCGTTAGGAAAATCCTTAAAACAACCAGTTTTAATTTCTGAATCTGTACCGGGGGGCACCACAACTGCTCAGGCAGTAATGGAAGCTTTTGGTTTGCAGGTTTCTAATTTAGTGGGGAGTAGTTTATTTAAAGCTCCAAGAGAACTGAGAAGACAAGTAGTTAAAAGAGGACTTTTTAATGCAAATTTCAAGGCTGATTTCGACTCTTTTGATGTTGTCGCAGCGGTAGGCGATCCTTTCCAAGCTTTCTCAATGGGGCTATTAATTGGTGCTAGGTTAGTAAAACAACCTGTAATATTGTCTGGCGGAAGTCAGATGTTAGCGGTCATTTTGCTTGTATTAGAATTCATAGATAAAAAAATTAAAGATGAATTTATTGAAGATGTTTTTATTGCGACAACTGGGTGGCTTGTGAAAGATAATTCTCTAAATGATTTAGTAAATCTAATTAATGAAAAATATGATGTCAAATTATTAGGTTTAGCAAGTCCTTTAAATTTTAAATCTTCAAAATACAAAGAATTGAAGGATTATGAATTAGGCCATGTAAAAGAAGGTGTAGGTGCTGGTGGAATATCATTGCTTGCTTTCTTAGGTGGATTTAAAAATGAAGAAATAGTTTCATTGTGTCAACAAAATCTGGAAATGATGAAAGGCCTAGGTCAAATTTCTTTAGAGAAGGATTGTTGAATGTTTTCAAAATTTGCAACCAGAAGAGAATTTTTAAATTATGGTAAGCTTTCGTTTTTATTTCTCTTAAACTCTTGCAGTAATCTTCCTAAAAAAGTAAAAATTGCACTTCAACATTCTTTTTATCCAGAATCTTTTAGAGATACGATTCCAAAAGATTGGAAACAGGAAAAAATTTATTTTGAAAGTAGTCAGCTACAAAACAATAGAAATACAATTTTGAATTCTGACTTTACTTTAATAAACGATGGGTGGATTACTAGTATAGATTTTTCAGGATTTGAAAAAATAAATGAATATCCATTGATTGAAAATTTGGATAGGAGATCGATAGATTTTTTGGGAAGTTTCAATCAAAATCAGAGAAGTAAATTATTTCCTATTGGCGTTATACCTTATACAATTATCATTAAAAATAATAAAGAATTAATCAATTCAGCCAGAATTTCGTGGGATTTTCTTCTTTCTAAAAAATTAAATGGAAAAATTATTTTTCCACAAAGTCCCAGAATAATATTGTCAATTGCTAAAAAAATTAATACATCTAATTCTTTAAAAAAACTAAAAAGCCAAGCAATGTTATTTGATGATAAAAATATGCTCAATTGGTTGATTAATTCTGATGCTTGTGTCGCAATAGTTCCTTATAGTCTCTGTTCAAAATATTTAAAAATAGATCCAAGGCTTTCTTTAGTTTTCCCAAGCCAAGGCGTACCTTTGATGTGGCATTTTTTACTTAGTCGATCAAATCTAAATAATGCAATATTAATTAAATGGATTAAATCTTTAGAAAATAAATCAATAGTAGATAAATTAGCAAGCCAGGGTTGGTACCTACCATTCAATAGTGATTATTTGCAAAGTAAATATAAATCTGAAATGTACCCCATTTCAGGACCTTCTGGGAAATGTTGGGAAAATAGTTGGTCCTTTCCTGTACTAACAAATGAACAAAAAATTAATCTTAAAAATTTCTGGAATGATTCCTTATCCCCATAATCTTTTTGTCGGATTTTCAATTAATAAGTTATGGGTTTCCTTTAATAAATTTGGTATATCTAATTTACTAGGACATTTAGGAACACATTCATTGCATTCTTGACAAAATGAGGAATTTTTTTCTTCCCACCAGTGGCCAGCTTTTCCTATTAAGTTATATCTTTCTTTTGAAAATTCTAATTGGCCATAACCAATAGATATATTTCTTAAACGAAGTATTTCTGGAATAGGTACCTCATTCGGACATGGAAGACAAAATCTACATTGTTCACATTTGGTTGAATTTAATCTTACATTAGCAACTTCCTCAATTTTATTGAGGGCGCTTTTTTCATGTTTTGTAAGCTTCTCTAAGGAGTTTCTAAGTTTATGGGCAAATTCAAAATCTTTTTTGTTTGTAGCTCCCAATGACAAAGTTGTAATTCCTTTTGACAGCAAAAATCTATACGCTAGTTCTAATGGATGAAAAGGCTTGGAGGCCTGTAATAAAATATCACTTGGAGAATATAATCTACCGCCTTTATCTGCAGGTGATATTGCTAATACTCCCATACCTTTTTTTATAGCTTCCTCTGCCAAAGTAATTTTAGATTGATCTAAATAATGTAAATGAAGACTACAAAAACTAAAAACTTCACAATTAATTGCATCTTTAATTAGTGAATAACTTCCGTGCGAACTAAAACCTACTTGATCAACTAGTTCCTTTTCAAGAATCCATGATATGAATTTCTTACCCTCTCCAGCTAGAGCCCAATCTAGATGTTGTTTTAAGTTGAGTCCATGAATTGCAAGATTATTAATTCTCTCGCGATTTAAATTTTTAAGAGAATTTTTAAAATTATTTTTTAAAAAGTCAAAATCACCCTTTGGTAAAATTTTGGTAGTAATCACCCAATTTTCTTCTTTTATATTCTCTTCTATTTCTAGTTTTTTTATTGAATTTCCAATAAGTGATTCAGCATTTCCATAAGAAGGTGCTGTTTCTATGTGATTAATTCCTACATAATGTGCATTTTTTATTATGCCATACATTTTTTCGAGACTTTCAGTTGCTCGCATTGTCCCTAAAGTGAATAAGCTCACTTTCGCCCCTCTACCAAATGATCTTTTTTGTGAATTAATAATCATCTAAATATGATCAATTTCTTTTTATTTATTCTTTAATTTATTTATAGTTGAAATTCATTTAAAGTAAATTAAAGTAAATACAAAATTTTGCAAAAATATTTTTCTCAAATCTATGTTTACAGGAATAATTCAATCAATTGGAAAACTAAAACAAGAAAAAAATATTCTAGAAATTGAAATTCTAGATAATTTATTTGATATAGCAATCGGTGACAGCATAGCTGTTGATGGAATTTGTTTGACAGTTAAAGAGATTTTTCAAAATAAATTTACTGTTGATGTTAGTGAGGAAACATTAAAAAAAACAACTTTAGGAGTAAAGTCGAACCTGAATCAGATTGTTAATTTGGAGCCAGCTCTTAGAGTGTCTGACCGTCTAGGAGGGCATATAGTCAGTGGACATGTTGATGGCCTTGGAACAGTTGAGAGTATAGAAAAATTAGAGAAATCCTGGCTTTTATCTATAAAGTGGAAAAATAATAATTTTTCGAAATATGTAGTTAATAAAGGCAGTATTTGTGTAAATGGGATAAGTCTTACAATTGCAAAATATGAGCAGGAAGGAGAAATATTTACTATTGCGATAATTCCTCATACTTGGCATAACACAAATCTGAATAAATTAAATGTCGGTGACAACGTAAACCTTGAGGCAGATGCACTAATTAAATATGTAGAGAAATTACTTTTATTTAATAAAAATAGTAATCAAGATTTATCTTCAAATAATATTTCTTCGGAATGGCTTAAAGAAAACGGTTGGTAAAATATATTTTTTAATTTAATGGAATCAGATAAATTGTTTTTGACTCTTTTTTAAGATCGATTTTAAATTCCCGACCAGGTTCTAGACCTAATTTTCTAGTGTAGGCATGACCAATTAATAAGTTCCCATTGCCATGAACTTTAGTTTTGAATTCTTTCTGTCTGCCTCTTGAAGCTCTATTACCATTTTTCCCCTGACGACCATTTCCTATTTTGTAACCCTTAGCTTCGATAAGCGCCCTATAAAAACTTTTTCTTAAGATTCTTCCGCTAGGACCTACGTATCCACAACCTTTTGCTATCTCATCTTCAGATTTTTTACTTAATAATTTTGCTTTTTCAAGAAGTTCTTTTCCTTCAAGCATTAGCTGACAAATTTCTAATTATATATTCTTACTAAAAAGGAGAACTGTGGCAATATAAATTAATAAAAAATATATTTAATTTTTTAAATTTAGTTTTTTATAAAAGATATAAAATAATAAATAAAATAACCCATATTCCATCTACAAAATGCCAGTACAATTCTACGGCTTCTAATGGGAACATATTTTGACTAGTTAATCTTCCTCCATTGATTCTCGATTGCCAAGCAATAATTAAAATCATTAAAGTGCCTAAAGTGACATGTAATCCATGAAAACCAGTAAGAGCATAAAAAGTACTTGCAAATAAATTATCGGTTAATCCAAAAGGTAAATGAAAATATTCAAATAATTGACAAATTAAAAATATAATTCCAAGAAAAGCAGTAAAAAATAACCATTTTTGGGAATCAGAGTTTTTATCTTTTAAAAGTGCTTTACCTGCTTTATGGAAAGTTGCACTACTAACAAGTAATAAAATTGTATTGAGTGTAGGTATTGGTAGTTCTAATTCATAAATAGCGCCATCAGGTAATGGATTTACTGCTTTATAAGTTAAATAAGCAGCAAAGAATCCAGCAAAAGTCATTCCGTCCGCAATTAGGAAAGTTATAAGACCAAACATTCTGAAGTCTTCATGTGTTTCATTAAATTCAGAATTATTTTTTTGAATTTCTTTTGAGCTATCTAGTGTTGTCATGTGTTTTTATTTTTGTTCAGAAATTTCTTTACCATAACCATAAGGTTCTTCAACTAAAGGAGCTTCTCCTTCCCAATTTTCAACTGGAGGTGGAGAAGATGTTAACCATTCAGGTGTAAGAGCATTCCAAGGGTTATCGCCAGCATCTTTTCCATTTCTCACGCTAAGGAATACATTAATTAAAAAAGGAATTGTACTTATAGCCATCAAAAGAGCCCCAAGGCTACTAATTTGATTAACGAACTGGAATTGAGGATCATATTCTGCAACTCTTCTTGGCATTCCATTTAAACCAAGCCAATGTTGAGGAGCAAAGCACAAGTTAAATCCAATAAAGGTAATGATAAAATGTAAAATTCCTAATTTTTCATTAAGCATTTTTCCAGTTACTTTGGGAAACCAATGATAAATTGAAGAGAAAATAATAAAAACAGTCCCTCCATAAACTATGTAATGAAAATGGGCTACAACGAAATAGGTATCATGAACGTGAATATCGAAAGGTACCTGTGCCAAAGCAACTCCTGTAATACCCCCAAAAACAAAATTTATAATAAATCCGCAAGAGAATAACATTGCACTATTGATGGAAATTTTACCTCCCCATAATGTCGCAACCCAATTAAAAAATTTTATACCTGTTGGAACAGCAATAAATGCTGTGGCAATAGTAAAGAACAATCTCATCCAAGGGGGCGTTCCACTCGTAAACATGTGATGCGCCCAAACAACTAAACCTAAAACTACTATCCCCATTATTGAAAAAACCATTGTTGTATATCCAAAAAGTGGTTTTCTAGCATGTACAGGAAGTATTTCACTAACTAAACCAAAGGCAGGAAGGACCATAATGTATACAGCTGGATGAGAATAAAACCAAAATAAATGCTGATAAACTACGACATTGCCACCTAAAACAGGATTGAAAAACCCTGTATGAGCGATGATATCGAAGCTAAGTAGAATTAAAGTGCCTGCTAAAACAGGAGTTGACAAAACAACTAATAGACTTGTTCCAAGCATTGCCCAACAATACATTGGCAATTGCATAAGTTTTAATCCTGGCCTTCTTAATTTGATAATGGTGGCGATAAAGTTTATTCCACCAAATATAGAACTGCCTCCAAGTAATAGAACGCTAAGAATCCAAATGATTTGTCCCGATTGAGGAGTAGTTATGCTCAAAGGTGGATAAGCCGTCCATCCAGCCTGAGCAGCACCCTCAACAAAATAGCTTGCTACCAGCATCAAACCTGAAGGAGGAATTAACCAAAAAGCTACGGCATTTAATCTTGGGAATGCCATATCTCTCGCACCTACATAAAATGGAATTAAATAATTTCCAAAAGCACCGTTAACTACAGGCACTATCCAAAGGAATATCATTATTGTTCCGTGTAAAGTTAAAACTTGGTTATAAACATCTCTTGGCATAAAGTCAGACATTGGACTAGCTAGTTCAATTCTTATAGCGCTCGCTAAGGTTCCTCCTATTAAATAAAAAAGAAAACCGCAGACTAAGTATTGTATCCCAATTACTTTATGATCAAGGCTAAAACTAAAGTATCTAAGCCAGCCTTTAGGTTGAAGGCTTTCATTATTAGTTTTTTGTGGATCTATTGATATTGTCATAAATTTACCTCTGGTTTTTTATTTTTGTTAAACCATTCGTTGTAATCAGATACTTCTTCAACAATTATCGAGGCTCTCATCCCTCCATGATATGGGCCACATAATTCTGCGCAAATTATCGGATATTTTCCTACTTTTGTAGGAGTGAAATTTAGAATAGTCGGTTGTCCAGGAATAATATCCTGTTTAATTCTGAACTCTGGAACCCAAAAAGCATGAATGACATCTTTGGATTCCATTTTCATTGATACTTTTTGATCAACAGGAACGTGTAGTTCTCCTGATATGAAATTGCCCTTGGGATAATTGAATAGAAATGCAAATTGCATAGCTGAAACTTCTATTGATAAATTATTTATTGCTATTTCATTATCAGAAGTTTGACTTATTCCAGCCCATATTTTTTCAGTGTTAGAACTCATCATTTCATGATTATGATTTAGTTCTTTCATCCCTCCCATTCGATCGTAGATGTTGTAACTATATAAACCTATTAATAAAACAATTATCGAAGGAATAATTGTCCATACAATTTCTAAGCTTAAATTTCCCTCTAAAGCTATACCATCGCCTATCTGATCATTTCTTTTCCTAAATTTAAATAAGCTATAAATAACTGCTATTGTCATTCCTATAAAAATAATTAATCCAATGATGAAAAGAATTTTAAAAAGTTCATCGTAAATTGGTGCATTAATACTTGCTTCCGCTGGGAGCAAATTTACATTAAAACCAATCCAAAAAGATATAGCAAAAACGAACGAAATAATTAGTATTAAATAAATGTTTTTATTTAACAATTGATTTCTAAAAAATTTGTATTTATATTCTCAACATATTCAATTTTTTTAATCCTGCATCCTTTGTTAAAAGAAAATCATTTAAATTCACAACTTCTTAAGATTTTTGAAATAAAAGGCGTATTTTTAATAACTTTTTAGAGTTAATTGTCAGGGAAAAAAGATTAAATTAGTAAATTATTTTTTAAATTAAACATATTAATTTTTAATTAATGTTTGGTTTTTGAATCTAATTTATTATGCAAAATAATAGGTTTTATCCATTTGATTAATAACCAATTATATAAATCAAAATATCTGACAATTTTTAAAAGGTTGGGAAGTCATAGTGTACTTGCACTTATAGCACTAATTGTGATTGGAGGTGCTACTAGAGTCATGGAGGCTGGACTTGCCTGTCCAGATTGGCCATTATGTTATGGATCTTTTTTGCCTTTTAATCATATGAACCTAAGAGTTTTTCTAGAGTGGTTTCATCGTCTAGATGCTTTTCTGGTTGGGATATTAATTCTTTTTAAATTTATCCTTTCAATTATTTGGAAAAATGAAATTCCAAATTGGATACCTAAAACTTATTCATTACTACTTTTTCTTGTTATTGTCCAAGGATCTTTTGGAGCTTTAACAGTAATAAACCTGCTTGATTCTTATACTGTTACGGGACATCTTTTAATAGCTTTTCTACTTCTCATTGCAACAATTTCAATCAATCAAAATTTAGAAAATGACGAAATAGAACAGCCATTAATTTGGTGGAGATTTTTATTATTTGTTCCTCTTTTACTTACTTTGATTCAATCTTTTATTGGAGTAAGGCTTTCATCAACCTGGTCAGCACATATTTGCTTATCTTTTAATAAACAATGCCTAATTCTAAATACTCATAAATTATTTGCTTTTCCAATTGCTTTTTCAGTTCTATTGATTATTGCTACTGCAATTTATAAGAGAAGTTTACTTACTGAAAATTGGAAATATCTCTCAGCACTTATTTTTCTCTTGTTTTCCCAAATTGTTTTGGGTGTTTTAAGTCTTAAAACAAATTTGAATGAGCCTATTTTTATTATCGGTCATCAACTAAACGCTTCTTTATTTATTGCGATATTAACAACATTAATTTTTAGAAATCCTTTTACCAAAAAAGGTCTAAACCACTCCCTAAATTCTCAAATGGTTGGTATCAATTCATGAATAGTAGTAACTTAGAAAACTTGAACTATAAATCTTCAATTAGGGATGAAGTTGTACCTTCAAGAAAAAGATTAACTTTGCCACCTTGGCTTGAAGTAGCAAAACCTAGATTAATCCCACTTTTACTGGCTACAACTTTAGGAGGAATGGCTTTAACAGAGGAATGGCCTTTGTCTTCACCGAAGCTAATCTGCACTTTAGGAGGCGGCGCTTTGGCAGCAGCAGCAGCAGGAGCTCTTAATTGCTTGTGGGAAATGGAATTAGATAAGAGGATGACAAGAACTAGCAAAAGAGCCTTGCCAGCAGGAAAGTTATCATCTGAGACTGTATTTTTAGCTGCCGTATCATGTACTTTGGCAGCTTCGATGCTTTTAGTAAGTGGTGTAAATTATTTGGCTGCGGGATTAACTCTTCTTGGTTTATTTAGCTATGTAATTTTATATACAGTTATTTTGAAACCTCGTACAACCAAAAATATTGTTTTCGGAGGAGTTGCTGGCGCGATACCACCTTTAGTTGGCGCATCTGCTGCCACAGGGCATGTGGGCCTTAGTGGTTGGTGGTTGTTTGGTTTAGTAATGTTATGGACTCCAGCTCATTTTTGGGCACTTGCAATTTTATTGAAGGATGATTACGCATCTGTTGGTATTCCTATGCTCCCTTCTGTTAAAGGATCTGTTTTTACTGCTAAAGCGATTTCTCGTTACGGATGGGCAACAGTTTTAATGAGTATTATGGGAGTCTTTGCTTTACCTGAAGGGGGCTTATTATACGGAATTATGTTATTGCCATTTAATGGAAGACTTTTGCAATTAATAAATGAATTAAAGAAATCTCCTGATGATCTTTCAAGAGCAAAGTCTCTTTTTAGGTGGTCTATTCTCTATATGTTTGGTATTTGTCTTTTGTTATTAATATCCAGAACCCAACTATCCGTAGAATTTGAGCAGCAATCTATGCAAATATTTTTATCTATAATATCCCTGCTTAGTAATTAAATTAGATGTAAAATGTTTTAAGAAATAGTAAGTTTGATGAAATATATAAAAGTTAAAGGGCTTTCAAAATCTTATTCAGAAATCAAAGCTTTAAAAAATTTATCAATGGAAATTGAAGCTGGAACATTATTCGGAATACTAGGTCCAAATGGTGCTGGCAAATCAACACTTATAAAAATACTCGCTACTTTAATAGAGCCTGATAGTGGAGAAGTTTTAATAAATAATATTAATCTGATAAAAAATTCAAGGAAAATTAGAGAATTAATTGGTTATGTTGCCCAAGACATTGCACTTGATAAAATATTAACTGGACGAGAGCTTTTGGATTTCCAATCAGATTTATATCACATCAATAAAAACAAAAAATTTGAAAGAATAAAGAAATTAATAGATCAATTAGAAATGAATGATTGGATTGATCGTAAGTGCGGAACTTATTCAGGGGGAATGAAAAGAAGAATAGATCTTGCAGCTGGACTTTTACATTTGCCCCAATTATTAATATTGGATGAACCTACCGTTGGTTTAGATATTGAAAGTAGAAATATAATATGGCAACTTTTGAAAGATTTGAGAAATAATGGAATGACTATTATTTTAAGCAGTCACTATCTTGATGAAATAGATAAATTGGCAGACAAATTAGTGATAATTGATGATGGAATAGTTATAGCACAAGGGGCTCCTACAGAACTGAAAAATAAATTAGGAGGAGATAGAGTAACTTTGAAAGTAAGAGAATTTAGTAATCAGGAAGAAGCAAAAAATATATGCCAAATTTTATCTTCAATAGATGGAATTAGTCAGATTATCATAAATGAAGCTCAAGGTTTCTCGATAAATTTTGTAGCAGATAAGGAAAAAGATTTACTTACGAAGCTCAAAGTGGAATTGGCCTTCTCAAAGTTTGAAATTTTTTCTCTTACCCAAAGTCAGCCAAGCTTGGATGATGTATATCTTCAGGCAACCGGGAAAACATTATTGGATGCCGAAATTTCTATGGCAGGGAAAAGAGACCTTAAAAAAGAATCAAAGCAATCAATGCGATAAAAAAATTCTGGTTAACTAACTATAATGAAAATTGATTACTGCTAATTATGGAATTACAACAGTATAATTTATTTTTTTTATATCAAGAAACATTTGCCTTAACAAAGAGATTATTTATTCAATTAAAAAGAAGACCATCAACTCTTTTAGCTGGAATATTACAACCTATAATTTGGCTTTTTTTATTTGGGGCATTATTCTCTAAAGCTCCTGAAGGTTTTTTGCCAGGAGTTGATTCTTATGGGAATTTTTTAGGAGCAGGACTTATTGTTTTTACTGCTTTTAGCGGAGCCCTAAATTCTGGTCTTCCTTTAATGTTTGATAGAGAGTTTGGATTTCTTAATAGATTACTTGTGGCTCCTTTAACCAGTAGATTATCCATAGTTTTATCTTCTTTTTTTTACATAACAATCCTGAGCTTTGTTCAGAGTATTGTAATAATGGTTGTTTCATACACTTTGGGATATGGATGGCCCAACTTATATGGTTTAGGAATTGTATTTACAACACTAATTCTATTAGTTCTTTTTGTGACATCAATAAGTTTATGTTTAGCTTTTGTTTTGCCCGGACATATTGAATTAATCGCTCTTATATTTGTGATAAATTTACCTCTTCTTTTTGCAAGTACTGCTTTGGCTCCAATTTCTTTCATGCCAAATTGGCTTGGGTGGTTAGCTTCATTAAATCCATTAACTTTTGCGATCGAACCTATTAGGACTGCTTATACAGAAACTATGAATTTAGAATTAGTGGCTTTACATGCTCCATATGGTGATTTAACTTGTAAGAGTTGTATATCAATTTTGTTTTCTTTAACAGTTTTATCCTTGATTATCATAAGGCCTCTGTTAAATAAGAAGTTAAATTAATAAATTTATGCTTTTAAAAAATCATCTAATAGAAGTTTTTAAAAAAGCCTCTTTAGAAAATAATTTTTTGCTTAAAGAAAATATTGTTCTTAAGTGGGTCCATAGATTTGGGATTGATTCTTTAAATGATTTATTAATCCATAGTCCAGTAAAAAAGGAAAATCATGAAGAAGAAAATCAAGAACAAAAAAATTTAATTGATGAAAATCATGAAGAAGAAAATCAAGAACAAATAACTTTAATTGATGAAAATCATGAAGAAGAAAATCAAGAAAAAATTAGGCTTGAATCTTTTAAAACTTTAGAAAATTTAGAAGAAACAAATTGTGAATCAAATTACTTAAAAATTTCTAACAATAATCAAATCTTTAATACTAAACAAGATTCTAATCAAATAAATCAATATATCAAAAACCCAAAATTACCACTACCTAATATTAAAAATTTAAGAAAATGGATTAATAAAGATAAAAAAGCTAGTTAGCTTTTTACATCATACCTGGCATACCCATGCCGCCCATACCTGGCATACCCATGCCGCCCATGCCTGGCATACCCATGCCTCCCATACCTGGCATACCCATGCCGCCCATGCCTGGCATACCCATGCCTCCCATGCCTCCCATGCCTCCCATTGGATCTCCGCCTGGTCCTCCTGGGGCTGCGGATTCTGGCTCTGGAATGTCAGCCATCGCAACTTCTGTTGTGAGGAGCATAGCTGCAATAGATACTGAATCTTGAAGAGCTAATCTTATTACTTTGGTTGGATCTAATATTCCTGAATCTTTTAAATCTTCATATTTTCCTGAATTAGCATTGAAGCCTTTGTTAAGTCTTTTAATTTCAGCGACAACTACATCACCATTAAAACCAGCATTTTTTGCTATTTGTTTAGTAGGTTCCAAAAGGGCTTCTTTTACTATATTTATCCCTGTTCTCAAATCATCGGAAGATTTTTGACTTAAATTTAAAAGGTCATCTGATATTTCAATTAAAGTTTGTCCACCTCCAGAAACTACACCCTCTTCAATAGCAGCTTTCGTAGCATTAAGGGAATCTTCGATTCTTAACTTTTTGTACTTCATCTCTGTTTCTGTTGCAGCTCCAACTTTGATAAGTGCTACTCCTCCAGCTAGTTTTGCTATCCTTTCATTGATTTTGTCCTGATCATACTCTGAGTCTGTTATTTCAACTTCTCTCTTTAATTTTTCTACTCGCGCTTTAACCAAATCTTTAGTGTCTTCGAAGGCAACTATTGTAGTTTTGTCCTTCGTGATAGTTATTTTTTTTGCTTTGCCTAAATCATTAATCGATACTTTATCAAGTGTCATCGATTTATCTTCACTAATTAATTTAGCTCCAGTAAGAATAGCAATATCTTCAAGGGCAGCTTTTCTTCTCTCGCCAAATAACGGAGCTCTTACGGAAGCTACATTTAAAACTCCACTATTCTTATTCAAAACCAAGGTGGTTAAAGCCTCTCCTTCGATATCTTCAGCAAGAATTAGAAAAGGTGAGCCTGATTTCTGAATTTCTTCAAGTATTGGAACCAGATCAACTAAAGTTGAAATTTTTTGATCAGTTATTAATATTTTAGGGTTTTCAAGTTCACAAACTTGTCTTTCTTGGTCTGTTACGAAATATGGAGAACTATAACCTCTATCAAAAGACATCCCTTCAGTTATATCTAATTCTGTATCTAGTGATTGAGATTCTTCAACAGTTATTACACCATCTGATGTAACAATATCCATTGCCTTCGAAATTATAGATCCAATTTCTTCATCACCTCCAGCACTAACTGTTGCAACTTTTTGGATATCAGAACCACTTAATGAAATACTTTTGGAACTTAATTTTTCTAGAACAAAAGCCAGGCCTACTTCCATACCTTTTTTTAACTCCATAGGACTGGCACCAGAAGCAATATTTTTTAATCCCTCTTGAACCATCTTCTGAGTCAAAATGGTGGCTGTTGTTGTTCCATCTCCTGCACTCTCTTTTGTCTTGGACGCAACTTGTTCTATTAATTTCGCACCCAAATTAGAAATAGGGTTCTCAATCTCAATCTCTTTAGCAACTGTGGACCCATCTCTAACTATATCTGGTGAACCAAATTTTCTCTCTATTACTACGTTTTTTGCTTTTGGCCCAATAGTAACCTTTACCGCATTAGCTACGAAATTTACACCTTTTTCTAGCGCTTCTCTTGATTCAATAGAAAAACTTAACTGTTTAGCCATGTTTACTCGATCTTTAGTCTTATTCTAATCTCCCATAGAATCATTTTTAAGGGATATTTAATTAAGTGGGGAAAGCCGAATTTCTTTTAATTAGACATACAAATTAACTCAAATAAGAGTATCTTTAAATTATGGAAGAAACAAATAATCTTATTTTTACTCTTACCGCAATCCTCGCGATTGCTATGACACTGATATACTTTCCTCTAAGATTTTTCTTGACATTAACTGCTAGAAGTCGAAGACTAAAACTTTTACAAAAAATTAGAAGGTTGAGAGATGAATTAGGCCAGCCTTATGAAAGTACATAACTAAATACTCATACCTCCGTCTATACTGATTGTCTGCCCTGTAATGTAACTTCCTGCATCACTTGATACTAAGAATGACACTAAGTTTGCAATTTGAGTACAACTTCCTAATTTTCCTAGAGGAATAACTTTTAGAATCTCTTCAGTATTAAGTTTTTCAGTCATCTCTGTTTCTATAAAACCTGGAGCTATTGCATTAACATTTATACCTCTTGAGGCAAATTCTTTAGCGCAAGTTTTGGTAAATCCAATAACTCCAGCTTTGGCTGCAGAATAATTTGCTTGACCAGGATTACCAATTATGCCAACAACAGATGAAATATTTAAGATGCTACCACTTCTTTTTTTCATCATAAATTTTGAAGCATATTTTGTACAAAGAAAAACTCCTTTTAAGTTTGTATTTAGTACATCATCCCATTGCTCCGATTTCATTCTCATCAATAGTCCATCTCTAGTAATTCCAGCATTGTTAATGAGGATATCAACGGTGCCATTAATTTTGATTATTTCTTCAAAAGCTGAACTGACAGAATCCTCTTTTGAAACATCAAATTTTAATTTATGAGCTTTGCCTCCTGAATTTTTTATTAAATTTACAACTTCTTCAGCTTTTTCATCAGAAGAAGAGTAATTAATAAAAACCTCTGCTCCCAATCGGCTTAGTTCTAAAGCAATTTCTTTACCAATTCCTCTGCTAGCTCCAGTAATTAAAGCAATTTTGCCTGATAATGAATCTTTATTGGACATTATGAAATTTTATAATTTTCAATCGTAGTACTATTTGTGTAAAGATATTGTTTTTATTTATAATTGTCTAGAAAATATTAAGACCTTCTATTGTGCACTTTTTAATACCAGCTGCAGGGAGCGGTAGCAGAATGAAAGCTAGAAAAAATAAATTACTTATTGATTTAGAGGGAGAGTCTTTGATTTATTGGACACTTAAATCTGTATTTTCTGCAAGCTCAACAAATTGGGTTGGTATAATTGGGCAATCGAAAGATAAAAATTTATTATTAAATTCAGCAAAGGATTTTGCCCATAAAGTTCATTGGATTAATGGTGGTGACACCAGACAACAGTCAGTTTTTAATGGTTTAAAAGCGTTACCAAAAGATGCTGAAAAAGTTTTAATACATGATGGTGCTAGATGTCTAATTAATCCTGAATTGATAGACCTTTGTGCCAAGCAATTAAATGAAAATGAAGCTGTAATTTTGGCTACTAAGGTAACCGACACTATAAAGATTGTTGATAATGAAGGTTTTATTAAAGAAACACCAGACAGAAATTATTTATGGGCAGCGCAAACTCCTCAGGGCTTTTTAGTAGATAGATTAAAAAAAGCTCATAAGATGGCAATTGATAAAAACTGGAAAGTCACAGATGATGCTTCTCTATTCGAAATGCTTAATTGGAAAGTGAAGATTATTGAAGGAACTTATTCAAATATAAAAATTACATCCCCTATAGATTTGAAAATAGCAAAACTTTTTGTGAAGAACCCCTAGTTAAAAAGGTGTATCGATACTAAGAATGCCATCATCACCATTTAAGGTGGCTTCGTATCCTAAAGGAATGCAAGCATTTCCCGATATGTGGCCTATTGGGAGTTCAAAAAGAATAGGAAAATCAAAATCTTGAAGTCTTTCAATAATGCATTTTTTTAGTAAATCTTTCCATTCAAGGTCGCAGGAATCATTAGAAAAACTTCCGAATCCAATACCAGCAATTTCAGAAAGTGTTTTAGTCATTCTGAGGTAAGTCAACATGCGATCAATTTTATAAATATCTTCATTAATATCTTCAAAAATTATTATTTTCCCTTTGCAATCTGGAAAGTGATTAGTACCAATTAAAAAAGTAGCAATAGTTAAGTTAGAAACGATAATTTCTCCTTTAGATTTTCCAGCTCTTAAAGGAATTCCTCTTATGTCCTCAACATATCCCTCAAAAAGTAAATTTCTTAATCTCTCAAGACTCCACTCTGGCTCTTTAAAAAGGCCTGTAACCATTGGGCCATGAATAGAACCTCTAAATCCTTGAGAATATTTAGAAAGTAATAAAGAACATGTATCTGAGAATCCAAGCATTAAACCATGCTGCCAAGAAGGTTCTTTTTCTAAAAGTCTTGCTGAACCCCAACCTCCTTTTGCAAAAATGATTAGCTTACTATTTTGTGCTTTTTCTAGTTCTTCAAATCTAGTTAGATCATCACCTGCAAAATAACCAAATTTTTTTGATAGAGAATTATTTTCATTAATTTCCAAGCCCCAGTTTTTTAAGATTTCTATGCCTTTTTGAAAATTTTCCTCTCCATCAATAAAGGAGCCTGGAGCTAAAATATCTATTAGATCACCTTTCTTTAACCTAAAAACCATATTTAGAATTTATGAGGCAATAATAATTCCTAATAAAAGGACTCCTCCATAAATTGATTGATTTTTGAAGTGATTCCCAATATTTTTTATTGATTGCTTTTCCTCAGGAAATACTTTTAGTATATCTCGCTGCATTAAGATTGCCGTTGTAAGCCAAATTGGCCAAAAAATAAAATCCATATGATTAATAAATCCGCATAATGCGAGAAAAATAGAAGTTGATAAATAACAAATCTGAATAGTTATTCTTGTATTGTTCTGGAGGTTAACAGCTGAACTATTTATTCCAATTTTGATATCATATTTTTTATCTGCTAGAGCATAAATTGTGTCAAAGCCAAAAGTCCAAAAAATAGTAGCTAGCCAGCAAAACAATAAAACAATACTATTTAAATTGCCTTCATTTGCGGCCCAGGGAATTAAGACAGCAAAACCCCAGCATATGGATAAGATTAATTGAGGATATTTAAACCATCTTTTTGCAGAAGGATAAATTAAAATAATAGGTAAAGCTAAAAAAGCAAGTAAAATGGAAAGTATCCTGCCAGGTTGAGGTAGTGACAAAGTTAAAAAGAAACTACATAAAATTAAAAAGCAAAGAATTGAATAAGCCGTTTTAAGACCGATTTTATTTGCAGCTAGAGGTCTATTTTTTGTCCTGAAAACTCTTTGATCAATTTTTTTGTCCCAAATATCATTAACTACGCAGCCTAATCCACTTACTAGTAGTCCGCCCAGGATTATTCTTAGCAACATTAAAATTGTTGGATTAGCATCCGGGGTTAAATATAAACTCCATCCAGCAGGAATAAGTAAGATCATTCTTCCAGTCGGCTTATTCCACCTTAATAATTCAAAAAAAGTACTAAATTTAATTTTTCGATTTTTATTTTGCATATGAACTATTGTATATTTCATAACTTTAAATAATCTTACTAGGATTAAATGATTTCTATTATTTAATAATCAATCTTGGGTATATTTATTAATGGATTAAAGATATCTTCATCTTATAAAAAGGAATGAAACAGAAACAAGATTTAAGATATTTTCAAGAAAAGCAAATTTTAGTAGCTTCTATTGATATTGGAACTAACTCTACACATCTTTTGGTAGCAGAAATTAATCTAGAATTAAAATCATTTTCAATAAAATTCACTGATAAATCAACCACTCGTCTTGGAGAAAGAGATGAGGAGGGTAATCTTACTGAAGAATCAATCCAAAGAGCATTAGTTACTCTTAAGCGATTTAAGGAATATTGTAAAAGTAATGGAGTAAAACAAATAGTAACAGCTGCAACAAGTGCAGTTAGGGAAGCTCCAAACGGTCAAGAATTTATTAGAAGAGTTCTTGATGAAACTGATATACAAATAGAAATGATAAGTGGTTCTGAGGAAGCCAGATTAATTTACCTGGGTGTTCTTTCTGGTATGGCTTTTGAAGATCAGTCTTTTGTAATCATAGATATTGGAGGAGGATCTACAGAATTAATACTTGCAGATAAAAAAGATGCTATAGCTCTTACCAGTTCGAGAATTGGTGCGGTAAGACTTAAAAATGATTTTTTAAATAAAGAGTCTATAAATTCAGAGAGATCGAGTTTTCTAGAAACTTTTATTAAAGGATCTTTAGAACCATCTGTTCGAAAAATAAAGAGTAGATCTAAGAGAGATAAGCCTTTATCTATGATTGCAACCAGTGGCACTGCAACCTCATTAGGAAATTTGATTTCAGAGAGTTTAGGAGAATCTAAACAAAAGTTGCATGGTTATAAATTTAAAAGGGAAAATTTACAAAATGTATTGGAAAAACTACTTAAATTGACGGTTTCGGAAATCAAGAAAATACCTTCATTAAGTGAGAGAAGAGCAGAAATAATTATTCCAGGAGCATTGATATTAAACACCGCAATGGAGATGTTGAACTTTAATGAATTAATAATAAGTGAGAGGGCGCTTCGAGAGGGTTTGGTTGTAGATTGGATGCTTCGTAAAGGGATAATTAAAAACGAGTTAAATATTCAAAGCAATATTAGAAAAACAACTATAGTTCATCAGGCTAGAAAGTTTGGAGTAGATAAAATAAGAGCTGAGAAAGTTATTGATATTGCCTTTCAAATCTATGATCAGACTAAAAATATCTTTCATAGCGATAATGACCCTAAAGCTAAAGAACTACTTTGGGCAGCTTCTAATCTTTATAATTGTGGGAAATATGTGAATGTTGGTTCATATCACAAACACTCTTGGTACTTAATAAAAAATTGTGAGTTGTTGGGATATTCTGAAGCAGAAACAAATATTATTGCTTCAATTGCTAGATACCATAGAAAGACTCTACCCAAGAAAAGACATGAATCTTGGCAAAATTTAATATCCAAAGAAGATAAAACATTAGTTCTCGAAATGTCATTAATCCTGAGACTAGCAGCATCTCTTGATCAAAGACTTGACAAGGTGATCTCCTCGGTTCAAATAAAATTGAAGGAAAATATTCTTATATTTGAACTTTTACCTTTAGATAGAAACCATGATCTTCTTCTTGAAAAATGGAACTTAGGATTATGCCGTAATGTTATAAAAGAACTAAAGAATTTGGATTTAAAAGTTATTTAGTTTTTTTAATAAGTTCTTGTTTTGGAGTTTGATTCTGAGAAGAGTCTGAAAATAAATTGAAAATTAAGGACGAGGCGATTAGTCCGAGAAAGCCTGAAATTAAAATAAATATAAGGAACCCTACTGGATTGGGATTCTTAGATTGCCTAGACTTGTAATTTTTTTTGGAAACTTCTTCAACTATTTCTTCAATTTTTACTTCTTTCCTCTCTGTCTTGAATTCATCCATTATAAATTCTGTATCAAGTTTGAGCTTCTGTGAAATCCTTCTAATCATTGCTTTGACAAATACTTTTTCAGGTAGCTTATCTTCATTACCTTCTTCTATGGCTTCAAGTTGATGAGCTCCGATTTTTAAATCAGAAGCTAATTCTTCAATAGATTGATTTTTACTTAACCTAGCCTCTTTAATGAAATTTCCAATTCTCTTTAAAGAGGAGTTTTCCCCCTTAGTGTTGTTTCCCGAAACAGATTTTATTTCTTTCAAAGCAAATAAATTTTTACTAATTATAGTAATTAATATTTTTCTATCAACTTTAAGATTATTTATTCCTAAAGAGATGGCTATAAGATGGATTATAAAGATTAGATCTTTTTTGAGAATTACTAATTGCTGGGCTAATTATGTAAATGGTTGTTCTAATAAGTTTTTTCTCAATAGAAAAATTTTCCATATCTTTTAACTCTATTAATGATGTCCAACCATCATCCCAAGATACTCTAAATCCAACAATCACTTTAGTCTCTGGAGGGTAAAACTCTAGTAGAGTTTCTTGAGAACTTTTCACATGCCTAGCACTTAGATAAAGACATATAGAGGAATTGTGTTTCGCAAGATCTTTCAGAGATTCTTTTTCGGGCATCCCTGTTCGCCCACCTGCTCTAGTTAGAATTATTGTTTGAGTTACGTCAGGGATGGTTAACTCAGCTTCATGATATGCGGCAGCAACTTGAAAAGCACTTACTCCAGGAACAACCTCGATTTTAATTTTTTCTTTTTTTAAAATTTCGATTTGCTCTCTAATTGCTCCAAACAGGCAAGGGTCTCCATCATGCAACCTTACAACAGTTTTCCCTGCCTTAAATTTTTCTATCATAATTGAGGTTATTTGCTCTAAGTTGAGCGAACTCGTTTTTATTTTTTCAGAACCTTCTTTAGCAAAATCTAAAATCTTTTCAGGAATTAGAGAATTAGTCCAAATAATAACATCTGCAATTTTTATCTTTTTTAATGCTTTTAAAGTTAATAATTCTGGATCTCCTGGACCAGCACCAATAAAGGATATTTTATTATCCATTCTTTCTATTTTTCCCACTATATGTTCTCAATCTTAAAAAAAATATTCCAATTAATCCAGAAGAAAATAGAAAAATACTTATAAATTGAGCCATTCTTATACCACCATCACAGAAAGGTGGAAGTCCACCAATGCATAGTGGGTCAGTTCTTAAACCTTCAATCCAGAATCTTCCAAAGCTATAACTTATTAAATAAAGACAGCTAATAAAGCCAGGCCTGAAAAAATCTGTTTTATTTTGTTTATTAAAGGTAATAATAAGTACGATGAAAATTAAAAGATTCCACAATGACTCATAGAGAAATGTAGGATGAAAAAAATCATAATTAAGAAATTCTAAAGGTCTATTTTGGATAGGTATAAATAATTTCCAAGGCAAATTTGTAGGAACTCCAAAAGCTTCATTATTGAAAAAATTTCCCCATCTTCCTATTGATTGTCCAAGAATAACTGAGGGTATTAGTATATCTATAAAAGTTTTTAAATTAATATTTTTCGACTTACAGAAATAGAAAATAGATATTAATCCTCCAATTAGACCTCCATGGATTGCTATGCCTCCTTCCCAAACTGCAAGAAAAGAAGGTATTTGAATGATGTTATTGAATACTTCAAAAGAAGTAAAAAAGTTCTCTCCGCTATATTGCCTCCACTCAAAAATAACGTAATAAGCTCTAGCTCCAATTATTGAAGAGATTATTAATGATGGAAGTATCTCACTAATGTAGTCTGGGTTAATATTTCTTGCCTTTGCTAGTTTTTTAGAGACAAATATGCCTATTAAAACTGAAAAAGAAATAAGCAGTCCGTACCATCTAATAGTTAAAAATCCTAAATTTAAAAAAGTTTCTCCTGGAGATTGTATAAAAGCTTGAAGTATAAGCATTTAAAGAAAGCTAGATACCCTCTGCTGCTTGAACTTTTTCTACTTGTTTTTTCTTTAATACTAAAAGTATTTGTGTTAAGCCTACACCAATGAAGAATGCAATCAATCCAATTACTCTATAAGGGCTCTGAAGTACAACCTCAGCATCTAATTGTCCAAAGCCGCCAACGTTGGGATCATTAGTAAGAGGGTCACCTGCATTAATTTTGTCTTGTGCTTTTACGATAAGTTGAGGTCCAACAGGCACTGCTTCAGTAGTTATCTCACCATTGTCTTTTTCTATATTGACCTTATAGCTACCGTCTTCAATAGTTTCTATTGAATTTATAGTTCCTGAGGTGGAAGAAGTGAAAACTACATTATTGCTTTTGTCTCCAGTTGGGTATACCTGACCTCTACCTCTATTGCCTCCGATATGTAACGAGTATTTTCCATAGTGATATTCTTTATTAGTGGATGGATCAGGGGAAAGTACAGGAAAAACGATTTCTTTATTAGTATCACCAGGTAAAGGTCCTACAATGATGATATTGTCTTTCTCTTCACTGTAATTAGTAAAATAAACCCCTTCTGTCTCCTCTTTGATTTCTTCGGTCCATCTTTCTTGTGGAGCAAGTTTAAAGCCATCAGGCAGCATTACAACTGCACCAACTTGTAATGGGACTTCGGAACCATCAGCACCGATCTCTTTTAAATCATTTTTGTAGGGTATTTTAACTACAGCTTTGAAAACACTGTCTGCTCCAACAGATTGTGGAACCTCTGCAATTGTAGGCATCTGAGCTAGATGACAATTTGCACACACTATCTTTCCTGTGGCTTCTCTTGGGGATTCATAGTTTTGTTGAGCCCAAAATGGGTAAGCAAAAGTTATCTTTGGATAAAATACAATGCTCGAAATGAAAAGCAAAGTACAGATAAATAAACTTGTTTTTTTCATGATTTGATTTTTAAGATCTTTCATTTTTTTATGCCCACCATGGATTTTCATTAGTTCTAAAGTCAGTTTCTGACCATTGTTTGACGAGTACAGCATCATCTTCAATATCGACATGAGCTAGGGCTAAAGATAAAGGAGCAGGCCCTCTTACTACCTTCCCATTTGTATCGTACTGACTGCCATGACAAGGACATATGAATTTATTAGCACCACTATCCCATGGGACAACGCAACCTAAATGAGTACAAATTGCATTTAAACCAAATTCTCCTATTTCCCCACCCTCATTAACTATTAAATAAGTTGGATCTCCCTTTAGACCCTGCACTAGACTTCTGTCTCCTGCTTGATGGGTAGCTAACCAACCTGTCTTAGTTACTGGATTCCCTAATTCATCTTTAGCAGAAGTTCCACCTCCACCACCGCCTGCTCTTAAAGGCATGAAATAATTCGCTACAGGGTAAAGAGCTCCTAAGGCTACACCAGTTGCAGTACCAAATGTAAGAAGATTCATAAATTGCCTTCGACCCATTGAAGGGACATCATTGGAACTTAATTGAGTCATTCGTTATTTGGTTCTGTTATTTATTAGTTATTATGGAGCAAATAGTTCAATTTCTGTTGCAAATAGATAGGACTTTTAATAATTTAAAGTAAAAGTTTAGGAAGTCTTAATTAATTGATTTAAATGAACCCATTGCTAGTAGAAGAAGTTATACATTATTTGATTCATCGCTGGGGAAAAAAATATGATTTTAGACTCTTTAGAAGAGGAAAATTTGTGTATTTTCAGATGATGTGGGGATTTCTTGGACAGGAATCATTCCCTTTAAGTGAACATGAATATAAAAAATCGATAGCGGATAAAATCGAGATTTTAAATAGATGTGGATATTCAGAAGAAGTGAGGGAATGGCTAAAGAAAGTCAATGCTAAGCCAAGGTTAGGTAGAGCTGTCAGCTTGCAACTAAATCTTAATGAGAAGATGAAAGAGTTTTTGACTTAAGATTTTCTGATAAGTAAGTTAATCCAGTACCCACAAAAAATAAAAACACAATCGATATAGATAGCAATGACATTGTCAATGGGTCTGTTGAAGGGGTAATCACTGCAGATAATATTGCAGAGGAAATTACAACTATCTTCCAATTCGAAATCATTTTTTCTGTTGTGATTATTCCAAGAGAACCAAGAATAAATTGTAATACTGGCAATTGAAACGCTATTGCAGTGCTAGACATTAATAAGAGAACAAAATCAAAATATCTTTCTATAGACCAAGTTGGTTCAACAATATCAGCACCGAAACTTATGAAGAAATTTATTGCTGCAGGGACTAATATCCACCATGAAAAAATTAATCCTAAAAAAAACAGAAGACCTGAACCAAAAACTGCAGGCAAGATAAGGCTTTTTTCTTGTTTTGTTAAACCAGGAGAAATGAATAATATTATTTGATAAAAAATATAAGGTATAGAAACTATCAATCCGCTGTAACCTGCAACTTTAATAGCGACAAATAAAAACTCTCCTGGAGCAAGCTGTAGTAAATGAATATCACCAGCTGGGATTTCTAAAAAAGATATTAATGGCTTTATGATGAGAAAACTAAAGAATATTGAAATAAGTATTGAGTAAATTGAGTTTAGTATCCTTTGACGAAGCTCCTCTAAATGATCACTAAAAGTCATCGAATCTGATAATTTATTTTCACTTTGACCTGTACCTCTCATTATTATTTGATAGAAATTGTGTAAGAAAAAGGTTTAAAACTACTATTGTCAAAGTCCAATTTATTTTTCGATAAATTTAATTATTTGCTTAATTTAGGATTAGTTGGATCTGGTAATAAGAAAGGAGGGGCATCATTTAAAGATGATTCACCATAAGTTTCATATTCTCTATATCCACCCATTTTCCCATTTGTTTTCATTAAAGCGCTTACGAAGGCAAGTAGTAAGAAAACAGTAGGAGCCCCAATTATTAATGCAGCACCAAATAGATATCCAACAATAAATTCTGGAAAACTATGATTTCCTAAAAATTCATGAGTGCCCAAAAGAAAATCAAACATTTAGATTTAAAAATTTTTTTTATTATAAACTAAATTACTGTTTTAAGATTTTTTTTAATGTAATCTTCTCCTCTTGTAGGATTTCCCCAAATAATTTCTCCATTTTTAAAGGAAACGCAACCCGGTCCTCCGTTTTTGATTTTTTGCAAATCTTTAATCTTTACTAAATTAATTGGAACTTTAATGTTTCTTTTTGCCTTACTAAATAAAGCAGCTAAATCTGCAGCTATTTGAAGATCTTGTTCAGATGCTACTTGAGATGAAGACTTCAAAACTACATGACTGCCTGGTGATTCCTGAGCATGAAACCATAAATCGCCTTTTTTTGAGAACTTAAAGCTTATTAAATCATTTTGCCTCATATTTCGCCCTACCTGAAGCTTCAATCCTGTGGGAGTGTCAACTTGAATTGGTGAAGATTCTTTTGCATATGTACTTTTCTGATCTTCTCTTTGCTTCTTGATATTGATATTAAACTCGTTACAAATTTCTTCCATAATTTCTTCAAGTAGTTTGATTCTCATAAAAAGTTTTTCATGATTTAAAGAATTTAAATTTTCTAGAAGCGTAGTGAATTCGTCCAATCTCTCTATATTTGTTTTGTAAATACTTAATCTTTCTTTTATTAATTCCCTAGATCTCTTTAGTTTTTTTGATTTTTTATATAGTTTTTGTCCTTTTATAATGTCTCGTTTTTTAATTTCATTTGAGGCGAATATATTATCAGCTTTTTCTTTATATACCTCATAGTTTTCTGATTTTGTTAGAAGATCATATTGAATATTTAAATTCTTTTTCTCAGTATTGGTTTGTTTAAAAATTATCCCTTCAATTTTCTTTTCCAATAATTCAAGTTTTTTTTGTTTCAGATGATAATCATAATAATTCTCTAAACTGGTGCATAAATCTATTTTATTTTCCCAATTAATTTCTTTATCAAAAAACCAAACGCAATAAAAATCTTTGTTAAATGTAGAAAAGTTAAAGTTATTGTTTTTAAACCTGTTTATCCAAATCTTCCAATTTTTAAATATCTCCTTTAAGTCCGAATTGCTAATGAAATCAATATTTTTTTCCATTATTTCTGAATTAACAGTTGCGCTAACAACTTCTAATTGTTTTGTGAGGATAGGGCTAACTCCTTGATAGGTATTTATTAAGCAGTATTTCAAAGACTCAGGTACTATTGAAATTGAGTCTTTCCATGATTGAAAAGACTCATCTTCTCTAGGTTGTTTTTTGAGATTGACTGGAGGGCCAGAATAAATCGATCCTGTTGAAATTGTTCTAAAACTAGATTGACTTGATTTAATTTGTTTACCAACGGCAATTATTTTATGTTTATTATCCAGATAAAAAATATTACTATGTTTTCCCATTAATTCAAAAATTAAATACTTATTAATTTCATCTCCAGGTTTTTTCGCAAAACTAAATTTTATGACTCTCTCGAAATCATCTTGATCAATCGAAATTAAAGCCATATACTTTAATCCATATCTTATTTGTTTAGAAAGTGTGCTTTCTCTCCCAATCTTTTCTGGCTTATTTATCTTTAGTATTCTTGGAGAGTCTCCATTCCATGAAACTTCTAACCATGTTTGAGAATCAACTCCTCTGAAACATAATTGAATTGTATTAGGCTCTGGTTGTTGGGCAGTTTCAAACTTTGTAGGTAAGATATTCTTTGTCAAATAATGCAAGACAGATTTAATAGATGTAATATCCATTATCTGTGGAACACCTTTTTGCATTATTCCTTTTTAATTCACAAGATTTCCATTTTACTGTAAAAAATTTAATATGAAAAATCAAAAAAAACTTATTATCCTTACTGGACCCAGCGGGGTAGGTAAAGGAACAGTTATTAAAGAAATATTAGGTAAAGAAAAAAATTTTTGGCTTTCAATATCTGCAACTACTAGAAAACCTAGAGAGGGAGAGAAGGACGGAGAAAATTACTATTTCTTAAATCAAGAAAAGTTTAAAGAAATGATTGAACAAAACCTTTTCCTTGAATGGGCTCAATTTGCTGGAAACTACTATGGAACGCCGTTGTCTTCTGTTAATGAGAAAATAAAAAAGGGATATACCGTACTACTTGAAATTGAAGTAGAGGGTGCAAGACAAATAAAAAATAAGTTTCCTAATTCACTGTCAATATTTTTACTTCCTCCGGATAAAGAAGAGTTGGAGAGAAGAATAAGAAATAGAGGTACAGAAAAAGAAGAGGCAATTAAAAAAAGACTCTCAAGGGCTAATTATGAGATTTCAGTATCAAATCAATTTGATTTTGCATTAATTAATCACAATGTTGATGAAACAGCAAAAAAAATAATCAAGTTAATAAAAACTTGATTATTTTCTCTTTATCAACTCATTGGATGGAATAGTAAATCAGGGAAAAACCTATTAAATTCAATAATTATTCCAGCTGTAAGGCTTAGCCAAATTGCTGCTACCACTGGAGCAGATCTAACAAATTTTGTGTTTAGAATTTTGAACATTTTTTATGAAAGTTTTTTAAGGATGTTTAGCGAGGACCATTAAGTGTAATATTGTTATCTTTCTCTCTTAAATCTCCATTTCTACCTTGTTTATTAGCAAGAAGAGGCCATTGCGCTCCTTTTACAAGACATTTTCTGGCTAAGTCTAGGTCAATAATGATCTCAAGATCTGCTGGATTCTTAGTCTTTTTTGATTCAATGAGATACTCTCTTCCTGACCAACCTATGATTCCAGCAATGTAAATGAACAATACTCCTGGAATTAGTAAATCTCCTTCATGTCCCCTATTTAAAAGGGCTCCCCATGGCTCAAGAGGGGGTCCAATTATTAAATGTGGAAGACCATCATCTCCGCATGATGCTTTTCCATATCTTTCAAATCTTGCGATGTCTTTTTGAGTAGTTGCAGAATTTGCTCTCTCAATGAATTTAGGATTCTCAGAGCATTTTGTGAGGGCTGAAGCAGTATATTCTGTGCTAGCTCTATCTGCGTTTAAGGCAGGCCCATTTGCAGCTAGAGCAATTGGAGTAATTCCGAGGAACAGAAAAACTGAGGTTATGATTGAAAAAAAGAATTTCATAAGTTGCAATCTTTAATTCCTTATAGTGTGTTAAGTAAGAAATTAATATTAAAATAAAACAAGTTGAATCAAAAATGCATAAAGTTTTAGCTATTGAAACAAGTTGTGATGAGACATCTGTCTCAATAGTTTCTAATATTGGCGATACTTTCAGAATACATTCAAATATAATTGCCTCTCAAATTGAAGATCATTCTAAATGGGGAGGAGTTGTGCCTGAACTTGCAGCTAGAAAGCATTTAGAGTTATTGCCTTTTGTTTTAGATAAGGCTTTAGAAGAATCAAAAATTAAAATTGAGGAAGTCGATTATATTGCGTCAACTGTAGCTCCTGGACTAGTTGGTTGTTTACGAGTTGGCTCTATAACTGCAAGATCACTTTGCATGTTACATTCAAAACCATTTTTGGGAATGCATCATTTGGAGGGGCATTTATCTTCAATTCTATTTTCAGAAAACTATCCAAAGAAATCTTTTCTTACATTACTTGTTAGCGGCGGGCATACTGAATTGATAAAGGTTGATGATAGAAGGGTGATGCAAAGACTCGGGAAAAGTTTTGATGATGCTGCTGGAGAAGCCTTTGATAAAGTTGGTAGACTATTAGGCCTTAGTTATCCAGGAGGACCGGCAATTGAAAAGATTGCTAAAAATGGGGACCCAATGAAATTTAATTTACCAAAATGTAAGATATCTGATAAAAAAGGTGGATTTCTCAAATATGATTTCTCTTTTAGTGGTTTAAAAACTGCCGTATTAAGATTAGTTGAGAGAATAAATTTGGATGGGAAGACAGTTCCAATTCCAGATATTGCTGCAAGTTTTGAGAGAGTAGTGGCAGAGGTGTTGGTAGAGAGAACAATAAAATGCGCAGAAGATCATGGCTTGGATAATGTTGTTGTGGTTGGGGGAGTGGCTGCTAACAATACATTAAGAAAAATGATGATTAGTCAAGCTAGTAAAAAATCTATTAAAGTTCATTTAGCTCCTCTTGATCTTTGTACAGATAATGCGGCAATGATTGGAGCGGCGGCGTTGTTCAGAATCAAATTTAAGGATCATTTAAGTTCCCTTAAATTAGGTGTCGCAGGAAGACTATCAATTGAACAAGCAAATACCCTTTATGAAGAAAACCCTCCTTTCTAATTTCAATGAACAAACAACCTAAAATCGAGATTAAAGAGACAAAAAACTTCGTTGATAAAAAGGAACTGAATTTGTGGAAAAGAGGTTTTACCCCTCAAGCTGAAATATGGAATGGAAGGATGGCAACTATTGGTATAGGAATTATTCTTATAATTATTTCTTTAATAAGCCAGTTTTCTTAATAGAAATAAAATTATTTCTTTTAAAAGTAGTTTTGAAAGAATTTTTAAAATTACTCTTTTTCAGCTGATGTATTAAATTAAAAAGTATTGTATTTATTGGACTTGAGATAATATTATTGATTTAATCAAAACAATGAATATTTTATTATTTATAATTTTATATGACGCCTGAAAGGCTCGGATTACTTTGGGGGATAACTGTATTTGCAGGTGCTTGCGCTCGATTATTTTCTTCTTTTACAGGATTCCCAAGTGTTGTTATTTTATTGCTTTCTGGATTATTCATTGGAAGATCAGGATTAGGACTCGTTGAGCCTTTAGATCTCGGGCAAGGGCTTGAAACTATTGTGGGGCTTTTGGTCTGTTTGGTCCTTTTTGAAGGGGGATTAAATTTAAAACTGCCTGAGGGGAATATAAGAAATACTGTTTTGAAAATTTCATTGGTAAGACTTTTTATTTCATTATCAGCTGGAATTTTTATAGCTCATTGGCTGGCAGGCCTCTCATGGCAAGTCGCAGGAATATACAGTGCCATAGTTCTAGCTACTGGACCAACAGTTGTATCTCCATTAGTGGAACAAATAAAATTAGCTTCCCCACTCTCGGAAGTTTTAAAAGCTGAGGGGTTGTTGCTTGAACCCATTGGCGCAGTACTAGCATTACTGCTTTTAGAACTAACTTTGGGGGACCTTCGTGGGATTAACGAAGTATTTATAGCATTAATGCAAAGATTAGGGGGAGGAGTCTTAATCGGATTAAGTGCAGGATGGTTACTATCAGAAATTTTAAAAAAAATAAAAAATGAAGCCTCATTTGGTATAGAGCTTCAAGTTACTCTTGGATTTATATTCCTAGTGTATGGACTTTGCGAATATTTTTTACCAGAATCAGGCTTGCCGGCTTCAGTCGCGGCAGGTTTTATTGTGGGCAAAAGAGAAGTTATAGATAAGGAGAGATTGGATAATCTATTAGGTGAATTAGCTCAATTAGCAATAACAGTTCTTTTCCCTCTTTTGGCCGCTGACGTTTCTTGGGGTGAATTAAGTCCGCTTGGCTGGGGAGGGGTTGTTTGCGTTTTTATGTTGATGGTAATTGTTCGCCCTATCTCTATCTGGATAGCAACAATGGGGAGAGAATTGAACTTAAAAGAAAAAATATTTTTAGCCTGGTTAGCCCCAAGAGGTATTGTTACTGCAGCTGTAGCTTCTCTTTTCTCTATCAGATTAGAGCAGGCTGGTATCCTTGGGGCTGGCCGTCTCCAAGGTTTAGTTTTTCTTACAATATTGATGACAGTAGGAATACAAGGCCTTTCAGCTAAACCTTTGGCAAATAGGCTTGAACTAGGCCAAAAAAATAATTTAGATTGATTAAAGACATCTTTCAATTCGAGTTCTATCAGTTTTACTCTCTGCGAAAAGCTCCCAACTTTGAATTAAATCTGGGCCACTGAGAGATCCAAAAAAGGCTACTCTTAATGATTTCATTAATATCCCTTTTTTAATATTATGCATTTTTGAGATTTCGTTTATAATTTCTTTAGCTTTTTCTTTATTTAGTTTTATATTATTTTGCTCAACTAAATAATTTAAGATTAGTTTTAGAGATAATTTGCTATAGTTATTTTCCAGGAAATCTTGACCTTCTTTTTGAATTGTAGGTATTAAGAAAAATGGTTTTGATTGATCAATTGAATCTTTTAAAAGAGTCATAGAGTCTCTAAGCAAAATTGCTAATTTATTAGCCCATTCTTGAGATGGCGGCACCCAACCATTATCATCCCAGTATTTCCTCATGATCTCACTTAACTTTATTGATTCCATATTTTTTATATATTGAGAATTAATCCAGTTGAGTTTTTCCCAACTGAATTTGGCTCCAGCTTTATTTATTTCTGATAAGTCAAAAATTTCAGATATCTCTTCAAGTGAAAGTATTTCTCTATCGGCAGATTTTGGAGACCAACCTAAAAAGGCCATATAGTTCGATAAGGCCTCAGGTAAATATCCCATATCTCTAAACTCGTCGATTGAAGTTACGCAATCTCTCTTAGATAATTTTTTCCCTTCACTATTTAGTATTAAAGGTGTATGAGAAAAAGTTGGCAAATTAAAATTTAATGCTTTATAAATCAATATTTGTTTCGCAGTGTTTGAGATATGATCTTCACCCCTTACAACATGAGTAATATTCATAAAATTATCATCAACAACAACTGCAAGATTATACAAAGGATCTCCAATCTCATATCCCTTTGCCCTTCTTGACAAGACTAAATCACCACCCAAATCCTTCCCTTGCCATTTGATTTCGCCTCTTATCTCATCTACCCATTTAATTTGAATTTTTTCATCAATCTTAAACCTTATTACTGAAGTCCTCCCTTGGGATATGAATGTTTCTATTTCTTCTTTTGAAAGACTTCTGTGTCTATTATCATGCTTTGGTGGTAATCCTTTCTTTTTTTGTTTTTCTCTTAATTCAGAAGTTTCATCTTCTGTTGTAAAGCACCTATATGCAGCTCCAGATTCTAATAGCTTTTTGATATAACTTTTGTGAATCGAAATTCGGTCACTTTGCTTTATAGGTTCTTCATCCCATTTAAGTCCAAGCCATTTCAATCCTTCTAGTATATTTATTGTATATTCAGATTTAGATCGAAGAAAATCCGTATCTTCTATTCTGATAAGAAATTTTCCGCCTATTTTTTGTGCATACAACCAGTTGAATAATGCTGTTCGCGCTGTCCCAATATGAAATAAACCAGTTGGACTAGGCGCTAGTCTTAAACGTTTTTCCAAATTTTTTTTAGAAAAAACGGGACCGACGGGATTCGAACCCGCAACTTCCGCCGTGACAGGGCGGTGCTCTAACCAGTTGAACTACGGTCCCAGAGTTTGTTCTAAATTTACTTAGAACTTCATTCTTAAAATTATCAGATCATAATACTTAATTTATGGTGTTGTAATAAAAAAAATTTATTAATTTGAGGATTTACAGAAATAGTTAGTTTTACAGCTGCCTTAATATAAACAACTGTTTATTTTTGAGGTCTAAAACCTGCAGGTTCTATCAACCTAACTTGGTTGCCTCTAGCGGTAAATTCTCTGCCTTGGTCACTTTGTACGACAACTCTCCCACCAGACTTAACTCTGATGACTCTTGCACGAACCCATCCTAAAGCTGCTGATTCGAGGACTTTAACTACGTCCCCAGGTTGAAGATCTAACTCCATCTTATGAAAAAATGATTTACATAATGTTGATCAAACGCGTCGTGGAGGACTTGAACCCCCGACATCAGGTTTTGGAGACCTGCGTTCTACCAACTGAACTAACGACGCATTTAAATGATTATAAGCGCCTTTGTGACCAATAAGTTGATTAATTTACAACTCTATCGATCAAAGCGTTGTTTTACGCGAGTAGCTTTTCCTACTCTATCTCTCAGATAGAATAACTTAGCTCTCCTTACTTTACCTCTACGTTCAACTTTTAGAGAGGCAACCTGTGGACTATGTAGCATAAATACTCTTTCAACACCTATACCCTGAAAAATTCTTCTAACTGTAATAGTCTGGTTGATGCCTCCATGCCTTTTTGCTATGACAACACCTTCATAAGGTTGCACTCTTTCTTTATTACCTTCTGTAATTTTTACTCCAACTTTAACAGTGTCGCCAACATAAATTTCAGGTAATTCTTTTTTTAATTGTTCATCCTCAAATTCCTTAATAAGGTTGGATGCGCTTAAGGTTTGCGTAGTTTCAGAAACCATTTTTTTTTCTTTTTGTTCAACTGCTACATCAACTGATGCGTCAGCTTTAGTACCAGTTTCTAATTCCTTCTCTTGTTTCTCTTTAGCCATTTTGGTCTTTTTTATCCTACAAGTTTAATATCTTAACCTTTTGACTCACCTTTAGTAACCTTTTTGGTAAATGAAATTGATTTTGAAAACATTTGGAATCCCGTTATGAGCATCCATAAAACCCCAAGGGAATTCAATATTACATATATTAGTTCTCCATTATCTCCAAGCCATTCGCCCTCATGTAGAGACATTAACCAATGAACTTGTTCTCTAGAGTAACCTAATATATCTTTTGAAACTCTATAAAGAAGGCCGGTAATCGAAGATATAAATAATGGAAGAAAAACCCAAGGCGCCAAAGCCTTGTGAAATTGCCTAGAATTAAATAAAATTTTCATTTTTGTTTCTTTCCTATTGTTATTGATAGATTTAAGATAGCCAAGACCATAATGGCTATTTTGAAGATATTTACCTAATACTATTATTTATTCCAATGAGACATTTTGCAGATCTTTTGTTAAATAAAAATAATTCCAAGGCTAATGATCAAGTTCCTTTTATTCAGAGTAGAAGAGGAATTGAAATAAAGTCTTCACGTGAAATCAATTTGATGAAAAAATCTAGCAGGATTGTAGCAACTGTTTTGAGGGAAATTAATGATTTAATTAAACCTGGAATGAGCACAAAAGATTTAGATGATTTCGCAGAAAAGAGGATAAAAAGTTTTGGAGCTGTTCCAAGTTTTAAGGGTTACCATGGATTTCCTTCCAGTATTTGTTCTAGCATCAATAATGAAGTTGTTCATGGAATACCAAATAAAAATAAAATAATTAAAAATGGTGACTTAGTTAAAATTGATACAGGAGCATATTTAGATGGTTTCCATGGGGACAGTTGTATATCAATTTGTGTGGGAGAAGTTAGTGCAAAAGCTCAAAATCTTAGCGATGTAGCATATAAAGCATTGTATGCGGGCCTTTCGAAAATCAAAGCAGGGAATACACTTCTAGATGTGGCTGGGGAAATCGAAGATACTGTTTTAAAAAATGGCTTTAGTGTTGTGGAAGACTATACAGGACATGGAGTTGGAAGAAATCTTCATGAAGAACCATCGGTATTTAATTTTCGGACTAAAGAATTGCCCAACGTCGTTCTTCGTGAGGGAATGACATTAGCTGTTGAACCTATCGTTAATGAAGGGACTAAATTTTGCAAAACATTAAATGATAGATGGACCGTAATAACAAAAGATGGAAAATTATCGGCCCAATGGGAGCATACAATAGTTGTTTTAAAAGATGGTATTGAAATATTGACAGATAGAGATTTCTAGACACTAAGATTTGTACTTATAGATTATTAGGCAATACAAAAAATTAAAAAATTCTTTCAATGGGAAAAGTAGGTAAGTTAAAGGGTTTGGACTAATAATTATTAAATAATTTTTTGAATTGGCTAAATCATACATTTTTTTTGAAACAAATTCTGGACTCATTATTCCAATAGGATTTAGTTCTGATTTAAAAGGCCCTAAGATGATTTTTTTAATTATTAATTTTTTCTTTGTATTTTTGTTCAAAAGATTTTTTTTGAAAGAAACTAATTTGCCAATAAGGGATTTACTAATCTCATATGAAGGATTTAAAGCTGGTAATATTTCTGCTTCAGATGTGTTTATCCAAATCTCTTTTTTTATTAGAGAATCATTGGTTAGAGCAACATCTTCAAATAAATTTAAAAATTTGAATTTGCTTAATGCATTTATTTCTATCGAATTTTCATAATTGGAATTTTCTCTACTCAAATCATAGATACCATGGTTCAAAATTAAAATATCTATCTTCTCTAATTGTTTTTTTAATGACGACTCCTGCCCACATTTCCATTTAATCCATTCATTTGGAGATTCAAGATTTGTTTTATAATTAGTTTTACTATGAGTAAATCCAATCACTTTATATCCTTTTTTACGAAACAACTTTGTTAACTCTTTCCCTAGCGCACCTGAGGCTCCAGTAATGCCCACAGTTTTTACGTTTTTGGTTGAATTTATCATTTTGCTTGATTTTGATGAGATACCAATGAATTAAAATAAATTTACCAAAAAATAATTATTTATTTTTTATTTGATTAAAACTCATAAATAAATATTTGTTTAGTTCTGAAAAAAATATTATCTTGAACTTATGGATAAATAATTTTACTTATTATGAGCGATATATTATTAATTGGTTCATGTGAGCCATTTAGTGGTAAGTCTGCAATGGTTCTTGGGATAGCAAAAAGACTTTTAAAGGAGAAAAAGAAAGTACGTATAGGTAAACCGCTAGCAACATGTATTGAACTTACTAATCTTCCTTCAATGTCCTATGAAGGATTAATAGATGATGATGTTAAGTTCATTGGATCTACATTAAATATCGGAGAGGAGAATTTAATTTCTTCAGTAGGATTATTGGATAATATTTCAGCTGAAAAAAGAATCTTTAATAAAGACTTACTCCCAGGAAAAGGGTTTGATCAAATTGAAGGTTTGGTTAATGATGATTTTGAAGGTCTGAATATCTTAGAGGCTGCAGGGAGTCTTCATGAAGGTATGATTTATGGCTTAAGTCTCCCACAGCTTGCTAAGCATTTAGATGCTGAAGTTTTAATTGTGAATTTATGGGAAGATTGTAAAAGCGTGGATGCATTACTTGATGCTAAAAAACAATTAGGTGAGAAATTGGCTGGAGTTGTATTGAACGGAGTTTTGCCGCAAGAAGTCGAAAAAGTTAAAAATGAAATAATACCTTCTCTTAAAGATCTGGATATTGAAGTGTTTGGTGTGATGCCTAAATCACCACTACTTAGAAGTGTCACCGTCGGTGAACTTGTAAGAAGACTAGATGCCCAAGTAATTTGTTGCCCTGAAAAAGATCAATTACTTGTTGAAACATTAAGTATAGGTGCAATGGGGGTAAATTCTGCAATGGAATTTTTCAGAAGAAGACGAAATATGGCTGTAGTTACTGGTGCTGATAGAACTGATATACAACTTGCTGCTTTGGAGGCTTCGACTCAATGTCTAATATTAACTGGTTTAGGAGATCCTTTGTCACAATTGATTCATAGAGCAGAGGAATTGGAGGTACCAATTTTAAAGGTGGAATTAGATACTCTTTCCTCCGTAGAAATTATTGAGCAAGCTTTTGGTCATGTCAGAATACATGAATCAATTAAAGCTTCTTATGCTATTCAATTAGTTGAAGAGCATGTAAATCTAAAAAGAATTCTCGAAAAGATAGATTTTCCCTGCAATTTTTCAGATAAATGCTAATTTCAAATATAGTAACGATATTATTTTGAGTCGCTCTTTAGATCTGCCAGCAACTGAAGGCGTTGATGCCTTAGCTCAAGAACTTGCAAAACTCCAAGATAATGGGAAAAGGAGAATTGCTTTTTTGGGCAGTAGACACGTACCAGTTGTCGACATCCACTTAATTGAGTTGATAGCAAGGTCGCTAGCAGAGGAAGGACATAATATCCTTACTTCAGGATCTCAAGGTGTCAATGCAGCTGTTATTCGAGCTGTCTTAGATATTAATCCATCATTATTAACTGTCTTATTACCACAAAGTCTTGATAGACAAATGCCCGAAATAAAGGAGCAACTTGAGAGGGTTATGCATTTGGTTGAAAAAAGTGAAAATGATGAATTACCTTTGCCACTTGCAAGCAGTCTTTGTAATCAAGAAATTATCACTAGGTGCGATCAATTAATTTGCTTTGCTTTTCACGATAGTGAAACTTTGCTTAATAGTTGTAGGTGCGCTGAAGAAATGGGGAAAGTGGTTAGTTTGTTATTTTTCGATTAAATAAACTATTCCCCCTTATTAAAAGATGATTTATGCTAAAAATATTTAGCGTTTAATAATTTACTATGGCAGAAAGTTTTTCATTTGATGTAATTTCTGATTTTAATAGACAAGAATTAGTCAACACTTTGGATCAAGTAAAAAGGGAAATTTCTCAACGTTACGATCTGAAGGGCACAGACACCTCAGTTGAATTAGATAAAGAAAATATTTTTATAATCACCAATAGCGAACTAACCTTAAATGCTGTCAATGACATAATTAGACAAAAGGCAATAAAAAGAAACTTATCTCTAAAAATATTTGACTACGGTGAAATTGAAATGGTTAGTGGCAATAGAATTAAACAGACAATTTTATTAAAACAAGGAATTAAACAAGAAATTGCAAAAAAAATCAGTAAAAATATTAGAGATCAAATAAAAAAAATCAATGTCAGTATCAATGGAGAAACACTCAGAGTTGCTAGTAAGAATAAAAACGATCTTCAATTAGCAATTAAGCTTGTTCGTGAGTTGGAAGAGTCTTTGAACATCCCTCTAAAAGCTAATAACTTTAGATAAGATCTTTAGTAGGATTATTTTAAAATATGGCAAATAACTCAGAAACTCTTATTAAATCATTGATTAAGAAAGTAAAAGAATATCCTCGTTTTTCCAAAGAAGAAATAGAGAAATTTTGTTGGATGGCGGTACATGAGCATAAGCATGGTGTTTTACCCTCTGAATATGACATTAGGGAGATAGATGAGGAACTTTATTTGAAACTTTTGCAAGAATTTAAATCAAATATCTACTGATAAATATCTATATTAAAATTTACAATTATTAAAAAAACATTTTAATTAAATGTCTTATTAATGCACTAATTAGTCTATTTAAATATGATTAACTATAAAGATAAAATTTAATGTCTACATCCTTTAAAAATGTCACACCAACAGGTCCTGGTGGGACAGCAACATTATTGATTGTATTGTCTTTTACTGGTTTTCTTTTACTCACACAATCTTTATTTGTAGTACCTTCTGGACAAGTTGCAGTTGTTACAACACTTGGGAAAGTAAGTGGCCCCTCTAGGAGAGCTGGTTTAAACTTTAAACTCCCATTTGTTCAGTCTGTATATCCATTTGATATAAAAACTCAAGTTCAACCCGAAAAATTTGAAACTTTAACTAAAGATCTTCAAGTTATTAGGGCTACAGCTACTGTTAAGTATTCAGTAAAGCCTAACGAAGCAGGAAGGATTTTTGCAACAATTGCAAGCAGAAATAGCGATGTTTATCAGAAAATTGTTCAGCCATCTTTGCTAAAAGCCCTAAAATCAGTCTTTTCTCAATATGAGCTTGAAACAATTGCTACTGAATTCGCTGTTATTTCTGAGAAAGTTGGAGATACCGTTGCACAAGAACTAAATTCATTCGATTATGTAGATGTAAAAAGTTTAGATCTCACGGGATTAGAGATCGCTGAAGAATATAGAGCTGCGATTGAACAAAAGCAAATAGCTGGTCAGCAATTACTAAGAGCAAAGACAGAAGTTGAAATTGCAGAACAAGAAGCACTTAGATATGAGACATTAAATAGAAGTCTCGACGATCAGGTACTTTTCAAATTATTTCTCGACAAATGGGATGGCAGTACACAAGTTGTACCTGGCTTACCAGGTTCAGAAGGAGGTTCTCCCCCAGTAATAGTTGGTGGTAGAAGATAATTACTTAGAAATAATCTTTCAAAATTTTTAATCATTTACTTAATTTTTCTTTAAGAAAAGACAAGTAAATGATTATCTCTTTATTGCATTGAAAGATTCGTCAAAAGCCTCGATAGTTTTATCAATTTCTACTTCGCTGTGAGCTAGTGATGTGAAACCAGCTTCGAAGGGACTTGGCGCTAGGTAAATTCCTCGTCGAAGCATTTCTCTATGCAACTTACCAAAGAGTTCGGCATCATTTGTTTTGGCCTCATCAAAGTTCCTAACTGGCCCATCGCATAAGAAAAATCCAAACATAGCACTTACACTTCCACCATTAATAGCGATACCGTTATTTTCTGCAGACTGAATTATCCCCTCGATTAATCTAGAAGTTGTTAAATCAAGTTTATCGTACGTACCATCTTGTTTAAGCAGTTCGAGAGTTTTTATTCCAGCAGTCATTGCAAGAGGATTGCCGCTCAAAGTACCTGCTTGGTATACCGGTCCTGAAGGCGCTACCATTGACATTATTTCTTTCTTGCCTCCATAAGCTCCAACAGGTAGGCCTCCACCAATTACTTTTCCAAGGGTGGTTAAATCAGGAGTAACCCCAAACTTTTCTTGAGCGCCTCCATAACTTATTCTGAATCCAGTCATTACTTCGTCAAAAACTAATAAGGATCCATTCTCAGTGGTTAATTCCCTTAATCCTTCCAAGAAACCAGGTTCTGGAGTAATAAATCCAGCATTACCAACGATAGGCTCGAGTATAACTCCCGAAATGGCATCAGGATTTTCAGAAAATAATTTTTTTACTGCTTCAAGGTCATTGTAGGGTGCAGTAAGTGTGTTAGCAGTTGTTGTCCGTGGAACACCTGGAGAATCTGGTAAACCCAGAGTGGCTACACCAGATCCTGCTTTCACTAAAAACATATCCGCATGACCGTGATAGCAACCGTCAAATTTAATAACTTTATCTCTTCCAGTAAATGCTCGCATGAGTCTCAAAACAGCCATGCATGCCTCAGTTCCACTATTAACAAATCTAACCATTTCTACAGATGGGACTGCATCTATTACCATTTCAGCAAGTTTGTTCTCTAGAACGCATGGAGCACCAAAGCTCGTGCCTTTCTCAATTGCTTCCTGTAATGCCGTTGTGACTTCAGGGTGGGCATGTCCACATATAGCCGGCCCCCAGCTTCCTATATAGTCGATATATCTATTTCCATCAATATCCCAAGCGAAAGGACCTTTGACTCTATCAAAAACAATTGGCTGGCCACCTACAGACTTAAAAGCTCTTACTGGAGAGCTAACTCCTCCTGGCATTAATTGTTGGGCTGCAGAGAAAATTTCTTCAGATTTTGTGTAATTTAATATGTCAGTCACAATTTAGCTAAATGATGTTTTAAAAAATCTTGTCATGTTCTAAATTAGAAATAAGTAAAAATTTTGTCAATCAGATTGAAATTCTACATTATGATATTTTTATTGCGATATTTTGGATTGTAAATTATTAATTTTAAAGAAATCATAATAAAAAACAATATTACTTTAGATAACTCTTTATTAATAAGCGTTTTCAGGTATTAAAGAAATTCAATTTATTTTATTTATATTTCGAAGAAATTATCCTCATCCTCAAAAAAATCTACATTTATGTCGTTTAAGTTAAGATCTATCATTACTGGGGCATGATCACTTGGACGCAAATTACCTCTAGGTGAGCTGTCTATGACACAACTTTTTAGTTTTGATGACAATTCTTTGCTGATATATATATGGTCTATTCTCCAACCTCTATTTAATTCAAATGCGTTATTACGGTAATCCCACCAACTCCAATGGCCAGTATTTTGTTCAAAAATCCTAAACGAATCTATTAATCTTTTTTTCAGAACACTATTTAGTGCATTTCTCTCTATCTCAGATGCCATTATTCCTCCTTCATATTTCTTTGGATCATGAATATCTAAGTTAGATGGAGCAATATTAAAATCACCCATAAGACAAATTAATTCTCCTTTTTTTTCTTGGTCATCCAAAAATGAAGCTAAACAATTTAACCAATTAATTTTGTATTCGAACTTACTAGATTCTATAGAAGAGCCGTTTGGCACGTAAACATTTATAATTTTAATACCATTAATATCAGCAGATATCAATCTTTTTTGATCTAGAAAAATTTCGATATTTTGATTAAATTCGATACAACCGTAAAATCCTTTTTTAACATTTTCTGGCTTTATTTTAGAAATAATAGCTACTCCATTGTATGATTTTTGCCCGTAGACCTCCACTGAGTAACCTAATTTTTCAAAAGGTTCAATAGGGAAACTATCATCCATCACTTTTGTTTCCTGCAAACATAGAATATCTGGATTGGCATTATTAATCCAATCTATTATCTGTGAAAGTCTTGTTCTTATAGAGTTAACATTCCAAGTTGCTATTAACAAATTTCTGCAAATTATGTAAAATTAAACTAGCAAAAAATTTTTGGTGTTAAAGAATTTTGAAATTAAATAAAATGAAAAATTATTTTTGCAAAAGCCTGCCTAGACCGATAACTTTTGTAATCTTTATTACTTTATTAATTTCCTTAAAAGGTGATTACCTAAATGCTGAATATTTATTTGAAGAATTAGAAATTGATACCTCAACTAAAACAGAAGATGATAGTTCAGTTATTCCAACTAATCCTTTTGAACTTGTGGAAATGATTAGGAGACAAAATAGTATGAATGATGCGACTGATCCTTCTGATGCAATTGACGATGCGTTAAAGTCTTTTAATAGTTTGGAGGGAAATTAAGAAATTTAATACGATAAATTGTTATTTTCAAATTTTTAATATGTTAAAAAACCCTATCCCAAAAGTTACTAACCAATTACAGCATAGAGCAATAGGTATTATTAATGGTAAATTCACTCCCCTTAGTAGTGAGCGATTAAATAAAGGCTTTTTGATCGACAATAAAGATGAAAAAATTGAAACAGTAATACTAGGTAAAGCATTATCACTTTTAAAAAAGCATATTGATTTAAAGAAAAGTTACTATTGGATTGTTTATCCAAAGAATAAAAATACTCAAAACCTGCATTTGCAGGTTGCAGGTATCTGGGATCCCTATCAATTGAATGATTTTCCTAATGATTCTTCAAAAACTAACTTCTCAAAATTATTAGAAGAATTAGATCTAAAAGATAATTATTTTTCTGTTAGAGGAGAATTAGTTTTTGTCAACACTCAAAAGAAAGAAATTGTTATTAAAATTAGCCCTGCTACAAAGTCAAAAAATTTAAAAAATAAAAATTTTAAATTAGTCATTAAAGGAGAACTTTCTCTTGAACTTCTGCATAGCTTTGTAAGTTTAGATATCAATAGAGATGGGAATTCCTTGAAATTAATAAAGTACGAAGTCATTGAAAAAAATCTTTCTAGAAATAACTAGAATGAAAGGTTGATTTCCACCTCAATTTTACCAGTCAAGAAATCTTTGATTTATGGATGATGTTTTAATTGAATGTTCTCCAGGTGTCTCTGGAGATATGTTGTTAGGAGCTTTTTATGATTTAGGGGTGCCTAAAAAAGTTATTGAACAGCCACTTATTGATCTTGGATTAAAGGATCTATATCAACTTGACTTTGAGGATTCAAAAAGTTGTTCAATCCGAGGCATCAAGGCAAAGGTTGAGAATATTGATTGTAGTCCTATCAAAAGAACTTGGAGAAATATTAAGGAACTTATTTTAAATGGCCACTTAGAAGATAAATTAAAAAAAATAATTTATGAAGTATTTGAATCTTTAGCAACTGCGGAAGGAAAAGTTCATGGCATTAAATCTGATGATGTTCATTTTCATGAAATTGGAGCTATAGATTCATTGGTGGATATCATTGGGGTATGTGCTTCATTGAATTACTTAAATCCAAAGAGGGTTTATTGTAATGAACCAATGTTGGGTAAAGGTTTTGTTCAAACTGAACATGGAAAATTATCTGTACCACCTCCTGCTGTAATAGAGCTAATAAGACAAAAAAATATCAAGGTTTTATCAAACCGTGACTCAATAGAGGGTGAACTCTCAACACCTACTGGCATTGCTTTACTTGCTAACTTAGTCGACTATATTGAACCTCCTTTAAAATTTTCTATTAACTCTTATGGAGTAGGCATTGGTAATCTAAAATTTCCATTCCCTAATTTGGTAAGAGTTTATAAAATTACTTCATTTGAGGATTCCTCTTTTAACGATAATGAACAAATTAGTCCAAAGTGTGAAGAGATATCTATTCAAGAAGCATGGATTGATGATCAAACACCCGAAGATATATCTAATTTTGTAGAGAAACTGAGAATTGAGGGAGCTTACGACGTTTCCTATCAAGCTATCAATATGAAAAAAAATAGAATTGGATTTTCTATTCAAGCAATCTTGCCCATTGAGAAAAAAGAATTTTTTAGGCGATTATGGTTTGATTATTCCAGTACCATTGGGGTTCGTGAAAGGATCCAATCTAGGTGGATATTACTGAGACGTAGGGGAGAATGTTTAACGACTTTTGGAAATATAAAAGTTAAACAAACTTTGAAACCTGATGGATCAATAAATATGAAACCTGAAAATGATGAGGTTTTGAGATTAAAATTAAAGCATAAAATATCAACTTACGAAATAAGAAAAATAATAAAAGAGTCAAGTAAGAAATTTAAAGCATTTGAAAACTGGAAATGAGATTTAATACAAATAATCAACCATATTTCAAATTCCTTAAAAAAATTAATTTTGGTGGATTAAAGAGTATTTTCTTTATTTCAAGCTTGTCATATTTTTGCATTTATTTTTTTGAAAATATTGATCAAATTTCTTTTGACATTAATTTAGAAAGAGATGGAATTAATCTATCTTTATCATTTTTATTTTGTGTTTTAAGTATTTACCTGAACGCTTATGCATGGAAATATATTGTTAAATGGTTCGGGAAAGAATTTAAAAGTAATAATCTAGTCTCTTTTTATGTTTTAACCAATATTCTTAAATACATTCCTGGTGGGTTTTGGCATTTTGTTGAAAGATTTAATTTTATAAAAAAAATAAGTAATCCTCATATTGCTTTGTATTCGACACTTATAGAACCTTATTTTATGTTGAGCGGATCTTTTCTCTTGGCATCGATGGGATTGATTTTTTCACCATTTTATTTTTTTTTAATTTTTCCTTTAGTATTCTTAAATAGAAAATTTATTTTTTTGATATTAAAAAGAATAGGGTCTATTAAGGGAAAAGTATTTGAGGTTTTAAGATTTCCAAATTCAGAGGGTCAATTTGAAGAGAGAATAAATATAATTTCTTTTTTCCCTTCTAGAGCTTTACTTCTTGAAATTGGGTTTGTTTTATCTAAATTTATTGGATTTTATATTTGCTTAAATACTTTTTATACAAGTAATACTCCGAATATCATATTTTTATTAGTAATCTTTTCTTTGTCATGGTCTTTAGGCTTGGTAGTCCCATCAGCTCCAGGAGGAGTTGGCGTTTTTGAGGCTTGCCTCCTTTTATTTGTTGGCAAAAGTATTCCACAAAATATAATTCTTATTAGCTTAGTTTATTTTAGGGTTATATCTACCTCGGCAGATTTGTTGTTAAGCTTACCTTTCTTAATAAGAAAATTGTCTAAAAGAATTTAGTTTTTTTTCTCTAAACTTGGTATCAAAGTAAATGATGCAATAAGGCCTAAAGTCATGATAAGAATGGCCGGTAATATTGCCTCTACCATTCTTTCATCTCCAGCATATTGATATATTCTCACAGATAATGTATCGAAATCGAATGGTCTTAAAATAAAGGTTATGGGTAATTCTTTTATCGTGTCGACAAAAACTAAAAGTGATCCAACAAATATTGGTCCTTGGAGAAGAGGTAGATGAATTTCTTTGATGATTCCCAGCCAATTCTCTCCTAGTCCAAGTGCTGCTTCATCAAGACTAGGAGAAATCCTCTCAAGACTTGAATCAATAGAACCCTTAGAGATGGTTAGAAATCGGACAAGATAACCCCAAATTAGTAAGCAAATAGCAATGAAATTGTATTTTGAAGAAGAAATACTTATTAAAGATAAAGCTAATACAGTGCCTGGGATTGCGTAACCTATCCCCGCAAGGTTTGTTATTAGTCCTAGCAATAAGCCTTTATTGGAGCGTCTGGCTAAGGAAATTATTAAGGAGAATAGTATCGCTATTAAGGCAGTTAAAAGTCCTAGGCTTATGGTCCTTAATGATAGAGTAAGTAATTCTATAGATAACCCTTTTTGAATTTGATCGATATTGAGCAGAACCCAATAAAATGGAATCCCAAAAGAGAAAATTGGAGGAAATAAAGATATAATTATTGCTAAAAGAGCTCTAGTTTTGTTTAATTCCCATCCTAGAGAATCTTTTGATGCAGGATTTTCACTCCACCTCTTTGATTTGCTTCTCGATAATTTTTCAAAAATAATTAAAGCGAAAATTATTAATAAGGCTACCAATGATAATCCAATAGCACTTTTTGGATTACCCTCAATTATCCAATTTTCAGCTATACCCGTAGAAATACTTGGAATATTTAATAATGCAAATGTACCTAATTCATTCATTACTTCCATACACATTAAACTTATTCCTGTTATTACTGCTGGTAACGCCATTGGGAAAGCAATTTTAAAGAAGCTCCTCCAAGGCCCAACTCCTAATCCTCTACTGGCATCGATTTGATTAACTCCAAATTTATTAAAACTTTCGTTAGCAAGAATGAATACATATGGATAAGTAGAAATTGAAAGTATTAATACCCCCCACCATAAACCAGTTACTTGATACCCCAAAATACTTCCTAAATCCTGCAAAACAGCTGTTATTAGATATGCAGGAGCAGCTAGTGGAACTAGCTGACAAATACGGAGAACTTTTCTGAACTTAAAATTACAATTTGAAAGTAACCATCCATTCAAAGTTCCCAACCCCCCACCAAAAAAACTTGTTAGTATAAGAATTTTTAAAGTTCCTAATACCTCTTCCCCTCCTGCAACACCTAATGAAAAATTCCCACTTAAAATATATTGAACTCCTTCAAGAAGAAAATTGGAAATTGGAATGATTACTAATAGTGCAACAACAAACGAAGTAAAATAAAAAAGTTTTAATTCGGTTACTGCTTTTTTAAATCCTTTAATAAGTATTTTCAAAAATTAATTAAACCCTAATATGTATACTCTAATCTGTTCTAAATCTACATGATGAAAGTTGATTCTTAATAGTTTGATGATCTAAATTTTTCCCAATTAATACTATCTTGTTAGATTTTTCTTTTGTCCACTCTTCATCATCTAAAGAAAATCGTTTTCCTGATAGGTGAAAAATGTGTTTTCTTTCACTTTCCATAAACCATAATATTCCTTTTGCCCTAAATACGTTTTGTGAGATTTGATTATCTAAGAAATATTGAAACTTCCTTAAGGAAAATGGTTCAAATGTCTCATAAGAAACTGATGTAAAACCCTCTATATTATTAATCAAATCGTTTGA
>QCIB01000014.1 GCA_003216915.1 Prochlorococcus sp. AG-402-I23
GACTACTGAAGATAGTGATTATAAAGATTTAATAACAAAACTTCAAGAAATAAAATCAACTATTGCTTTGATGGAAAAAACAAAATTTAAATAAATTTTATATTTTTGATAAAAACAAATCCTAACAAAAAACTTTATTCATTAAACAGACAACCTATAGTCTTACTTATTTTTTCTTCTGTTTCCTTTTTATTGATAATATTTAGGTTAATTTTTTTACAACTTTTAAATTATGAATCTTTTAGGAAGATGTCAGATGAGAATAGGATCAGACTTATTGCTTCACAGCCAATACGCGGAAGAATACTGGATAAAAATGGTTATGTTTTAGCAGATAGTAGACTGAAATATTCTTTAAAAATTAAGCCTCAATCTGTTAAAAAAAACAATTGGGAAAAACAAAAATCAAGTATTTCTAACTTGTTAAATATTGATAGTAATGTAATTCAAGAAAAATATACTGATGGTCTAAAAAATCAAAAACTTTCAGTAACTATTATTGATGATTTAAATGTAGATCAATTAATAAAGTTCAAGGAAAATGAAGGTAATTTAATTAGTTTTGAAATAGCTACCAAATTAATTAGAAATTACCCTTACAAATCTCTTGCTGCTCATGTAATTGGTTATACTCAGCCAATTACCGAATCAGAATATAAATTCTTATCTAAGAAGGGTTATAAATTAAATGACTTAATAGGAAGAACAGGAATTGAATATGTTTACGAAGATTTTATAAGAGGTGAATGGGGCGGAGAAATGGTTGAAGTAAATTCTTTAGGAAAATTTCAAAGATCATTAGGTATAAGACCTCCAGTACAAGGTAATGATATTGAACTAACAATCGACCTTAAGCTGCAATTAGTTGCTGAGGAAGTTCTTAAAGATAAAAAAGCTGGAGCGATAGTAGTGATGGATCCAAGAGATGGTGCAATAAGAGCGATGGTAAGTAGGCCTAATTTTGATTTAAATTTTTTTTCAAGGGATTTTAAGTCTGAAAAAGAATATAATGATATATTTAATTCTCCTGAAAAACCTCTTTTTAATAGAGCATTAAATGCTTATGATCCAGGGAGTATTTGGAAAATTGTAACTGCTTTAGCGGGCTTGGAAAGTGGAAAATTTCCTAGAAATACCATGTTAGATACGAAACCATGTATAACTTATGGGAGTCAATGTTTTAGAGAGCACAATGATTTAGGCTTTGGGGTAATAGGTTACGAAGATGCTTTAAGAGTTTCTAGTAATACATTTTTTTATCAAGTGGGTTATGGAGTAGGAGTTGATGAAATTCATAAGGTCTCCCGAAAGCTTGGTTTTAATTCTTTATCTGGAATTGAAATTTCTGAACAAGAAAATATAGGATTAGTAGCTAGTAGTAAATGGGCTAAAAAAGGTAGAGGATGGGGGCAACCAGGAAGAACCCCTTGGGTTCCAGAAGATATTGCGAGTATGTCTATTGGACAATTTGTCGTTCAAGTAACTCCGATTCAAATAGCTAGAGCATATGCAGCGATTGCTAATGGAGGTTATCTAGTTACTCCACATTTGACTAAAAAAGATGTAGAAAGTCTTTTAGATAAAAAACGTATTCCAATTGACATTGATCCACAAAATATTCAACTGATAAAAAGTGGTCTCAGGAAAGTAGTAGAGTCTGGCACGGGAGTATCAATTAATTATGGTGTTTCAAATTTACCTCCAGTGTCAGGTAAAACAGGAACTGCTGAAGATGGTGAAGGCGGCTTAGATCACGCATGGTTCGTTTGCTTTGCTCCTTCGGAAAAGAGTGAGTTGCTTGTAGTCGCTTTTGCACAAAATACTCCCGGTGGGGGTTCGGTACATGCGCTTCCTATGGCTAAACAAATTTTAAAAGTTTGGAATGAAAAAAATTGATAAGAATTTTTTGTTTTAAAGTTTATGTTTTTAATTTTTTCATTTGTAAAAGTCTTTGAATAATATCTTCAATAGTTTTTGTATCTATAGGTTTACTATATGAGGATAAAAGTTGTCTCCCTAATACTTGACTTCCTAAATGCACTAATTGGATGCGTAATGATGTCAGCAGTTCTAATCCTATGCCTCCCGAGAATGTTGCAATTGCAATCGGTTGACCATTAAATAAATTCCTAAAGTCATCTCCCGAAATAGAGAGCCATGCTATGAAGTTGGAGAGAATGGGAGGTATAGATCCATTATATTCAGGCGCACAAATCACCCACCTTTCAATCTTGAAAAGCTTTTTTTTTAATTCTTCTATTTCATTTGGAATATTTTCTTTGCTGTGAATTCTTGGATTAAATAATGGAATATCAAGAGTGGTAAGATCTAAAATTTCAGAACTTATTTTAAGATCATTACTTTTTTCAAGGAATTTCTCAGAAAGTTCTAAATTTTTCCCACAACTAGCTGAAATAATTATAAGATCCTTTGTTTCAGTCATGAATAAGATAAATAAATTTAATAGTTAGCACCAGTTTTACGGTGATGCACTGCTGTGAGACAATCAGATTTTAGTATATTACCGTGTAGTACTTCAGCGTATATTACCCAATGATCTCCACATTCCATTCTTTCTTTTACAGATGCATCCAACCATGCTAAAGAGTGAGGAATTATTATCTGTGCATTAGGAGTTAATTCAATATTTAAGCCTTCGAATCTATCTTCACCAGGTGAGAAAGGTTTTGTGAATCTTTTTAAAGGTTCTTTAAAATCTTTTTCACTTAAAATATTTAACGCAAATGAATCTCCAATTTGAAGTAGAGACTCTACCGATCTATCTTTTGCTACTGCAATACTTAATCCCGGTGGAGAAAAACTTGCTTGACTAACCCACGAGGCAAGCATAGCTCCTCTGATATTATTCTCATCTTTTCCTTTAGAGGCAGTTAGGACACAAAGTGAGCCAATTACTCTTCCAAGAGCTTGTAACTTTGGATCGGTTTTACTTGTAATCATTCCAGTATCTGATTTTCTTGGTTTTTTCTTAGCTTTCTTTAAAATTTTTCTCCCAAAGTGAGTTCCTATTTCTTCTAGCTCTTTAATTTTTGGTTTATCTGGACTGAATTTAATTCTGATAGGTTCAAAACTAAATTGAAAACCGCCGTCTTTTAATTTTGATTCAAGTAAATCTATCGCTTCCCCGCTCCAGCCAAAACTACCAAAAATTCCAACTGGTTTATCTCTATTGCCTTCTGATAACAATGTCCCTAGTGCACTCACTATAGGAGTTGGGGCATGCCCCCCAAGTGTGGGAGATCCTATTAAATATCCATCAGCATTTTGGATGGATTTTATAAGTACATCATTTGATGTAAATTCACAATTAATACTTTCTACTTCAACAGAAGTTCTATTTATCCCTTTGGCTAAAGCATCACCTATGGAGGCTGTATTTCCATAAGCACTTGCATAGATAAGAGCGATTTTAGGATTATTTGTTGAGAGATTTTCACCCCATCGAATATAGTCATTTAAAAAGCTTTTTAAGCTATATTCGATAGCTGGACCGTGCAAAGGTGCAATAGTTTTAATCTCATAATCTGCAATTTTTTCAGTTATTGATACCACTTGAGTAGACATTGGTGCCATCAGACAATCATAAAAGTGTTTTCTATCAATTTCTGTACTAATTCGATTTGTCTCAGACCAATATTTACATGCAATGTGTGCAGAGAAAATTTTTTCACTTAGAAGTATTTCTTGATTATATTCATAAATTATTAGGCCTCCAGGCCAACGTGCTGTTGGAATAGGAATTAACTCTAATGAAATGTTACCTAATTCTAAATTAAGTTCCTTTTTGATTATGTTTATTTTAGGTAATTGAATTTCAACGAAGTCTTGTAAGTTAGGATTTCTTTGATTCCAAAGTTCATTTATAAGTTTAAAGCCAGGATTTGAGCAAGTTATGGTTAGGTCTTGAAATTGCTTACTAATGGTTTTTATGGTTTCTAAGATTTGGGGATTGATATGTCCAGAAATGATATTAATTTTTTTTAATTTATATTGATTAAAAAAGTTAGATATTATCTCATTAAATAAATTTAAATATTGCTTTTCAGGAGGATGAATAATAAAAAGTTCTTCATTATTTCTTATTAAAAAAGTGTTAAAAGATGTTCCTTTTTCGAGATTAAACTCAAGTTCAAATCGTTCTTTATTATGGTCAAGAAATCTAATGCAAGTAAAATTTTCAGCAATTTCAAATTTTGATAAGTTTTGATTCTCTGCAAGTAAGCTTATATTAATCTCTGACATTTTAAAGACTTATTTATTTACTAATAATGATTAGCAACTTTTCTATGATGAACTGCTGTCTTGCATGATAAGTCAGAGACATTACCTTTTTCAACAATTCCGTAAATTATCCAATGGTCTGGAGTCTCCAGTCTGGAGCTGACTTTACAATCTAAAAAGGCGAGTGAATCTGAGAGGACTGGTCCTCCTTCTGCAATGTTGCTAATTACATCTACATCTGCGAATCTATCAGCTCCAGGAGCAAATCTTTTTAAAAAATGTCTGAACATTTTTTGATAGTTATCTTCTCTCAAGATATTTACAACAAAACCTTCTCCAACTTGCATATATGATTCAATAGCTCTATCTTTTGCTACTGCAACTGTAATACCTGGTGGAGAAAAACTTGCTTGACTAACCCAACTTGCTACCATCGCACTTTGTCTAAATGTCGAACCTTCTCCCTGGCTCGCTGTGACTACATATAATCCTCCACTTAGCCTACCTAAAGCTTTATCTAAATTTGAGTCAAGGCTCTTCATAGAAGCAATATTTTTCTTTTTATTAATCAATTGACCCAAGTCAGTTCCAGCTTCTTCGAATTGTTGATAAACAATGGGATCTGGAATGTTTTTAACTCTTAAAGGAGAAATAGCTTCTTTTTGACCAAGTTCTCTTAATTTATTGGCTAAGGAATCTATTGGTTCATCATTTCCACCAAATGCATCATAGACGGCTGTAAGTTGTTTTGATTTTAGTGCTGCAAATAAAGTACCAATAGATTCTTTTAATTCAATATCTGAATCTACTGGCCATGTGGGTACAACTACTGCTTTTGATTCCGAAATTAAACTTGTTAATTCTTGGGGGTCAGAAGATCTTAAATCAATTAATTGAACCTGTGCATCTGCTTTACTTATCCCATGAGATATCGCTTGACTTAATCGATCACAATAACCATAGTCGCTTACATAGCAGACTGATACAAAATCGTTACCTTTGCTTTTATTGCTACTCCATTCGTGATATTTTCCTTTCCAAAAATTGACTTGATTATGAAGCAAAGGTCCATGACCTACGGCTATTGTTTTTAATTCAGGTAGCTTATCTATTCTTTTAATTGCCTGCAGAACGCTTCTAGCGTTTGGACCCATTAGGCAATCGTAATAAAAACGAAAATCATCATATATTTCTTTTTGATCAGTGTCATAAAATTCATCAGAACAATAATGGAGTCCAAATGCATCGCATGTATATAGAACATGCGTGCTGTGGTCATATGAAAAAATTGTATCTGGCCAATGTAAATTTGGTGCGCTTATAAATTCAATATTATGTTCTAAACCGCTATTAGGATTAGTTCCCAGACTTAAAAACTCTCCACTTTTGACTTCTAGACGTTTAAAGGGAATATGTATTTGGTCTTCAATAAATTTAAGGGCTAATTTTGATCCTACTACTGTGATATTTTTGTTTAATTCTAAAAGACTACCTATTAAACCAGAATGATCAGGTTCTGTATGGCTCGTAATTAGATAATCAACTTCTTGTGGATTAACCTTTTGCAGTAATTCTTTAAACCATAATTCTTCGAACTTTACGTGACTAGTATCAATAATTGCTAGTTTTTCTCCCTTAATAATAAAACTATTGTAAGTAGTACCATTTCTTAAGCCAAACTCAATATCAAATCTACTGCGATCCCAATCCAAAGATCTTATGGCACAAGAATCATTAGCGAAATTTTGAGATTGAACTGTCAGCTTGTTATTAATTTGTGCCAATTTAGAATTACTTGTCTGGGCAGAGGCTAGCATAGGACAACTCGCATTATAAAATAACTTTAGTTATGTAGAATATAAATCCGCGTGATTATTTTTGCGAAATAACCGAAATTACGCTTTTCTTTAATTTTTGTTCTTTTTATTCTGGATAAATGACATCTCAACTAATCAAAAAAATAGTTACTGGAGATGAGATAAGAAATGCTTTTTTAAAATTTTACAGTGAAAAATTTCATAAAATCATTCCAAGTGCATCTTTAATTCCAGATGATCCTACGGTTATGCTCACAATTGCTGGAATGCTACCTTTCAAACCAGTTTTTTTAGGTTTAAAAGAAAGACCATCAAAAAGGGCTACATCTAGCCAAAAGTGCATCAGAACAAACGATATAGAAAACGTTGGATTTACAGCTAGACATCACACTTTTTTTGAAATGCTTGGTAATTTCTCTTTTGGAGATTACTTTAAACGAGAGGCTATTCAGTGGGCTTGGGAATTAGTTACTAATATTTATCAACTTTCTGCTGAAAATATAATTGTGAGTGTCTTTCACGAAGACGGAGAGTCTGAAAGAATTTGGAGAGATGAAATTGGTATTCATCCAGATAGGATAGTGAAACTAGGTGAGAAAGATAATTTTTGGTCTTCTGGAAAAACAGGTCCTTGTGGACCTTGTTCGGAATTATACTATGACTTTTATCCCGAAAAAGGTCTGCAGAATGTTGATTTAGAAAATGGAGATCGTTTTATTGAATTTTATAATCTTGTTTTTATGCAATATAATCGTGATCCTAATGGAAAACTGACAGATTTAAAATTTAAAAATATTGATACAGGAATGGGCCTTGAAAGGATGGCTCAAATATTGCAAAAAAAGCAAAATAATTATGAGACAGATTTAATTTTTCCTATCATTCAAAAAACTTGTGAGATTGCAAATATTGATTATTTTTCATCAGATGATAAAAACAAAATTTCTTTCAAAATTATTGGAGATCATACAAGAGCTGTTATTCATTTAATTTCTGATGGAGTAGCAGCAAGTAATCTCGGCAGGGGGTATATATTAAGAAGGCTTATTAGAAGAATGGTCAGACATGGGAGATTATTAGGCATAACAAATGAATTTTTACCGCATATTGCTAATGTCGGGATCAGTTTAATGCAAAATAATTATCCTGATTTAAAAAATAATAACGATTTAATTTTGAATGAAATAAGAATTGAAGAAGAAAGGTTTAGGGAAACTCTTGAAAGGGGAGAGAAATTGCTAGATGAGTTAATTTCTTCAGGGCAGAAATCAATTTCTGGTTTTAAAGCTTTCGAACTTTATGATACCTATGGATTTCCTCTAGAACTTACTATAGAAATTGCTGAAGAAAATAGTATCAGTGTAGATGTAAAGGGTTTTGAAGAAGAAATGAATACACAAAAAGAGAGAGCTAAAGCTGCATCAAGTAATATAGATTTGACATTAGAGGGATCATTAGAGCGAGAAATAGATCTTTTTAACAAAACTGTTTTTAATGGTTATGATTTGCTCCTTTCGGAATCTGAAATAAAGGGTATATTTTTGGATTCAACATTGGTTAAGCAAGCAAGTGAAGGTCAGAAAGTTTTAATTGTTCTGGATCAGACAACTTTTTATGGAGAATCTGGTGGTCAAGTTGGTGATATTGGAACGATATTTTCAAAAGATGTAGAGGTCTTAGTTGATAATGTTATTCGAAAGAAAAATGTTTTTTTACATTATGGAACGATCAAAAAAGGAATATTAACTATTGGACAAAAAGTGAAGACTAATGTTAAATCCTCTTATAGAGCTAAGGCTGCTGCAAATCATACAGCTACCCATTTATTGCAATCTGCCCTCAAATCAATTGTTAATGAAGGTGTTGGACAAAAAGGTTCATTAGTAGCCTTTAACAAATTAAGATTTGACTTTAATTCTTCTCATCCTATTTCTAAAGATCAAATTTCTAAGATTGAGACTCTAGTTAACTCTTGGATTATGGAAAACCATATCTTAGAAATAAAAAATATGTCTAAGAGTGAGGCTCTTGAAAAGGGTGCAGTGGCCATGTTTGGGGAAAAATATGATGATGAAGTGCGTGTTGTTAATGTACCAGGAGTTTCAATGGAACTTTGTGGTGGCACACATGTTAAAACTACATCCGAATTAGGCTCTTTCAAAATAATCAGTGAGGAAGGAATCTCATCCGGAGTCAGAAGAATCGAAGCATTATCAGGCCAATCAGCATTTGACTATTTCTGTGATAGAAATGCTTTAGTAAATCAACTAAGTGATTTGTTAAAAGCAAATCCTAATCAACTTTTTGAAAGGGTTAATAATTTGCAAGCAGAGCTTAATAATAAGAATAAAGAGATACAAAAAATGAAAGATGAAGTTGCATATTTTAAATACTCTTCTATAAAATCATCCGCAGAAATAGTGAATTCTTTTTCAATTTTAGTAAATCAAATTGATGGCTTAGATGGAAATTCTTTGCAATCTGCGGCATTTAATTTAACTTCACATTTAGGAAATAAAGCAATAGTGATTCTTGGGGGAATACCAAATCCAGAAAATAGAAAGTTGTTATTTGTAGTTTCTTTAGGTGATGATGCAGTAAAAATAGGATTGCATGCAGGTAAATTAATTAATGAGATTGCAAGAATTTGTTCGGGAGGAGGAGGAGGAAAGTCTAACTTTGCTCAAGCAGGTGCTAAGGATATTGATAAGTTAAGTAGTGCTTTAGATTTTGCTAAAAATAATTTGCAAAAAAAATTAGAAAGTCATTCTGATAAATAACTACTTTTTCTGAGGCTCATTTCGATTCGATCAATTAATTTCCTTGCTTCTTCTATAGTCAATTTTTTTTGATCAATTGCTGATTCAGTATTAATTCTTATAGATTCAACCAAAGAAGCTGAACTGTAATCCAATAATTCTAAAATTTCAGATTTACTATCCTCTTTTATAATATTTTTGATCTTATATGAATTATCTTGATTTATATCTATATGAACTACGTTTGTATTGCCAAATAAATTGTGCAAGTTTCCTAATGCTTCTTGATAGGCTCCAGTCATAAAAATTCCAATTAGATAATCTTCATCTTGCTCTGGCCTATGTAAATTTAGTAATGATTTAATTTTTCCATCATCAATAAAATTATTTAGTTTCCCATCTGAATCACAAGTTAAATCTGCAAAGTTGCCTTTGCAGAATGGCTCTTCTAAATGCCTATGTATTGGTACTATTGGGAAAATCTGATTGATTGCCCAGCTATCGGGAATAGATTTAAAGATAGATAAATTTGCATAATAAGTTGATGCAAGAGTTTCTGTAATTTCAGATAAATCAGGGTGCTTGATTTCATCATTATTCAGGTTATTAGAAATTTCTTTTGCGCAAGCCCAGGTCAGTTCTTCGGCATAAGCTCGTTCAGCTAAACTTAAAAATCCTAATCTAAAGGCAACTAAGCAATCTTCTTTAAACTTTTTTGCATCATTCCATAGTTCAATTATTTGAGATAAATTAATTTTTTTATTTTTAAGTTTTTTTAGTTCATAGAAAGTTTCAAGTAAATTTGAAATGATTAATTGTTGATTTTTTTTATCAAAAATTTGTAGTTTGGAACTGACATGGCTTGTTCCTAAGACATTAAAAATTAAAACTGAACAATGACTAATTATTGCTCTTCCACTCTCTGAGATTATGATTGGATGTTTGATATTATTTAATTCACATGAATCTTTAATGGTTGCAATTACATCGTTAGCATAATTTTGAAGAGAGTAATTAGTAGAGGTGTTGGAGGAGGTTTTTGTTCCATCAAAATCTATCCCTAATCCCCCCCCAACGTCGATATATTGCATTGGGGCTCCTAGTTTGCATAGTTCAACATAGATTTGACTCGCTTCTTGTAACGCGTCTTTGATTACAGCAATATCACTAATTTGACTTCCTATATGAAAGTGGAGCAATTTCATTTCGTTTATAAGATTTGCTTCTTTAAGTTCTTTTATTGTCGACATAATTTCTGGGATTGATAATCCAAATTTGGAATTATCTCCAATAGATTTTCCCCACCTGCCACTACTTTTACTTGATAACTTTGCTCTAATTCCTATCAATGGAGTCGCGTTGAGTTCTTGAACTGCTTGAATAATTCTTTTTACCTCAACTCGCTGTTCAATAACTATTATTGGATTTTTGCCGAGTTTTCTGGCTAAAGTAGCAATCTCAATATATTTTTTATCTTTATATCCGTTGCATATTAATAGTGAATTTTGGTTTTCAAGAAGTGCAAGACCAATTAATAGTTCTGATTTACTTCCTACTTCTAAACCAAAATTATATTGGCTTCCCAACTCTATTATCTTTTCCAGGACATTTTTTTGTTGATTACATTTGACAGGAAAAACTCCTTGATAAATGTTCTTATATCTATAAGTTTTTATTGCTTTTAAAAAAGAGTCATGTAGTGCATTTATTCGATCTTTTAAGATATCATTAAATCTTATTATTAATGGAGGATTTATTTCTCTACTTTTAAGTTCTTTGACAAGTTTAAAAAGATCAATCTTATTTTCAGATTTTATATCTTTAGTTACGGAAATATTTCCTTTGGAATTTATAGAAAAATATTTATCCCCCCATTTGTCTATGTTGTAAGTTGAAATACTATCTTCAATAGTCCAAATATTCTTTAATTTTTTCGGCTCAAAATTGGTCAATTTATTTCTTAGTGATTAAAAATGTTTTTGAAAATAACTCAAATCAATATCTTTTATTTTAATGATTACTTGCCAAGTTACCACCCAAAAGTTGAATATACATAGAGTGATTATTAACTAAATGACAAAAGAGAGAACCTTTATTGCAATTAAACCAGATGGAGTTCAAAGAGGATATGTTTCTGAGATTATTGGCAGATTTGAAAAAAAAGGATTTAAATTGGTTGGATTAAAGCAATTAATCCCCTCAAAAGATCTTGCTCAAAATCATTATGGGGTACATAGAGAAAGACCCTTTTTTGGTGATTTAGTAGACTTTATTTCAAGTGGCCCTGTTGTAGCAATGGTCTGGGAAGGTGAAGGAGTTATTTTGAGTGCTAGAAAACTAATAGGTGCAACAAAACCTCTTGAAGCAGAGCCTGGAACAATTAGAGGTGATTTAGCTATTGATATTGGGAGGAATATCATTCACGGTTCTGATGGAGAAGATACCGCAAAATTTGAAATTGATCTATGGTTTGACGACGAGGAATTATGTGAGTGGAAAACTTCTGATTTGAAATGGCGATCTGAAAATTAAAATTTAAATCTCAAATCTATCTAAACTAAATTTTTCTAAAAAGCTTTTTTCTATTTTTTTGAGACTTTTATTTTGAACTATTTTCAAAAGAAGATCACTTGTTATTGCAGAAAATAAAACTCCATTTCTGTAATGTCCTGTAGCTATAAAAAGGTTTTCAATTTTTGATTTTCCAATTATTGGTTTAAGATCTGGAGTGCAGGGTCTAAATCCCCACCAATGTTCCATTTGTGGCCAATTAATAGCTTCTGGTAATAAGGAGCGAATGCCTTCTTGCAGTTGTTTTATTCCACTAGGAGTATTACCCTGATTAAATTTTGAATCTTTTTCAACTGTCGCTCCAACGATAATAAGTCCATCATCACGAGGAACTAGATAAGTTTTTGGACCAAAAATAATTCTTTTTAAAAAATTTGTTGGACCTTGTATTGATAGCATTTGTCCCTTTACAGGAAAGACTGGAATCTTATTAAAAATTTTTTTACTCCAAGCACCACTGCAAATTATTGCTTTTTCGCAGTTAATTTTTTTTAGTTCCCCCGTGGCACATAAAACTGTGGCGCCAGTAATTTTATTTTTTTCTAATGTCAAATCCTTTACTTCTGATCCTTCTTGAAATTCGACTCCATGCAAGGAGCATGCTCTCTCAAGAGCACGCATCAGTCTTCTTCGGTTATCTATTTGCCCATCTTGTTCAAAAAGTAAACCATGTTTCCAAATAGAATTCATTCCATTAATTTCTGTTTGAAGATCTTTGTGATTTAAATATTTTCCATATTCATAAGTGGGAAACTCTTCAAGATCTTCTTTATTTTTAAAAGGAACTACTATGCCACATTTTTTTAAACCGCATTTAATATTACTATCTTGTTCAATACTTTTTATCCACTTTGGAATTAGACTTTGACTTTCTTGGCCAAATTTTAGTAATTCATCATCGAGTCCTTCGGCATGAGTAGCTAACATTCCTGCAGCAACAAATCCAGCTGATTCATTTCTGTTTTTGCTTAAAACTAAAACTTTGAAGTTATTTCTTGAAAATTTATAAGCAATAGATAAACCTATAAGTCCACCGCCAATAATTAATATTGAATTTTTTGCTTCTTGTGTCATTTAATAATTAATATTTTTATTTTTGTTTTGGTCCTCTTTTCCTTTATATCCAATAATATTAATAAAGAGACTTTTGATAATGAACAATTTGGAATCTTGGGAAGCTGTGATCGGTTTGGAAACTCATGTACAGCTTAATACGAAAAGTAAAATATTCACATCTGCGTCAACAGCTTTTGGTGATGCACCTAATACGCATATAGATCCTGTAGTTTGTGGTTTACCAGGAACTCTTCCAGTTTTGAATGAAACTGTTCTTGAGTATGCTGTAAAAACTTCTTTGGCATTAAATCTAAATGTTGCAAAACATTGTAAATTTGATAGAAAACAATATTTTTATCCTGATCTGCCTAAAAATTATCAAATTTCACAATTTGATGAGCCATTAGCTGAAAATGGCTGGTTAGAGGTTGAAATAATTGAAAAGGACAAAGAACCTTATATCAAAAAAATTGGTATAGAAAGGCTACATATGGAAGAAGACGCCGGCAAACTAGTCCATTCAGGAAGTGATAGATTAGCTGGCTCTAAGTATTCTTTAGTTGATTACAATCGTGCCGGAATAGCACTTTGTGAGATTGTAAGTAAACCAGATATTAGATCAGGAAAAGAGGCATCTGAATATGCTTCAGAGATTAGAAGAACAGTTAGATATCTAGGAGTATCAGACGGAAATATGCAAGAGGGTTCATTACGCTGTGATGTCAATATTTCAGTTAGAAAAGGACCTAATGCTCCTTTTGGTACCAAAGTGGAAATAAAAAATATGAATTCATTTTCTGCAATTCAAAAGGCTTGTGATTATGAAATAGCCAGACAAATAGAAGTTTACGAAAATGGAGGAAATATTGTCCAAGAAACAAGGTTATGGGATGAAGCTAAGCAATTAACGAAAAGTATGAGATTAAAAGAAGGTAGCAGTGACTATAGATATTTTCCTGATCCTGACTTAGGTCCAATTGAAATAACAAAAGCCCAACAAGAAATATGGTTTAAAGAACTACCAGAATTACCTGCAAAGAAAAGAAATAAATATGTAAGTCAATTTGGGTTGTCTGCATATGATGCAAGGGTAATTTCTGATGAAATAAGAATGGCAAACTTTTTTGAAGAAACAGTAGCAAATGGTGCCGAGGCTAAACTAGCTTCAAATTGGGTAACAAGTGATATTGTGGGCTATTTAAAATCAAACAAACTAAGTTTTAGTGAATTAAAGCTTAGTCCTGAAAATCTTGCTGAAATGATTAGCATGATTTCAAAAAATATAATTAGTGGAAAAATTGCAAAAGAAATTTTACCTGAACTTATTCAAAAAAATATTTCTCCGAAAAAATTAGTTGAAGAAAAAGGGTTGGCAATGATATCTGATTCCTCCACTATTTTTCCAATAATTGATGAACTTATAAATGAACATCCAAATGAAGTTCAAGCATTTAAAAATGGCAAAACTAAGTTACTTGGTTTTTTTGTTGGTCAACTTATGAAAAGAACAAAAGGTAAAGCTGATCCTAAACTTGCAAATAAACTTCTTATGGAAAAATTGAATAGCTAAAGCTTAAAGAAGCTCTTTTATCGTATTGATCCATTTATTTTGTTCATCCGAATTATCTAAAATAATATCTGAAAATCTTCTTTTTTCTTCAAAACTTAATTGAAAATTTATCAATTCATATGCTTCTTTTTCGCTAATTTTATCTCTTGTGATAAGTCTGTTTTTTTGTAGTTCTTTAGGACATTTAACTAACCATATTTCAGTGCAAATATCTTCAAATTTTGCTTCAAACAATAATGGAATAACCAATACTATTGTTTGATTATTTCTGTATTGACTGCATTCTTCAATAATTCTTTCTTTAATTAAGGGGTGAAGCAGTTTTTCAATCCATTCCTTGCTTGCTGAATGCTTAAAAATAATGTTCCTTAAAAGTTTTCTGTTTATTTCCCTTTCTGGATTGCTTTTATTATCAATAATTTTATTTCCAAAATAATCTAAAATTTTCTTATATCCATATGTGTTTGGTTTGATTAATTCTCTTGAAAAATGATCTGCATCTAATATTGGTATGTTTTTATGTTTTCTAATGTAATTAGTTATGGTTGTCTTCCCACTTGCAATACCTCCTGTTAAACCAATCCTTCTTTGGTTGTTTTTTGATTTTTGAAGAATATCCATATAATTAATCATAATCTAATTACTTAGTTTCTTTAGTATTAAAGAGTAGTTAATATGAATTAAAATACCAAAAAGTTTGAGCCAGTTAGATTCCAATTGGTCATTTGTTGATGACAGTAAGGTAACACCCAAAGGGTTTCTTTTTGCTGGGATATCTGCTGGTTTAAAAGCTTCTAATAAAAAAGATTTAGCACTAATACTAGCTCCAAAAGGAAGTATTTTTAGTGGAATGTTTACTCAATCGATAGTTCGCGCTTCTTGTGTGGATATTTGTGAGGAAAGGATTAAAACAACTTCAGGTTTTGTAAGAGCAATACTAATTAATTCTGGTCAAGCAAATGCATGTACAGGAAATCTTGGCATTCAACATTTTCAAATTGCTACAGGAAAGATTGCGGAACTTTTAGGAATAAAAGAAGAAGAAGTTTTAATGTGCTCAACTGGTGTAATTGGTGTTCCAATACAAATAAATGATTTAGTAAAAAATTTACCGAATTTAGTTAGTGATTTAAATGGTAATAATTTTCAAAATGCAGCAGAAGCAATTTTAACTACTGATTTGACTTTGAAAAAAGTGTCAATAGAGACGATTATTCAAGGTAAAAAAATAAAAATAGCAGGATTTGCAAAAGGTTCAGGAATGATTTATCCCAACATGGCTACAATGCTTGCTTTTCTAACCTGTGATGTGGGCATTGAGAAAGAAGAATGGGATAAAATGATTGCTATTGCGATTAAAAAATCTTTTAATGCAATATCAGTTGATGGAGAGACAAGCACAAATGATTCTTTTGTTGGAATAAATGCAGGAGAGAAAATTGAAAAAAGGTTTTTTCCAATTATCCAACAAGGGATTGATATTGTATGTCAGAACTTGGCAAAAAATATTGCAAGGGATGGAGAGGGAGCAAATTGTTTATTAGAAGTTTTGGTTCAAGGAGCAAAAAATACAGATGATGCAATTATGCTCGCGAAATCTATTTGTAATTCTGCCTTGGTAAAAACTGCCATACATGGTTGTGATCCGAATTGGGGACGAATCATTTCTGCTGCAGGTAATTCTGGAGTTAAATTTAATTTACATGACGTTGACTTGTATATAGGAAACGCTCAGATTTTGGAAAACGGCAAGTTAAACAAATATGATCCACAAAAAGTCACAGAATATATTAAGTCCAGAATGAAAGGTAGATATTTAGTAGATGATATTGTAAAAATTATGATTAATCTAAATTCTGGCGAATCGAAAGGTACAGCTTGGGGGTGCGATCTTTCTAAAAAGTATGTTGAAATAAATAGTGAATACACTACCTAGTTTTTGTAATCTTTGGGATCACTTGATATGACTATATAAAATCTCAAAAAGAATACACACCTTTTGCGACTGTGATAATACTGTGATTATTATTTATACCTCTATAGTGGAAGAAAGAACCCTGATAGTTATATGAGATATTGTGAGGGTTATTTATTTGGATTTAAAAATCAATCCCAGGTCTAGGATTAATACCTAAATCTAAATAATGTTTGTAAGTTTTTACTCTTAAATGAGAGCTTGCTATATTCAAATATGGAGGACGGAAAGTAGTAGAATTTCCTGTAATGATGACTTTAGTTTCTTTATTTTTCTTTAACAGAACTGAATAAATCTCTTCACCAGATAATAATTGCAGATCAAGGGCAGTATTTAGTTTATCCAAAATAATAGTTTTATATAATCCACTAAGAATTGCTGCTTTAGCAATTTCCCAAGCTCGTTCGGCGTCAATATAATCCTGTTCTATAATCTTAATTTTACAAATTTTTTCATCTCTACCAGACCGTAGGTGATCCACTAAATTTGGATAACATTCTCTCAAAGCTTCAATGGAAGCATCCTCAGAATATCCATCTTTACTTCCTAACCACTGTAATATTAAAACTCTATGACTTTTATCTTGAGATATTCCTTTGCCGATAGCTTGAAGAGCCTTACCTAAAGCATATATCGAATTACTTGATGAAAAAACTTCAATATTATTCTGCAAATTATTTATGGTTTTTCCGGAATTTGTTTGCCATGAAAAAGGCTTAGTCTTTGAGTGTATAAATTTTATATGAACATCGCTTAGTGCGATTAAAGATTTTGGGAAATTTTTTCCAGTAATTATTATCTCTATTGAATCTGGTTTTTCATTGAGCGTTTTGGTAATTTCTTCCTCAGAAATCACATTCATTTCTAGAATATTTTGAATGTTTTCAATGAAAATTAAAGAATATAAATTACTTACAATTGCTCCCTTCGCTATATCCCATCCCCTCATAGTTTCCTTCTTATCAAATGTTGTGCATTTATTATTAGAAAAAAATTTTGAACATAGTATTAATGCAGATTCAATAAATAAAGGAAACTTTTTCTGTAATGCTTCTATTGCAATATCTTGAAAGTAGGTTTTTTTCTTCTCAAGAGGAAATCTAAGCATAAAAACCTTCTCTTTTGGATTGGTCATTAAAGAGTTTTTAATGCAAAAACCAATTTTTCTTAGAATAATTCCTAAAGCTGCTTCACTTTCTCCCTTACCTTCGTATAAGTGAATTTTACCTTTATTCAAATCTATCTATCTTTTAATTTTGATTATATCTGATTTAGAAATATTTAATATTTTATAAGTGCAAATATTCTCTAGTAGGAAATTCCCATCCCCCTTTTAATTCTGAATATTCACCTTTGGTATGAATGTGATTATTCTGTGATTACTTTAAAGATCACAGAATTTAACCTTAATTATTTCAATGTTTTTTATTTAAAAATTTAGAACTGTGATTATTATTTTACCGACTGTGATTATGGTGTGATTATTATTTTACAATGTGCTTATGTGATACCAATGGATTACAGCAAGGTTGATATACTAAATGCCAAAGGTGGAAATTAAGAGCGTATATACTACTTAAGTTTTAGCAAATCTATTGGCAGATATTCATTTATATAAAGAAATAGTATTGTTAAAGTTCCAATGACAGAACCTATAAAACCTCCAAAAAAATTTACTAATAATCCAGATTGTCTAATTATTGTTTCTTCATTTTTTTCTTCTTCAATATTAGGAGAATCAACTACTTTTAAGCGCTGATTGGTTGTTGGTTGTTTAAGTTGTTGGTGTCGGATGAGGGCTTCGAAATCAGGCATGGAATTTGTGAGGCAATTGAACAATAAGCAGACCAGCCCGTCATTCGACGAGGATCTGATCTACCTAAATCATCTACAGCTTCAAATACAGCATTACCAGAGGCTTCTGCTTTATCAAATGCTGAAAGTAAGGGTATAAATGTATCAAAAACATGTAAACCAAAATTTTCTAGAGCTGCTTTGGCTTGTTGCGCTGCTTTTTGCTGTCTAAAATCAACTTTTACTATCACTACTGCATGGTTAACTTTTAAGTTGCCCAATAAATTAGCTAGTTCAACAGTTAATTCCACTGATCTTGCTTTTGCAGTTGTAGGTAAGATAACTAAATCTGAACCATAAGCTAGGTGTTTAAGTTCTTCTTGATCACTGCTAGCCTGGCCATCAGTTATTACAATTTCTGATGATCTTGATGCTTTAGCAGCTGAGCTGACGGGGAAAACTGGAAATGGAAGATTACCTCTTGATGCATATGCTAATGCAGATCTATTCTTGTCGGCATCGACTATGCAAACTTTTTTACCTTCAGAATGCCAAACACTAGCAAGGTGAATACTTGTGCAGGTCTTGGCTACACCCCCTTTTTGTCCGCAAACGGTAATGAACAATTTTTTATTTTTATTTCTCTTACTTTGGAGAATAATTTCTTAATGTCAAGTAAGATTGGATTTTAATGCTTTAAAACTTATTTTTTGAAATATTTTAATGAGATTATTATTTTTAGATAACTTTATAAAGTTCCTTATTTCAATAGGCTAGTGAAGAAAAGAATTGGATTAGGTACTTGGTCTTGGGGCAATAAGTTTTTTTGGAATTACCAATCTACAAATGACGATGATTTACGTGAGACATATTATGAAGCGTTACGAAGAGGTTTTGATCTAATTGATACTGCAGATTCTTACGGTACTGGGAATTTTCAGGGTAGAAGTGAATCATTAATAGGTAAATTTTTACTAAATACTCCTTCAGCAAAGAAAAAAAGAATTCAAGTAGCAACTAAACTTGCACCTTATCCCTGGAGAATCGGTGACAGAGGTTTTAATAAACCTTTTTTGAAAAGTTTAGAAAGACTTAATAATAAATTAGATATAGTGCAATTACATTGGTCAACTGCAAAATACAATCCTTGGCAGGAATTAGGGCTTTTGAATAATCTTTGCAATTTAAAAGATCAAGGCTTTGATTTTCAAATCGGCTTATCAAATATAGGCCCAAAAAGATTGACGAAATTAATTAATTTCTTGGCAAAAAGAGATCAGAACCTAAAAAGTGTTCAGATACAGTTTTCTTTGCTTGCACCCGATTTAGGAAAACAATATCAGGTAAAAAAAATTTGCGAAGAAAATAATATTGATTTCTTTGCTTATAGTCCTTTGTCTTTTGGAATACTTTGTATTGATCCAGATAAAGAAGAAAATAAAGAAAAAAGTTTTATTCGTAATGCTTTATTTGAAAACTATAAAAAATCAACATATGAATTGCGGAGGTGTCTAAAAAGAATTGCGCATCAAAGATCAGTTTCCCTAGCACAAGTAGCAATTAATTGGTGTTGCTATCAAGGAACTATTCCACTCGTTGGAATGCGAAACAAATCTCAAGTTATAGATGTATCGAATGTATTTAATTGGAATTTAAATAAAAATGAATTTAAAGTACTTCAGGAAGCTTCAAAAAAATGTTTAAAAAAAATGCCGAAAAATCCTTTTTCGAGTAATTAATTAAATTTTCAGCTAGATATTTTCTTATTTTTTTTTATATGACAACCACTATTCCATAGTTCATTGGGAAATTTTTCACCAGTGAATCTAATAACTTTTGGTTTGAGATTTATTATCAAGTCATTTAGTTTTTTATTAGATTCCATTTTGCAAGATTGGATTTTTTAATAAGATAAATTAATTTAAAACTTATCTTCTCAGTATTTATACTTATATAATTAAAAAAATTCTTTTTAATACAAGCAATTGCAGCAATATTTACACACTAATAAATTATCTACTACAACTTCTTAGTTATTTAAAAAAGTGGAGTCCTTCCAGACTCCTCGTATCATTTGGTTGATAAGGCTGATATAACCCCATCTCCTTTAGGATCAAGCAGCAACTGGTGCTGTTTGACGGGAGAAACTAACGATTTTGTTAGCATTTGTGTTTTTGCTCTAACCGAGCCGGCTTCAGTCATCTTCCTTATGCCCCGTCGAAACCATTGCAACCCCAAATAGTGGAGTTGAGCGGAATCGAACCGCTGTCCGAAACATCGGTTGAGATCACCTAGTCCAATTGGACATTTATATTCTGACAGGCAAAATGGTTATTGAATAGTTTTTTTATTAAGTTTTATCTTATATGAAAGTAGTGGCATCAGCTCCGGAGGGACTAGAGAAATCTTTAGCTGAAGAAATTTCAAATTTAGGCGGTTTTAATATTAATACTTATAAAAGATTTATTAATTTTGAATGTGATTTTGAAACTTTTTATAGAATTCATTTCTATTCCAGATTAGCTTTTCGTTTTTATAGAGAAATTGCAAGTTTTAATTGCTATGACAAGCAATCTTTATATGTGGGGATTAGAGATTCATTTGATTGGTTAAATTGGTTGCACTTTGATAAAACGTTTAATGTTCAAGTAACTGGGAGAACATCTTCTTTAAGTCATACACATTTCACTGCTCTTGAAGTAAAAAATTCTATAACTGATTTGCAACAGGCAGTTTGGAATAAAAGATCAAATATTTCTCTAGATAATCCTGATTTTATAATTCATCTGCATTTAAATAATAATAAAGCAATTCTCAGTCTTCAAAGTAGCTTAGAAAGCTTACACAAAAGAGGCTATAGACCCGCAATTGGAAATGCTCCATTAAAAGAAAATTTAGCTTCTGGATTGATAAATATGACTCAATGGAATGGCAAAGTCCCATTAATAGATTTTATGTGTGGCTCAGGAACTTTTTTAATTGAGGCAGTAAACCAATTACTTGGAGTTCCCATAAATATTGATCAAGTATATCTTTTTGAGAATTGGTTGGACTTTAGGAAAGATATTTATCTTAATGAAAAAAATAAGGCAAAAAATAAAATTATAAATTATGAAAAATTACCAACATTAATAGGCTGTGAAATTAATAAGAAGGTTTTTGAGCAGGCGAATGTAAACATATCATTGGCTGGACTCGAAAATTATATTGAACTTATAAATAATGATTTTTTAGCACTCCAATTAAGTTGTAAACCTGGGATCATCATATGTAATCCACCATACGGCAAAAAATTGGGCGATGAAAATGAATTGATTTGTTTATATGAACAAATGGGAATCTTCCTAAAGAATAATTTTTCAGGTTGGGAATTTTGGTTGCTAAGTGGAAATCCAAAACTAACCAAATATTTGAAAATGAAATCTTCAATGAAAATTCCTGTTAGTAATGGGGGGATAGATTGTAGATGGATAAAGTATTTAATTAGATAATTTATTTTTTTCCTAAAACGGCCTTTGTTGTCTTGCCTAAACCCTCTAATGTTTGAGGAAGATATGGTCCTTTGGCTAATTTTCCTCCAAGCTTCAAACTTAAGCCTGCAAGAAATAAATCGATAAATATTATTAGCAGTAAATTATATTCAATATTCCAGTTATTATAATTTTTTAGAAAAAGATAAAAAATAATATGGATGGAAATTAGTACTAATAATAGTAATGTGCTTCCAATTGCCAGAAATATTCCACCACTAATTAATCTTCTTTTTTCTCTATCCACTTCTTGAAGAGCTATTCTGACGTGCAAATCCATCACTGAACTTGCGATAGCCGAAATTCTAGAAGCTGTATTTGCAAAGTTTTTATTTTTGGGTTTTTCCATATTATTTTCTTCCACTGTTTAAGAGAGTTCCTATTAATAAACCAATACCAGCTGCAATAGCGACAGATAATATTGGTTTTTTTCTTATTGGAATTTCTATTTTTGGTCTAAGAGTATTGTTAAGTTCTTCTAATAACTCTTCTAATTGACTTTCGATAGGTTCAATTTTTTCTGATATGTCCCAATTGTTTTCTTTTATTGAATCAATAATTTCAAATAGTTGGCGTTTTATTCCAATTGCTGAGGTTCCAGTATGGCTAGCTATTACTTCAACTAAATCATCAATACTCCCTTTTGTGGCTTCAAGGGTTTGTTGTGCAATGTTAGGCCATTTTTCTTTGATTAAAGGTATTAAACTGTCAATTTTTTCAAGTAACCATTTTTCCGAGATAACTTCTTTTTCAGGAAGTTCAGAGTTATCTTCTTTTTCTTCTACTTCTTTGGGAGGATGGTAAGTCTCCATTATTTAATCTTAATTTATTTTAAGATTAGACCCTATTTTCTTAATTTGGAACCCTTATCTAAAGATTTGTGCGATTTATATAAAATAAAAACATATAAAAGTTTATTTACATTTTATTTATCTACTCTGTTCTGCAAGAAGGTTTTGTTAAGCTATTACTGAATTTATTAAATGAGTTTAAATTTCATCATGGATATTACATTTGCATCATTAATTTTTGCATCTCGCACAATCCCTACAGATTTTGGATTAGTAGCTGCCGCTATCGCTGGAGCTGGAAGTTTGCTATTCATTGCTTTAAGATTTGTTCCTGATGCAAGTAATTAAACAACAGGAACCATCTTTAAGAAAATATATCTTTATCTAAACTTTGTTTTGCAAATAGATTCGATTTATTTATCAAATAGATAATGAATAAATGGGTTTTGCTTGAACATGAAGTTTATTCTTCTAACTCTTTTGATATTCATTATGATTTTCTTGTTGAAAATGGTATAGATTGTTTAACTTGGAAATTTTTAAAACTACCTTTATTAAATCAAGCTTCTATAGAAATTTATAAGCAGCCAAATCATAGACTTGTATGGCTTTCCAGGTTAGAACATAAACTTTCTGATAATAGAGGGTTTGTAAAAAGAATTGATCATGGAATATTTAGAAACGTTTCTGATAAATTGGACTCTGAATATTATCGATTTGTTTTGGATGGTGAACTTCTTTATGGTTTGTTTGAAATTTCGGGTAATTCTTGTAGATTGAGCAAAAATTATTAATATTCATTTATAAATAAACGTAATATTTCTATTGAGAATTTTTGCAAATTAGTTATTCTTATTTAGCTATTGAGACTTGAGATTGGTACATATCAATCAGGTCGAGTTTGAAAATTTTAAATCTTTTGGGGGAAATGTAAAAATTCCTCTTGAAGAAGGTTTTACAGTGGTTACTGGTCCTAACGGTTCTGGGAAAAGTAATATTTTAGATGGAATTTTATTCTGCTTAGGTCTAGCTAATAGTAGAGGGATGAGGGCTGAAAGATTACCAGATCTAATAAATAACTCCAAAGTTAAAGAGGGTAAGTCATCAGAAACATCTGTATCAGTAAAATTTAATATTCAAGATTGGTCTCCCAAAGAGGACCTTCAGCCTTTGGAACTAGAAGAAGAAGAAATTGCCCTTAATAAAGGTCAAAAAGAATGGGTAGTTTCTAGAAAATTAAGGCTTATGCCAGGTGGTTCTTATGCCTCTACTTATACTTCTGATGGAAAACAATGTACTTTGCAACAAATACAGAGAATATTAAGAGATATTAGTGTTGATCCTGATGGCAGCAATGTTGTTATGCAGGGTGATGTAACAAGAATAGTATCAATGAATAATAAGGAGAGGAGAAATCTTATTGATGAATTAGCAGGAGTCGCACTTTTTGATACAAGAATAGAACAAACTAATGCAAAATTAAATGACGTTTTCGAAAGACAAGAAAGATGTGAAATTTTAGAAAATGAATTGCAATCTAGTAAGAATAAGCTTGAAAAAGAATGTGAAAAAGCAAAGCGATATAAAGAGTTAAAGGCAAAACTAGTACAAATAATGGAACTCGAGAAAGTTCTTATTTTTGATAAACAAGTTAAGCATGTTGAATCTATAGAAAAAAAAGAAAGTGAAATTGAAAAAAATAAAATATTATTTAATAATCAAAAAGAATCTATTAGTAAAGAAATATCAGTCTTAGAAGATGCTTTGAAAATACTGGTTGATGAGCTAAAGGAGAAAGGAGAGGATAAATTGATAAAAGTGAATTCTGATATTGGAAGTATTAATTCTAGCTTGAGAGAACTTGATAGGATATCAAGTCTGAATAAAGAAGAAGGTATTAAATTACAAAAGCAGAGAGATGAAATCGCAATTACTAAGAGAAATATCGAGTCAGAAAACATGAGACAAGAAAATTTCGATGATAATTTTTTAAATCAATTGAACTTGCAAATTGATGATCTCACTTTAAAACACAAACTATCCAGAAAAAAACTTTCTGATGCGGCTGGAGAATCTGGAGAATTCTCAAAACAAAGTATCAAATTAAATGCTGAGCTTGAAAGTATAAAAAATCAAATAAATCCTTTGGAAATAAAAAAAAGGAAAATTGAAGAAGAAACTATTCAAAATAATATTCAAAAAGATGAGATATTGGCTCAGATTGACTCTTTAAACCTAGAAAAGCAGAAACTTTTTGAGAGAAATCAAAGCAAAAAAGAGACATCCGATACAAAGAATAAAAACTTGGCAAGTAATAGCTCAGAAATTATTTCTTTAAAAAATCAACTTGATTTATTAATTAAAACTAAATCAAGGCTAAACAACGAGCAATTAAAGCTTGAAAAGGATTTATCTAGATTCGAAAGCAGGAAGGAAGCTTTAAACGAATCTAGAGGTTCATATGCTCTCAGAATTCTCTTAGAAGCAGGTTTGGAGGGTATACATGGTTATGTAGCTCAACTTGGAGAGGTCAGTGAGAAAAATAGATATGCATTAGAAATTGCTGCTGGCAATAGATTAGGACAAATTGTTGTTGATAATGATCATATTGCTGCTAAAGCAATTGAAATCCTTAAAAAGAAGAAAGCGGGAAGATTAACTTTCTTACCTTTAAATAGAATTAAAAGTCAAAAAAAGAATTATGCAATTTCAAGATTTGAAAATAATAGGGAGAATGGATTTATTGATAAAGCTATTAATCTAATTACTTTTGATGAAGTCTATTCAGATGTTTTTCGATATGTTTTTGGGGATACTTTGGTTTTTTCAGACTTATCCTCAGCTAGGTTATCTACACAAAAAAATAGGTTGGTTACTTTAAGTGGTGAATTATTAGAAGCAAGTGGTGCTATTACAGGAGGCAGTAAGTTAAATAAAGATTTGGCTTATAGGTTTGGAATTAACAATGATATTGATGATTCAAGTCCTATAAAAGAAAGATTATTAGTTATCGAAGAAGCTTTACAAGAGTCAAATAATGATTTGATAATAAAAAATAATAGACTTAGTAAATTAAATTTTAACCGCAGTCAAATAATTGAGGATTGTGCTTCAATTAATAAAGAAATTGAAGTAAATCAAGATTCTCTTAAGGCTGTTGCGCAAAGAATTGAGGATTGTAAATCGAGATTAAATAAACTTGATACTGCTAATAATTTATTAGGTAACCAGTTAGATCATTTAAAAAATGAATTGAAGCCTTATCATGATAAGTTTGATCAATTACAAACCATTCAAAAGGCAAATTATGAAAAAAATCAAAAATCATCATTAATAGCTTTTAATAACGATTTTAATAATCTTGATAAAAAACTTGAATTACTTATTACGGAGAGAGATACATTACTAGATAAAAAAAATCAATTTGCTTTAAATAAAGAGCGTATAAATAATTCATTAAAAATTACTTTATTACAAGAAAAAAACTTGCAGGAATCTATTAAACAACTCGCAATTGCTCATAGTGAATGGATAAAAAAAAGAGATGCATTTAAAAAAGAGCTTTTAGGTCTCGATAATCAAAAAAATTCTCTCGAGAAGGATTTAGGTTTATTGAGAAGAAAAAGAGATGAATTAAATTCTTCAATTTCAAATAAAAGGCAAGAATATAATAACTATCTTTTGAAGCTTGAATATCTTGAAAGGGATATGCATTCTCTTAAAGAAGAGATGAGGAGCGAGAAAATAAAATTAGAAAACTATGAAAAAGATCTACCTAATCCTTACCCGGAGTTTGGAGAATATGAAGGGAAGAGTCTTGAATCTTTGCAATCAGAAATTTCGATCATAAATGCAAAACTACAAAGCTTAGAACCTGTTAATATGTTGGCTCTTGATGAACTAGAAGAATTAATTGAGAGATTAAATGGTTTGCGAGAAAAATTAGAAATTCTATCTAATGAAAGATCTGAATTATTGCTGAGAATTGAAACTGTATCTACGATGCGGCAGGAGGCTTTTATGCAAGCATTCACAGAAGTTGATAGACATTTTAGAGAAATTTTTGCAAATTTATCTGATGGAGATGGATTTCTTCAACTTGAAAATCCTAATTCTCCTTTAGAAGAAGGATTAACTTTAGTGGCTCATCCTAAGGGGAAAAATGTCAGAAGATTAGCCTCTATGTCAGGTGGTGAAAAATCGTTAACTGCTTTAAGTTTTTTATTTGCTTTGCAAAAGTATAAACCTTCACCTTTTTATGCATTAGATGAGGTTGATAGTTTTTTAGATGGTATTAATGTTGAAAGGTTGTCAAAACTAATATCGAATCAGTCATCAAATGCTCAATTTATAGTCGTAAGTCATAGAAGGCCTATGATTAGTGCGTCTGAACGAACAATTGGGGTTGCGCAAGCAAGAGGTGCTAATACTCAAGTTCTTGGGTTACCAAATGCTGCATAAACACACTTTTTTAAATTTATACGTCAGAATGATAAAAAGAAATTTATGAGCTTGTCTAACACATCTGCTAATAAGAATCTCCCTAACCCGGTTCCTAGCGAACGTTTATGGTTAAGGTCAGAATTAATGGGAACACAAGTGATAACTACTGATACTGGGAGGCGGCTAGGCGTAGTTGGCGAAGTTGTTGTTGATATCGATAGAAGAGAGGTGGTCGCTTTGGGACTAAGAGATAATCCACTTACAAGATTTTTACCAGGTTTGCCAAAATGGATGCCTTTAGAAAGTATCAAACAAGTTGGAGATGTCATATTAGTTGACTCCCTAGATTCTTTGAGTGAGAGTTTTTCTCCAGAAAGATATGGGAAAGTAATTAATTGTCAAGTGATTACAGAATCTGGACAACTTTTAGGAAGAGTTCTTGGCTTTTCTTTTGATATTGAGACTGGGGATTTGATATCTCTTGTTATGGGTGCTGTTGGTGTTCCGCTTTTAGGTGAGGGAGTTTTAAGTACTTGGGAAATACCTGTTGATGAAATTGTAAGTAGTGGTACCGATAGGATTATTGTTTATGAAGGTGCGGAAGAGAAATTGAAGCAATTAAGTAGTGGACTACTTGAGAAACTTGGAGTCGGGGGTTCTTCGTGGGAGGAAAGGGAAGCAAATGGATACTCAGCAAATCTTGTACCTGTTGAGAATCAGTTACTTTCAGGTTCTGAATCAGAACAGCAAAACAATTTGGTCGAGGAATATGAAGAAGTTGTTGCACAAGATGATTATGAAGATGATTATGAAGATGAACTTGAATATGTTGAAATAAAGGATTCTGCAGAGGAAATAAATAACAGAAAAAAGCTATATATGGATAATGATGATTCTAATCAGGTCGAGAATCAAAATAGTTTTAATCAAATAGATGAAAAAAACAATATTGATTTTAAGCAAAAGAAACAATTAACTAAAAATTTAGCTTCGAAAAGACCAATTCAAAATGCAACTGAAACTTTAGATATTGAACCATTAGATGAACAAAATTTAGTGCAAGATAATAAAAAATCAGAAAAGTTTGAAATTGATGATCCCTGGTAATTGTTAAAGTTTTTTTATTGAATTAAAAATTATAGAAGCAAGTTTCTTTGCAGCGCCTTTATCGCCTCTTTCTTTGTGTAGATTATCCCTAATACTTTTTAATTGATCTCTATTTTTAATAAGAAATAATACTTCTCTTGCAATTTTTATTGGCGAAATATTACCTATCCTTTCAGGGACAATCATTTTTTTAGCTTTAATATTTGGCCAAGCAAAAAACTTCTTTTTTTTAAAATAGAAATTTTTAATTATAAAAGTTAGGAATCTATTTATGAATGAAATTTTTCCAATTACTCCAAAAATGCCATCCCATGCGTTCATTATATTTAAATGTTGAGTTGGCAGAACAACTAACATTGGAACACTAATTGCTGCTAATTCTGCAGTATTTGCTCCTACAGTTGTAATTGCAAGATCACATTCTTTTAATATTTCATAGCAAGGATGTTTCTTGATTAGATAAATCTTTGTATTTTTTGATGTTTCAATTACATAATCAAAACGAGAGTCTTTGAAGTTTTTAATTGTTTTGATTTTTGATGAGTAATATTTAGCAATTGGATTTTTGTTGCTTTGAAAAAATAAATATTCACTTTTATCAGTAGTTGGGGCAATAGGAATTATAAAATTTATTTTTTGATTTTTTTCAGCTATATGATCTGCAACTTCTAAGAAGAAAGGAATGCCAACAGAAAGCTTTGCTTTCTTAGAACCAGGCAACAATGCAACGTAGTGTTTTTCTTTATTTCTTAATGAAATTTCGCTATTAAGTTTGATATCTGCCATCAAATCGCCAATGACTTTACATTTATATTTATATCTTTTAGGTATTAACTCTTTTACTTTTATATTCATAGCAGCAATTTCGTTTGTCCATTGAGGCCATCGCGAAACCCATTCAGCATATGTGATACTTAAATAACCTAATCTTTTAGCTAATAAAATGCTCCAAAATTGATCCCCACCAAGGAAAATAACTACCCCTTTTTTGGGCCAGTTAGCAAAAGAATGTGGCTTTATTAATAATTTCCAAAAACTTTTGGATTGTGTAATTAATTCGAATTTATTCCATGAATTTGCAACTAAAAATTCTTTACCAGTGGCATTTGGGCAAGGAACAAGGACTAACCTAAGAGTGAAATCGTGTTTATCGTCATCACATAGTGATTGATTTATTTTGTTAAGCTCATCCACTACAGGATTGACCCATGTAGTTAATTCACCAGGACCATTGGAAATAATAACTACTGCAACTGATTTTCTTTTCATTGCAGTTAAACCAGAATACATTAAATGCGGACGGCGAGACTTGAACTCGCAAGGCCTAAGCCACACGCTCCTTAGACGTGCGCGTCTACCAATTCCGCCACGTCCGCAAAGGGTTTTCAGCAACCGGGGGATACCTAAACCTTAAAAATATCATACATTATTGGCCGAAATAAGCATTAAGTTCGAAAAGAGTTTTTTGAATATGATGAACAATTTTTCTATTGCATAAAACAAATATTTATACATATATAACGTTTTAGGTTGTATTGTAAAAATGTCCTCTGATCACTAAAAAATTTTGTTGAATACTTTGGCAAATAATTTTTTATTTTAAGTCATTTCATTTCTTCAATTTTATTTTCATAATGGTTGAAAAAGTTTTAATTGCTAATCGTGGAGAAATAGCTTTGCGAATTGTCAGAAGTTGTAGAGAACTTGGTATTGCAACCGTTGCAGTTTTTAGCACTGTAGATAAAAAAGCATTACATGTTCAGCTTGCTGATGAGGCGGTTTGCGTCGGAGATTCATTAAGTAATAAGAGTTATTTAAATATTCCAAATATACTTGCTGCTGCTACATCGAGAGGAGTTGATGCTATTCATCCTGGTTATGGATTTCTTGCGGAAAATGATAAATTTGCTGAGATGTGTAACGATCACGGCATAGTTTTTATTGGCCCATCTCCTAAAGCTATTAGATCTATGGGAGATAAATCTACAGCTAAAGAAACTATGGAAGCAGTTGGAGTGCCAACAGTACCTGGTAGTAAAGGCTTGTTATCAAATGTTGATGAGGCTTATAAATTGGCAGATGATATTGGCTATCCGGTCATTATTAAAGCGACTGCTGGAGGAGGTGGAAGAGGTATGAGGTTGGTTGAAAATTCTGATAATCTCGAAAAAATGTTTAAAGCAGCTCAAGGCGAAGCAGAAGCAGCTTTTGGTAATGATGGTTTATATATGGAGAAATTTATAAAGAAACCAAGACATGTAGAAATTCAAATTTTAGCCGACAGGTCGGGTAATGTTGTTCATTTAGGAGAACGAGATTGTTCAGTTCAAAGAAGACATCAGAAGTTACTAGAAGAGTCTCCTAGTCCTGCAATTAACACTGAGCTAAGAAAAAAAATGGGTAACTCAGCTATTGCTGCTGCAAAAAGTATTGGCTACGAAGGAGCGGGGACAGTTGAATTTTTAGTTGATGATGATAATTTTTATTTTATGGAGATGAATACTAGGATTCAAGTTGAACATCCTGTTACTGAAATGGTTACAGGAGTTGATTTAATTGCTGAGCAAATTAAAATCGCAAGCGGAGCAAACTTGGAATTTAATCAGAATGATATCCATTTAAATGGTCATGCCATTGAATGTAGAATCAATGCTGAAGATCCTTCTCACAATTTCCGACCATCACCTGGAAAAATAACTGGGTGGCTTCCTCCTGGTGGCCCTGGTGTAAGGGTAGATAGTCATGTTTATACAGGCTATGAAATACCTCCTTTCTATGACTCATTAATTGGTAAATTAATAGTCTGGGGAAAAGATCGTAATACTGCAATTAAACGTATGAATAGGGCTTTAAATGAATGTGCAATAACTGGTATTCCTACAACAATTAACTTTCATCTAACCTTACTGAATAAATCTAAATTTAAGCAGGGTAAGATACATACTAAATATGTAGAAGAAGAATTATTGCCAAATTACTGAGAAATAATTAAATGATTTTTATGAAATATTTGTATGCAATGCAAGTTTGATAAGCCCTTGCTGACCGACTAAAATTTCTCTTAAAAAACTTATAACTCCTATCCAAATGACTGGTCCAACATCAACGCCTCCTATAGGAGGAATTAGTTTTCTTGTTAAATTAAGAATGGAGCTTGATGGTATTGAAATTAATAACCATAAACCTTTACTTAAATCAATTTTGGGGTACCAAGTAAGTATTAATCTTATTAGAAAAACTATAGTTAGATATGAAAGAGAAATTCCTAAACTAATATCTAAAATTTGAAGAGAGTTTACAAGCAAGGAAATAACAATTGTTTAATTCATCTTAATAAATAACCCATTGAAACGTATTTAATTCGTATTATAAATTGAGAATTTAATATTTAAAAAGTGTTTCAAATCTCAAATTTATTACTAGCCGCAGATTTTTCTGCTGAAGTTGCAAATAATTCTGCAGTTGGAATGATAGGTAGTTTTATTGCTGCTGCCTTACTTATCGTTATTCCAGCCACTGCATTTTTGATTTTTGTAAGCCAGAAAGATTCCCTCGATCGTACTTCTACTGGAAGACGCTAGTTTTTGTAGAAGTTTTAAGTACACTATATATAAGGGATATAAGTAACCCTTTAAAAAATAAATTTTTGGAGAAAGAATGTGGTCAATGCTAGTCTCAATTGGGCCAGTATTGTTGGTATAGTTCTCGCGGTATGTGGAGGAGGCCTTTATTTTTTGAGGTCCTTTAAGCCTGCCTTGGCAAGGGATTATGATGTATTCTTCGCAGCAATTGGACTTTTGTGCGGAGGAATATTATTTTTTCAAGGCTGGAGGTTAGATCCTATCCTTCAGTTTGGTCAATTTTTATTAGCAGGAACTACAGTTTTTTTCGCATATGAAAGTGTGCGATTGAGGGGAGTTGCTACTGATCAAGCTAGAAGGTCATCTTATTTTGATGATGATCCTATTTCTGATGTTCCTAGAAATTCTAGAGGCCAATTTAATGACGATTATGATAGGTTTGAAGAATCTGAAAGACCATCTAGAAGATTTAAACCTCAAGAAGATGAATTTGAAGAAGACTATACGGAGGGCAGATCTCGTAGAAGGAATGTTTCAAGAGCTATACCCTCTGCTGCAGCAAGTAGAAGTAGGCCATCTACAAGGGAAATAAGTCAGTTTGAAAATGACGAACCTATAAGAAGGAGAAGACAGACTTCTGAAGATAGAAATAGTAAACAATCAGAAACAAATAACTTTGGTGAGAGAAGAAATTTATCTCGCGATGAAGTTAAAACAGGGTCAAGACCCAGAATGAATCGTACAGTTTCTAGACAAGATAATATCTCTGCTCCTAGTGGTTCTTCTCCATTAAGAAAGAAACCTACTAGATCCCCTATTAGGCAGCAAACTTCAACAGCTCAAGTAGAAGATGCTTCATTTAAAGATGCTAATCAATCCAAAAAACCACGTGAGGCACGTAGAGTAAATTCTTCAGCTAGATCAAGTTCAAAAAATCAAAATAGTAGATATAACGTTGGAACAAACAAGAAGAAACCTAGAGATAACAGTTCTAGATTTGATGATTAATTATAAGATTCCTGCCCATTTTAAAAACGATTGTTTACTAAATAATTCAATCAATATTATTGCAAGGAAGCCAATCATTGCAAATCTTCCATTAGTTATTTCAGAATAACTACTCCATCCAAATTTATATTCATCTTTAATTTCTATAGATTTTTCATCTAATTTATTGTCTCCAATTTCTTCATTGATGTAATTTGGATCTTTCTGCTGTTCTATAAAACTCTCATTCTCTGAATTAGTGACTTCTGAGTTAGTTTGTTCTTCTTTAGAATTCATTTTTTTTGCTAATCCTTAAAATTATACTTATCAGAAGTCAATAATTTCCAGTCTCCTTGTCCATTTAATTCTAAAATATTCTCGTGAAAATCTTTTAAGCTAGGTCTATGTCCCACGCTAATAAGAGAAAGTTCTCGTTCCTTAAGTAAACTATATAATTTTTTTTCAGTATTAATATCTAAAGCACTTGTTGCTTCATCAAGTACTGCAAATCTTGGAGAATTTAATAAAAGTCTTGCAAAAGCTAATCTTTGTTGCTCGCCTAGGGAAAGAATTCGTGGCCAATCTTGTTTGATATCAAGATTAGGATACCGATCCACCAAGGTTTTTAGATTTACTTCATGAAGGACAGAAGTAAGATGTTCATCACTAAATTTCTTAACTTCTGTGGGATAACATAATTGTTCCCTTAAAGAACCTAATAACATATATGGTTTTTGAGGTATGAATAATAATTCCCCAATATTTGGTTTTTTAATTACTCCCTGATCGGGTTCCCATAAACCACTAATCATTCTTAGTAAAGATGTTTTTCCGCACCCAGATGGTCCTACAACCAAAAGTGATTGATTATTTTGGATGCTCAAATTTAAATTTTTAATTATTGTTTTATTGGATCCTGGTGGGCAAAGGTCAGCATTATTAATAAGAATTGAGGGGTAATCTGAAATAACGTTTTGATTGCTTTTTGGGTTGGTTTGACTAATGGATTCAACTTTTGATTGGAATCCTTCTAATCTGCCAATACCAGCAGTAAATTTTGCAAGTTCTTCGATTTGATTAACAATGAAAAATAACGAACCTTCGACCATTCCAAATGCAAAGCTTGCCTGAATAAAGCGTCCATAATCAATATCACCTTTAAAGTAAGGGATTGCCATAATTAAATATGGAAAGAAATTTCCAGCATAATTAATGGATCTTCTCATGACGTCTATTATTACTCTCCATATGATCAGTAAATTAAAGTTTCTCACCACTTCTCCTAAGCGTCTTTCAGTTTCACTTCGCTCAGGACTCTCCCCAGAGTAAAATGCTATTGATTCAGCATTATCTCTAATATGTACTAAGCCATATCGAAAATCTGCTTCATATCTGAGTTGATCAAAGTCAATCTTTACAAGATTTTTTCCAGCAATTAAAAGGATAGAAGTTGCAAATGCAGCGTAACCAAATAAAGAAAAAGTAAGTGTTGTACTAATACTCCATAAAATAAGAATATTGAGTGAAAATGTTAGTAGTGCATCAAAAATACCTAATGTGAAAGAAAGACTTTGCCCGGTAAAAGCTCGGGTATCATCTGTGATTCTTTGATCAGGATTATCTACATCGGTTTGTTCTTCATCATTGGGATTTAATTGGTAATAAGCTTTATTAGTCATATAATCTTTGACTAAACTTTTTGAAAGCCATTCTCTCCAAATTATTCCTAACTTATATGTAAAAAATATTTGCGAAACACGTATTGGTAGAGCCACAGCGAAACAGCAAGCGTAAATCCCCAATATCCGATAAAATCCATCTTCTTGTTTTTCTACCAAAGCATTCGTTAAATCTCTTGCTATGAAACCAATACCTGCATTTATTCCGTTTACAGCTAAAAGCATTAATACAATTATCGCAAGGAATAACCAATGTAACCATCTACGGTTTTTTAATTGACGTCTTAAGCTAAAAAAGCTGCCTGATCCAATTAGAAATAAAGCAGAGAGAAGCAATCCCCAGCTTCCAGCCCAAATTGAATTGACAGTACTTACTACACCTCCGAAATACTTTTCAAGAAAAATTGGTTGAAAGCTTTCAAAAAAACTGATTATTCCTGTAAGACCAACAAGTACTACTCCACCAACACAAAATAGAAGTGAAATTAAAAGCCATATGAATTGAAATCCATTACATTGATCTATTGGAAGAAAAAATGGCTGAGATAGCTTTCTTAATTTTTGTAATTGGTACAGTATTTTAGATTTATTATTAATTGCTTTATTCATTACTCGACTAGTTTTATAAAATAAATTATAACTTTTAGCAGTCTATTGACCAAAGCCAATAAATGAAAGTGCCCAGTCAGGTAAATTTAAGTAATTCAAGATTGTTTTATCAAATTCATGAACTTTTGGAAAAGATTTATCTAATACCCACCATAAAAGAAAAGGTAGATTAAATAAAATTTGTAATTGCCATTTATAAGTTAAAACTCTCCAAATTTTTATTAACTTAGTTTTGATTGAATCGTCTAGCTCTTCCCAATTTTTTGAAATTAAATTGAATAAATTTTTGGGTTCTGTATTGAAGGAATCTGGTGTATTCATTTTGTTTTTACTTATTTATAACCCATTAATATTTCTTTCGAGAGTTTTAACCTGGGGGCCAATCCATTTTTCTTCCGGATAAAAAATGAATATGTAAATGAAAAACTGTTTGTCCTGATTCTGCTCCAGTATTAATTACTGTTCTCCAATTAGTTAAATTTTTTGATTTAGCTATTTTGCTACCCACATAAAGTAAATGACCTAATAAATTTTCATCTTCTTCAATACAATCTAATAAACTAATAATTGGCTTTTTTGGAATCACTAAAAAATGAACTGGTGCTTGCGCTTGGATATCATTAAACGCAATACAAAACTCATCTTCATAAAGCTTATCGCAGGGTATTTCTTCATTAATTATTTTTTGAAATATTGTAGTTTCAGTCATTAGATTAATTAATAGAAATTACGTCTTTTTCGTTAAACCCTTCCTTTATAAGTTCTTTGTTCAAATCATCTTTTGACGTAACTCTATCAACAAATAGTATTCCGTTTAAGTGGTCCATCTCGTGTTGAATACACCTCGCTAGAAGTCCATCTGCTTTCATTTTACGAGGTCTACCCATTTCATCTCTAAATTTTAATTTTATAGTTGATGGTCTTACTACATTCAAATAGACTCCAGGTATACTTAAGCAGCCTTCTTCGTATGAATTAAGGGTTGTTCCAAAGTCGGTAATTTCTGGATTGATTAATATTAAAGGTTCTGCTGCTGAATCTTCAAAATTTACATCTATGACAAGAAGCTCTTTGTTGATACCAATTTGAGGTGCGGCAAGACCAATTCCTTTAGCTGCATACATGCTTTGGAGCATTTCTCTAGCAAGTTTTCTAATCGATTCGTCAACCTTAGTTATTCTGTTGGAATTTTGTCTTAATACATCATCACCAAGTTTATAAATGTCTAGAGAAGGCTTAACTGTTTGTTCTTTTGCAATTTTTTCTGAGCTTCCATTTGTTCTTGACTTTTTTGCAAGTTGTGAAAAATGGTTTGCCACGTTAAGAAAAGTTTTTAATTGAGAGTTTAGCTATAAAAATACTAGCACTTTAATTTACTTTCTTTATAGTTTTTATAAATGAGCAATAATGATAATTTAAAAGTTGGGCAAACTGAATCTAAAAAAAAAGCTTTTAAGGAATTAACTATTATTAGGGATATTATTTTTTGGATTGATGTTGTTGATGAAGGTCAAAATGAGAATGCCATTTTTGCAAGACCATTTAATGAAAAAGCGACGTTTCCTCAGAAATTAACAATTAAAAAATATAATATTAAAAATAATTTTCATGGATATGGTGGTAAATCTTATAAATGTATAAATATTAAAAATAATTTTTATTTGATATGGATAGATCAGATTACCAAAGCAGTATGGTTTCAAATTTTTAAAGAGGCAGCGTCAAATTATAGAAGTCAAAATAAATATCTTGATTCAGTTCAAGAACCTAGACAATTATCAAAATCAATTGATGGAAATTTCGATTCTTCATTTGTCATTTCTGAAAAAAATCTTTTGTATGGTATTTGCGAAATAAATAATAGAGATTATTTATTTTCGTTAAACTTAAAAAAAACTAAACAAGATATTCATCGAATAAAAAAATTTAAAAATTTTGCTGGAGAACTTTCTTCTAATACTTCTGCTAACTTACTTTCTTGGATAGAGTGGGATTCTCCATACATGCCCTGGGAGAAAAATGATCTTTTTTTCGCTCAAATAGATTTAGATGGAGAGATACAAAAAATAAAAAAATTCTCAAATAAGCTGATAAATTCAAAAAAAAAAGTTTCTTTTTTTCAACCCTATTGGATAAGTGAAACACTTTTAGTATGTTCTGAAGATAGTTCTGGATGGTGGAACTTATTGTTTTTAGATGTTAGTGAAATTAAGAATATTCTTGTTAAGAAAAAAGTAGAGAGAAATTTGATTGAATATGGAGTACCACAATGGGTCTCTGGAATAACATTTTTTTCAGGGACTAAAAAAAATTTATTTTGCTTAGTAAAAAAAGAAAATAATTTCATAGTGGAACAATATAAAAATCTTGAATTCGTTAAAGAATTTTTTACTCCTTTTACCTCAATAAGTGATTTCAGTGTTTTTCGGAAAAAAGTTCTTTTAAAAGGTTATGGATCTGATTTTTTGGGAATTTTATTTGAAATTGATTTTGCAGAAAAAGTTTTATCAAATTTTTCTGAGCAGATATTTGTTGATCATATAAAAGATTGTTCAAAACCTGAACCATTTTGGTTTAAAGGTTTTGAAGATCAATCTACTCATTCTTTTCTTTATAGGCCGCTAGTTGAAAATTTTAAAAAGCCACCTCTCCTTGTTAGAGCCCATAGCGGTCCAACTTCATGTTTTGATGGATCATATAATTCTGAAGTTCAATATTGGACGTCGAAGGGATTTTTTGTTTCTGAAGTTAATTATGGAGGATCATCAGGCTTTGGCAAAGTATATAGAGAGAGGTTGAATTATAAGTGGGGGATTGTTGATTCTTATGATTGCAAAGCACTCGCTCTTGAATTAATCAAATCAAATCTGGTTGATAGCGAGAAAGTAGTAATTTTTGGTAATAGTGCTGGCGGGTTAACTGCTCTGAATTGCTTATTATATGGGTCTATTTTTACAGCAGCAATTTGTAAATATCCTGTTATTGATTTGCAGGATATGCATTACAACACTCATAGGTTTGAGAAAGATTATTTAAATTCTTTGGTAGGAAATTATGAAAAAAATCATGATAATTATATAAATAGATCACCGATTAATTATATTAACAAAATAAAAAAACCTATCTTATTGTTTCATGGCAAAAAAGATAAAGTTATTTCTTATGAACAAACTTTAAAAATTCAAGAAATTTTGATTCGAAATAATAAATTTTCAGAAGTTATGTTTTTTGAAAATGAGGGGCATGGGTTTAAAAATATTGAAAATAAAAAAATAGTAATGCAAAAATCTCAGGAATTTTTAAAAAATGCTTTGAATATTTAAGAATTTATTTTTAGAAAATTTATAGTATCTTTTAATTTTTCTATAAATATATCAATTTCCTCCTTATTGGTTGTGAAATTCATGCTAATTCTAGCCGTAGATTTAATTCCAATGTATCTGTGCAGAGGTTGACAGCAATGATGCCCACTTCTGATGCAAATTCCTTTTGAATCAAGAATTTCAGCAATATCGTTTGAATGTATGTTTTTTACATAAAAGGTGGCAAGTGATGCTCTGTCTGAATCTATCTCGGGCGATGGACCAATAATTTCAACATTTTCTATTTCATTTAATTTTTCAAATAAATATTTAGTAATAGTCTTTTCATATTCATGAATTTCATTCAATCCAATAGTGTTTATATAATTAATTGCTTCTGCAAGACCTATTGCTTCTGCAATAGCTGGAGTCCCAGCTTCAAATTTATGTGGTAACTCTGCCCAAGTACTTGTCTCTTCAAAAACATCTTGAATCATTTCGCCACCTCCAAAGAGAGGAGGTATTTTTTCTAGGATTTCTTTTCTTGACCAAAGGAAACCAATACCTGTAGGGCCGCAAAGTTTATGTCCTGAGCCTGCTAAAAAATCTATATCAAGATCAATTACATCTAGTTTTTGATGAGCCAAACTTTGACATGCATCTATTAACACTAAAGAACCTTTTTGTTTGGCTAATTTAGTGATCTCTTTGATTGGATTACAGCAACCCAGAGTATTACTAACATGAACTAGGCTAACAAGCTTAGTTCTAGATGTTAGTTTTGATTTAAAATCATCTATATCTAATTTTCCATTTTTATCTATACCTATAAATTTTAATTTGCATTTATTTTTTGCTGCAACCATTTGCCATGGAACAATATTGCTATGATGTTCCATTATTGATAAGAGAATTTCATCGTTTTCTCTTAATGAAGATTCGCCCCATGATCTAGCTGCTAGATTGATTGCTTCAGTAGCATTTCTTGTGAAAATAATTTCTTTTGTTGAATTCGCTTTTATAAATTTGCTAATTAAATATCTTGCATTTTCAAATTCTTCTGTCGCTTTAGCACTTAATTGATGTGCACCTCTATGTACATTGGCATTAAAGTTTTTATAATATTCATTAATTTTTTCTAAGACTTGTATTGGTTTTTGAGTGGTTGCAGCATGGTCTAAATAAATAATTTGCTTACTACTTTTTAAGTTCTTATTTAAAAGAGGAAAGTCTTTCTTCGTTATTTCAGGAAAATTTTGAATTGTTTCCATTAATTTTCATTTAAAAGTTTATCAAGCAAATCCCATCTATCTTTTGAAACGGGAATAAATGAAATTATTTCTTGAAAGTAAGAACTTAATTGTAGTTTACTTGCTTCTGTTAATGTGATCCCTCTTGTTCGCATATAAAAAAGTTCTTCTTCATTTAGTTGTGAAATTGTAGCTCCATGTTTGCATTTGACATCATCAGCAATTATTTCTAATTGAGGTTTGGTATCTATTTGTGCGAGATTTGATAAAAGTAAATTTCTGCTTAATTGAGAAGCATCAGTTTTCTGGGCAATTTTCGGAACTATTATTGAACCTTCAAATATCGCATGTGATTTATCGTCAGCAAGTGATTTATTGATTTGATCTAGAAATCCATTTGGGCCATGAAAGTCTATTTTTGTAAAAGTAGAAATTTGTTCATCTTTTTTTGTTATTTGCATACCTTTGATATTGGTTTTAGCGTTTCCTTTAGATTGTTTAATACGAATTTCAAATCTTGCATAATTAAATTTGAAATGTAAAGATCCTAAATTGTATTCGCTATTGTTTTGTTGAATTACATTGAGAGAATTTAATAGATTTGATTTGTTTTCACCGTAAGAAACAACACCATGGTTTACGGAACTATTTTCTTCTAAACAAACGAAGGTTGATTGAGATAATGAAGAGTTGTCTTTACCAAGATTTACTTGTAATAAATCAATATTACAATTCTTTTCTAAAAATATTACCAGCGTTTTTGCGTTTAAAGAATTAATTGATGCGTGACTAAAGATTTCAATAGGAGGGATTTCTGATCCATTTATTTTTAATCCCAAGATATTCTTTGTACAGTTTAAAGACAGATTTAGTAAGTCACTCCAATTTTCGTTTTTATCAAAACAAGATATCTGTTCCTTGATATATTTAACTAATTTATCCTCACTTAATTGCTTTATTGAATAATTTTCCTCTATAAAATTAATCTGGCAATTATCACCAATTACTAACCTAATAGTACTTTGAGAAGTGTTCGGAAAAGGTGTATCAAATTTTGATTTTTTTTCATTAACTGAGTAGTTTAAAAAGTTCGAAAATTTTGATTTATTTGAAAGTCTCCATTGTTCACTTTTAGGATTAGGGAGGGGGCTTGCTTGTAATTTATCTAGACAGATTTTTTGTATTTCTGTTAGATTATCGATGGATTTATTTGTTTTTATTTTTTCAATAATTTCCATTTATTTAGGTCTCTTTTATAAAGTTATCAGTCCATTCATACCCTTTTTTCTCAAGCTCTAGAGCAAGATCGCTCTCACCAGTTTTTATTATTTGTCCGTCTGACATAACATGGACATAATTTGGTTTAATTTCATCTAATAATCTCTGATAGTGGGTAATAAGTATAATTCCAGTTTGTGCATTTGATATTTTTTTAATTCCTGATGCCACTATTCTTAGAGCATCAATATCTAGACCAGAATCGGTCTCATCTAATATTGCTATCTTGGGCTCAAGTAAAGCCATTTGTAGAATTTCATTTCTTTTTTTTTCACCTCCGGAAAATCCTTGATTTACACTCCTTGATAGGAATGCATGATCCATTTTCACAATTTCTAACTTTTCTTTAACTAATTCTTCAAAATCAAAAGTATCTAATTCTTCTTTGTTTAGGAATTTCCTTCTAGCATTAGTTGAAACTCTAAGAAACTCAAGATTACTTACACCTGGAATCTCAATTGGGTATTGAAAACCAAGAAAAATTCCTAATTGAGCTCTCTCTTCAGGTTCTAGAGAGTTGATGTTTTCTCCTAAAAATTTTATATCGCCATTTGTAATATTATACGAGGGATGTCCTGCAATGATTTTCGAAAGAGTACTTTTGCCACATCCATTTCTTCCCATAATGGCATGGATTTCTCCAGGATAGACGGTAAGTGAAACCCCTTTTAAAATTGGAAGATTATCAGTAGATGCAGAGAGATTTTCAACTTCTAAAATTGGATCTGATTCTTTCATTTTACTTTGCATTTCAGTTTAGAAATTGATTCATTAACCTACTGATCCCTCTAGTTTAAGTGCCAGTAACTTATCTGCTTCAGCAGCAAATTCCATAGGTAATTGATTAAATACATCTCTACAAAAACCGCTGACCATCATAGATACTGCCTCCTCAAATTCTATACCTCTGCTTTGGAGATAAAAAAGTTGGTCTTCTGAGATTCTACATGTGCTTGCTTCATGCTCAATTTCAGAATTGGGTTGTTGAGATTTGATGTAAGGAAATGTATTTGCAGAAGCTTGATCCCCTATTAACATTGAATCACATTGACTGTAATTTCTGGATCCTGTAGCTTTTGTACCCATTTTGACAAGGCCTCTATAGCTATTTATTGAGTTGCCTGCACTAATACCTTTGCTAACAATTGTTGATTTGGTCTTAGGACCAATATGGATCATTTTTGTGCCGGTATCTGCTTGTTGAAGATTATTGGTGAGTGCCACTGAATAAAATTCTCCTACAGATTCTTCCCCTAAAAGAAGACAGCTAGGGTATTTCCATGTAATTGCAGACCCTGTTTCAACTTGAGACCAGCTAATTTTACTCCTCTTACCTAAACATTTCCCTCTCTTGGTGACAAAATTAAAAATTCCGCCAATACCTTCTTCATCACCAGCATACCAATTTTGCACTGTTGAATATTTTATTGAGGCGTGGTCTAATGCTATGAGCTCTACAACTGCTGCATGAAGGGTATTTGTATCAAACATTGGAGCTGTACAACCTTCTAGATAACTTACAGAACTTGATTCTTCAGCAATGATTAGTGTTCTTTCGAATTGTCCTGAATCTCCACTATTAATTCTGAAGTAGGAAGATAGATCCATAGGGCAGGTAACACCTTTTGGGATATAAACAAAAGAACCATCACTAAAAACGGCAGAATTTAGTGCTGCAAAATAATTATCACTAGCTGGAACTACTGTACCTAAATATTTTTCAATCAAATCTGAGTGATTTTTTACTGCTTCACTAATTGAGCAAAATATAACTCCATGTTCAGCAAGTTCTTCTCTAAAAGTTGTGGCTATAGAAACACTATCAAAGACAGCATCTACTGCTACATTTGTGAGTTTTTTTTGCTCCGTAAGGGGTATTCCCAATTTGTCAAAAGTCTCAAGAAGTTTGGGATCAACTTCATCTAAACTAGAAATTTTCTCTTTTTGTTTAGGAGCAGAGTAATAAATTATATCTTGATAATCAATTTGTTTATATCCTAATCCTGCCCAATCAGGCTCTTTCATTTTTTGCCATTTTTTAAAGGCTTTTAATCTAAAATCAAGAAGAAATTTTGGCTCTTCTTTTTTCTGTGAAATTAATCTTATGATATCTTCATTTAATCCCTTTGCTATTTTTTCAGTTTCAATATCAGTAACGAAACCGTATTTGTAAGGCTCTTTTACTACATTTTTAACTAAATTTTCGTTGACCATGTTATCAAAAATAACTTATTACAATTAGCTTTATATACTTTAACGAAAGATACCCCCAATATTGACTTTTTTTCCTTTATTAAAACTAAAAATTAATGTCTAATCATCTTGATCCCTTGTCTAACCCATTAAACATAGAAACTATTCAAGAAATTGATAATCTTGATCTAACAATAATACAGAAACATCATTTAAGAATACTCGCTCATTGCCTGCAGATTTTAAAAATTATCAATGTAGATAATAGTTTTGAATATCACAATAAAAATCCCCTTAGAGAATGGTGTGATAACCAATCCAAAAAATTTGATGATAAAAAATTTAGTGATCTTTTTTATGAGCAGTTAGAATCCACTTCGAAAAAATTAAGTAATTTTTCAAAAAAAATAGGTAAAAGTATTGAGGATTTAGAGATAGATGATTTAGTACTTCTAGTTGAACCACGATGAATTCCCTTTAATTGATCCCGAAGAAAAAATTTATTTTTGTTGAGTCGTTAACAAATTCAGGTAATAAAATTTAAAAAAAAAGAAAATTAATTTACATTTAAAAAAGATCTGAAAATTTATTAATTTCTTTGATACCAACAGTTTTGAAGAGAAATATCATTTTTAAGAATTTTTTAGTAGTCAGAGGATCCTGACGACAGGACAAAAAGACACACAATTCCTAAAAAAAAAGAACATACTGATCCCAAACAAAAAATGGAGAATTTAAAAGTGGCTGATGGGATCATTAATAAAGATAAATTACTCTCACTTACCCTCAGACAATTACGTCAAGAAGCAAGTAAATTATCTGTTCCGCTATACAGTCGCAAGACAAAAGCTGTTTTAGTTGATTTAATACTCAAATATCAAGAAAAATCTACAAAAAAAACATATACCACTTCTCTTCAGTCAAAATCTGAAGAAACTTTTGAATCCAATTCTTTAAACAGTAGTGAAGAATTTAAAACAAATGTAGTTTTCCTACCCCGAGATCCAGATTGGGCTTATGTTTTTTGGCAAATTTCTGATGCAGATAGAGAAAAAGCACAATCTTTGGGAGCCAATAAATTATGTTTACGATTATTTGATGCATCTGGTTCTGAAGGAAGCAACTTGAATCAAGGAACACTAAGGGAGATAGCAGTTGATAGTTACAGCACTGAGTGGTATTTGCCAATCCCACTCGCAGATAGAGATTATAAAGTTGAATTAGGTTATAAATATGGTTTTAACTGGATGTCATTGGCATTCTCTTCTATAAGCCACGTTCCTGGCTCTCATCCTTCTGAGCAAATTCTTGACAAATTTGTACCTTTTAATTTGGATTCTACTTCTGAGTCAATCCCAGATATTTCAAGTCCTGTTGTTTCAGAACAAAATGGTATGCATGAAAGGTTATACCAAGCAGCAACTAACATTCCCCTCAGAAGAAAAGTTGGTTCTGAAGAATTTATGGAAAATGTAAATTCAACAAACCTCAATGATAATCTTACAGACTCAGGTTCTGGTAAATGGTCATCAGGTTTAAATGATTCTGGAAGCGGAATTGTTAAAAATAGATCTTTTTGGCTCGTTGCTGATGCTGAATTAATTGTTTATGGGGCTACAGAGCCTTCTGCAAAACTGACAATTGGTGGAGAAGATGTACCTCTTGCTGCAGATGGTACTTTTAGAATTCAAGTTCCATTTAGAGATGGCATTCAAAAATATGATATTAAAGCTGTTGATGTATCTGGTGAGCAAGAAAAAAGTATATCAATGAAATTTGATAGAACTACACCACTTGACGATACTAATGAAAAAGATAATGCTGAGACTGAATGGTTTTAATAAATTAAATTAATGCTAAAAAAAATTGTAGCTTTTACTCCATTGTTTGGGGCATTAACGTTTCCACTTATAGTTCCAATTACAATTTCTAAATTTGGTATTAACTATGGAATTTTTACTGCATTATTAATTTCTTCTTTATGGTTTATCGCTATGTTAAGAACTTCCGAAATGCCTCATTAATTTAGTTAGATTTTTGAAAGTTTCCTAAAAATATGACTCAAGTTAGAGTAATTAATATCAATTCTCCTTTTCTAGATCAAAAACCAGGCACTTCTGGTTTAAGAAAAAGTACTTTAAAGTTTCAGGAAGAACATTATCTAGAAGTTTTTATTGAAGCAATCTTACAATCATTGCAGGATTTAAAAGGTTCAACATTAGTAGTTGGTGGTGATGGTAGATATGGCAATATTGAAGCAATAGAAAAAATTGTCCAAATATGCATTGCTCATAAAGTTCAAAAGGTTATTGTTCCAAAATACGGTTTA
>QCIB01000015.1 GCA_003216915.1 Prochlorococcus sp. AG-402-I23
TAATGGTACAAATACTAAAAAAGTTTTCATCATAAAAGCTAAACCAATCCAAATTCCAAAAAGGAGAATATAGAATCTGTTATCTTTACTTTTTATTTTGACTAAAGAAAATAGTCCAATAGTTACTAAACATGAATAAATAATATCTTGAGTAGCTAAGTGTGAGTAGTCAAACCATAGATATGAAGTAGAAAGTATTAGTGGAGATATAATTGCATATTTTTTATTGAATAATTCTTCATGTAATTTATAAGTTATGAACAGCATCAATATTGAAGCAGCTGTTGTGGGCAAATATGCAGAAAAAATATTTCTTCCAAGGAAGTCTTGTGACTTTGCTATCAAAAACTGTAATCCTATTGTTCTATCTAAAACATATTCATCCCACCAAAGAGGTATTATCCAGTTGCCTTTATCCAGTATCCATCTAGCTTGTAGCGCATAAAATCCTTCATCATAAGCAATATAACTTCTTTTGCCAAAATAAAATATTAGAGGAATAAAAATAATTAGTTTAAAAAGATATTTAAATTTTGAAATTCTATTAAACATTTTTGAATTTAATTTGCTTTTAAGATGCCGATAATTGGATTTGAACCAATGACCTACTGTTTACGAGACAGTTGCTCTACCTCTGAGCTATACCGGCCAAATTAAATATTGAATTTTTCATATAGACTTAATTTTATAATTCAAAGAATTTATGTCAAAAATAGATCCTGAATTGAAAAAGAAATTATTAAAGGAATCCCAAGCTCCTTTCAAGGGATTGAGAAGAATATTGTGGATAGCTTTTAGCGGTTCTGCATTTTTGGGACTTCTAATAATGCTTTCTAGAATTGCAAGCGGAACTGAATTACAGCAGAATAACCTTCTCATACAGTTGGGTGCTTGTATAATATTTCCTACTTTATTAATCTTGGATAGAAATAAAGATTAATAAGCTAGATATTTAATTATTGTGATAAGGTCCTCTTTTTGGTGACAAATTTGAATGCTTCGATTACATCTCCTTCAATCCATGAAGAGAATTTATCGCAGCCAACTCCGCATTCAAATCCTGTATTTACTTCTTTTACATCATCTTTAGCTCTTTTTAGAGAGTCTAAATTACCTTCAAATATTACTTTCTCTGATCTAATAACTCTCAGCGAACAATTCCTTTGTAATTTGCCAGTTTGTATATAACAGCCCGCAATAGCTCCCTTACCGACTGCGAAAGTTGCTCTGACTTCAGCTTGCCCTAATGATTCTTCGACAAGATCGGGTTCAAGTAGTCCTTCCATGGCCAACTGAATATCTTCTAAGAGTTTATAGATTACTTCATATTCTCTTATATCAACGTCATTAGCATCAGCTGCTCTCTTTGCGCCAGAAGCCAATGAGGTATTAAATCCAATGATTACTGACCCAGATGCAGCAGCGAGATCTATATCTGTCTCAGTTATTTCTCCTGGAGCAGAAAGTAGGACTCTGACTTGGACTTCGTTTTTTGGTAATTGTTCTAGTGATCCTAATATAGCTTCAACACTACCTTGAACATCAGCTTTGAGAATTAAGTTTAACTCCTTTAGTTCTCCATCATTTGCTTGAGTTGATAGGGATGATAAGCTGACTCTTCTAGAGGCCATTTGCTGAGCTAATTTTGTGGCTCTAGCATCTGTTGCCCTTTCTCCGACAATGGCTCGAGCAGTTTTCTCATCAGGGTAGACTTCGAATTCATCTCCTGCGGTGGGTACTTCACTGAATCCTAGCGCTTCCACTGGGAATGATGGTCCTGCTTCTTTGATTCTATTACCATGTTCATCAACCATTGCTCTAATTTTTCCAAGGACTGAACCCGCAGCTAAAACATCTCCAGATTTTAAGGTTCCATTTTGTACTAATAAAGTAGCCACAGGCCCTTTGGCTTTGTCAAGGTGGGCTTCAATAACAGTACCTTTTGCAAATCTATCAGGGTTAGCTTGTAGATCTTCTACGTCTGAAACTAATAAAATCATTTCGAGTAATTTATCAATGTTTTGTTTTTTGATAGCACTTACTGGAACCATCACTGTATCTCCTCCCCAATCTTCAGCAATTAAATCTTTTTCTGATAGTTCCTGCTTTACTCTGTCTGGAGATGCTCCTTCTTTATCAATTTTATTGATTGCAACAACAATTGGTACTTTTGCAGCTCTTGCATGACTTATAGCTTCTAGTGTTTGAGGTCTGCAACCATCATCTGCAGCAACTACAAGAACAGCTACATCAGTAACCTTTGTCCCCCTTGCTCTCATTGCAGTAAAGGCTTCATGACCAGGGGTATCAAGAAAAGTTAATTTTTTCTTTTTAGATTCATATTCAAATTCAACTTGATATGCTCCTATGTGTTGAGTGATGCCCCCTGCTTCCCCCGAAGCTACTCTTGATTGTCTGATTGAATCTAAAAGACTTGTTTTGCCATGATCTACATGACCCATAACTGTAATAACAGGTGGTCTTCTTATTAAATTATTAATATCTTCAGATTCAATCATATCAACTGTTTTCTCAGCCGCTTCTTGGATATCATCTTGCAAAACAGGTACCCCAAATTCTTCTGCTACTGTTTCAATAGTTGTTAAGTCGAGTGATTGAGTAACAGTTGCAGTTATTCCTTTAAAAAAAAGAGATTTGATTATTTCAGAACTTTCAAGACTTAATTTATCGGCTAATTCTTGGACTGTTAAATTATCTTCGGGCACAATTATCATTTCAGGTCTTAATTGTTTGGCTTCTTTAGCAGCCTTTAACTCCATAGCTCTTCTTTTCTGTCTTTGCCTAGTAGTCTCTTTTTTCTTCTTTTTAAATTGTTTTATAGTTTTTTGAGATTTGGATTCATCAGACTTTTCTTTCTTTGGACGCGCCAAACTAGCTGATAAGATTGAAATTTTTTCGCCTGAATATCCACTAGTTTCAGATGTTAATGAATCATCATTCTCACCAATAATATGAACTTTCTGTCTTTGTTTTTGCGGATTTTTACTTCTTAATGCTTCAAGTTTTGCGCTATCGTCCCAGTCTGTCTTTCCAGGTTTTTTAGCATTATTTGAAAATGTTCTATATGGTGGTTTTTTTGAATTAGGGGCAGTATGTGGACGAGTATTTGGAGCCTTTGCCTTCTGTTTCGTTGTCTCAATATTTTGTTTTTCGTTATTCTTTAAAACTTTTTTGTCACTATCAGATTTTTTAGTTTTTTGAAGTTGTAAAAGTTCATTAGGTGATACTGGCTTTCTAATTCCAGGTGTCTTTTGACCATTGAATTTAGACCCAGGCCTATTGGGCATGCCAGGTCTGTTGGGAGAACCAGGCCTAGTTGTATTTGATTGTCTATTGAAAGATCCAGGCCTGCCTTGATCTGAAGGTTTGTTTCTTAACCCAGGCCTATTGGGCATGCCAGGTCTATTGGGCATGCCAGGTCTGTTGGGAGAACCAGGCCTAGTTGTATTTGATTGTCTATTGAAAGATCCAGGCCTGCCTTGATCTAATGGTTTGTTTCTTAACCCAGGCCTATTTGGCATGCCAGGTCTATTAGGCGTGCCAGATCTGTTGGGGGGAGTTTGTTTAAAAGAAATGTTTTGCTTTTTATTTTGCTGATTGGTTCCTTCTCTTCTTATTGGAGCTCCTACGAGCTCAGGGGGGGAAATTCTGTTATTAATATTTTTTGTTTTAGATTTGTTCGAATTTTGGTCAGGTTTGTTTGAAATTTGTCTTTTTACTCCTGCACTAGAGATGTTCTGGGAAGATTTATAAGATTCAACATTATTATTAATATTTTTAGGCTTAGCAATTAGTTGAATAGGAGGTTTCGATGGACTTTTAATAGGCGGAGTTGTGTTATTACGGATAGTTTTTTTATCATGTTTGAGATTTTGTGAAGTTTTACTATTTAAATTTTGATTTATAAGATTTGCTTGAGATTTTGAACTGTTGGTAATTGTGGGTTTATTAAGATTTATAGGTTTATTTGAAATTATTTTTTGACTCTCAGGTTTATTAAGATTTATAGGTTTATTTGAAATTATTTTTTGACTCTCAGGTTTATTAAGAGGTTTCATCAACAATGGCTTTTTGTCTGAATTATTCTTAGGAGTCTTCTCTTTCATAGAAGATATAACCGAAGATTCATTCTCTTTGTTTTGTGTGTAATTATCTTTTTTAATTAAAGGTTTCTTAATAGAAAGAATTTTTTTATCTGAATTTTTTTTATAAATAAGATTTTTAATTTTTTTTGCTTCCTCTGCACTAATTGAACTGCTATGGCTTTTTACTGAAATTGAAAGTTTTTGAGCGGCATCCAATATATCTTTATTGTCCAGATTTAAGTCTCTGGAAAGTTCATAAATTCTGATTTTATCGCTGATAGTCATTTAATCTGATTTGTACTCTTTTTGGAAATTCAAGAGGATTTAATTTAATTATATTCCCTTATTGGGATAGTCATTGTAGCTTGTAATCTCTTTTTCAAAAATATCAATAAATTCAGTTTCTAAAGATGTTTTTAAAGCTTTTTGAAGCTTTTTTTTGATCTTGGAATCTGAGTAACATTTTTTTGACTTGCAAATATAGGCTGATCGCCCCATACCCTTTTGAAACATAATACCTTGCTTATGATCTTTAGTAATCTTTATAAGATGTTTCCTGTCATAAGTTTTTCTACATGAAATGCATATACGCAAAACAGGGGTTTTTCGTGTCACCGTTTTCTCTCCTCTTTGGCTGATATTTCACCATCTTTAACAGTCTCTAATTGATCACTATCTGAGAAGTTCTCTTCTTCATATAATTCTTGACCATATTCATCATCATCTTCAGGAAGGGGATAAAGCTCTCTTAATCTTGCATCTTCCGCAGCACGCTCAGCTTGCTCTGCTTCTAATCTAAGCTCAGCTTCTCGCTGGAGATTCTCTTCATCTTCCCTTTGAATGATTAATTCAGAGACTGCAGCATCTTCTGCTTCCTGATCATATTCATGTGAGTTTTTAACATCAATCTTCCAACCAGTTAATCTTGCTGCAAGTCTTACATTTTGTCCTTCTCTACCTATTGCGAGACTTAATTGATCGGGAGGAACTAGTACATGCGCGTGTTGACCTTCTGGGTCCACAAGTCTCACGAGATCGACTTTCGCAGGACTTAAAGAGTTTAAAATATATTGTATTGGGTCAGATGACCATTTAATAACATCAATTTTTTCTCCTCGTAATTCATTTACTACTTGTTGGATTCTTGCCCCTCTCGCTCCAATACAAGCACCTACAGGATCTACTTCTTGTTCGACGCTATCAACAGCTACTTTTGTTCTTGGCCCAACAGCTCTTGAAGGAGGATTCGCTTCTCTTGAAACAGCAACAATTTTTACTGTGCCTTCTTGAATTTCCGGTACTTCATTTTCGAATAAATAAACGACTAATCCTGCATTTGCTCTGCTCACAAAAAGTTGTGGTCCTTTTCTGGCTATTTCGCTAACTTCTTTCAAGAATACTTTGAAAGTTGCATTGGCTCTATAATTGTCATTTGGTAATTGATCTCTTTTAGGAAGTTCGGCCTCTACTTCAGGTCTACCGATACCCGAACTTACTCCCATTATTACTGATTGTCTTTCAAATCTTATAACTCTTGCAGTTAAAACAGGATCTTCCAAATCTGCAAATTCTTCTTGGATCATTTTTCTTTGTTGATCTCTTAATTTTTGGGCTAAAACTTGCTTTGTTGTTGAAGCCGCCATTCGTCCAAAATCCTCTTTTTCTGGAGTAACATCTAAAACAACCGTGTCACCTATTTGAGCATCATCAGCTACTTGTTTAACTTCTACTAAAGATATTTGATGATCTTCGCTTTCAACTTCTTCCACAATTATTTTACTTGATAAGATCCTATAACCCTCTTCATCTAGATCTAGTCCAACATCAAAATTACTAAAGTATTCTTCATCAAATGGATCTTCGTTAACTCCAATGTAAAAAGTTCTTCTATATTTTTCGTATCCCTTTAATAAAGCTTCGCGCAAGGCTGCTTCAACGATATTAGGAGGTAACTTTTTTTCCTCACTAATGTCTTCAATAAGATTGTTTAAACCTGGGAGAATAACTAATGCCATCTATGATGGGAAGATTGAATAATGGTTGAATAATAATTAATCTTTTAAGGTACAAAGACTAATTTTTAATACTTCATCGAAAGGGATTTTCTTTATCCTACCTTTAATGTTAATGGCTAAATAGTCCTTAGACTTTTCATAAAGTAAACCATTCAGGAATTTTATTTTTGAATTCTTCTGGTTTAATTCAACATTAACTGGAAAACCCTTAAAAGTTTTGAAGTCTCTTTCTGAGGTTAATTCATCACTGACCCCTTGACTACTAATTTCTAACACATATGAACAATTTAAAAGATTTGATTTTTCTATTTCGTCAGATGCTGGGGTATTAAATAGCGCACAGTCATCTAAGGAAATGTCATCTCCATTAGTTTTTCGTATAATTATTTCAATAACAATTGGATTTTGATTAGTTTGGATATTTAAACCGTAGACTTCTAAATCCCGTTCATTAGCAATTTTTTCTAATAGAGCTTCAAGTTTACTTTTGTTTTCTTTATTCAAATTTATTTATAAATTTATTTAAAATTTATTTTCACACATAAAGAAGTTTTTTCTATAAAAAAAATTTTAAAATTTGTATTTTATGCATGTAAACAAAAAAACAACAATAATCTTTTTCTTCAATTAGATTTATCAAATAATTTCAAAGACTATAAATTAAATGAAGTATCTCAAGATTAAATTTATTAATTTAATCCAAATTTTCATTATTATTGGTTTTTGTATGTTAAATTTCTTTCAAAATGCTGAAGTTTTAGCTTTAACTTCTTTTGAAAGTCATAATTTCGTATCATCCGCAGTTAAAAATATTGGCCCTGCAGTTGTAAAAATTGATACTGAGCGGTTGGTAGAGAGGCAACAATTTGATCCGACTTTACTTGACCCTTTATTAAGGGATTTACTTGGCGAGCAAGGAATTGTTCCTGAAAGGGAGAGAGGACAAGGTTCTGGAGTAATCATTAACAATAATGGTTTGGTTCTTACCAACGCTCATGTAGTAGAAAGAGTCGATAATGTTTCAGTTACTTTGGCAGATGGATCCATTTGCGATGGTCAAGTTTTGGGCACAGATGCAGTAACTGATCTAGCTTTAGTAAAAATTGATGAGGATGCTTATTCTGGTTTTGCTCCACTTGGAAATTCTGAAGATCTTGAAGTTGGGGATTGGGCAATAGCTCTTGGTACTCCCTATGGTCTTGAAAAAACAGTTACCTTAGGGATTGTTAGCAGCCTGCATAGAGATATTAATAGTTTAGGATTTTCAGATAAAAGGCTGGATCTCATTCAGACTGATGCGGCAATAAATCCAGGAAATTCTGGAGGACCACTTATAAATTCCAATGGTGAGGTAATAGGAATTAATACATTAGTAAGAAGTGGTCCTGGAGCAGGTTTAGGCTTTGCGATTCCTATTAATTTAGCTAAAAGTGTTTCTGATCAGCTTCTTAAAAATGGGGAAGTTATTCATCCATATTTGGGGGTACAATTGATTTCTTTAAATCCTAGAATTGCTAAAGAACATAATCGAGACCCCAATTCCCTAGTTCAATTACCTGAAAGAAATGGAGCTCTAATTCAATCAGTAATACCTAATAGCCCCGCTGAAAAAGCAGGTTTAAGAAGAGGTGATTTAGTAATAGCAGCCGAAAATATCTCTATAAAAGAACCTAAAGCTTTACTTGATGAAGTAGAAAAAGCTCAGATAGGAAAAGTATTCCTCTTAAATATTTTGAGAGATAATAAAGAGATACAGATAAATATCAAACCAGAACCGCTTCCAGGTTTGACATAAAGCACCCATTGAAATTTAATAATCTATAACCATTAGAGAAAAAGATTTTGGATTTGCAAACTCAAATGAAACAAGTAGTTGCTGATGCAGCAATAAGGGAAGTAAAGAGTGACATGATTCTGGGATTAGGGTCTGGATCTACAGCTGCGTTAATGATAAAAAGCCTTGCGAATGAAATACGTTCTGGAAAACTCAAAAATATAAAGGGTGTTGCAACTTCTTTTCAATCAGAAGTTTTAGCACTTGAACTTGATATCCCGCTTATCGATCTAGCTTCTCTACCTCAAATTGATTTAGCTATTGATGGAGCAGATGAAGTTGATCCAGGATTTCAATTAATAAAAGGAGGAGGAGCATGCCATGTTAGAGAAAAGTTAGTGGCATCTAAAGCTAATCAATTGTTGATTGTTGTTGATGAAACTAAACTTGTACAAAATCTAAATCAATCTTTCCCTTTACCTGTAGAAGTTCTTCCAAATGCTTGGAAGCAAGTTCAGGAAGTCATTTCGGAAATGAATGGCAGTTCTTCTTTAAGAATGGCTACTAAAAAAGCTGGCCCAGTTGTTTCTGACCAAGGCAACCTAATCTTAGATGTATTATTTAATGATGGTATTAAGAATCCAAAAGACATTGAAATGAAGATTAATAATATTCCAGGAGTATTAGAAAATGGATTATTCGTTGATCTTACAGACAAAGTATTAGTTGGTAAAATTGAAGACAACATTCCAGTGGTTTACTCACCCTCAAGAGCTAGCTAATTTTCAAATCTTATTTGTACAGAGTTAGCGTGGCTATGTAAGCCCTCACTTTTAGCAAGATTAATAATATCAAGGCTATTAACTTTTAAGCTTTCTTCATTAAATTCTATTATTGAAGTATTTTTCATAAAAGTTTCAACCCCCAAAGAACCGCTAAATCTAGAATTTCCTGACGTGGGTAAAGTATGATTTGGTCCAGCAAGATAATCTCCAACAGCTTCTGGGGTCCATTTCCCTAAAAATATCGCTCCTGCATTCTCTATGCCTGCAAGAATTTTTTTTGAATCTATAGTAAGAATTTCTAGATGTTCAGGGGCAAAGTTATTGCTTAGTTCAACACATGATTCGTAATTCTCGCAAATCACAATTAAACCCCAATTTTTTATTGATTGCATGCAAATTTCTTTTCTTGGATGATCATCTATTTTGTTATAAAGTTCTTCTAAAACTTCTTTTGCCTGGTTTTTTGATGTAGTTAGAAGTATTGATGAAGCTAAAGGATCATGTTCTGCTTGCGCTAGTAGATCAGATGCTATATGAGTGGTTTGAGCTGTTTCATCTGCAATGATTAATATTTCACTTGGACCAGCTAAAGAATCAATCCCTGTAGAGCCATAAATGTGTTTTTTCGCGGTTGTAACATATATATTCCCTGGACCTGAAATAACATCAACTTTATTAATATTGTTTGTGCCAAATGCTAAAGCACCAATTGCTTGAGCTCCTCCAATTCTAAATACTTTATTGATCCCTGATAAGTGAGCTGCAGCTAAAACAGTTTTGTTTATTTCCCCCTTTTTATTCCCAGGAGATACCATTATAATTTCTTCTACTCCTGCTACTTTTGCAGGTATAGCATTCATTAATACTGTACTTGGATAAGCAGCTCTACCTCCAGGAATATAAATACCTGCCTTTTTAACTGGACTCCATCTTCTTTGGACGGTATCACCATAATCACCTTTTATAGTGAAAGATTGAGGAATTTCTTTTTCATGGAATTTTTGAATTCTTTTATGAGCTACCACAAGTGAGTGCTTCAAATTATTATCAATTTCATCCCATGCATTTTTTATTTGATCCGCACTGATATGCATAGGGTTAGGGTCGAAACCATCAAATTTTTTTGTATATTTTTCTACTGCTATATCTCCAGAAATTTTTACCTCTTGAAGAATTTCTTCAACAATTTTATTTATCTTATTATTGTTATCTGAATTAGTTCGAGTAGAAATCCTTTTTAATTCTTCAATAGCTTCTTTTTTATTATTTATGATCTTCATTTGCTTAATTTTTTCAAATAGAAAGGCTCAAAACCCAATTTAATATCTTTTAAATTATATATGATTGATTAGTAGACGATTTATTTGTTATGATAGGATTCTTCTATTTATACACCCTCTGTGGCCAACAACAAATCAGCAAAAAAGAGAATACAAATTGCCGAAAGAAATCGTTTAATAAATAAATCATATAAATCTACTGTTAGGACTTTAACCAAAAAAACCTTAGAGAATTGCGAAAAATATAAAAATAACCCTAATGAAGATAATAAAATTTTAGTGAAAACAAGTCTTAATAAAGCTTTTAGCTTAATTGATAAAGCAGTTAAAAAAAATGTTCTTCACAAGAACAACGGTGCCAATCAAAAATCAAAAATCAACCATTTTGTAAAAACTACTCTTACCGCTAAGTAAAAAGACAGATAATAATTATGAGCGATGTAGAACTCATAGACTCGCACTGTCATTTAATATTTGAAAATTTTGAGAGGGATCTTGAAGATGTTGTTTTAAGATTGCGTTCAAGAGGTGTAAAAAAATTAGTTCATGCTTGTTGTGAATTAACAGAAATTCCAAAGTTGAAAAAAATATCCCATGAATTTAATGAAATTTACTATTCAGTTGGTTTGCATCCTCTAGAAGCAAAAAAATGGGAACAAAGTTCAAAATCTCTTCTAAGAAAATCAGCTCTAGAAGATAGACGAGTTGTAGCTATTGGGGAATTAGGCTTGGATTTTTTTAAAAATGAAAATAAAGCTCAGCAGATTGAAGCACTTATTCCGCAAATGGAGTTAGCTTATGAACTTCAATTGCCAGTAATTATCCATTGCAGAGATGCTGCAAATGAAATGATTGAGATATGTAGTGATCTCTCTAAAAAAGGAAAATGTCCTCATGGTGTACTTCATTGCTGGACAGGAACACCAAAAGAAATGAAGCAATTCTTGAACCTTGGATTTTACATCAGTTTTAGTGGTATAGTGACTTTTCCAAAAGCACATGAAATTCATGAGTGTGCCAAAATAGTCCCAAACGATAAATACTTAATTGAAACTGACTCACCATTTTTAGCTCCTGTCCCTCATAGGGGTAAAAGAAATGAACCCGCGTTTGTTGAAAATGTTGCCAATTTTATGGCAGATTTAAGATCCACTGAATTAACCACAATTGCTAGAGAGTCATTTAAGAATGCTGAAGATTTGTTTAAATTTGACTTGTTAAGTAGACGTAGAAGCTGTTAACATTAGGAATTACTGGAAATTTTTCTTAATTTTTTGAATTTAGCTTACACAGTTCATGATTTATCAGCATTAAACAAAATTTAATTCTTATTTATTAGATTGTTTTTTTGTTGAAATCTAAATTTAATGGATGATCTCATCTTAAGTGGAAAGTTAAAAAATTAATTATTGAGTAGATTAAAAGTAAATAGTAAATCTCACAAAATCGCAGGTTTTCTTGGATGAGCAGTAGCGCTTTACAGGTAGCAAAAACAGCTACTTATCTACCAGATTTAGTTGAAGTACAAAGAGCAAGCTTTAAATGGTTTTTGGAAAAGGGTTTAATAGAAGAATTACAAAATTTTTCCCCCATTTCTGATTACACAGGTAAATTAGAATTACATTTTATCGGTGAAGAATACAGGTTGAAAAGACCTAGACATGATGTTGAGGAAGCCAAAAGAAGAGATGCTACATTTGCATCTCAGATGTATGTAATTTGCAGGTTAATTAATAAAGAGACAGGGGAAATTAAAGAACAAGAAGTATTTATTGGCGAACTACCATTAATGACTGAAAGAGGAACTTTCATTATTAATGGTGCCGAAAGAGTTATTGTTAATCAAATTGTTCGAAGTCCTGGAGTATATTTCAAAGATGATCTGGATAAGAATGGTCGAAGAACATACAACGCTAGCGTTATCCCTAACAGAGGTGCATGGTTAAAATTCGAGACTGACAAAAATAATTTACTTTACGTGAGAGTTGATAAAACTAGAAAAATTAATGCTCATGTTCTTATGAGAGCGATGGGTCTCTCAGATAATGATGTTGTAGATAAACTTAGGCATCCCGAGTTTTATCAAAAATCAATTGATTCAGCTAATGACGAGGGTATTAATTCAGAAGATCAGGCATTACTTGAACTATATAAGAAGCTACGTCCTGGTGAACCACCCTCCGTTTCTGGCGGACAACAGCTATTACACAGTAGATTCTTTGATCCCAAAAGATATGATTTAGGACGAGTTGGTAGATATAAAATAAATAAAAAATTGAGACTTACCGTCCCAGATGATGTGAGAACACTTACCCATGAAGATGTTCTTTCTACCATTGATTATTTAATTAATCTTGAATTGGATATTGGCGGAGCTAGTTTGGATGATATTGACCATCTTGGTAATCGAAGAGTTAGATCTGTAGGAGAACTTCTTCAAAATCAAGTTCGGGTTGGACTTAATCGTTTAGAGAGAATTATCAAAGAAAGAATGACTGTAGGAGAAACAGATTCTTTGACTCCCGCTCAACTAGTCAATCCCAAACCTTTGGTTGCTGCCATAAAGGAATTTTTTGGCTCCAGTCAATTAAGTCAGTTCATGGATCAAACTAATCCATTAGCTGAATTAACACACAAGAGAAGAATCTCAGCATTAGGTCCAGGGGGTTTAACTCGAGAAAGAGCAGGCTTTGCAGTGCGAGATATTCATCCTTCACATTATGGACGATTATGTCCTATCGAGACTCCTGAAGGTCCTAATGCAGGACTTATAAATTCGTTAGCTACCCACGCAAGAGTTAATGAGTACGGTTTTATTGAAACACCTTTTTGGGAAGTTAATAACGGTAAAGTTAATAAGGAAGGTAATCCGGTTTATCTTTCTGCTGATTTAGAAGATGAGTGTAGAGTGGCACCAGGAGACGTCGCGACTGACAAGGAGGGTAATATAATTGCAAATCTGATACCAGTAAGATATAGACAGGATTTTGAAAAGGTCCCTCCTCATCAAGTTGATTACGTTCAGCTTTCTCCTGTTCAGGTAATTTCAGTTGCTACTTCACTTATTCCTTTCTTGGAACATGATGATGCTAATAGAGCTCTCATGGGATCAAATATGCAACGCCAAGCCGTTCCATTGCTAAGACCAGAACGTCCTTTAGTTGGGACAGGATTAGAATCTCAAGTTGCTAGAGATTCGGGAATGGTTCCCATAACGAAAGTTAATGGAACTGTATCTTATGTAGATGCTAATGAAATTGTTGTTCAAGATGAGCATGGTAATGAACATTTTCACTATCTTCAGAAATATCAAAGATCAAATCAAGATACCTGCCTAAACCAAAGACCTATAGTGAAAATTGGAGATAAAGTTATATCTGGCCAGGTTTTAGCAGATGGCTCTGCATGTGAAGGAGGCGAAATAGCTCTTGGCCAAAACGTTTTAATTGCTTACATGCCGTGGGAGGGATACAACTATGAAGATGCCATACTTGTGAGCGAGAGGATGGTAACTGATGATTTATATACCTCAGTACATATTGAAAAATATGAAATTGAAGCAAGACAAACAAAGCTAGGACCTGAAGAAATCACAAGAGAGATTCCTAATATCTCGGAAGAAAGCTTGAATAATCTTGATGAGATGGGAATTATTAGGATTGGTGCTTTTGTCGAGAGTGGAGATATACTTGTAGGAAAAGTGACTCCAAAAGGGGAATCAGACCAACCACCTGAAGAAAAACTGTTAAGAGCTATTTTCGGTGAAAAAGCTCGAGATGTTAGAGATAATTCCCTCAGGGTACCTAAAACTGAAAAGGGAAGGGTTTTGGATGTTCGTATTTATACTAGAGAACAAGGTGATGAATTACCTCCAGGAGCCAACATGGTTGTTAGAGTTTATGTGGCTCAGAGAAGGAAAATTCAAGTGGGTGACAAAATGGCTGGGAGGCATGGAAATAAAGGAATTATTAGCAGAATCTTACCAAGAGAAGATATGCCTTATTTACCTGATGGAACCCCTGTGGACATAGTTCTTAATCCTTTAGGAGTTCCAAGTAGGATGAATGTAGGTCAAGTTTTTGAATTATTGATGGGCTGGGCAGCCTCCAACTTAAATTGCCGGGTTAAAGTTGTTCCATTTGATGAAATGTATGGAGCTGAAAAATCACATCAAACTGTTCAAGCATTTTTAGAGGAAGCTTCAAAACAGCCAGGTAAAGCATGGGTTTACAATCCTGAGGATCCTGGAAAGTTATTACTTAAGGATGGTAGAACAGGGGAACCTTTTGATCAGCCAGTTGCTGTCGGATATTCTCACTTCCTCAAATTAGTTCATTTGGTTGATGATAAAATCCATGCAAGATCCACTGGTCCTTACTCTTTGGTTACACAGCAACCCTTGGGCGGTAAAGCTCAGCAAGGTGGGCAAAGGCTTGGAGAAATGGAAGTATGGGCTCTTGAAGCTTATGGAGCTGCTTATACTCTTCAGGAATTGTTAACAGTTAAATCTGATGATATGCAAGGAAGAAATGAAGCGCTTAATGCGATCGTAAAAGGTAAGCCGATACCAAGGCCTGGTACTCCTGAGTCATTTAAAGTTCTTATGAGGGAATTACAATCTCTAGGCTTGGATATAGGGGTTTATACAGACGAAGGAAAAGAGGTAGATTTAATGCAAGATATCAATCCGAGAAGAAATACCCCATCAAGGCCGACTTACGAATCACTCGGAACCTCTGAATATGAGGAAGATTAAATACTCAATTAAAACCTTTTAACTTAAATTCGCCAAAAATGACAAACAGCAACTTAAGAACTGAAAATCACTTTGATTACGTCAAAATTTCAATAGCTTCTCCACAAAGAATAATGGATTGGGGTCAGAGGACATTGCCCAATGGACAAGTAGTTGGTGAAGTTACGAAACCTGAAACTATTAATTACAGGACACTTAAACCAGAAATGGATGGATTGTTTTGTGAAAAGATTTTTGGTCCATCTAAAGATTGGGAATGCCATTGTGGAAAGTACAAAAGGGTAAGACATCGCGGCATTGTTTGTGAGAGATGTGGGGTTGAAGTAACTGAAAGTAGAGTCAGAAGACATAGGATGGGCTACATAAAACTCGCTGCGCCAGTTTCCCATGTTTGGTATTTGAAAGGAATCCCTAGTTACGTTGCAATACTTTTGGATATTCCTCTTAGGGATGTAGAACAAATAGTTTATTTTAATTGTTACGTCGTTTTAGATCCAGGTGATCATAAAGAACTTAAATATAAGCAATTACTCACTGAGGATGAGTGGCTGGAAATTGAAGATGAAATTTATGCTGAAGATTCAACTATAGAAAATGAACCTTTTGTTGGAATTGGTGCTGAGGCTCTAAAGCAATTACTTGAGGACCTTGATTTAAATCAGGTTGCTGAGGAGCTTAGAGAAGAAATTACTAATAGCAAAGGGCAAAAGAGGGCAAAGCTTATAAAAAGGATAAGAGTTATTGATAATTTCATTGCAACTAATGCAAAACCAGAATGGATGGTTTTAGATGCAATACCAGTTATACCTCCTGATCTTAGACCTATGGTTCAGCTTGATGGAGGAAGATTTGCAACTTCAGATTTAAATGACTTATATAGAAGAGTTATAAATAGAAATAATAGACTAGCTAGGCTTCAAGAAATTTTAGCCCCTGAAATCATAGTAAGAAATGAAAAAAGAATGCTTCAGGAGGCAGTTGATGCCCTTATAGATAATGGAAGAAGAGGGAGGACTGTTGTTGGAGCAAATAATAGAGCTCTTAAGTCCCTAAGTGACATAATTGAAGGAAAACAAGGTAGATTTAGACAGAATCTTCTCGGAAAGCGTGTTGACTATTCAGGAAGATCTGTAATAGTTGTGGGTCCTAAATTAAAAATGCATCAGTGTGGTCTCCCAAAAGAAATGGCAATAGAGCTCTTTCAGCCTTTTGTAATCCATAGATTGATAAGACAAAATATTGTGAATAATATTAAAGCTGCAAAAAAATTAATACAAAAAGCTGATGACGAAGTTATGCAGGTACTTCAGGAAGTTATTGAAGGTCATCCAATTCTATTAAATAGAGCCCCTACGCTGCATCGTTTAGGAATTCAAGCTTTTGAACCGAAATTAGTTGGAGGTAGAGCAATACAACTCCATCCTTTAGTTTGTCCTGCATTCAATGCTGACTTTGATGGAGATCAAATGGCAGTTCATGTCCCTTTAGCTTTAGAGGCACAAACTGAAGCACGCATGCTTATGTTGGCTAGTAATAATATTCTTTCTCCTGCTACAGGGGAACCAATTGTGACTCCATCACAAGATATGGTTTTAGGATCTTATTATCTGACGGCTTTGCAACCGAATTATGAACAAGCAGAATTCGGAGATAATAAGACTACTTTTGCTTCATTAGAAGATGTCATTTTTGCCTTTGAAGATAAAAGACTTAGTCTGCATGAATGGGTTTGGGTTAGATTTAATGGAGAAGTTGAAGATGAAGACGAAATGCGTAGCCCACAAAAAACTCAAGAACTAGAAGATGGCTCAAGACTAGAAATTTGGAATTTAAGAAGGGACAGATTCGACTCTGATAATAATTTAATAAGTAGATTTGTACTGACAACTGTTGGGAGAGTAGTTATGAACTATACCATCATCGATTCTGTATCTAAAACGTAATCTTTTAAAAACTATTTTTCATTTATTTAAAAATCATGACTTCATCTAAATCTAAAAAAACATCCAGAGTACGTAAAACTACTAAAAACTCAAAAAAGAACAATCCAGTTACAAAGCCTGTTCTCGCTAAAACGCCCCCATCATTTAAAAATAAGGTAGTTGATAAAAAAGCCTTAAAAAATTTAGTCTCTTGGGCTTATAAAACTCATGGAACAGCAATAACTGCAGCCATGGCAGATAATCTAAAGGATTTAGGATTTAAATATGCTACCCAAGCTGCGGTCTCCATCTCAGTAGATGACTTAAAAGTGCCTGAAGCTAAACAAGATTTAATAGGACAAGCTGAAGAGCAAATATCTGCTACAGAAGAATGCTATAGACTTGGTGAAATTACCGAAGTTGAAAGACACACAAAAGTTATAGATACCTGGACTGAAACTAATGAAAGATTGGTAGATGCTGTAAAGAATAATTTTAATCAAAATGATCCACTAAATTCCGTTTGGATGATGGCTAATTCAGGAGCAAGGGGTAATATGTCTCAGGTAAGACAACTTGTTGGTATGAGAGGATTGATGGCTAATCCTCAAGGAGAAATCATTGACCTGCCAATAAGAACTAATTTTAGAGAAGGACTCACTGTTACTGAATATGTAATTTCTTCTTATGGAGCAAGGAAAGGTTTGGTGGATACTGCCTTAAGAACTGCGGATTCTGGTTATTTGACTCGAAGATTAGTTGATGTTGCTCAAGATGTAATAGTAAGAGAAGAAGATTGTGGAACAGAACGATCAATAGTTGTTGAAGCTGAAGATGGTAAATTTGGAGCAAGGCTTCTTGGTAGACTTTCCGCTGAGGATATTTTTGATGCTGAAGAAAACCTTGTTGTTTCTCAAAACACTGCTATAGATCCTGTATTGTCAGGAGAAATTGAGAAAGCATCTATAAGTGAAGTGAAAATAAGATCACCATTAACATGTGAAGCTAACAGATCCGTTTGTAGGAGGTGCTACGGATGGGCGTTGGCTCATAATCATTTGGTTGATTTAGGCGAAGCAGTTGGAATTATTGCTGCTCAATCGATTGGTGAGCCAGGAACTCAACTGACAATGAGAACTTTCCATACTGGAGGTGTATCAACTGCCGAAAGTGGAGTTGTAAGATCAAAAATTTCTGGAAAAGTTGAATTTAGTTCTAAAGCAAAGGTTAGAGGTTATAGAACTCCTCATGGCGTAGAAGCTAAACAAGCAGAAGTTGATTTCATACTCAAGATAGTTCCTCAAGGAAATAATTCTGGCAAAGCTCAAAAAATTGAAGTTTCTAGTGGATCGCTTTTATTTGTAGATGACGGTGAAGAAATTAGTTCTGATATAACTGTTGCTCAGATTACAGCTGGAGCTGTGAAAAAGAGTGTTGAAAAAGCAACAAAGGATGTTATTTGTGACTTAGCTGGTCAAGTTAGGTACGACAAGGTTATTCAACCAAAGGAAGTAACAGATAGGCAAGGTAATATTACCTTAAAAGCTCAAAGATTAGGCAGATTGTGGGTTTTAGCTGGAGATGTTTATAACTTGCCACCAAATGCAAGACCGGTTATATCACCTGGGAAATCTGTAGATGAAGGGACAGTTTTGGCAGAAGCAAGTCAATCAAGTGAGTTTGGCGGACAAGTTCGATTAAGAGAATCAATAGGAGACTCAAGAGAAGTTCAGATTGTTACTACTTCAATGTCTTTAACTAATTTTAAATTAATTGAAGAATCTACTCACTCAGGTCAAATATATAACTTGGAATCTAGTGATGGTACATCTTATCGTTTAAACATTTCCCCAGGAAGTAAAATCAGTAATGGTGAGGTAATAGCAGATTTAACGGATGAAAGGTTCCGTACAAAAACTGGCGGTTTAGTAAAATATGCACCGGGATTAAGTGTCAAAAAAGCGAGATCATCTAAAAATGGTTTTGAAGTAAGTAAAGGAGGGACATTGCTCTGGATTCCGCAAGAGACACATGAAATCAACAAGGATATATCTCTTCTAATGATTGAAGATATGAAATGGATTGAAGCTGGAACAGAAGTTGTAAAAGATATTTTTAGTCAAACATCAGGCATTGTTACAGTTACGCAAAAAAATGATATCCTTCGTGAAATAACTGTAAGAAATGGAACTTTTCATGAGTGTGATGATGAAGAAGTTTTGAATAGATTTACAGAAGAAGGAAATCTTGTGAATCCTGGCGAAAAGATTTTAGATGGTGTTGATAATAAAGAAATTCTATTTGTTCAAAAATTAGAAACATCTACATGTCGAGGCTTGTTATTAAGAACTGTAGAAGAATTTACTATTCCTGACCAGGCGCAATTACCCCAACTATCACATGTTAAGCAGGAAAAAGGTCCACATTTAGGCTTAAAAGCTATCCAAAGGCTTACCTATAAAGACGGTGAATTGATAAAATCAGTCGAAGGGGTTGAATTACTTAGAACACATTTAAGTATTGAAAGCTTTGATGCTACTCCTCAAATGACTATTGACGTCGAGTCGATTGAAGATAAAAATGATGCATCAATCAATAGATTAAATTTAGTAATATTAGAATCTATTCTTGTAAGAAGAGATACTATATCTGACTCCAGTCATGGCTCAACACATACAGAACTGCAAGTCAATAATAACCAAGTAGTAAAAGCAGGAGATGTAATAGCTACTACTCAAATTCTTTGCAAAGAGAAGGGATTGGTTCAATTACCAAATGTTGTAGATGATGAGCCAATAAGAAGATTAATTGTTGAAAGAGAAGAAGATAAAATTAAAATTAAAATTAGTGGTAAAGCAGTAGTTAAAGTTGGTGATCGTGTAGTTGATGGTGATCCTATTAGTGATTCTGTAAAATCAACTTCTTGTGGAGAAATAGAAGAGATTTCTAATAGTTCAGTAACTTTAAGACTTGGCAGGCCTTATATGGTTTCTCCTGATTCAGTTTTACATGTTAAAGACGGAGACTTGGTCCTTAGGGGTGATGGTTTAGCTTTACTTGTTTTTGAAAGACAGAAAACTGGAGATATCGTACAAGGATTACCTCGTATTGAAGAGTTATTAGAAGCTAGGAGACCCAGAGATTCAGCAACTCTATGTAAAAAATCTGGAATTGTTCAGATTAAACAAGGTAATGATGAAGAATCAGTTTCTTTATCAGTTATTGAAAAAGATGATTTAGTTAATGAATATCAACTATTAATTGGAAAAAATATAATGGTGAGTGATGGACAACAAGTTAAAGGTGGAGAATCTTTAACTGATGGTCCAATTAATCCACATGAACTATTAGATTGCTATTTCAATGATTTAAAAGATCAAAAACCTCTTATAGATGCAGCTCGAGAATCTATATCAAAACTACAAAGAAGTATGGTAAGTGAGGTACAAAATGTTTATAAGTCGCAGGGTGTAGCAATCGATGACAAGCATATTGAAGTTATTGTTAGACAGATGACAAGTAAAGTCCGTGTAGAGGATGCTGGGGATACTACTCTTTTGCCTGGTGAACTTATAGAGTTGAGGCAAGTGGAAGATACAAACCAAGCAATGGCAATTACAGGAGGAGCTCCAGCAGAATTTACTCCTGTTTTGTTGGGTATTACTAAAGCCTCTCTCAATACAGATAGCTTTATTTCAGCAGCTTCGTTCCAAGAAACAACAAGGGTCCTTACAGAAGCTGCGATTGAAGGTAAATCAGATTGGTTAAGAGGTTTAAAAGAAAATGTTATCATCGGTAGATTAATACCTGCAGGTACAGGCTTTAGCGGTTTTGTGGAAGAATTATCCTCAGAGGCGGGTCCTCATCCGGATATTCTTGCAGAAGAATCTGGCGGCTACAGAAGAGCACAGAACTTAAGGCCAGATTATACAGTTGATATGCCACAATCACCTTCCGTAAGCTCTACTGCAATACTTGATGATCCTAGTGATGAAGATTTGGAGACAACGAGAAATCGACATGGAATCGATCCTACTTCGAGTAATTTTGCAGCTTTCGCAAGGCCTAATGCTGAAAATCAATTTTCTGAAGATCAATTACCAGATCCTGCCGCATTGGAGGGATTGCAGGAGGAGGGCCTTCTGTCTGATGAATAAATATTATCTATTATTATTTTTAGTGACTAGAATAGATTTTTAAATTTGTAAGTGATGATTAAGCCAGAGATTTTACCTAAAAGAAAATTACCCCGTTATGGATTCCATTTTTATAATGAAAGACTTAATGGAAGAATGGCCATGATTGGTTTTGTTGCTCTTATTCTTACAGAATTCTTTCTAAAACATGGTTTGCTGTTATGGTAAAAATAGTTTTTAAATAAAGACTACTAAATTTGAAAAATCTTCTTGGAAGTAGTATTAAGGATTTAGAAAATGTAGCTTTAGATTATGGGCAGGCTGCTTTTAGAGGTCGCCAAATCTACAATTGGATTTATAACTATAGAAATAAGAACAAAAATATTGATCAAATAGAAGTTTTACCTTTAGATTTTAGAAAGAAGTTAAAGGATGATGGTTTTAAGGTAAGTGAGCTGATTATTAAAGAAAGAAACTTAGCTAACGATGGTACTTTAAAGTTGTTACTTTCTACAGAAGATAATGAAAATATTGAGTGCGTTGGTATACCAACTGAAAAAAGATTAACTGCTTGTCTTTCTAGTCAAGTTGGTTGCCCAATGGACTGCAAATTTTGTGCAACTGGCAAGGAAGGTTTGAAGAGATCTTTAAAAGCAAGTGAAATTTTAGATCAAATTTTATTTATCGAGCATGAAATGAATAGAAAAGTTACTAATATTGTTTTCATGGGTATGGGAGAGCCCTTATTGAATATTGATGACTTACTTTTGTCAATTAGATCTATAAATAATGATTTTCAGATCAGTCAGAGAAAGATAACGGTAAGCTCAGTAGCTATTCCACATATGATAAGTAAATTATCAGCAAAGTCTTTTCAAATTTTGGGTAATTGTCAATTTACATTAGCAATTAGCCTACATGCTTCAAATCAAAAAACAAGAGAGACGATAATACCTAGTGCAAAAAACTATGAAATCAAAAATATAATCGAAGACTGTAAGAAATTCGTAAGAGAAACTGGTCGGAGGGTAAGTTTTGAATATCTAATGCTAAGTGGGGTGAATGACAAATTAGAACATGCTAATGAATTGACTAATTTGCTGAAGGGTTTTCAATGTCACGTAAATTTAATACAGTACAATCAAATTTACGAGGTTGAATTTCAACGAACCTCTTTAAAAAATCTCCAATTATTTCAATCTAGACTTGTTAACAATGGCATCGCTGTTAGCTTGCGAAAAAGTAGAGGTCTAGATAAAAATGCTGCATGTGGTCAGTTAAGACAAAATGCAAAAAATAAATAATATTATCTAATAAAAATTTTTTAAAAGTCTCTTAAACAGGTTATTATTGTGTTAATTAATCTTAAATCTTTGGGTTTTATTAAGACAAAAGTTTTACCTTTCGCTATCGTCTCACTCTTTGGGATTGCCTTCTTTGCGGTTAGTGCAAGAATTTGGTTGCCAGGAGATATGATGTCTCCTGCCCCCATAAATTAATATTTTTAGTTTTTCAAAATGACAAAAAATAAGGATCCTAATAAAGAAAGCTTAGTTGATATAGCTGTTGATCCAGATGTTTTAGCAAGAGAATTGGCCCTAGAAATTGAAATAGATCCTTTAGAACAAATTGATGAAGATTCTTTTCCAAAAGGTTTAAACATAACTCAGGAGTGCAATGAAGCATTAAAAATGCTAGAAGGTAACAGAGAAGAAAGAATACAGGGATTAAGAATATTTTGTGAATATAGAGATTCAAGATCTTTTCCCCTTTTGTTACCATTACTTGATCAACCATGTCCTGTTGAAAGAATGAGTGTTGTATATGCTTTGGGTCGTAATCCATGTCCTAACGCGGTCAAGAAACTTGTAAGTCTTTTGGAGACTGACGATAATGCTTATGTCAGAAGAGCGACAGCATGGAGCTTAGCTAATTATGATAATCAAATTGTTTTGGAGCCATTAATAAATGCTCTGAAGAACGATGTCGCTGCAGTAAGATTGTGGTCATCTAGTTCTTTAGCTGAAATCGGAAATGTTTCTTTGAAAAACGCTCAATTGGCAGCAGAACAACTTTTAATTAGTTTAAAAATAGATAATGAACCAGGTGTAAGAAGTAATTGCATCTGGTCATTGTGTAGATTGTACGAAAAATTAAATACTATATTTCAAGAAAGTTTCGTTGATGAATGTACCAAGATAGCTCTTTTTGATAAAGAACCCTCCGTTATGGAAGAAGCAAAAACTGCCTTAGATTCAATGGGGATGCAAGGTTTTTATAACTAAATTTCTTAAATTTTTTTTATAAGCACACGACTGAAAAAGTTTATTTATTAGATATTCAATATAAAAATTAAAATTAATTAACTTGTACCAACTGAAACAAAAAAATTTCGTTATTCTATATAAAGTAAAAGTACTCAGTACTTGAATTTAATGCCTCAAAAAACATTGAGATTCAAAATTCATCAAGACGGAAGAGTTGAAGAGACAGTAGAAGGTTTTACTGGTAGTTCATGCAATGATGCTACAAGAAATCTTGAAAACTCTCTTGGTAAAGTAACAGTTAAAAATAAAACTTCTGATGCTTTCATCTCTAATCAAAATGAAAAATTAAAACAATTCAACCACGAATCTAATGTCACACTTTAGTACGATTAAAACTCAGCTAAAAGATGCTGAGTCATTAATTAAAGCCTTAAATAATCTTGGTTACATTATCAATCAAGAAGAAAAGTTTGTTAAAGGATACAAAGGTAAGTTTACAGCTGTTGATATAAGCATGAATCTACCTGCCGATACTAAAGTTGGATTTAAATGGGATAATAATTCAAATGCATATGAATTAGTTACTGATCTAGATCTGTGGAAATTTGAGCTTCCAGTAGAAAGATTTATCTCTAAAGTTACTCAAATGTATGCCTATGAAACAATTATTTCCAAAACAAAAGAAGATGGTTATCAAATCGTAGAACAAAAAAACCAAAATGATGGCTCTATTGAATTGGTTCTAACCAAGTGGGATAATTAATTTCATATTATGGATTTAACAGATCCATTTGATAATTTTGAAGAAAATTTTGAAACTACAGGCTGGGAGCCTGTACTTGGTGGACAGTTAGCAGAAAAAGCTGTTTGGGTTGATGAGGCTAAATGCATTGGCTGCCAGTATTGTGTACACGTAGCTTCGAACACTTTCAAGGTTGATGAATTTCATGGTAGAAGTCGAGCTATGAGACAAGACGGAGATTGTTCTGATGTTATACAAGAAGCGATAGATACGTGCCCTGTTGATTGTATTCACTGGGTGAATTTTGAAGAATTAAATGATCTAGAGAATAGCCTCGATAGGGATATGTTTCAATCATTTGGAAAACCAACAAGAATGAATAAACATTAATTTTTAAAAAAATGCAATATCGGAGATTTGGTCGAACCAATCTGAAGATTCCTATTTTATCTTTAGGTGGTATGAGATTTCAAAAAAGTTGGGAACAATTAGATTATTCTGAAATTTCAAATGATGAACAAAATAAAGTAGAAAATATTTTAAATCTAGCAAACCAATATGGCTTAAGTCATGTAGAAACTGCTAAATATTATGGAACTTCTGAGGTGCAATTAGGAATGGGTTTTAAAAACATAAAAAAAATCCCAAACATTATTCAAACTAAGGTCCCTCCAGATAGTGATCCAGAAATTTTTAAGAGAGATGTTATGACAAGTATTGAAAAATTAAAAGTTAAAAGAATTGATTTGCTAGCAATACATGGCATTAATACAGATGAACATTTACATCATGCTATTAAAGATGGAGGTTGTATCGACATTTTAAGAAATTTGCAAAAAGAAAATTTAGTTGGCTCTATTGGATTTTCAACTCATGGAAAATCTTCACTCATTGAGAAAGCTATATCAACAAACTTTTTTGATTATGTAAATTTGCACTGGTATTTCATCAATCAAGAAAATACAAAGGTTATAAATTTGGCAAAAAAGTATGATCTTGGGGTTTTTATAATAAGTCCCACTGATAAAGGGGGACATCTTCATACTCCCTCAAAAAAAATGTTGGAACTTTGTAAGCCACTTCATCCTATAGTTTTTAACGATCTTTTTTGCTTAAGAAATCAAAATGTCCATACTCTTAGTGTGGGTATTGCAAAAGAGGCGGATTTTGATTTGCATTTAGAAGCTGTCTCTTTGTTATCAGACTCTGAGAAGTATGTTCCAAAGATAATAAACAGATTAAGGCAGGAATCAATTAATTCTTTGGGTTTAGAGTGGCATCAAAATTGGAATAGAAATTTGCCTAATTGGGAATATACGCCAGGAAATATTAATATTCCCGTTCTGCTTTGGCTTTCAAATTTAATTGATTGGTTGGATATGGAAGGGTTTGCAAAAGCAAGATATCAATTGCTTGGTAATGGAAGTCACTGGTTCCCAGGAAATAACTCTAATTTATTAGATACGGATGTTTCTGAAGTGCAATTATTGAAAGTATTAGAAGGTCATATAAATCCAAAAAAAGTTATAAGAAAATTGAGAACTTTAAAAGAAAAGTTTGGGGATAAGTTTGCTAAAAGATTACAAAAAAAATAATTTCATAATGGATTTTTTTCAGGTTTCCCAACTTTTCTTGGGTAGATTGTAGGACAAATATTTTTTGGTTGTATAAGAATAATATTTCGGGTACCTTTGCTTCTTGGTAACAAAATCTTCTTTTTCTCTTTAAATTTTCCTTCTAATATTTCTAAAGTTTTATATAGATTTTTACTTTCGTCATCAGTCCATTTCCCACAATATAAAACTCCTAACCCTTCTTTTTTTAGCATTGGTAGAATATATTCTGAAACTGTTGAAGGATTACTCACTGCTCTAGTGGTAGCTATATTGAAACTATTTCTCATTGAGGATTGATGAGCTAAGTTTTCAATACGATCATTGATTACATGAATTTTGTTTTTGAGATTGATCTCTTTGATTAAGATTTTTAGTGCATCTGTTTTCTTTTTTGAAGAATCAATAAGGTATATCTCTGAATTAGGATGAATTATGGCATAAGCTAAACCTGGGAAGCCACAGCCTGATCCAATATCTAAAAATTTTTTATTATTAAAATTAATATCTGGGAAAGCTTTAAATGGCCAAATGCTGTCAAAAACTTGAGATACCCAATAATCATTCCCATCAATTAATCTAGTGAGATTGGTTTTATTATTTAATTCTTTAATTTTAATTTGTAACTCTTGAAAAATATTTATTTCCTCTTCAGTTATTAATGTAAAAATTTCTTCGGGAATGTTTTGTTTTTTCATTTCGTTAAAAATATAAATTTTTACTTTTCATTAAATACATTCTATTTAGTAAAAATTTATTAGAATTACAATATTAATAAAAGATTATTTTGAAAGGAGAAATTTCTTATTACAAAATTTTAGGTGTAGATGAAAATGCCTCAATTCATGAATTAAGAAAGGCATTTTGCAAACTTTCCATTGAGCTGCATCCAGATACAACTTCTTTAGAAATAGACATCGCTAAAAGCAAATTTCAAGAAGTTTTGGAAGCTTATGAAAATTTGAATAATAGTAATTTGAGGAAAATATATGATGATAAACTAAAGGAAAAAACTAGGAGAAAAAATAATACTAGTGTTTTAAATAATTTAATAGTCGATTCAAATAATCAAAATTTAGTAGGTAATAGAAGACCTTTTTCAAATGGGGAATTGTTTTCGTTATTTCTTTTATTTATTATCATTTCTATTAGTTTAATTTGTTCAGTTTTTATTGCTTCTTTTACTGGCAAAGAATTAGATACAATACCTATCTGGTTAGTAAAATGATACTTTAAAAAAAGTCTGTGAATCTCCCTACAAAACCTATTAACCAATATTCACTTCAATCATTGGAATTGTGGCTAACTAATTTAGGTGCTGTTAAAGATGTTAATAATTCATCTAAATGGTACCTTTTACTTTCTAATTGGAATGCAACTATTATTTTTGAACAAGAAGATTTAAGTGTTATCTGGGAAAGTGAAGGACAAGAAACTAAAAGACTATTTTCCTATTGCATTAATAAAGAAGATGTGGAAAATGCAATATTGCAGGGACCTTAAATTTCTATCTAAAGATTATCTAAGATTTGCCTTATTATCCAGTAACTTTTTTCTAATTGATCATCGGTTATGCATAGAGGCGGCAAGAGGTAAATAACATTACCGAGGGGCCTAATAAATAAACCTTGCTCCATTGCGAGACTCTTTATTTCTTTCCCAATATTATTGAAATAACCTTTTTTGTTCCCAATATCTAAATTGAATGCAGCAATTGTGCCCGATACCCTTATCTTTTTTATATAAGGTAAGTTTTTAAATTTAATTAAATGAGATAAATGTTTTTCTTCAAATAAAAGGTATTTTTGTGGTTCTTTTTCTAATAAATCAAGGCTAGCGTTTGCCGCAGCACAACCTAAAGGATTAGCAGTAAAACTATGTCCATGCCAAAAAGTTTTTCTTGGGGAATCATCAATAAAGGATTGAAAAATTTTTTCTTTACATAAAGTTATTCCCATCGGTAAAAATCCACCAGTTAAACCTTTTGAAATACTTATTAAATCAGGAATGATTTTTGCCTTTTGAAATGCAAAAAGGCTTCCACATCTTCCAAACCCAGTCAATACTTCATCGGCAATTAACAAAGAATTATTATTTTTTATAATTTCTGAAACTTTTTTTATAAACTGAGGCCTAACCATATTCATCCCTCCTGCTCCTTGAACAAGTGGCTCAAGTATTACTGCAACTGTGGGAGTTTTAAGTAGAGTTTCTAATTTTTGGATCGCCTCATTTTCTTTATTTTCTACTTCTTCATCGTTCATCCAAGTTGAAGGCCATGGGACTCTTCTAACTGGGAACATGAGATTATCGAAATTCTCATTAAAAATATTTCTTTCACCTAAAGCCATAGCTCCAAATGTATCGCCATGATAGGCGCCATCAAAAGCTACTATTTGAGTTCTTGTTTCTCCTCTATTTTGCCATGATTGGAAGGCAATTTTTAAAGCGACTTCTACAGCAGTAGAGCCGTTATCAGAAAAGAATAATCTTTCTAGTTTTGTTAATTTACTAAGTCTTTCTGCCAATTTTTTTGCCTGTGGATGTAAGAAATCAGCAAATATAACTTGTTCAAGTTTTTTTGATTGATCGAAAATGGCATTTGCAATATATTCGTTGCTATGACCATGAAGAGTTACCCACCAACTACTAATTGCATCTATTAACTTTTTTTTAGGATCTTTAGTAAATAGGAGGGCATCTTTACCATGAGTTACTTCTATTTGCGGTTTGCTCTTATTGATTTGTGTAAAAGGTGGCCAAATATTTGGATGCCAATCTTGATTTTGAGTTTTTGAATCCAAAGATTTCATTTAACTTATTTTTGAGTTTAATAGTGAGATCAACTTATTCTTGATGTCTAGTTCTTTCCATAGTATATCTAAATTATTTGAGTCCATTTTTTTGATGTAAGGGAATTCAGCAATTAAAGGAATACCACTAAAATCAAATAGAGTTTTTGGATTGTCTGGGTGTTTTTCGCCATTGACTACTAAACCTAAAATCTCAATATTTCTTCGTTTTAAGGCCTCAATACTAAGCAGGGTATGGTTAAGAGTGCCAAGTGAGCTCTTACATACAAGTATTACCGGAAGATTCCATTGTTTTATTTGATCTATTTGCAAAAAATTGCGTGTTATTGGAACCATTAATCCACCTGCAGTTTCTACAATTAGTGAGCCTTGCACTTTTGGTAATCTCAACTTTTCAAAGTTAATAGCTTTTTGATCTATTTCAGCAGCCCAATGAGGAGATAGAGGTTTTGTAAAGACATAAGCTTCTTTGATTATTTTCTCTTTACTTACTTGTGCAAGTTTTTCAACAGTTTGACTATCAGTTTGCGATTCAATACCACTTTGAATAGGCTTCCAGTAAAAGGAATTTAATCCTTTAACGAAAAAAGAGCTTATTAAAGTTTTCCCAATATCAGTATCTGTTCCACAAATTATAAATTTGAAAATATTATTGTGAAAACTCATAATTTCTTTATGATTTGAATCTCAATTTGCCATGAAAGGTTCACTGTATTATTGTAATTCTTTGGCCAAAACTTTTGAATTTCCTTTAACTCTTTCACTGTTTTGCGTTTACAATTTGTTGATTGTGCTCCTACATTTTTAATGCTTCTAAAAAGCTTATATATATCTTTAAAATTTTCAAGATAATTAAACTGTTCTGAATAATGTATTTCAGTTGATTTGAAATCTTTTAATAATTCTTTAGAGCAAAGGAAATTAAGACCACTATATTCAATATCAATTTTTTTACAAGTATCTTTCCATTCAGGAAAACAATCTTTTGTTGGATATGAAATGATTAAAAAACCTCCAGGTGTTAATTTGCTAAACCAATTTTTTATTTTCTTTTCTGGGTTGTTTAACCAATGTATGCAAAAGTTAGATGTTAATAGAGAACAGTTATTTATTTCAGGAGGCAAATCATTATTCAAATCCCATAAAATTTTTTTTCTAGATAATTTATTCTCAAGAAGCATTTGCTTACTGAAATCAATTCTGGAAACTTTTTGGGAAGAAAAATTTTTTTCTATTTCATCTGCTAATAGTCCTGGTCCTGATCCAAGATCTATCCATTCACCTTTTTTTTGGGGATTTAATTCTTTGATAAATTGAACAATCTTTTTTGCAAAAAATTTCTGAATATTTGAATGCTCTAAATACCGATATGCAGCATCATTGAAATTATTTTTTATTTTCTCATTCCACTTTTTACTATCCATTTCGATCATTAAGTGTATTAAGTAAGATCTTGTATAAATTTAAATTATTCAAGCAATGACCTTGTTGAGCTAATTTAATTAAAATTGGCTTCTTATCAAGTGTTTTATTTAAAGAATCTAAAAAGTTATTATTTGATTCCTTGTCAAGAATCAAATCATTTTCTGATTTTATAAAAATAATTTTGCAATCTTTTCTTAAAAATACTGGAAAATCTCTATTGATGTAAAGTTGTTTTAAATCACTTAAAAGAAGAGTTTTATTTAAACTCTCTAGACTTTTATAAAAGATATTTTTAAAACTATTATTCATATGATTTGGCATAAATGATCTATGTATAAATTCTTTCAACATATCCTTAGGTTCATCTTTTATGATTTTTGTCTCCATTCTTTTTAGAGACCTCAAAATAAAGTTTCTCTTATTACTTAAAGGAAGAAAATTATTAAAAGAATTTATAAGAACAATATGAGTTGCTTCTTTTAAAATTTTTTTTTCCATTAAATGAAAACCAAATGAATGGCATAAAGTCATTCTGATTTCTTTTTTAGATTCGCTTTTAATCCATTTTGCTTGATAATTATTTGTCGAAAAATAGCCCCTTTCATTATCTTGCCAATGCCAATTATTTATTAAAAAATCAACTTTATAATCATCCCAGAAATATTTATTTAGTCCCCACCCATGTTGAGTAATAACTTGTTTCATTTAAACTCTTTTAATACTGCAATAAAATTCTTTAGCAGATTAAAATCTAAGTTTCTTCGTATCGTTATTCTGATTCTTGATTGACCCACTGGAACAGTTGGAGGTCTTATCGCAATTGCTAAAAACCCATTTTCTTCGAGATATTTTTGTAGATAAATCGCCTTCTCTTCTTGGCCAACAATAATTGATAAAATGTGAGAATCCCCCTGAACTGGAAAACTAACATTTTTAATAATTTCATCTTTCCATAAATTCGCAGAAGATAACAAATCATTACCCCATTCTTTATTTTCTAAAATTTTTTTTAAACCTTCTAGCGCCCCAGCAGCTAAAGATGGGGCAAGTGCTGTTGTATACCTAAATGCACCACTTGTTTGGATAATATATTCTCCAATTTCTGAATTGGTAGCTATGAAAGCTCCACCGCTTCCAAATGCTTTTCCAAAAGTTCCAGTAATCATAGTGATATCTGAACGACAAATAAAACTTAAACCCCTGCCTTCAGGGCCTAAGATCCCAATAGCATGAGCTTCGTCAACTAATAATTGAACACTATTTTTTTTGCAAATTTCCGTTATTTCTCTTAGCGGAGCAATTGATCCCTCCATGCTATAAAGAGATTCAACAACAACTAAAATGGAATTTTGTGTGGGGTTAGATTTAATAATTTTATCTTCTAAATCTTTTAAATTATTGTGTGAGAATCGAACCAGTTTTGCTTGAGCAGCTTTGACTCCAACCAATAAAGAGTTATGGATCAATTTATCTGCTATTACAATACTATTTCTGTTTGCTAAAGCCTGGATAGCGGCTATATTTGCTTGAAATCCGCTTGGTAAAAGTAATACTTTCTCTTGATCAAGCCACTTGGCAAGTTCTGTTTCTAATAATTTATGTATTGGTCTTGAACCTGTAATAAACCTAGAGCTTCCTGAACCAATGCCTTCTAACAAGCTTATTTCGTAAGCAGCTTTTATTAAATCCTTGTCCCTACTTAATCCAAAATAATCATTACTACATAAGTCTATAAGTTTTTTATTTTGCGAATTTAAACTTAGAAGTTCGAATGATTTTTTACCTAAAGAAAATGTTTTTAATTTACGGATTCTATTTTTTGGAATTTTTACTTTTTTCATTTTGGTAAAATAAATATAGTGGATTTAATTAAAAAGATTTAGATTTACTATTAAAGTTTGCAAGGTATTTTTTGTTTATTAATATCTATATAGATCATATATTAAGAAGTTAACTCATCCTCTCTTCAATCACAATTATTGCTTAATTTAGAGGAATATTTCCCCTTTCCGCTAGATGATTTCCAATTAGAAGCAATACGAGCTATTAATAGCGGAAATTCTGTTGTTTTAACAGCACCAACTGGTTCGGGTAAAACATTGATAGGTGAATTTGCTATATATAGAGGATTATCTCATGACAGCAGAGTTTTTTATACAACACCTTTAAAGGCCCTATCAAACCAAAAGTTTAGAGATTTTGCTAATCAATATGGTGAGAATAAAGTTGGTCTTTTAACTGGAGATATAAGCATAAATAGAGAAGCACCAATCTTAGTCATGACGACTGAGATTTTTAGGAACATGCTTTATGGCGAATTTGATGAATTTGATGACCCCTTAGAAAATTTAGAATCTGTGATTCTTGATGAATGTCATTATATGAATGACCCCCAAAGAGGCACAGTTTGGGAAGAAACTATAATCCATTGCCCTACTAGGACTCAAATAATAGCTTTATCAGCAACAATAGCCAATGCAGATCAATTACAAAATTGGATAGAAAAAGTTCATGGGCCCACAGTACTAATTAATAGTGATAAGAGACCAGTCCCACTTGATTTTATTTTTTGTAGTGTTAAAGGTCTCCATCCACTTTTAAATAATAAGGGTAATGGAATTCATCCAAACTGTAAGATTTGGAGAGCTCCTAAAGGGCAGAAAATAAGAGGAAAAGTGGGTAGGATAATTCAACCAAAGTCTCCCTCAATTGGCTTTGTGATCTCTAAACTAGCTGAACGAAACATGTTGCCAGCTATTTATTTTATTTTCAGTAGAAGAGGATGTGACAAGGCTATTGAGAATATAAAAGATTTAACTTTAGTAAGTTATTCAGAAGCAAGTATGATATCCCAAAAATTAGATGTTTATCTTAAAAATAATCAGGAAGCAATTAAAGATAAATCTCAATGCGAGGCATTAAAACGCGGTATTGCATCTCATCATGCTGGATTATTGCCTGCATGGAAAGAATTGGTTGAGGAATTATTTCAGCTAGGTTTAATAAAAGTTGTTTTTGCAACTGAAACTCTTGCTGCAGGAATAAATATGCCCGCAAGAACAACTGTTATTTCTTCTTTATCAAAAAGGACAGAAGATGGTCATAGATTATTATTTAGCAGCGAATTTTTGCAAATGTCAGGAAGAGCTGGAAGAAGAGGAAAAGATACCCAGGGATATGTTGTTACATTACAAACAAGATTCGAAGGTGCCAAAGAAGCAAGTGCACTGGCTACTAGCAAACCAAATTCTTTAGAAAGTCAATTCACTCCTAGCTATGGAATGGTACTCAATCTTTTACAAAGTTATAATTTAGAGAAGTCTAAAGAATTAATTAAAAGAAGTTTTGGTAGTTTTTTATATTTAGGTCAATCATCAGGTGAGAATATAATTCTTGAAAATTTAGATAAGGATTTAATTGAATTAAAAAAAATTACATCCAACGTTTCATGGAAAGATTTTGATGCATACGAAAAGTTAAAAAATCGTCTTAAAGAAGAGAGAAGACTCTTGAAAATTTTAGAAAAACAAGCAGCAGAAAAATTATCCGAAGAGATAACTAATGCACTCCCATATATTAAAGATGGAAGCTTAATTTCAATAAAGGCTCCTCAAATTAAAAGAAAAATAGTTCCAGGATTAATTTGTAAGAAAATATATGAATCCCAAAAAATTAAGAGTTTATTGTGTTTGACAATTGATAATTTATTTATTCTTATAAAACCCTCATACATAGTAAGTATTTTTAATGATATGGATGCTATTGATGTATTAGGACTTGAAGTACCAAAGATGTATTTTTCTGGAGAGGTATTTAGGGGAGATTATATGTCGCAGAGTTATGCGGATCAAATTTTAGAAGTTTCTAAAAAAAATGATTTACAAACTCCACAATATGATTTGACAACGGAAGTTTTGGGACAACAGCAACAAATCAATAATTTAGAAAAAATAGTTACTGATCATCCCGCACATAGATTTGGAGACTCCAAGAAATTAAAGAAATATAGAAAAAGAATTATTGATGTTGAACAAGAAATAAATATTAGAAAAAAACTACTTGAGGATAAAGAAAATCATAACTGGAGAACTTTTACCGATTTGATTAAAATTTTGAATCATTTTGGTTGTTTAAATGATTTGGAATTGACAGAAGTTGGACAAACAGTTGGTGCAATAAGAAGTGAAAATGAATTATGGATTGGTCTTGTTTTAGTTAGTGGTTATTTAGACGATTTAGATCCTCCTGAATTAGCTGCAATTATTCAGGCTATATGTGTTGATGTAAGGAGACCTAATCTTTGGTGTAATTTCAAGCCTTCTTTAAAGGTAATAGATGTTTTTAATGAATTAGATGGTTTAAGAAAATTAGTCTCTTTTCAACAAAATAAGTTTCATATTGAAATTCCTATCTATTTAGAAACAGAGTTGACTGGAATTATTTCTGAATGGGCAAGAGGGAAAAAATGGAAAGATTTGGTTTTTAATACTTCATTAGACGAAGGTGATGTAGTGCGGATTATTAGAAGATCAATTGATGTCCTTTCTCAAGTGCAATACTGTATTGGTGTAAGTAATAAATTAAAAAGCAAAGCAAAGCTAGCATTAAAAGCTATTAATCGTTTTCCTGTTTCTGAATCTAATGATCTTATAAAAATCTCTGAAGATATTAATCCTGCAACAAAAAGAATTGACAATAATTCTTAAATTTTTTTAATCAAATCATTGAATTGATATTCATTGCTTCATCAAATTCATCTTCGTTTAAATATCCTAATTTAAGTGTTGCCTCTTTTAAATTTAATGATTCTTTGAAGGCAAGGTTTGCAATTTCAGCTGCTTTTTCATAACCAACTTTTGGCACAATGGCTGTAATCAACATTATTGAATTTTCTAAATTAAACTTTATTTTCTTTTGATTAGGTTCCATCCCAACAACTAATTTTATTCTGAAGTTTTCTATTACATTTTTAAGTAATTTTAAACTTGTGAGAATATTAAATCCAATAAGAGGCTTATATTCATTCATCTGTAAAGTGCCGCTAGAATTAGCCATTGAAACTGCATATTCAAGACCCATTATCTGAGTGCAAACCATTGATAAGGCTTCGCATTGAGTTGGATTCACTTTACCCGGCATGATAGAACTGCCAGGTTCATTTTGAGGGATAATTAATTCATATATTCCTGATCTTGGACCAGAAGATAGAATTTTTATATCATTTGAAATTTTAAATAATGCACCTGCTAATATTTTTATCTGACTCATTACTTGAGCTAGACGATCATGCGAGGCCATGATAGAAAAATTATTTTTTGATTTATAGAACATTAGATTAGTATCATCAGAAATTGATTTTATAGACTCTTCACAAAATCCTTTTGGACAATTAATCCCTGTACCAACTGCAGTTCCTCCCAGGGGTAAGAAATACAATTCATTCAGACTCATAATAATTGCATTCTCAGCATCTTTAAGTTGCTCTGACCATCCTGATATTTCTTGACCAAAAGTAAGGGGAACTGCATCTTGAAAATGGGTTCTTCCTATCTTTATAAGGTCTTTCCATTCTTCACTTTTTTTATCAAGGATCTTAGTAAGTTCTCTGATCGTTGGAACTAAATTTTTGATTATTTCATTAACAACAGATATTTGAATAGCAGCAGGAAAAGTGTCATTAGTTGACTGAGATTTATTTACATCATCATTCGGATGAATTGGTTTATGACTACCTAGCTCTGAATTTGTTTTTAATGCTGCAATATTTGAAATTACCTCATTAACATTCATATTTGTTTGCGTGCCACTACCTGTTTGCCAAACCTTTAAGGGAAACTGTGAATCGTGAAGCCCATCAAGTATTTCGGTACATGCCTCTACAATCAAATCTTTTTTCCTTTTATTTATTAAACCTAAATTGAAATTCGCAATTGAAGCAGCTTTTTTTATGAGGGTGAGTGAATAAATTAACTCAATTGGAATTAATTCTTCTCCAATAGAAAAATTTATTATCGATCTTTGTGTTTGAGCACCCCACAAAGCTTCCATGGGAACCTCTATTGTTCCCATACTATCTTTCTCAATCCTAAAGTTTTTTGTCATTATTCCTCTGAAAACACTGGTTTAACTTAGATAAGGTTTTCAGTAATCCTAGATACCTAACTTCTCCCATATTACACTTAAATTATTGAGATGAATTGAAGGATTAAAACATTCTTCTAAGTCACTTTGATCAATAAAATCCATTATTTCATTATCTCTCTCTATATTTTGTTTGAAATTCCCATCCTGAGTATTCCAGGCTTGATGCGCATTTTTTTGTACTAAGCTATAAGCCTTTTCTCTAGACAAGCCCTTCTCTACAAGCAAAAGTAAAACTTTCTGACTAAAGATTACACCACCATATATATTTAAATTTTTGAGCATATTTTTTGGATAAACCTCTAAATTGCTTACTATATCTTTCATTTCCCTGAGCATAAAATGCAAACAGATTGATACGTCAGGTAACATGATACGTTCATTTGAACTATGGCTTATATCTCTTTCGTGCCAAAGTGGAACATTTTCCAGTGCTGTTAAGACGTAACTCCGCAAAATTCTTGCTAAACCGCTTACTCTTTCACTTCGAATAGGATTTCTTTTATGAGGCATGGCAGAACTTCCTTTTTGCCCTTTTGTAAAGCCTTCCTCAACTTCTAAAACGTCAGTTCTTTGTAAATTTCTTATTTCAGTTGAAAATCTATCTAAAGAAGCGCCAACTAGTGCAATAGTTTGAACATATTCTGCATGTCTGTCTCTCGATATAACCTGCGTACTTGCTGTATCTGGCTTTAAGCCGAGTAAATCACAAGTTATTTGTTCTACTTTGGGATTCGTATTAGCGTAAGTTCCCATTGCACCACTTATTTGTCCAATTGCTATAGATTCTTTCAGTGTTAACAATCTTTTTTTGTTTCTTATTACTTCTGCTAACCATCCAGCAAGTTTAAAACCGAAGGAAATTGGCTCCCCATGAATTGCATGAGATCTGCCAATCATTAATGTATTTTTATGCTTCCTTGCTAATAATCTGATTTCATTTTCTAGGTTCTCAATTTCTTCTAATAATAATTCGCAAGAATCTTTTAGCTGAAGAGATAAGCCAGTATCAAGTACATCACTACTGGTCATACCAACATGTATATATCTTCCAGAATCTCCTACAAATTCATTAACGCTTGTAAGAAATGCTATGACATCATGTTTAACTTCTTGCTCAATTTCTGTAATTCTAGATTCATCAAACTTTGCATTTGAACGTATCTCTTTCATGGCATTCTCAGGAATTTTTCCCAGAGAAAAATTTGCTTCACATGCAGCTATTTCAACCTTAAGCCAACTCTGGAATTTTGCGCTATCAGTCCAGATTTTCCCCATTTCGGGTAATGTGTAACGCTCGATCACAATTTTTATTAATTATCAATTTAAACTTTATAACCAAAATCGAATTATTGCTCTATACCTTAAAGATGTACTTGCCATTGAAGATATTTACCTGGGTATTATTTTCTTATGTAACATTTTTCTGGTTAATTAAGAAAGCTTAAATATTAAAATGTTTGCATTTATTCCTTTCGTTAATAATGGGTAATTTTTTAGTTCTTATTTAAAATTGGAAGGTATTAAAGAATTTGGATCTTAATCTTGTAGAAGTTCATTATTCAGTCTTTTTTTATTGATTAATAGATGATTAAAAAAAGTAGATTAGACCTTTATCTTCTGAAAAGTGGTTTATGTGAAACTCGTCAAAAAGCCCAAGGTTTAATTCTTGCGGGCAAGGTAAGAGATATTAATGGAAAAGTATGGGATAAACCTGGACAACAAGTATTAATTGGATCTGAATTTTTTATTGATTCAGAACCTATGTTTGTATCAAGGGGCGGCGAAAAATTATTGGAGGCATTTAATAAACTTGAAATTAAAGTAAAAGATAAAATATGTATTGATGCAGGAATCTCTACTGGGGGATTTACTGATTGCTTACTGCAACAAGGAGCAAAGTTAGTTTATGGGATAGATGTTGGTTATGGACAAACTGCATGGAAGATTAGAAATAACCCAAAAGTCATACTTTTTGAACGAACTAATATTCGAAATTTAAAACCTAATGATCTTTTATCTAGAAGTAATGAATTACCAAATTTTGTGGTTGCTGATTTGTCTTTTATTTCATTAAAGTTAGTTTTTAAGTCTATTTGTAATTTATTAGAAGGTGATTGTATTGAGGGAATATTTTTAATTAAACCCCAATTTGAGGTAGGTAAAGATAAAGTCAGTAAAGGCGGTGTTGTTCGCAATCCTAAATTCCATACTGAGGCTATAGAGTCTGTTATTTATGCTGCTAAGAATTTCCAATGGAATATAAAGAATTTGATAGCTTCTCCTCTAGTAGGTCCTGCTGGAAATCATGAATATTTAGCTTGGATGACCTTAGGAAGTCAATCAAATACAAGGATTAATAGTGAATATATACAAAATTTAGTAAAAGAAACTCTTTGAATTAAAGAGCTTCTTCGTCTTTGTCGCCAGTTCTAATTCTCACAACAGAATCAATTGATGTGATGAATATTTTTCCGTCACCTATCTCTCCAGTTTTTGCTGCTTCAGCAATAGCATCTATGACTGAATTGACCTTTTCATCTTCTACGACAACTTCTACTTTAAGTTTTTGAAGGAATTCAACAGTAAATTCGGAACCTCTATATCTTTCGACTTGTCCTTTTTGCCTTCCAAAACCTCTGACTTCACTAACTGTCATTCCAACAATACCAGAGTTTACTAATGCAATTTTTACATCCTCCAGCTTAAATGGACGTATGATTGCTTCAATTTTCTTCATGATTAAAGATTGAATATTATTATTTTAATTGTTTTTTGGGAAAACATCCAACATTGAAATATCAGAAAAACATTTAACATTAAGGCCTGCACTAGTGGCGTCTTCAATTAATAATTGGGAATTTGCTTCAGAAATTATTACCGTACTATTTGACAACGCTTCCCACTGATTATTCTCAAAGTGTGTTTGAAGCCATAACATTCCAATTGCGCTTTTTGGTTGTAGGGATTTATTTAAGTTGTTATCGATAGTTATCAAACAAATGTCCATTAATTTTTCATTGAACTAAACACATATAACCCTTTTAAAGGACATTATGAATGTTATTATTGATACAAAAATAAGATTTAACAGCTTGTGACTTAGTCAATTGTAATACTTAGATTTGTTGATACTTTTGCGAATTTTATCTTTAATATATAGTTTTTATATAGGTTTAGTAAAAAAGTCCTACTAAAAATGAGTACAGCTAAATTAGAAGATTCGACTCAAAGACCGCTATATGGTGAAAGAATTATTGAAGAATCAAAAATAATTTGTTTCGATAATCCAAACAAGAAAAGAATTTATGAAATTTCCATTCAGTTACCTGAATTTACATGTAAGTGCCCCTTTTCTGGTTATCCAGATTTTGCAAAGCTAAATATTATTTATCAACCTAATTTGAGAGTCTATGAGTTGAAGTCTTTAAAGCTTTATATTAATAAATTTAGAGATATCAAAATATCACATGAGGAAGTTGTGAATAGAATTATGGATGATTTAGTGAATGAAGGTTCACCTCACTGGATACATTTAAATGCTGCATTTAACCCCAGAGGGAATGTTTCTATGCAGTTAGATATTTTTAGCGGACAGAAAAGAAATTAAAAATTTTTTATTTCTTCTGATAATTTAAAAAATTCTTTTTTAAAACCAATTAGATTTTTATTGCTAAGGCCTCCAATAGATAACTTTTGTGATTCTTTATTTTCAAGAATCCATAATTGGTTAGTTGGTATAAGACTTATTATTGTTCCAAAAATTATTAAAATAAAAGAAAAGTAAATAAATGGTATAGAAGGATCATTTTTAATTATTAATCCACTGCTGGGGATTATTCTTTTTAGAGATACTTTTGAAGAATTAACTTCTAAAGGATCATCATTGATGTAGAGATTATTTCCGGAAAAATTTTCTATATTCGAAATTTTAAGTGGACCATTTTCATTATCTATTGTTAAAAGATAATTTTTTTTAGTCTCCAATCCTAATTCAACTAAAACTCCCCAAACTTGATTACTGATTTCGGGAATTTCCTTTAATTGTAATTGATAAAGGATATTATCTATTTCTAAAACAACATTTGATATTGCCCAATCAGCTTGATAAATAGTTAATCCTTTAAACCTGATTGGGTGATTAACTTTGGCGGTTTTTATTTCATTTAGATTTAGATCTTCAGAAGAAAAATTTAACTTTGAAATAAACTGTTTGGGTACACCATCACTTTCTCGTTCTATGGAAAAATCGACTAATTTTACATTGGCTTTTGAGTTTGTGTTCTCATTAACAAGATCTAAACTTTCTCCAGGCAGTAAATATTGTTCTTTTTTTTGACTTGTAAAACTTCCATATGCTGAACCTATAAGTAAGACTATTAAGCCGATATGTACAACTAAAGGACCGATTTTTCCAATTAAACCCCTTCTTGCAGAAATATGACTTTTAAATGTGTATGTTTTCCATCCTCTTTTTTTAAGTAATAAATCTACTTTTGATATATGGTCACCATCTTGGTTGATTGGGTGACTTGTAGTTAGTTGCAGTTTGCTAAATTTTTTTTCGCTCTTGTATTCAATCCATTTTAATGAAGCTTTTAATGAAGGGATTTGCCTCCTGAAACTACAAGCTGCAAGGGAAATGCAAAGAAGAATTAATGTAAATAAAAACCAAAAGCTTGTATATATATGATCTAATTGAAGTTTTAAGACTTTTTCTCCATCTAAAAATCCAAAAATGGGAGCACTATCGAAATTATCAATATAGAATTTATTATTACTACCTTGAGGTATAAAAGTACCTATGCCACTTGTAATAGCTATGAAGATTATCAGTGATATAGCGAATCTTAAACTTGATATTTTTAAAATTAGATTCTTAAAAATAATCATTTAAATCCAATTTGAAAATAAATTTAATAACCCTAGGGAAACTAAAAATATCCCACTTAAAGTTGGAATTATTTGGCTAAATTTTCTAAGCGCTAAAAATTGTTTTAAGTTTTCTGCAGTAGCTCCTGCAACGATTAATGGGGTTACTTGGCCTATCCCAAAGAAAAATAAAAAAATAATAGATATTGATGGGTTTTTAGCTTGCGATACCCAAGCCAGAAGAGTTGCTAAAACTGGAGTAATGCAAGGTGAAGAAGCTAGTCCAAAAGTAGTCCCTATGGCAAATGGTGCTATAAATGTTGGTATTTTATCTTTACTTATTTTTAAATCAGGTCCATTCGGAAACTGAAACTTTAGAATCCCTAGTAAATTTAAACCCATTATTATTGCTATCAAGGCAACGATCGAAGTGTAATAAGATGGGATTTGCCCATATATTCTACCTAAGAATCCACTGGCAGCACCAAGAGCAACGAGTGAAAAAACGACTCCTCCCGAAAAACTAATAAGTTTGAATTTATTTTTCTCTGTTCCCCCTATATAAGCAATAGTGATTGGTAGTAATGATAATGAGCATGGGCCAAGACTCGTTAAAAGTCCTGCGCTGAAAACCAAAAATATAGTAAATAGGCCAGGATTATTAAGACTATTCTGCATAAGCAGATTACCCTTTTGAGATAATTCTGAAATAACTAAATTTAGTGATTCGATAACTTGACTTAAATCTTTTAAATTCTAACTAATTAAGAGACTTTCGTGTACTAATCATACCTATGAAGCCTGTAGATTCTAATGAACATCTCAGTAACATCCCTGCAATAGAAAAAGATGCGATTAATGAATTTCCACCATAACTAATGAAAGGTAGTGGTAAGCCGGTAGTAGGCATAGAGCCTGTTGCTACAGCAATATGGATTATTGATTGACCTATCAACAATACACCACATCCAATAGAAACTAATTTTGTATAGTTGTTTCTGCACTTAAGAGCAATTCTTACATTTATATAAGAGAAAACTGATAGAAAACCTAAGAATAAAGTACACCCCAACAAACCAAATTCTTCAGCAAAAATGGCAAAAATAAAATCTGTGTACATAAAAGGTAGGTACTGTAATTTTTGTATAGATAAGCCAAAACCTTGACCGAATAGACCACCTGAACCTATAGCTAATAAACTCTGAACCAATTGAAATCCACTTTCCTGTTGATCTTCCCAAGGATTAAGAAATGAAGTAACTCTAAGTTTTTGATATTCGTTATTGAGGATACTAATACATCCAGTAATAAATCCTAATGAGGCAA
>QCIB01000016.1 GCA_003216915.1 Prochlorococcus sp. AG-402-I23
TGCGTTGGCGCAAAGGACTTAATTTTTGAAATGTTATTTTCATCTAAGAATTCACTAATACTCAAACATAAATTTGAGTTTGATACTTGCTTCTCTGAAATCGCAAGTACATTATGAGATGCCGTAAAATATTTTACTAAAGCAGAACCTATAAAACCATTTGCTCCTGTAATTATTATATTCATGATCCTTTTTAAGAAATACTTTTATAGTTGTTTATTAATTCGGCATATCTATTTAAACCTTTTTCTTTTGAGATATTGTTTTGATAATAATTCAATGCATTTTTGCCTTGTCTAATTAACTTGAATTTGTTTTTTTGAATATTTATTAAATATTTTGCAAGTGGTTTATATTCCCCTGGAGAGAATGCCACACCTGCATCATTGCCCTCAATTATCTCTCTAAGTTCTGGATCTGATCCAATAAATAAGATAGGCACCCCCCTAGCTAAATAACCTGAAAGTTTACTTGGAGATACTACTCCATCGTAATTGGATCTAATAGAAACAATAGCCATATCTGCAAGCCCCATTGTTAATGGAAGGTTTTTAGCTTTAACTAATGGTTTGAAAATAACCGAATTAGAAGGAAGAAAATTTTTTGCAAAATCTTTTGCTTGTTTAATTCTTGTTCCGGAAGAAACAAATAAAATCTTTAGTTGATCAGGTTTAAGTTTTGATAATTTTAATGCTTGCAATAGAGTTTCCCATTCATGTGCTACGCCTAAATTACCAGAATAAAGAAGTGTAAATTCACTTGATATGTTCCAGTCTTTACTAATTTTGTTAGGTGCTTTTATTGTTTTAAAATCTCCTAATCCCCAATTTTTGATAATTACAATTTTATTTTTTGAAATACCTTTAGACCTTAATTTTATACTCATTGATTCACCTAATGATACAACTCTAGAAGCTGATCTATAAGCAGCATTAAATATTGGAGTTATTAAATAATTTAATATTGTAGAAATAGTATTTGATAAATTTTTTAAAAGTACTTCAGGATATAAATCCATCGCAATCACAATATATGGAATCTTGAATATTTTTTTAGCTAAGAAAACTATAATAATTATGGGAGGTGGATTAGTTAAAGAGATTATCAAATTTGGCTTTTTATTAAAAATAATTTTTAGAAGACAAATAAAAGAAAAATAAATTTGATTAATGAGTTTTAAAAAAGCATTATTTTGAGAAACAGGCAATTTAATATATTCGATAATTACCCCTTTATCTCTAGGGTCATTTTTATACAAATTGTAATTTACATAAGGTAAATCTCCACATATAACTTTGACTTCCCATCCTTCACTAACCATTTTCTCAGCAATATTAATTGGATATTGTGCACCAGACCAACCATCTGGGAAGAAATATTGTTCAATTAATAATAATTCTTTACCCAAATTATTAAAGAGATTTAATTAATAGAATAACATTTTTCATTACTTGATATATTTTAAAAAAACTAAATCTTAAATTTAAATTTTCATAAGCTAAAACATGCAATAATTTAGTAACCTTTCGGAATATTTTCGAGGGACAAAATTGATTAATCAAATACTTTGCATATATTTGATTTTTTATTAAATGCATTTATAGATGCATTACTTTTTGTTTATAGTCCCTTCTTTGTATATAAATTTCTTTTATTTAAACCCCTTTAATCCTTTTATCGAGTGCTTTATTTTAAACCAATAAGTTCTTTCGAATCTCTCAATTCAGATACATATTTGTCTTTAGATTTTGATACTCTACGTGGAAAGGCTAAATTAGCAAAATCAAAGAAGAAGAAAATCTATGAATTACTTGGTTTGTCTGGATATATAATTTATTTCTTTTTATTTAAATTAATTAGTTTTACTTTTAAAGGCTTTTTACTATTATTTTTAAGTTTTCTTTTCCTACTTTTTTCGATCTCTCTAAATATTTATATTTATTAATTCCATAAATATGTAAGGGGAGATGTCTTAGCAGAAATGACAAAAGCTAGAAGATCTATTGGATTACCTTCTTAATTGTTTAAATATGAATCTTAAATATTTTAGTCTTTTATTATTCTTTTTTTTAAGCAAGAATATGAAAACCAAATAAAACTATATCAATTAAGGGCTTTTCCTAATAGAAAATATCTAAGATACAAAACCGTCGAATTAATTGAGTCAGTAGAAATTTTCTTAACAGTTCTCACAATGTTATCTTGATTATCAGTATCAAAATCAATGTCTAATAAAACTACACTTCTTTAGAAAGTTAAATATCTGAAAGAAACTCTTGTTAAAAAGTCTTCCTTTGCTTTTTCTTACTTCTATACTCCAGCCATGACCAACCTGACTTTTTAAGTAGGTGTCGAATTAATTTAGAACAGCTCCAGAAAGCATGCTACAACTTGTAAATCTCTAGGTGCATTTTAAGGTGCAGATTTCAATAATCAAACGCTATAAAGTACTATAGGAATTACGGACGTTACGAAAGAAATCTTTGGATTGATTGATATAAACGACGTTTCGAGATTTGGGGCCATAGCTCAGCTGGTAGAGCACCTGCATGGCATGCAGGGGGTCAGCGGTTCGAGTCCGCTTGGCTCCATCAGGATTTTTATTTGTTATACCAATTAGTTTGCTCAATTTATCATATTAAAGAGGAAGGGTTTGAAAGGGCAGAATATACTTAATTATGACCTATCTTCGAACAACTCTGTTTGAAGTAACCCTTGCAAATAGGTAAAAGGGTTATATCTTAGTTTTAATTCTTAAAGCCTATGCCAAAGATGATGAATCTTTTTCTTTTTAAGTTTTATTATGTAAATATAAAATAACATATCAAAAAATTCTCTCCATCGTCTGATTAAAATTATTAAATTTCTAATACTTAATAATTTATAAACAGGTAATGAATCATTTTCATATAAATCTACTAAACTAAAGTATTTTTTCAGATTCTGATTGCCATTTTTTCCTAATATGGTTATCTCTAGTAGTTTTGATGGAGTATATGTATTATGCATTCTCTTTAAATTGCAATCATTAAAAACATAAATAGGAGTTTTTATCACAAAATCAAGCTTATTTTGATATATCTCATCTTCTTTAGAAATTTCAATAATTTTAGTTTTTCTTCTTTTGCCATCAATAATACATAAATGATTAATATAATTCTTTTTCTCATTAATCAGAAATCCAAATTTAAAATTTAATAAATTCAAGGGAAAAGAAGAGGCTCTTAGGAACTTAAAGTAATAGTTTTCAAAAGCTTTTTTGTTCAATTTTTGTTTCCCCTCTAATTCAAGTTGTTTATTTATTTTATGTTTGTATTTATCTGAATAATTTTCTATGTCAGATTGCAAATTGGTGAAATCATGATTTCTGAGTTTAAATCCTTTATCTTTTGACCAAGAACTACCCGATACCATGATTTTACATTTCTGTTGCGTATTTATTTTGGACTCAAATTGATTTTTTATGTAAGATGGATCGCTATAGAATCTGTTAAATTTTTTAGAAAGTTGATGAAGATAAATATGCGAACTTGCAAAAGGAATTGTATATTTACTTTTTGTAACTTTAGCAAAAGCTATAAAATCGTCTGCATAATTTGATGGAGCCCTATCTGTTTTCTCTACATCTAAATCTTTAATGCAATGAGGAATTGGCGAGGCTGAGGAATGGCTTCTAAAAGCAAAATCTATATTTGGATGATTATTAATTATTTGTTTAAGACTAGAACCGAAAGTTTTACTATCGTTGCAATTTAAGAGTTTTATTCCATCAACTTCAATTACAAGGCTTGAATCAATAATTATAGGATTAAATTGATAGCTTGCTACAAAAAAGTTATCACTTAATTTATATTTCTGACCATGATTTAATTCTTTTATTTTTGAAAATCTAAAATCTTTTAAAAGATCTTCTTTCATCCTTTTATTAAAGTGTTTGGGAAATAAAAAAGTAGGATTAAGTTCTTGAAACTTTCTAAGAGTTGGACCATGATAATGATCCCAATGTAAATGGGTTATATATATGTGAGTTGGCTTTATTTTTTTAATTATATTCTGAGGTACTTCAGGATAATTCCACCAACTTCTCCAATAGCAAGACCCAATTATCCATGGATCTATTAGAAGTCTAATATCTTCATGTTCTACATATAAACAGGCATGACTTACTACAGTAAATTTCATTCTAAAGTACTTACTATTATGAAAAATAATTCAATATCTCTTCATTTTAATATTTTTTTTTTAAATTAATCGATTTTTATAAAAAGAATGTTCAAAAAATAGTACCATCAATAAATTAATTAATTAATTAGATATTTTAAAATCAATAATGAAACCTAAAAAAGATTAATTTTGTCTTGCATTATTAATTTTGTTATCTCTGAGAGCAAAGTGCTAAAAATACCTGCAAAATCTATTAATAGTTTATTTGGTGATCTGCATCATATGCAGGGGGCTAAAAGTTTAAATTTCCTGGGTTCCACTTTTTGAAATTTTAATAATAATCTAAGAAAAATAAAATTCTTACTGAGAGAATTTATAATTTTATAATAGCTAATAATTAATCTTAAAAAGTAATAAATTTGATGAGAAAAAATGATTATTTTTGGTTGTGGGGGCAATTTACAAAAAGTTGCACAGAAAATCTTTTTTTATTGCAAAAGGAATCTCAAGAAATATTAAAAAGTCCTAGTTTTGAGGTGCATATCACTTTGGCAGGGCCTTATAAAAATATTGATATATTCTATGATAGCTCTATAAATAATTTACTTAAAAAATTTCAACCCTTAATACTTGATTTGAATAATTATAGTTATAAAAATAATTTTTATAAATCTTTTTTTATTTCCGTGGAAGAGTCAAATAATCTAAAAAGTTTAAGATCCGAGATTAATCATTTTTACCCATTTGATTTAAATTATAATTATTCCCCTCATATAAGTTTGGTATATGGAAATCATTCAAAAAAAAATAAAGATCAACTTATTTCAAAAATCAAAACTCATCCTAGTAAAATCATCATGAATAAAATATCAGTTGTTGAGGTAAACGAAAAAAAAGAAAAATGGGATATTTTGAAAAGTTTTGAATTAAAATAAAACTATATAAAGCTTTTATGCTATTTTATTCACTGTTTAAAAATATAAATTACGAAAAAAAGGAAATTTATAAATGATAATTATTAATCATAGAATTAACAGCCTCTTGGCATTAAAAGAAATACCATCAAAACATGGTATTGAGATTGATGTTAGATATCACAAAGACGATTTAATACTAAATCACGATGCATTTAATCATCATATTAATCAAAGTACAAAACTTAAAGACTTACTAATTAAGTGGAATAATTTTGGTCCTATAATTTTAAATCTAAAATCAGAGGGAATTGAAGATGCTTGTATGATGATGATGGAAAAATATAAGGTTAAAAATTGGTTTTTTTTAGATATGTCTATGCCAATTCTAGTCAAATACTCTGATAAGGCTAAGAAAAAAGAATTTAAATACTTTTCTCCAGAAAATCTTGCGGTTAGATTTTCTGATAGGGAACCTATAGAATATGCCCTCTCATTTAAAGGAAAAGCGAGTTGGGTTTGGGTTGATTATTTTTCAGATTTCCCTTTAAATGCAAAAATTGTTTTTTTGTTAAAAAATGCAGGATTTAAAATATGTTTAGTTTCACCGGAAATTCAAAAGAATTCTATTTTTAACACTAATCAAATAGCAGATATTTGTTCTGATTTAAATATTGATGCAGTTTGCACAAAAAATCCAAAAACATGGATTAGATATCAGAATTGAATCTTAAGTAGCAAATATATTTTAAAACTGAAATTGAGTGCTTAATCTTACTAATAATTCCGGTATTCCATGAGGAATGTCCAAATTTCCTCTCATTAAATGGGGCATCGAATCTTTTAAAAGTGCCATTATTTATTAAAAAACGGATATACACATAAAATTCAAAATTATGATCATCTGGTGCACTTTCTAAAAATTTTAATGATGAAGTTTTAAATATATTTGGCTGTCCAGCTATATCCCAAAATTTTTTCCAGAATAGTATTGAAGAAACTAAGGCAACACCATATGTAAAAAAACTTTCAAACATTGGCCTACCTGACCTTAGACCTTTTATGGCTTTTGATTCTCTAATTTCTTTTGCAGAAAAGTTTTCAAGTAATTTGTGGACATACAAAAGAATCTTTGGGTTTTGCTGTAGATCCCCATGCATCCATCCCGAGTATTCAGTTTTCACCATTTTAAGTCCATATTTAATACCGGCTCCATACCCTGTATTTATTTTTTTCTTTATTAATTGAATATTATCTGGAATACATACGCTTTTTAAAATCTCTTGAGTATTATCCGTGGAGCCATTATCTAAAATGATAAAATTAATATTATTCCCCACTTCTAATAATTGTTTAATAAGCTCTTTCAATGATTTTGCTTCGTTATAGCATGGAATTACTACTGTTATTTTCATTATTTAAATACTAAAAATTTCATCCCAACAAAATTAAATATCATGCTCACAAAAGTAGCAAAAATAAATGCGAAAATTGTTATGTTTTCAAAATGATAAAAAGAATGCAAAATTAGATAATTTATCGATACATTTATCATCATAGTAATTGTCAGAAGAAATATATATCTAACAAAGTAAGTTTTAAATAAAAAACTTTTACCTTTCTTGCTAAATGTGAAAGAACTATTTATGATAAAACTTAAACAGGCGCCTGAATAAAAACCAAAAATCTTTGAAATGATTGCTCCTGTAATTTCTAAATTTAAAATATAAACTAAATAGTCAAAGGAAGTAGCAGCTATTCCAGTAATAAAAAAATAAATATATTGCTTAATTAAGCGTTGATATTTCATTCGCATTTAACCAATACTCATAAGTCCTAAATTCATCAGAAGTCCCTAAACATAGAAAATCTTTAACATTATAAGAAAAAACTTTTGCATTACTTTTTATCAAAAACCCACAAAAATCATCAATGGAGGGCTCTTTATTCGAATCATTGATATTGTTTAAAAAAAGCTTAAGACTATTTTTAAGTCTCCCCACATTTGGGAACCAAAAATAACCACTTACAATAGGGTTAGAAAAATCTTGATTCCAACCTTTCTTATAACCAACTTTTTTTACTGAATGATCATCATTTAGATCAAGCCAACCATATTGATTGGGAGACCAGCGTGAATAAGGATAATTAGAAAAGCAAAAAATTATTGCTTCAACTTCTTTATCATTTTTAAATTTATTAAATTTTTCATCCCAATCTAAGTCAATTGCCGCATCGCAAGGCATTATAAATAATTCTTCATTATTAGATAATTTTGAATTTTTTAAAGACAAATATAGTGTTTCAACTGAAGATGCTGTTTGACCAACAATAACTTGCTGTAAATCTGATGTGATTCCTAAGTTTTTTTCATCTTCAATATCTCCATTTATTGCACATATGTTATTTTTTTTGCTTATAAAATTTTGGGTACAAATTTGAAATAAAGTGCTTTTATTAATTTTTAAATATGGTTTTTTTATCTTATCAATAGATTTCATTCTATTCCCTTTTCCTGCCATAAGGATAATAAGAGGGCAATTTATAGTTTGTTTTTTAAAATTTAAAGGTATTTTTTTTGCAAAGAAAATATACTCCTCCAAGTCTTGAGGTGTACCCCATTGCATAAAGTAATCTATAGAGTAGATTAATGTCCTCAATCCTTTAAGAGGAAAATAATTAAACAATAAACTGACATAATATTCTCCATTTATATTCTCGTCTTTTTTTATCAGCCATTTGCAAGACTCCATTAAAAGTGAAGCACTAGAAAAGTAAAATGTTCCACTAGCTGCTGTTTCTTCTTCTCGATAATTCGTGAAAGATTCTTTTTCTTTAATCTCTAAAATATTATGTTGATTATTTCTTGTATAGGCGTATGTCGCTGGGTTTACATAGTGAGGATGAAACCCTGAATAAACACATAAAGCTGCTTTAGGTTTTTCTATTAATAACCATTTTTTAAATTCCTTATAATCCCATCTCCAGTCGAAGTCACAATAGTTAACTATCAATTCTTCATCTAGATCTAAATGTTTTTCAATTTGAATTAGAGAATGAACTGGACCAAGTTTATGATTTTCTACAGAAAGGACCTTGGTATTAGGAGCTAAACTTTTTAGATAATTTTTTAAATCAAGTTTTTTATTTAATAAGTGTTCTTCTCTACATATAAATATAAAATTGTCATTTGTAGAAAATTTATCAATAATATATTTAATTATTGATTTTCCAAATACAGGTACTAAAGGTTTGATCTCTTTATAACCCTTTGCTGCAAACCTTGAACCAGTTCCAGACATCGGAATAACAATATTCATAATCTAAATAAGTTGATTTACCGCAAATGCTTTTGATAATACCTTAGATGGATCTTCATCATAGACAATTGACCATCCTGCAAATCTATCTATTTTATCTTTTTTAAGGTTTTTAATCACCTCAAAAGTTAACCCGCCATCTAATTCCACATTAGATAAAGAAGGGCAAGCTTTAACAAAATCATCAATTCGATCAGCTGCAGACCAACCAAATTTTTGACCTCCTTTGCCTATGGGGACGCCCATTTGTAGTAGATTTATAATAGAGTTTTCTTCTACGAATTTTATCAAATTGTCATCTCGCTTATTTAAAAGTTCAGAGACAACTCCAAAAATATGATTACAATTTTTAAATATTTTTTCTTTGAATTTATGAAAATCTTTTATCTTTTTAAAAGATCTTGAATGGTAATAAATAATCTCAAATCCTTCTTCTAGGCATCTATCCGTTATTCTTTCAACGCTAAGTTTATGATTACCTGACATACTCATTATATGCCCTGTAAGGCGCATTTCAGAACCAAGACTTTTTAAAAAAGAGACTTTATCCCAACATTCAAGCTCTCTACCAATAAGTTTGTTGTCTCCAAAATCAATATGAAAAGACTTAAAACCATTATCAAAAAGTAATTCGGCACTTTTTTGATAATAATCTCCGAATTCAACTTCAATCATAGATGGAAGGAAGATACCGCTCATATAATTACCATTTGCTTTAATTTTAAAAAGATTTTTTTAGCTATCTTATTTCTTCCATAAAGAGTTTTTCTAATTTTTTGGTTATTACCTAGAAGAGGTTTAACATCGTTAATCTTACAATATTTTGAAAATTCTTTTTTTAATTCTTTCTTACTAAGTAAAACTTTTTCTTTATTAACAATTCCTAATTTAGAACAAAGATATTTACTTTTGCTATCAAAAGAAGTAAAACCCAAAACATTTTTTTCAGATGAGTCTAAATTCTCCAATAGTATACGTAAGAAGGATCCCGCTATATTAATTTTTTGACATGATTTAGATGCCAAGGAAAATGTTTTATCTGTAGAGCCCGTAGTGCCATGCAATACAGGACTTACAAAATTTGTTCCCATCAGTGCTTCTTGCCATTCTTTAGCTAAACTAATTTTCAAAGAACTTTCTGTATCATTCCCATGATGTGTAGTGCCTAGATTGCCAACATATAATTTCAAAGTATTTATTAAATTTGCCTTATATTCTAAATCTTTTTCTTCATTCAAAGAATAAGATAAACAAAAAGGTAATAAAGACATTTCTTTACCATCAGGATAGTGAGGGTTTATTTCATTACCAATATAATTTAATTCACCAGTACAAAACTCCAAATCAAAAGAATCAAAATTAATTTTATTTAGAAACTTTAAAGAAGTAACAAAAACGTCTACATATGCTTTATATAATTCAGATATAATTTTCTTTTGAGGTTTGAAATTATAAGAACCATCTAATGTTAGATGAGTAATAGATTCTGTTTTTATAGCTTCTTTAACAAATCTAGATGATCTTCCTATCGGCAGATCTCCTCTAACATCAATATGATCTAATCCTATCCCAATTAGAGGAGGAGGATATTTCTTACAGTTATCATCATCAAGAATTTTTACAATCGCCTCACATATCGAATTGGTAAAATCTTTAATACCTTTATCCGGCTTAAGATAACCTATTATTTCTTCACCATTGGAATTTTTTTCTTTTTGACCACATGCATTTTGACTGATTTGCAGAATAGTTGGTAATCCTTTTTTAATAGCCTCATCAAGATATGCAGAGGAATCAATTGGATTTTCTGTTATATCATAAATATTTGCAGCTAAAACATTAGTTTCTTCTATTCCCATTCTCTTTAAAACATATAATCTTGACATCGAAATAGGTAAATAACATATACTAAAGTTTAAATAATCACGAATATTTTCAGGTACAAAACATTTATTTTGTGAATGCAAAAGACCCTCAATTATTGTTTTTCGAACTTTTATATCACTTGATTCAAAATAAATTTTTTCTAATTTATTAATTATATTTTTATTCAATTCTTTATTTAGTAATAAATAATCTTTAGTTAAAGTAAAATTATCGGACTTAATTTCTTGTATATCATATTCACAATTATCTAAATTCAAATTATTTAGTTTAAATGATTTTGGAACTGTAGTTATTGTTTTAATCTTATTTTCTAAATAACCTTGATTTGAAATCATAAAAAAGTCTCCAAGGGATTCACAAGAAAATTGGGTATACCTCAGGGCAGTTGCGAAAAAAGAAACCCTACTTGAATTTTCTAAAAAGGAATAAGATTTGCCATCAGAATTGAAATCATTATCAAATAATGTAGATGAAAGAAATCCTTTACTTTCTTTAAGATTATTCCAAAAATTATTTTTAAAGTTTTTTGGAATGTAATCTAATTTATTTAAAAAAGATAATTTTTCTATTATTCCATTCTCAATCTTGAATACTCCACCTTCCCAAAATATTAGATGTCTCGTTTTTTCAAAAATTCTACTTAAAATCCAAATACTTTTTTTATCAAATAACTCAACAACCATTCCTAATTCAAACTCATTTTGAGTTGAATAATCAAAGTAATTAATTTTGTGTTTAATTTTACTTTTTAGAAATACATTTGATAAGTCTTTTCTACTTTTTAAAACATTAATGTTGTCTAAATCATTTAATAAATTCTCTATATCATCATCTTGATTGATTAAGAAGGTTGATAATCCATGCAAACCATAAATAAATTCTTTTATCTTTTTTGATGTTATCTTTTTATTTACAAGAAACTTTTCCGTATTTAATAATGATTTTATATGTGAATAATCAGCTGAGAAAGGTTTTTTAAATTGAGTATTATCAATTATTAATGCATTTTGAGGGGCGAATCTATAATAGTTTGAAAGATATGATGGTTCGTCTATAAGCTCAAAGTATGCTTCTACCTCTTCCTGATTTCGATAGTTAGCTACTCTCTCTATCTTTCTCTTTATTAACTCTTTTCTTTTAGCTAATAAAATAAAATTTTTATCTAAAACTCCTTTAAATTCTGGTCTCGTTGTATAGTGACCTTCAAATATTAGCACAGTATTATTTGATATATTTAACTTCAATTCACCACTACATCGACCTTGATCAGATCTTGAATAAAGGTTTTTTATTATTATATTCTTCTGTTCTGATAAATTAGCTTTTTGATAATTTATTATATCTATTAAATTATCAAACTTTGAGAAACTCATGTGAATCTCTGCTTCATATTCAAAAGGTATATCCACATTTTGAATATTTTGTAGACTTTTCTCACGAATAGTGCGATCTAACAATAGTGAATCCAAAGGGACGATTTGAACATTCTTATTAGATATGTTTATGATTTCTTTTCTAAGTAAGTCTGCAAATATAGTTTTACCTGAGGCAGTTGGCCCATCTACTCCAATACAAACAAGTTTTTTAGATTTGCTCGCAAAGTTAATACAATCATTAACATCTTTTAACTGGATAATTTGACTTTCGCGATTTAACATAAAGTATAATGTTAAGCTGAAACTACTTTAATTGGATATTATAAAATAATAAAGTCTTTGTTATTGAAATCTTATTATATCTTTTGAAATCAAAAAAAAATTATAATAATATTAATAATTAACCTTAAATTATTAATTTTATTGAATAGCATAATCCTATAAATTTTTTCAGAATTGATCATCTTATAAATATTAATTTTATAATCACAACTTGAAATATATTCATCCTAGTTATAACTTAAAAGGGATTCAGGAGGTAGTTTTTAAAATAATCACAATTTAATTGATTTTTAAATAATTGTTTTCATTAAATTTGAATTTATTTATTTATTTATTTATTCCTTATTTATAAGGAATATTAACTTTTTTAGATGTATTTCTTTAGATTTATAAATTAATTTTCTTACTTTAAAAAAATAATGAAATAATCAAATTAAAATAATATTTATTTATTAAATTAAATAATAAATGCAGGAGAAAGTTTTGAAAAATTTATTTATTAAAAAATTAATTATATTTAAACCATCTGTTTTATTTTTTATCACCGCTTTTTTTTGTTTACTAGTTTGGATAAATCTCGGCCCTCTTTATTGGCGTCATTATGATGACTATCAACCTTTAAATGAATTCTTAAGTTGGCTAGGAGTTTTTAATTTTTCTTTTGATCCTAATAATGTACCGTCATATTTTTTTGACAACTTACTTAATAATATTGCAGGTGAAAATAGTTATCTAAGATTTTTCTTTGTATCACTATGGGCAAATTTAGGATGGGGATCTTTACCACCTATTTTTAATACAATTTATCTCTCAATTACTGCCCCTTTTTTATTATTTGGGCTTCAAACAAGTAGATTTGTTCTTATTTTTCTTGGATTTTTTACCAATTTAATTTCTGCATGTTTACTTAGTTCAGTAATAAAAAGAATATTTCTTAATCTAAAGAAATATGAGAATTTGAATAAGATTAATAAGTTATCTGATTTATTTTGCGTATTATTTATAACTCTTAATCCTGAAATACTCTTGCATTCGCAAACATATATGCCTTATCAGTTGCCTATAATAACTACCCTTTTGTTCATTAATTTTGCTTTTCCTGAAACTATAAATGAACAAGATTATGTTTTATATAGAAAAAATATATTTAAAATATCAGAATTCTGGACTGTGTTTATAATATTCTTTTCTTTGTTATTAGGTTATCAAAGTATTGTAATATTAAGCGCTTTCATAATTACATTAATACAGAGAAATGGAAAATATAATTGGAATAAGAAACATATAAAATATAAAATCAATCAACTTAAAAAAGAATTTTTTAAATTTAAAGGAACAAATTTTAAATTTAAAAAATTAAATAGAATCAATATACCAAATATAAAAATGCTTATATTTGGTATGTTGATTTTGGGTTTTTTGGCATATATATTTAAATTCTTAATACTCCTTAGGAATAATATCGAAGTAGGAGAATGGTCTATGGGTGAAAATAATATGTATTATTTGAGATACCAATTTTTAACATTAAAAAATGCACCTATTAGAATATATTCAGTATTAACGAGATTAGCTTCATTATCTTTGTACCCCTTTAGAGATTTTCAATCAAGTTTTGGACTTTTATTCTTAGTCTTTATTGTTATCTCATGGAAAAACTTCTATAAGGCCTCTATAAACTTTCGAAGTTTAAATAAATTCTTTATAAATTTAATATTAGTAACTTTAATTTTGTCTTTCTTTGGAAAATTCAATCTCAGCCCTACAAGACATAATTTATTCATCTTTCCAATTATTTGGATTCCAGTGATTTATCAAATAATAAATTATATATTAGATTATGGATCTAAAAGAACTAATAATATAATTAATTTTTTCTTGGTAATTTCAATATTTAGTTTTTATAGTTTTGGATGTATTAGATCATTTAATCAAATTAATTATTCTCAAAAAGAGAAAGATGAATTAATTTCAATGGCAAGAGAAGCAGATTTATTTCCTTCCAGCTATGGCCAGTATGACTTTTCTTTATTTTGGACCCATGGTTCAAGAGAGTTTAATGCAGTAAAGAATAAATTCTGTAAAGGTCCAAAAATCCATAAGAGATCTACTAAAGCTTTTTTATATAGTCATAGAAATAGTTTTAATCCATTAGATCTTGAGCAAAGATTATTTCTTGAAAGGGCTACAAAAGGATGTATCACAAAAGAATCTAACATAAACGTTTTAAGATCAATTGAAAGGAAAAATTCAAGAGATTTTGAAATGGATAATCGAATAAATAATGGAGGATCAAGTATTTACGGATATTTGGTTGAGATAGAATAAATATTAAAGTAGATTTATTTATAAAAATATTAATATTAAAAATCTTCAGTCTATCTAAGGAAGAAATCTATTCAGTAAAAAACAAATTTATTAAATGCCTTTTCTTAAATCCAAAAATTTAATTACAATTTTTTTTATATTTATTTCGTTTCTTAGTGGTTTCTATCTTAGGCATATAAAGCCATCTTATCTCGTTTTTGTAAAAGATCAATTTGAAAAAATGATTTTTAAATTAAATAAATATGACAAATATAAAACCTTTTGCCCTCCCTTAATTTCAGATCTTCCAGAAAAATCAATATTAATAATTGGCCATGCTTATGGTTCTCCTAAAAATTCAGAATTAAGAGGAAATATTGGAATTGCACCCAAGGTAAATGAATTTTATATGAAAAATAAAAAAAATATTGATGCAATAATTTTCAATGGAGATGTTCTAATTAATCCTTCTATAAAAAAATGGAAAAATTTCTATTCAAATTTCAGTAAAGATTTAAAAATATATATTTCTCCAGGAAATCATGATGTTGGAATATCTAATGATTCTGCTAAGAGGGATATTTTTAATATAATTGTTCAGAAAAAACAAAATCAGAAAAAATTCCCATTTAAAATGGAGATAAATGATTCCATTTTTATTATTGCTGATAGTAATGCTAAAGAAAATTCACTAAAAAAGATAATATCAATTATTGATAACGAAAGAACTGAAAAAAATATTTATATTATTCACCATCATATTATTCCTAAGGGATTAAGTTTTGCCTCGAATGGAACTCCTATTCAAAGTTTTACTGATGATTCATTTTTCAAGAGTCAATTTATAGATAAAAATGAAAATAAAGTAACTTTTATATATGGTGATGGAGGAGGAACATATACAAGACCAAGGGTGGCTTGTTTAAATTTATATAATAGTTTGCATATGGTAAGTGGAATAGGCGAACTTAAAAGAGATACTATTTTTGTTATTAGTAATAAAAGTATATTTAGGATGGAAATCTGATGCAAAATTATTTTAATAGTGAAAATGATTTTTTTATAAAACTATTTAAATGTCTTAAAAAGATGATTTTTTTATCCTATTTTGTTTTTAAAATCTCTTAATATTTTTTCTAAAATTTATTATATTTAATTATAGTTTTAAAAAATTTTTTATATATTAAAACTCTATGTACTGTAAAATAAATATATCATGATTTAATGGAGAAAAATGAAGAGATGTAAAAATTATATTCATATAGAAAATTCAAAAATCAGTTCTCTTAATTTAAAAAAATATGAAAAAAATGTTTTTTCTCAATTCGGTCAAGATGGTGTACTAGAGAATGTATTATCAAGAATTAAAAAACTTAATGACATTAAAGCATTAGAAGTTGGTGGTTGGGATGGAGTTTATTTGTCAAATATTTGCAATCTTGCAAAGAACTTTAATTCTCATTGTATTTTTATAGAATCTAATAAAGAAAAATTCGATCAGATATTGGTAAATCACGAGGTTGGTATAAGTAACAAGAGGGTTTTTGCCTTTAATTCTCTATTGACATCTTATGGTCCAACTTCAGCAAGAGAGTTTCTCAAAAAGGTCGGTTTTGAAGAATTAGATTTTATTTCTATAGATGTTGATGGTATGGACTATTTCATTTTTAGAGATTTAGAAATATCTCCAAAAGTAGTTTTGATTGAATATAATCAAACATTCCATCCCAATGTTGAATTTATTCAATCTGAAGACCCATCTGTAAATATAGGTTCTTCATCAACAGCGATAGCTAAACTTGCCAATAAAAAAGGTTATAGCATCGTGCATTACTTTCAAACTGACTTACTTTTAGTTAGGAATGATTTAATTGAATCAATGCATCTAGATGCGATTCCTTATCAAGAAATAAATTCTGATTGGCATTCATATATTGGCTTTGGATTCAATGGGGAAATGTTTTCTCTTGGTAATGGAAAACTGAATGGTCCTAAATGTCCTTGGGAATATGGAATTAAAATATCTCCTTCAAAATTCCAACCTTTACCTTTTTTTTTAAGGTTCTTTTATGACTCTTCAAAACCATCTTTTTTACTAATATTAAAATTTTTAATGAGAGGGATTTATTTGAATAAGTTTAGAAAACTTCCTGTATACATTAAAGAATATCTAAAAAAAAGTATTACAAACTAGTTTTCATATTGAATAATTATTCATTTCAATAATTTTATAAAAACTTGAGATATTTATATATTTTAGAATACAAATGAAAACAAGATTATTGGGATTCATTTTCTATTATTTCATACTCATTTAAAAATTTCAGCATTTGTGGGGCAACTACATAGCGAGCAGCATAATCTGATATATGGTCATCATCTCGATAAAGTAATTTATCATTTAGAGAATAATTACATTCTTCTTGCGGACACATTGCAGTTAAAGCGTCAAAAAGATAAAGATTATCATATTTAGAAGATATTTCTTTAAGACTCTCAATTATTTGAGAGTATTTGCCATTGCTGCCATTGAATGCCTTTAGGGGAAAATAACAATCTTTTCTATTTAATTTATTAAACCATTGTTTATTATGTTCTTTGCATAGGCGATATTTAGCATTCGGGAATTCTGGAATAGGATTGGATAATACTAATTTGATATTTTTTTTAGAGAGGGTTTCTCTAAATTGATAAAGTGCATAAAGCCAATTCTCAAAACCTTCTTTACTTCCTAATCCTTCATACCAATCATCTAAAAACCTTGTTGGCATTCTTATTATTATAAATACAACATCACCTGCTTTGGCTTTATACAAAAATTGCATATTTAAATCATCTAAGAAAGCATCACTTTTTGTTTTGTTAATAGTTGTATACAAGGACCTCTCGTAATATAAATTTGAATCTGTTTTATTAGAAATAAATTCTGCCCCAGCAAGAAATGATAGATTATGACTATCCCCTAGAAAAAATAAAGTTTTACTTGTTTCTCTACTTTTTGTAAAACATTCTGCAAGCTTGATATTACCATTTTCCCCAAAAACTTTATTCTTTTTAGGACAAAAGTTTTCGTCATCATTTAAATTATAAAATTTATAGTCTTTTTCTATTGTGTTATCACCCAAGTATAATTTTCCTTTAAGTGGGTTTTCTAGAAGAATCAATATAATAGCTGAAATTGTTAGGGAAATGATTCCTTTTAAAATTGTAAATAACTTTTTTGGTGACCATTTCTTTTTTCTAAGGGGAGTTTCTAGCCACTTGTAGGAAGAAATTGCTAAAAGAAAAATCAACCCAATCTGAAAGGGGACAGACCACCAATGTATGCCAATTGTTAATCTACTAACCGATAGAATTGTCCCGTGCCATAAATATAAAGGGTAAGAAATTAGCCCAATATAAACAACCTTTTTATTAGTTAATAATTTACAAATTGATGTTTCTTCTCTTAAGCAAGAAATAAGCAATAATGATAAAAAAACCATTAAAAGAGTTGATGGTACAGCAAAGGTTATTGGTAGAAATAAAATAGCAATCATCAATATTAAAATAAAAAGAGGTGATAGATTTTCTATAATTTTTACGATAAAACTTTGACTTTTAAGGATAATAAATAAAAGACAACCTGATGAAATTTCCCAAAAACGGTTTGGCATCAAGAAGTAAGCTGCAGGCTGATCAATTGAGTAAAGGTATGTAAAAGAAAGTAACGATAAAACTCCAAGAAATAGAATTACTAAAAAAAGATTTTTTTTACCATTATTTGACTGACGACCAAATCCTGTAAACCAAATTATAAAAGGAAAAAGTAAGTAAAATTGTTCTTCTACTCCTAATGACCATGTATGTAAAAAAGGATTAAGTTGCTCAGATGCTGCAAAGTAATTTTTCGACTTCAAAAAAAGAGCTATATTTGAAAATCCAAATAATGAAGAAATACCTGTCTTTAAGTGAGAGGTTATATTTGGACTACTAAAAAGGCAACTTAAAAGACTTGTTAACAAAACAAACAAAATAAGTGCAGGTATAAGCCTTTTAATTCGACGTTCATAAAACCCAAAAATAAATTCCCAAAAGTTCTTACTTTTTCTTTCTTCTAATGATGATGTGATTACAAATCCAGATATAACGAAAAATATATCAACACCAAGATATCCGCTTGGTAGTATTTCTTTATTAAAGTGATTAATAATTACAATCAATACAGCGAATGCCCTAAGTCCATCGATTTCAGGTCTATACTTACCGCTTGAATTTTTTTTATTAATAATTACCATTAATTTATTATTAATAATTAAATTAAGATATGAATATTCTATCAACTCCTATTTGCAAAGAAAAATTTGATTAGAAAAATAAAATAAAATTTCAAAAATTTTATTTTTTAAAAACTATTTTTTAATATTTAAGTCAATAATTAATAAAATTGAGTTTATTAAATTTTTACAATTCAGATAAATTTTAAAATTTATTAAACAAAAAAAGTATTTTTATTGATCGAATATATGGAGATAGATTGATAAATAAATTTTTAAGTATTGAATTTGAAATTATTTTCTTTTTGCTAGTACTACGAGATGATCTCCGAATAATGCTGCAGAAAGATAAGGGCTAAATTTTTGAATAATTAAAGGCGGTATTGCTTTGATAAGATTTTTTATTGATTTGGAATTATAAAAGTTACTTGTTTTGTCTTTTGCAAAAGTTTTTTTAATAATTTTATATCCAGACAACTCCAAAGTTAAGATTGCCGAAGCAGCAGAGTAAAAATGAAGATGTCCAAAATATTTATAACTTTTCCTAAGCTCTTTCTCACCCAACATTATCTTGAAGAATGAAGACTCTAATGGAATATTAAATAAAAAGTATTTTGAATAATTTTTTAAATTATTCAAAAAATAATATACATCTAAAACATGTTCAAATACATCGGTACACGTTAATAAATCATATTCATTGTTTGTTTTAAGAAGATCCTCAGAAAAAAAATTAATATTTGGATAATTTTTTCTTGCTTTAGAAATAGCATTAGAATTAATATCATAACCATCAAATTTTTTTACTTTTTTAAATAAATTGCTTTTTTGAAACAAGTCCAATATATCGCCACTCCCACATCCAATATCACATATTGAATTTATTTTATAAAAATCAATATGTTCATTTTTACTGCATTCAAGAAGTAATTTTTCATAATTTCTCCATTTATGAATGGCATCCATTGGGTAAACACATTCACAAGCAATTATATCCATCTATTTAAATATAAATTAGTAAGTCTATCTGTAAAATATTAACATAATTTATAGTCAATAACAAAAAAAAGCAGCTAGGATACTAGTTATTTTTTTGGGTTTTAAATTTAAATTTTTATCAGACAATATTAACATTTTTTAGATATATCTATTAAAAAGATTTATTATTTCTATAAAATATAATCGAGAAATTTAATTTCGGTAAAATTTGAAAATATATATTTTGTAAAATAATTTAGCAAAAACTAATCTTGAGCTAATACCTGTTAAAATATCTCTAAAGTTTAAGATATAGATGTGAATAAAGAGGAAACATTTAGAGATTTATTGATTAACTCTAATTCCGTAATATCTCCTTTAAATTTTAGTATTAATCTTTTGATAGCATTCCTATTATCATTAGCCATAGGTTACATTTTTGTGAAATGTGGGAGGAGTTTATCTAATAGGAAATCATTTTCTCTCAACTTTACTCTTATCTCAATGACAACAATGTTGGTGATAGCTGTAGTCAAATCCTCATTAGCTTTGTCTTTAGGTTTAGTAGGTGCACTCTCTATTGTTAGATTTAGGACAGCCCTGAAAGAACCAGAGGAACTTGCTTATATATTTTTATGCATAGCAGTTGGTCTAGGACTTGGTGCAAATCAAACAATAACTACACTTTTAGGAGTTGGCATAATACTTGTCCTGATTATTTTAAGATATAAGCTTTCAAAAAAATATTCATCAAAGATGATGAATTTAACTATTTCTATTAATAATTTATCGGAAAATGATACTTCTTTAATCATGAAAACGCTCAATGAATATTGTGAAACTATTGATCTTAAAAGATTTTCTCAAAGTAAAGATAATATAGAAACATCCTTTTATCTTGATCTTAGGAATTTTGAAGATTTAGACAATATAAGAAAATCTCTTTATAAAAAATTTCCAAATATTTATTTAACCTTTATAGATAATTCTGGCTTGATAATAAACTAAATAAATAATTATTTAATAATGAGAATAAAGAGTAGTAAAAATAAATACTTAAGAACTGATTTTAAAAACTTTATCAAAAGCATATTTTTAAGAAAATTTAAATTATTTTTCTTTTCTCCAATATTATTTTTTTCTTTTTTGGGTGTTTTTTTTCTTATAGAGAAAAATGATCAACTTATCCCTAAAAATATAAAGAACCAGATTAAGAACTCAATATTTTTTCAATTCATAATTGCAGAAAATAAAATAAATTTACCTTTTAATTTTATAAAGGGTCAATTAAATAGTACTGATAAATTATATTTAAATATAAATTTCAAGAATTTAGAAAAACTCAATATTAAAAGAAATCAAGCTTTGAAAAGAGGAGTATTAATTACTGAGGATGATGATTATGTAAAAGCTAAATTAAATTTCAATAATTTTTCCATACCTATTAATTTGAGACTTAAAGGAGATTGGACAGATCATTTCTCAGGAGATAAATGGTCTTTTAGGGTAAAAGTGAAAGGTGATAATTCATTTTTAGGCATGAAGAAGTTTTCTTTGCATAGGCCTGAAACGAGATCTTATATCGATGAATGGCTTTTTCATGAGTTTTTGCGAGAAGAAAGCTTACCAGCATTAAAATATAGTTTTATCAATTTATTTTTAAATGGTAAGGATTATGGGATTTATGCGGTCGAGGAGCATTTCGACAAACATTTATTAGAAGCTAATAAATTCAAAGAAGGTCCAATTATAAAACTTTCAGAATCTCTCGTTTGGGAAAGGCAATTAAGATCATTAAAGAATAATAATAAACCAATAATATGGGATAGGTCGTTTAAAACTTATGAAAAAAAACTGGATCAATTCAACTCTTATGGAGAAGAACCAATTTATCAGAGTAAGGTTACTCCTTTTAAAGAAAACTATATTACGAATAACAAGGTTTTTAAAGATCAATTTGATATGTCAGTACAACTTTTAGAAAAATTTCTATCAAACGAATTAAAAACCTCGGATGTTTTTGATCTTGATCATTTATCAACCTTTTATGCAATTTCAGATTTAATGGGTGCAACACATGGAACATTTTGGGAAAATCAAAGATTTTACTATAATCCTTTTATTTCAAAATTATCTCCAATAGGGTTTGATGCTGAACCAGGTGTAACTATACCCAAACTCACTATCGAATATGCTCAATTAGGATTTTTTAATGATTTAAAATTTGTTGAGGCTTATATTTCAAAACTTGAAAAATTAACATCTGATAATTATTTTCAAAATTTTCTTAAAAATAATCAAAAATCATTAGAAAATAATCTTGCAATACTTTATAAAAGTTACCCACTCGTCTCTTCAAAGAAGGAAGTTTATAAGAAAAATGAACTATTTATAAAGGATAAGTTGAGACCAAAAAATCCATTGCATATTTTTAATCAAAAAAAGACTTCGGACGATATTAAATTATCTATTGCAAATAATCAAATTTTTCCTATAGAAATTATTTCTTTTCATGATGATCAAGGAGAGGTTTATTATCCTGATAAAAAGGAAATAATAATGGGAAAACAGTTTAATAAATTCCCCAAATATAATGAGTTCACCTTAAGAGCAAAGGAGAATAGTATCAAGACAATAAAAAAAGATAACGAGACTTTATTTTTGAGATATAGATTACTGGGCGGATCAGAAGTGCTTAAAAATAACATAAATAATTATTCAAGAATTGAATCGATAGATGTCAAGAATGATTTACTTATTAGAGAAACTAATTTTGAAGAATTTCCATTTATAAAGGAAATAAAAGGTAAAAATGAAATAATATTTCTACCGGGAAATTGGATTTTAAGAAAACCTCTTATTTTGCCAAAAGATTATATTATCTCGGCATCTGGAGGTTTTAATTTATCTATAGAAAATAAGGGTCTAATAATTTCAAAAAGTGCAATTAAATTTAATGGCTCATCATCAAATCCAATAAATATTACTGCCGAAGAAGGTGGACAAGGTTTAATCGTTATTCAGGCAGATAAAAGATCAACTTTGAAATTTGTCAATTTTAAAAAACTTTCATCTCCTAATAATAATTTATGGAGCGTTACTGGAGCTGTGACATTTTATGAGTCTCCTGTATTAATTGATAACTGTAAATTTGAGGAAAACTTTTCTGAAGATGCTTTAAATCTATTTAGGTCAGATTTTTTAATTTCAAATAGCGAATTTTTAAACACTTATTCTGACGCTATTGATTTAGATTTCTCTAATGGAAAACTTTTGAATTTAAAATTGAATAATTCTGGGAATGATGCTATTGATGTTTCCGGATCTGATATAGAAGCTAATGATATATTTATCAATAATGCAAAAGACAAAGGTTTAAGTGTTGGAGAAGATAGTTATTTAAAAGGCAATAATTTTTTGATAAAGGAAACTGATATAGCTATAGCTAGTAAAGATTTATCTGTAGTAGAGATTAATAACATTTCGCTTGAAATGAATAAAGTTGGATTAGTTGCTTTTCAAAAGAAACCAGAATATGGACCAGGAAATATATTAATTCAAAATATATTCAATAAAAAATTCGAAGTAGAGTATCTTCTTGAACCTAGATCAAAAATAGTACTTAATAATAAAAATAAAAAAATCAATACAGAAAATGTTGAATCCTTATTGTATGGAATTCGTTTTGGCAAGAAAAGTGGTTTGTGATAGATGAGATATGAGAATAAATTTACAATTAATTCTTTTTTTAAAGAAGAATTAATCTATTTCATAAAAAATCATCCATTTGGTTTTTACAAACATTATAAAAATAGAAATATACAAAATATCTATTTAGATACTTTAAATTTCGATTTTTTTCTGCAAAATATAAATGGAGATTCCGAAAGAAAGAAAGTCAGAATAAGGTGGTATGGAGATTTCTATAATGCATCAAATCCCAAGCTTGAAATTAAATATAAAGCTGGTATGACAGGAGATAAGAAATATTTTGATTTAGGAAATTTCACAATCTCGCCTTTATCGATTAATAAAAATATTGCTAATATTTTTCAAAACTCAAATATTCCTCATGATAAGAAATCAGAGTATAGTAGTTTAATACCAACATGTATCAACTCTTATAAAAGAAAATACTATATCTCTAAAAATAATAAATTTAGATTAACTCTAGACTATGATATTAGATATTACTATCCAAAATCTGGATTAAATATTAATAAGGAATTTTTTCTATCTGAAAATTCTGTTGTAATGGAATTAAAATATGATGTTAAGGATATTTTATTAACAAATAGCTTTTCTAATTTTTTTCCTATGATAATCACTCGTAATTCCAAATATGTAAATGCTATAAAGAGATTACTGGGTTAATTTTTTCAAAATGATTAATTAAATTTTTTGCATAACATTCTATAGGATAATACAAATTTTAATACTAAATTATTTAGCTTCTTTTGATGACATTAAAAAATGAAAAATAAATGAATAATTAAAACAATAGTATAAACCTGCTTTGCCATCTAAAAAACCTAATTTGAATATATAAAAATATAAAAAATGTAAAATTGACTTTAATATTAATTTTTTATGTATGAATCTAAAAACTATCTTTTTAATAATTCCATGCTCTGAAACTTTAAGATACTTTTCTAAGGAGGAATACTTAACTTTCTGAACTTGTTTATTGACTAAATTTATAAAATCAGTTTTATCTTTGTTTAAGATATAAAAATCTTTTGATAAATGCTTATTCCTTCTTGAATCAATAAAGTCTAATACTGTATCTCCTTTAGGGGAGGTTCTGTCAACTGAATAAAATCTAATCCTTGGTCTATGAGAAAGATAATTCAAATATTTTCCATTGAAAATTGTTTTAAAATTTAAGGAATATGAATCGAAATTTACTTTATCGAGATTATCTAAATAATTAAGTGTTTTTTCACTTATTACCTCATCTGCATCTAACATTAAAATCCATTCAAATTTATTTTTTTTTGCATATTCATATCCAACTTTCCTTAAAGTTGGCCAGTTAATATAGTTATGAACAATAAAGTTAATTTTTTTATTACTTAGTAATTTTTGAGTCCCATCTGTTGAACAACTATCTACATAAACAAATTGGCGTTTTAAACTAGACATGAAAATAGCATTATCTATATTTATTGATTCATTTTTTCCGTACATAATTATTAAGAAATTTTTGTCACTCATGAAAAAATTTATAAATTCAGTAGATCTTACTATAAATTTTAGCTCATATTTTATTATTTAATTTATAGATTTTATTTATATACTAAAATCTGAAATTTATGATTATTTAGAATAAAATCTAAACCGATTAAAAATTTTTATAGTATTACTTTTCATGAAAATAATCATTTATTAATAACTAAATCTATATTTCTATTTTTTAATAAATCTATATAATTAATAATTCTTTCTTTATCAAGAAATAGGTACCGTTTATTTCTTATAAGTGACAATATTTGATATAAGATTGTAAATATAAATTGAATATAATTTGAAATTTTATATTCTTTTTTTATTCGTCTCTGCTCATTTAAAAATACTGACTTTAGTTTATAAGAAGTAGTTTTAGCATCAGCATGTTTTCTTAATCCACCATAAATTTTATTGATATGATAATTTATTTTCTTATTTTTAAAAGTTTTATTGAATCTTTGGACTAATTCAAAATCCATTACAAAATCTAAGTCCTCTCTAAATCCTCCAAGTTCTTTTACTAATTTTGTATTCCAGATCATTGATGGGAAAGGACCAAACCAAACTCCATTTCTCACAAATAATTTTCTTTGCCAAGATCCAAAATTATACTTTAGGACTTTACCTTCGTTAAAACAAAAACGATCAGAACTTATATAAAGGAAATCTTCTTTTTGAAATTTAATAACTTTACTAAATTCTTTAATCATATTTGGCAAAATTATGTCATCTGATTGCAATGTTAAGAAATAAGGTGTTTTAATAAAATTTAAAGACTTATTTAGTGCGTTACTTTGCCCCGAATCAGAATTTGATATCACTTTAATATCTAAATATTGTTTGTAATCGTTTATGATTTCTAATGTTTTATCTTTAGAACTACCATCAGCAACATAAATATCTAAATTTATATTTTGTTTCAGAATAGAATTCAAAGTTTCATGTAAAAATTTTTCTGAATTAAGTGTAGGTATAACTATTGAAATGTCTAGATTATTTTTTCCCATTAAACAAATTAAGTATTAATTATTTCTCCTTAATAATATCTCTTAAAGGTTCAATTTTTGGACAATATTATATCATGTATAGTTTCCTAAATAATATAAGGACTAAACAATAAAAAAATGCCTAATAAGAAAAATAATTTTGTCTTAATGGATAATTTAAGATTAATGCAATGTTTAAGACAATAAAAAAGAAAAAAGTTAAGGTCTTTTAGTTAATAACAAAGTAAAGATTATTATCATTACCTTTTTAATGCATTATGGTTGTTTTTAATAGTCTTAGGCATGATATCGTGTATTATTAATCTATTTAAAATTAGAGAATGAAATATAATTCTGTTGATGAAATTGAAAGCATTTATTCTAAAAAATCAAGAGATTTGTTACTTCATCAGCTTTTTAAACCAAGGCATAAAAAAGCAAGTAGCAGGATAAATATATCCCCCGAAAATGAATCTCTTCAAGTTTCACATCTCGTTTTAAAGTCAGATCAAACATTTAAAGCTCATAAACACGTAATTTTTGAAAGAAATATGCCAATGGCACAAGAATCATGGGTAGTTATAAAAGGTAAAGTTGAAGTATTTTATTATGACATTGATGATAAGTTGCTAATGACTAGGCATATGAGTCCAGGGGATTGTACTATGACTTACAGAGGAGGTCATAACTATAAATCTTTAGAAGAAAATACAATAGTTTATGAATTCAAAACAGGTCCATACTTTGGGATAGAGAAAGACAAGGTATTCTTATCGAATGTATAATGAACCTAAAATTTAAGAGATTTATATAATGAAAAAGGCTTTCATTACAGGAATAAATGGCCAAGATGGTTCATATCTTACAGAGCATTTGATCTCAATGGGATATGAGGTCGGTGGATTAGTAAGACGAAGTTCAGTTGCTGAAAATCAGACCTATAGAATTAATCATTTAGAAAAAGATATAAAAACTTTCTATGGAGATTTAATAGATAAATCTTCAATAGATAAAGCTTTAAGGGCCTTTAAACCAGATTATATTTTTAATTTGGCCGCACAAAGTCATGTCAGACTTTCTTTTGATATGCCTGCATTTACAGCACAAGTGAATTCCTTTGGAGCTCTTAATGTATTTGAATCTGTAAAAGAAATCTGCCCTGAAGCAAGGGTTTATCAAGCTAGCTCTTCAGAAATGTTTGGCTCTTCAGTTGATCCCGATAATTTCCAAAGAGAAACTACTGCTATGCACCCAGTTAGTCCTTATGGATGCTCTAAGCTTTACGCATATAGTATTGCTAGAAATTATCGAAAATCTTATGGCTTATTTATTTCAAATGGAATTCTCTTTAATCATGAATCGCCAAGAAGAGGAAAAAACTTTGTAACTGCAAAAGTTGTACAAGGAGCATTGGATATTAAATACGGTAGGACTGATAAATTAGAAATGGGTAATCTTGAATCATTCAGAGATTGGGGTCATTCATCTGACTACACAAAAGCTATGATTAAATTACTTAATCATTCTGAACCAGAAGACATTGTTATATCAACAGGAAAAGCACATTCGGTAAAAGAACTATGTAAAGTAGTGTTTAATTATTTGGGTTTAGAATATAAAGATCATGTTGTTATTAATAAAAAATATTTTAGGCCAGAAGAATTGCCCTATTTGCAAGGTGATTCTAAAAAGGGTAGAGAGCTTTTATCATGGGAACCAGAATATACATTTAAAACATTATTGATTGATATGATAAACGAATTTGAGAAAGAATACTTATGAATGAGAAATTTATTCTTCAATATGAGCCTGCTATTGGAAATCAAGATATAAAAAAAATAAATGAATATTTAGAAAGCGGTGGATTTATAACCGAATATCAAAAAACAAAAGATTTCGAAAATGATATTTCTAATTTTTGTAATGTAAAAGAAGCTATAATTTTCCCGAATGGAACACTTACTCTTTTCTCAATCCTTAAGGTATTAGGAATAAAGAAAGGTTCAAAAGTTATTGTTCCTAACTATACAATGGCCGCAACAGCTTTTTCAGTGATTGAGGCTGGTGCTGAAGTGATATTTTGTGATATAGAGTGGCCATCTTTATGCTTATCACTGGATAATCTAAATGAAATATTAGAAAGAGAGAGTAATTCTGTATCAGCAATTATGTTTATGCCAGCAAACGGAAGGTACCCTAGTTATGATATAAACGATTTACTTAATGTTTGTAGAAAATATAATATATTTCTAATCGAAGATAGCGCCCAAGCTCTTGGATCATACTACCCTTCTGGTGAACACATGGGTACAGTAGGTATTGCAGGAAGCTTTTCATTTTCTATGCCGAAAATTATTACTACTGGTCAAGGTGGCGCTGTTGTTTCTTCGAATCAAGATTTTATTGATTCACTAAGGAAATACCGTGATTTTGGCAGAAGTAGTGGTGGTGGATCTGACAATCATGATTCGATTGGCTTAAATTTGAAATTCACCGATTTGCAAGCTGTACTTGGAATTTCGCAACTTAAGAGAATAAATAAGTTAATTGAGAAAAAAAAGGAAAACTATAAATTGCTTCATAAATTAGTTGACAACCCTTATTTGAATTTGTTGCATAATGATATAAATAAAACAACTCCTTGGTTTTATGAAGTAAATACAAATTTTCAAATGGAACTTAGTGAATGGTTAAAAGATAATAAAATTGGCTCAAGAGTAATGTATCCGGAACTAAATAAACAGAAAGCTTTTGAATTTCATAAACAGCATAAAGATACCTTCCCAATAAGTAAAAAGATTAGTAAACAAGGTCTTTGGATACCTTCACATCCTAAGCTAGATAAAGAAAAAATCATAAGAATTGCAGATGTATTAAATAGATTTAAACCCAAATAAAGTAATTTTAAGATTATCTAAAAAAAAATAATTCATTATAAAATTTGTTTTAGAATTGAAGAATAGTTAAGTTTTTAAGATAGTCAAAGTTGTTTAACTGGACCTTTATTGGATAAAAAAATTTTTTGATAATCGTTATTTTAATTTTTAAAATAACTTAAAAATTCATAAATGGATAATAAAATAGGATTGGTGATCGAACTAAAATAATTATCTTAATTTTCTTATAATTAAAAGTATATTTTTAATTTTTTTATAAATATAATCAATAATATAAATCACTTCTTACTAAGTTTCGAGTTGTAGGAACCTGTTTAAATAAACTAATTATCAATGCAAATTTCCCAAGAATAATACCATAAACACCAAATAGTGTTATTCCTAAATAAGAAACTAACACAGACAGAATACCTCCGTAAATATTTATCAATCCTATTAACTTCTCTTTACCAAATCCTAATAATAGATAATGAGTTGCTACATATAAAGAAAGAATTGTCCAAGAAATAGACATAAGTATAAAAAATAAATAATTTTCAACAGCAAAATCAAGACCTATCCATAAAGAAATTATTTGTTTTCCTGCAATAACCATAAACAAACCCAAAGGCAGGCTTATTAAAATATTTGCAATAATTGATTTTTTATAAAAACCTTTAGGTATATATTTATCATTTGTTGATAATTTTGAAGCTTTTGGAAATATCCAGTAAAGAGTAGCTGAAGGAACTAAAAATATTATTTGAGATAAAGAATTTAAAATACTATAAATAGTTAAAGCTTCTGGACCTAAAACTGAGGCTAAAATAAGTCTATTACCATTACTTTCTAAGGTGCCACCAATTAACTGTATCCAATGCCACTTCCCAAAATTTAAAAGACTCAAAATTACTTGCTTATTCCACCCAAAACAAATAATAAATCCTCCTAAAATTCTAGAGAGTATTAACCCTTTTATAGAGAATCTTAAAAAATTACAGAACAATAAAATCTGTAAAATCTTAAATAAGTCTTTATAGATATAAGAAGCATATAAGCACAGTGCTAGGGTTATTACTCGTGAAACTAATTCTAATATTGCAGAAACTTTAAAATTATTTAATCCTTTTAGTGAGCCTGCGAAAATGCCGTCTAATTGTTCAAAATAAATCAACATTATTGTGAATATTAGAATTAGATGAATTGTTTCTGGGTCTCCAATTTTAAAAAATAATATTGGAAAGATTTTCCAACATATTGGGAAGAAAATAATTGAGATTAATATTATTGAAATAGTTGTTATGGAGATACTAGATTTAATAGAATTAAAAATATTTTCTTTTATATCTTTACTATTTAATTTAACAGATATTTCCTTAGTAACAGCCTCGCCCATGGTTATGGTTATTAGTGACCCAGTGGCAACTAATGTTTTTACAAAAATATACTGAGCAAATATATCTACCCCAAGAAATTTTAGTAGTAAAGGAGTTGAAATTAATCCTAAAAGAGGATATGAAGCATTCTCAGCTAAACTCCAGAAACTTTTTTTTATAGAATTTAAATATCGCAATTTATTATCAAAAACCTACTAATATTGAATAACTCAAATTATACTATCTCAAAATATATAATAAAAATATCATTTAATAGTTAATTTAAAAAGTTTATTTTTTCTTTTACAAATTGTATACATATAGCCAACAGTTAAGTAATAGAAAAAAGATAGATGAAAATCTAGGACTATTGGTGAACCTGATATAAAAAAAGAAATAAAATTTAAAAAATAAATTTCTTTTATTAATCTATCTTCAAAAGATTCCCAAGTAAAATTTAAAAATATATAAAAGGGGAAAATAATTAAAATTAAAAATCCAATTATTCCACCTTGCGCTAAGGTTGAAACTATACCTATATGATTAAATGCTGCATATGAAAATTCAGAAGTTCTCATACGTGTAATCTCCCACATTTCCAAAAATTGATCAGAATAGTAAAAGAATCCTTGTCCAATAAAAGGCGATTCTGTGAATTTATTTATTTCTAAGAAAACAGCCATTTGTCTAGTTAAAGCAGAGCTTCCAAAAAAAGATAATTGATCAATCTTTTCTACAAGAAAAGTTCTTTGAAAGAATATAGAACAAATTATTAAAGATAATATTGTGAAAATTACAATCAATAGATTATTTTTTTTTATTTCTTTACTATATTTCATTACTAAAACAAAGGTTTGAATAATAGATGTCCTAGAAGAAATTACTAGCAAGTAAAGAAAACCAAATAAGCTATATTTTTTATATAAGTTTATACTAAAGATAAGGTAAAAAAGAAGAGGTATTAGAACTGATGGGTTGTATCCAGTATCTCTTAAAAGACCCAAACCGTAAATATCAATTAAATCGTGGAAAAAATATTTCATAACTAAAGACACTAAAGATAGTATGGAATAAGATATAGCTAGGCATGAAAAAAATATTGTAGAAGATTTTTTATTTGCCAAATAATTTCCTGCAATTAAGCCTGAGAAAAGTATTGTTAAAAATAAAATTGATTTCATAAACTCTGTTAAATCAATATTCCCATATGCATAATTTATTCCTGATAGAGAGAGAAGAATACTGACTACAATAATGTGCATATTAAGAATTTTATTACGCATAAAAAATATCAAAGAGGAACTCACAACAAAAGATAGATTTATATAGCCTAGAGATAATAAGGAATACAGAGGTTGGTATATTGTAGTAATAGAAATTAGGAAAATATCAAAATTATTTTTTATTTTATGTCTTGTACAATATAAACCTACTAATAAAAAAAATGATGAAATAAGCGTTATGGGTTGCCAACTGATAAAAATAATTTCATCCATTTTTAAAATATAAAATCTAAAATCGAATTAAAAGTATTATTTTTTATGCAGCTATTATAAATAAAGTTAATGCAATTATTAGATAATTTTTCATCATAATAAATAAAACCTTTATTTATAAAATTGATTAAATCTTTTTCGCCATAGCAGTATTTTGGATACATTTCCCACCAGTGTGTATTTTCATATAGGACTGGAATAGAACCCATAATTATAGACTCAACCAAAACATTACCATAATTCTCAATATATGAAGGAAAAAAAATTAATTTTGATTTTGAAAGTTTATCTAAAACAATCTCATGGTCTAAATTTACAAAAATTTGATAATTTAAACCATTTATAACCTTTTTAATATTAGAGATCTGAGTATTATTTAATGAATCAAAAATTAAAACTATTTTTAATTTACTGTTTTTTTGTTTAAGAATATTCAATATTTTAATTAATCTATCAATCCCTTTTTCTGGACTATATCTCCCAATAAATATCAAATCATTTCCCCTCTTTTTATTTTTATAATTTAAATCTTTATTTTGCATTTTTTTAAAAAGGTATTCGTCTATATTTCCAATAATCCTGTAATTACATTTACTAAGAGAAATAGATTTTTCTTGTTCTGATTTGGATTGAAAAATAATTAGTAATCTATTTTCAATACTTAAGTATTTAACAATTATAAGATTAAGTTTATAATATAACTTTTTTAAAAAAGACCAATTTTTTGTTCTTCCAACTTCAAATGAACCTCTACTAAAAATTATTACTTTACTTCTTGAGTTAACCAATGCACCAATAAGTGCAGAAAAGTTTGGCATTGTTGTAATACCATTTATTATAATGTTTTTTTTAAAAAGGGATAAAAATATAATAGAAAAAGTACTTGAAATTGATAAACCAATCTTATGAAAAAATAATGTTGGGAAGAATAATTCTATTACTTTATCTTTTTTGATAAAGTCAAATTTAAAAGGACTAGTGGTTATTAATGTATAAGAAATATCTTTTGAACTTAAAAAATTTAAAAAATTCCTTATTGAAACTGATGGACCTCCAAATCCTCTTGTGGGAGAGGTGTGGGTTGAAATACATAAAATATCTTTGAAGTTCATTAGTTCAATTCTCTTTGATAAACATATAAAGTAATAAATAATAATTAAGTAAATTTTACTATATTAGCAGTTCTTCATTAATATTCCATTTAAAAAATTTTTTAAAATTATGATTTAAAATAATACCCTTTTATTTAAGATAGAAGATAATATTATTACAGCTTGGGATGCACATGAGCGATTGCTTCAAACCAACTTTTACATTCTAAATCGCTACTGATACATTCATTAATCAAATTTTTTGTATTCTCTACAGAAGGCGAATCCCAAATAAATATATCGCAATTAAGTGCCTCTTGCTTATTCATATCTAACAAAGTAGCTGTCAAAGGTGAACTCAAATCACACTTTCTATTAGGATCTATAACTAAATTAAAGTATTTAAATTCTTTTATGTATGTAAAAGTATAGATAACAAAAATTCCAATAAATATATAATAAAGAAATGATTTATTGAATCTTGAGGATATATATTTGATTATATTTGAAACAATATAAAAAGAGCATAACCACTCAATTGAATATAATCTATAGTGAATATCTCTCAGAGCTTGTCCAGTAAATATTTGTGTATTAGTAAGAGCTAAAGATGAAATAATTAATATAAAAAAATTAAATCTTGCTGATTTTGGAACAAATAAAAATGTAATTATAAATAAAAAAACTATTTTTATTATTTCATTTATATTAGGGATGTAAGAATTGATCAATCCTAAATATTCTCTAAATATCGAAAAGGATGCAGATGAATTAAGTGTTTTATAATAAATTAGAAATAATAACAATGAGGGTATAGGTATGAGTAACTTCTGGAGATATAATTTCTTGTAGATAAATAGATTAGAAATATTTCTAAAAAAATAAAATGTAGTAGCTAGTAGATAAGAATAGGTATGAGTAATAGAAAATAATAGAAATATAAAAGCATATAAAAAATATTTTTTCCTAGATAACAGAAATTTATCGCTTAAATAAATAGTTATAAAAAGCGTAAGTGAAATAATTGCCACAGGATTTCTACTAAACCATGATTCAAAAATTCCTTTTTCTAAAAATAAAACTTTTAAATTATAAATTGATATTATTCCTAAAACTATTGGAACAGATATTTTTTCAGAGTCTTCGTTTGAAAATATTCTTGTAATTATTATTTGACATAAAACCATAATTACAAAAATAACTAATGCATCATATAAAAAGTAAAGTTCAGTATTATTTCTAATTGGATAATATATTAATCTTGGAAAAAGTCTTTCTATATAAATAATATTAGCAAAATCGATATTTTCAGATGGCCAAAATTGAAACCCTTTAATACTATTTCTTTTAAATTCTAATAAATAAATCCAAAATTTCTCATTAAATAAAATACTATTTCTAATAAATCTTGTTGAATCATTTGTTAGAGTGCTAGTAAAATAAATTAGTAAGGATGGTAACGAAGCTGTAAAAGATGATAAAACAATAAAAAAATTTAAAGAGTATTTTGAATAATTCTTTTCTAATAGCTGGTTATTCATTTTTGTGAATAAATTAATATCTTTCTTTCTATTATAAGGAGATATTTTATTTTATCTTTTTAAAAATTAGTGATTTATTTATTGATTTATGAAAAAGATTTGGAAGTAAAATATTTAGTAAATTTAATTTAAAAAAAATTTTAAGTATATAGTTCTAAATAAGAATTATATACTTTTTTTGCCCATAGGAAATTATCATTTTTAGAAACTTTTTTATTTTTTGAAAAAGCATTAGTGGAAGCAAAATTAATATCGAAACCTGTTTTTTTTCTAGAATAAAAATCATTTGAAAAAGAATTATTTATTTCTCTTGCGATATTAGATTTGCTAAATGTATTTGCTTTAAGTTTAAGTAAATTTTCTATTAAATCTATATCAGCAAATGGAACTCTAATCTCAACAGAGTTTGACATTCCGCACCAATCAGAATCTTTTAATAAAGTATTTTTCATATAATTATTTATTTCTAGAGCACTGATAGCTAAGTTAGTGGATTTAATATTCTTATGATTTTCATCTAAATTTTTAAAAATTTTTAAATCATGTAAACCTTCATCTACGAATTTTTTATCCATAAATTTATAAAGCTGCCATGGTAATAATAATGATCTCTTTAAAAAATAAGCCGCTGATATATCTGTTCCAAATTCAAAAATACTAGCATATTTTTTTGACATGGAATTGGGAATTAATTTACTTATAAAATTTCTATATGTAGTTGTTATTTTTGAATTTCTTTTAAATAAGGAAAAATATTTGAGTATTATTGGTATTTGACTGAAAGTTGAATATGTTCCGAAAATTTCGTCACCTCCCAAGCCAGATAGTGATACTTTAAAACCAATTTCTTTAACAAATTTTGAGATAAACCATGTATTTAGTCCATCAATACTAGGTTGATCCATATTAGATAAGAACAACTCGAATTCGTTATTAATATCAAGAAGAGAAATTTCTTTTGAGAAAAAATTAATATTTAAATTTTTTGCAATTAATTTCGCATAATAAACTTCAGAATCAATAGATTCATGGGCGTTCAATTGATCAATGGTAAAACTATTTAATTTTGAATATTTTGAGGCTAAATTAGAAATAATAAATGAATCAAAACCCGCAGATAAAAATGTTGAAATTGGTACATCGGAAGTGGTATGGTACTTAACTGTTTCATCTAAATTATCAATTATTTGTTTTATTAATTCACTTTGGGAGTATTCAATTATATTTGATTCAAAATTACTTATTCTATCTGTAAGAGAATCATATTTTTTTTTAATTATTTTTCCTTCAGGATTAATAACAAAGTAAAACCCATTAGGGACTGATTTTATTCCTTCAAAAATTGTATGAGGTTCAGGAACTGATCCCCATAAAAAGTAGCCTACGCTTCCAGCAGGAGATAATTTTTTATTTATATCATTTCCTGATAATAATGCTTTAACTTGAGAGGCGAATTTAATTGATTTTGCATTAGCTGAATAATATAGTGGTTTTATTCCAATAGGATCTCTTGCAAGAATTAATTTATTATTACATTGATCCCATAGGGCGAAACTAAACATTCCTTTTAAATGAGAGAATAGTGAAAGACCATATTCTCTGTAGAGCATAAGTATTACCTCGGTATCAGATTTTGTTATGAATCTATGACCTAATTCTTCTAATTTAATCTTTAGTTTTTTGTAGTTATAAATTTCACCATTAAAAACTATTATATTTCCGTTCATTGGATCTATCATTGGTTGCCTAGAATTTTCTGATGGATCAATTATTGATAATCGTCTGTGGGCTAAGCAAACCTTTTCATCATTTGAGAACCAAATCCCTTCACCATCTGGACCCCTATTAAACATTACATCTCTTATTCTATGCATCTCCTCTCGATCAACTCTACCTCCGTTTTCTCTTATAAAAACTCCGCTTATACCGCACATAATAAACAAAAGAATATTTATAGGAACATAAATTAATATAAAGTAGAAAATTAACTTATTATATTTTTATAACTTATTTTTTACCAAAATAAATTTCTATTATTTTTTATCCGCATAAACACAAAGGACCATTAATTTTTGTAAGTATAAATATTTTTTACTTAATATTACTTTTTATATTTTTTTTAAATTAATTCCTATCATTAATTGCCAAATGCAATGGTTCTAAAACTGAATCAATTTGAGGCAACAATAAAAGTTTAAATGCCATTTACTATGTTAATGTTATTAATGAATATTTAATAGATATTATTAATTATCTTGAGTATAATGATTTAAAAAATTAAAATAAGGTGAAGTCTTATACTTTTATGAATAAATATTTTTTTTATACAAAACTAAATTTAATACCAATTAATTCACATAATAATGAAAAAATTGAAAGATATAATCATAATTATTTTTTATTTTGGGATACTAATTTGAAAATTATAATTTAACTTATATGAACAAAAATAATATTAATCAAAATAACGAGCCAAATTTAGATATAAATCTAAATGCTATTAATGGTTTTCTTACTAGAAATAAAAAATTAATAATTGCTTCAATATTTTCAATACTTTTTCCAAGCTTAGTTTATTCATCTATTAGAAAGCCAACTTATGAAGGTACTTTTCAAATAGTTTTATCAAATAATAATTCAATGAGAAAAGATTCTCCAACGAAAGGAAGTTTATTAAATGAATATGCTGGGATGTCTGATTTCCTAAATATAACAACAGGAGGATCTAAAAAATTAGAAACGGAAGTAAAGATTCTTGAGAGTCCTTTAATATTGATGCCTTCTTATGAATATGTAAAAAAGTTTTTAAAAGAAAATGGATCTAATGTGCAAAAGCTTACTTTCGACAATTGGAAGAAAAATCTTAATGTTTCATTACTAAGAAAAACTTCTGTTCTAGAGATATCTTATAGAGATAAAAATAGAGATCTTATTTCTCAAGTTTTGAATTTAATATCAAAAGATTATCAAAAATATTCTGGGAGAGACCGCATAAGGAGTATTGATAATGGAATTAAATATCTTGAGGATCAAATTAAAATTATCAAAGAAAAAAGTAGAGATGCTTATAAAAAAGCATTTATTTTCGCCCTAAAAAATAATTTAGATACAAATATAATAAATGACAAATCAAGAGATTTTATTCCTTTGGGTACAAAAAACAATATAAACAACCCTATCCCCGATAAATATGAAGCTTCTCTTGAACTTAAATTTATAGAGAAACAACTAGAAAATTTAAAAAATGTAAATGATAAGAATGTGAATCAAATTATATATGATATTCCAGATAAAAATGATTTACTTTATCTTGAACTTCTAAACTTAGATAAGTCAATAATAAATGCAAAAACTAACTATATTGAATCTGATTATTATCTGAAGGATTTAATGAAAAAAAGAAAAATTTTAAGAGATACTATAATCCAAAATACAACAAAAACTCTGCAATCTCAGAAACTAAGATACCAATCATTATTGCAAATTCTAGATAGGCCAAATGAAATTCTAATAAAAGATAGAGAATTAAAAAAAGAAGCCAATAGGCTTTTAAATATATATGATCAAATGACATCAGACTTGCAATCAAGTAAGTTAGAAAAAGCCAAAAAACTTGATCCATGGGAACTTATTTCTAATCCTAGATTAAAAGAAGATCCTGTAGGATTAAAAATTTTATATTTTCCTTTTATAGGAATTTTTGTTGGTGCTTTCTTGGGAGTATTAATAGCAAAAATTATCGAGGATAAAGAACAAATAATCTTCGATTTAGAAACCTTTAATCAAATGGTTGGTTTAAGAAAATTATGTGGACTTTCGATAAACAAGAAGAATACATGGCAACAATATATTGAATTAATTTGTCAAAAACAAAATGATACTAATAAAAATAGCGATTTAAATCTAATTTATTTAGGTAATTCAACATTGCATAAAAATGAAATTAATAGCCTTTTTTTAAAATCCAACAAAAACGTTTCAGTGGATAATAACTTAGATAAAAATAATTCACATATTTTAATCGTAGAATCAGGAGGTTTTAATAAATTTGATTTATTTACTTTTCAAGAACAAATTAATCTTATTGAAATAGATATTATGGGCTATATATTTATTTATTAATATTTTTTAATTCCATTTTTGCTAGTAAATTATCATGTTGAATCATTTCTTTTACCATTTCCTCTAATGTTATTTTTGGTTCCCAACCAAATCTATCTTTAGCTTTGGAAGAATCTCCTAAAAGCTCTTCAACTTCGGCAGGTCTATAGTATCTTTCATCTATTCTTATAATAATTTCCCCGTTATCTTTTCTCCTCCCTATTTCATTAATCCCTTCTCCCTCCCATATAATTCCTGACTTTTTATCTCCATTACCCCAGCCTAGATTTAGGGATGCTAATTCACAAAATCTTCTAACTGTTTCCATCCTGCCTGTGGCAATTACAAAGTCCTCAGGTTTATCTGCCTGCAGGATTTCCCACTGCATTTCTACATAATCTTTGGCATGTCCCCAGTCTCTTCTTGAATTGAGATTTCCAAGATATAAGCAATTATCAAGTCCATAATTTATTCTTGTAAGACCACGTGTAATTTTTCTAGTTACAAAAGTTTCACCTCTCCTGGGACTCTCGTGATTGAAGAGAATTCCATTGCAAGCAAAGATTCCATAAGCTTCTCTGTAATTAACTGTAATCCAATAAGCATAAAGTTTTGCTACTGCATAAGGACTTCTAGGATGAAAAGGTGTACTTTCTGTTTGCGGTGATTCTTTAATCAATCCATATAATTCACTTGTGCTGGCTTGATAGAATTTTACAGTTTTAGTCATATTTAAAATTCTTATTGCCTCAAGAATACGTAAAGTTCCAATTGCATCGCTATTGGCTGTATATTCTGGGGTCTCAAAACTCACTGCAACATGACTTTGGGCCCCCAAATTGTAAATTTCGTCAGGTTTAACTTGTTGTATAATTCTTACTAAATTTGAGGTATCAGTTAAATCTCCATAATGAAGTATGAAGTTTGAATTTGAGATGTGAGGGTCAATATATATGTGATCAATTCTTTCGGTATTAAAACTTGAAGAACGTCTTTTAATCCCATGAACTATGTAATGCTTTTCTAACAGGAATTCAGCAAGGTAACTTCCATCTTGTCCAGTTATACCAGTTATTAATGCAACTTTTTGTCTTGAATTTTGTGCTTTTTTATTTTTGGCAATATTTTTTCCCATCTTTGTATTATAAAGCTTATTGATATTTATTTTTCAATTCTTCCATAATTATCTTCAAATCTTTCAATATCATCCTCCCCTACATAACTTCCACTTTGTACTTCTATGATCTCCAGAGGTATCTTACCTGGGTTTGTTAATCTATGTTTTGAGCCTAATGGTATATAACAGCTCTCATTCTCAATAAGTATTTTCACATTATTGTCTACTTGAATCTTTGCAGTCCCTTTTACTACTATCCAATGTTCTGAACGATGATGATGCATCTGAAGAGATAACTGTTCCCCTGGCTTAACTTGGATAACTTTTACTTTCCACCTAGATTCTTCTAAAACAGAAATATAATATCCCCATGGTCTTAACATCTTTTTATGTTCATGTCCCTCTGAAATGCCTCTTTTTTTAAGGATTTTCACAATATTTTTAACGTCTTGGGAGTTTTCTTTATTTGCGACAAGTAAAACATCATTCGTTTCAATAATAAATAGATCTTTTAGTCCAATGCCAACAACTAATCTATCTTCTGCCCTTATTAAGCAATTTTTAGTTTTCTCAATAATTATCTTTCCTTGCGTAGCATTACCATTTTTATCTTTTTCAGCAGTTTCCCAAACTGATTTCCAATTCCCAACATCGCTCCAAAAAACATCCATAGTTAATACTATTCCTTTTTGGGTTTTTTCCATAACAGCATAATCAATAGAAACATCTGGACATTGTTTAAAATAAGTATGATCAATCCTATGAAAATCTAAATCTATACTTTTTTTCTCAAGAGATTTTTTGCAGCAATTTAAAATATCTGGGACAAATTTATTGAGTTCATTCAAAATTGCTTTTGCCTTGAATAAAAAAATGCCACTGTTCCAGGTAAAGGAATTATTTTTAATTAAATTTTTAGCAGTTTTAAGGTCTGGTTTTTCAATAAACTTTTTAATTTTGGAACCCTTTAGATAGTCTTTTTTGTACGGTTCTTCGCTCTCAATGTACCCATAACCAGTTTCTGGGCGAGTTGGAGCTATTCCAAAAGTTACAAGATTATTATCCTCAGAATATTCAATCCCTTTTTTAATTACCTCTAAAAACCTTTCAACATTTTTTATCTCATGATCAGCAGATAATATTAAAAGGTTAATATCTTCATAATCTTCTAAAGCCAAGATTGATGAAATTGCAATTGCTGGAGCAGTATTTCTACCAAATGGTTCAAGGATTATTTTTTTTGGAGAAATATTTATTGCTCTTAATTGCTCAGCGACTATAAAACGATGCGCTTCGTTACAAATTATTATTGGATCTTCAACATTATCTAAACCCTTTAATCTTTCTTGAGTTTTTTGTAAAAAGGTTTTCCCATCATTTGAGTTTAAGGATAAATATTGCTTAGGGAAACTTTCTCTTGATAAAGGCCATAATCTTGATCCCGAACCTCCACAAAGAATTACTGGTAATATTTTTGGACAATTCATTAAGATTTAAGATAATTATTTTTGTATTCTTTTATTGTCAACTCTAAACCTTTATCAAGATCTGTTGTCGCTACCCAACCTAGATTATTAATTCTTGTAGTGTCTAATTTCTTTCTTGGAGTTCCATCTGGCATGGCATTATTCCAAACTATTTCGCCTTTATAGCCTATATGTTTTGATATTTTCAAGGCTACATCTTTAATTGATAGTTCAAAGTCACATCCTACATTTAACCAACAAGTAGAACTCTCATTTTTTGATAAATGTGAATCTAGATTATTAGGGGCCCACTTTTCTAAAGCAAAAACACAAGCAGATGCAAGATCATCTACAAATAAGAATTCTCTAAGTGGATTACCTGAACCCCAGCACTCTACAAATTTAGATCTTTCGGATTTACCTTTATGAAATTTCCTTATTAAAGAAGGTATTACGTGACTATTTAAAGGATGATAATTATCTCCAGGACCATATAAATTTGTTGGCATTAGACAAATAGAATCAAATTGATGTTGTATTCTGAGAGATTGGCATAATTTGATACCCGCAATCTTGGCAATTGCATAGTATTCATTAGTACTTTCTAGTGGACTTGATAAAAGATATTCCTCTGAAATAGGTTGAGGACAATTCCTAGGGTAAATGCAACTACTTCCTAAAAATAATAATCTTTTTACTCCAAATTCCCAAGCAAGTTCTATTATGTTGCTTTGAATTTTAAGATTTTCTAAAATAAATTCAAAAGGCATATTTGAATTCGCATATATACCTCCAACTTTTGCGGCTGCAATTATTACTATTGATGGCTTTTGTTCCTTGAACCAAGATTTTAAAGTTGTAAAGTCAGTTAAATCTAATTCTTCTCTACTTGGTCCTAATATTTCTCCTCCAATTTTTT
>QCIB01000017.1 GCA_003216915.1 Prochlorococcus sp. AG-402-I23
GAAGAAGATTCTACTCCCGAAATTCCTGAAGAATTCATATTAGATCCTGAGGCATGTATGGTTGATCCTGATTTATTGCTTTTTTCATCAGCTAAAGCAAAAGCCGGAAATAGTGGAAGTAGATCAGTGATATTCAGTGATAGTAGAGGAAGGTATGTGAAACCTATAATTCCAAGAGGTAAAGTAAAAAGAATTGCGGTAGATGCCACTTTGCGAGCTGCAGCTCCTTATCAAAAATCACGAAGATTAAGGAATCCTCATAAATCAATCATCATTGAAGAAAATGATTTTAGGGCTAAGCTTCTTCAAAAAAAAGCGGGTGCTTTAGTCATTTTTCTTGTTGATGCTAGTGGTTCTATGGCTCTTAATAGAATGCAAAGTGCTAAAGGTGCAGTTATCAGACTTTTGACCGAAGCATATGAGAATAGAGATGAAGTTGCCCTAATTCCCTTTAGAGGTAATCAGGCAGAAGTTCTTTTGCCTCCAACAAGATCAATAACTGCAGCGAAAAGGAGGCTAGAAACAATGCCTTGCGGAGGTGGATCTCCTTTGGCTCATGGACTAACGCAATCAGCAAAAGTAGCAAAAAATGCTCTTTCTACTGGAGATATAGGTCAAGTTATTGTTGTTGGAATTACCGATGGAAGAGGAAATGTTCCATTAGGTTTATCTCTGGGACAAAATGAGATTGAAGAAAACGAAAATACAAATGCAAATTTAAAGCAAGAGGTTCTAGATATTGCAGCAAAATATCCCATGCTTGGGATAAAACTTTTGATAATTGATACAGAAAGAAAATTTATTGCAAGTGGATTTGGTAAAGAATTAGCAGAGGCAGCTCAAGGGAAATATGTTCAACTGCCAAAAGCTACAGATAAAGCAATCGCAGCTATGGCTTTAAATGCTATAAATGAATTTTAAATATTTCTTATGGATAAATTTCGTTAAGGAATTTTGAAAGTCCAATTGTTAAATCTCTTATAGATTTGGTTAATTCTTTATCTTGAGTTAATTTTTTAAAATCATCACTCATATCATCTACTTTAGTTGAAATAGACCTAGCAGCATTTATTGTCAATTTAATGTCATTAAGGGTTTCTTTGTCATCGATAGTAGACAAAATGTTATTCAAATGATTAGCAGCAATTGTAATTTCTTTTATTAGAGGTTCAACTCTTTCTATTTCTTTTTTCGATAAATAAATTAATTCATCAAGATTTTCTTGTGTTTTGTCAAATTGATCAATTGAGTTGAGGATGTTCTCAATTAAGTTTTCTTGATTTGTTTCTTTCAAAAGTTGGCTTATTCTATTAGTTATATTTGAAAGACTTGATAGTTGCTTACCTGTGATAGTGTCTCCCTGACAAATAATTAATTTGGTATCACATTTTTCGGATATAGGTTGTGCAATGTTTTTAGGAATTGTCTTGTCACTAGTTTCTAAAGCAACTTGCACATCTCCTCCAAGGAAAGAATTTGTAACTACCCTCGCAAATGCTGGCCTTGGAAGAATAATTTCAGGATTATTTAAAACTATTTTTGCTTTAATTGATTCATTCGTGAACAAGATATCTTCTATCGATCCAACTAAGATTCCTCTATAGGTAACTGGAGATTTTTTTGATAATCCGCTTGCGTTATTGAATTCAGCAAAGAGGTACCAATTTTTAGAGGATAATCTTACTCCTCTTAGCCAAAAAGAAAAAAAAGTGAATATTAAAATGCCCCCTAATAAGGAAAAACCAACTATTGAATCTCGTAAGCTTCTACGCATAATTTCTAAATGTCTTTGGGTTGCATTGGACCATCAAGTTTCCCATGCCTAAATTGAAATACATAGGGATCTTTACTCTCTTTAAATTCATCAATCGACCCAGACCATCTAAATTTGCCTCCATAAAGCATTAAAACTTTATCAGAAGTTCTCTCTATAGTACTAAGAACATGGCTAACGACAATAGATGATCCGCTAGCTTTATCATTTGTTTTGTTAATTAAATCTTCAATTCTTGATGAGGCAATGGGATCAAGGCCGGCAGTTGGTTCATCAAAAAGTAACAAAGGTTTAGAACTCGCTCTAAGAGTTTGATCACTAATTAATGCCCTAGCAAAACTTACTCTTTTTTGCATGCCTCCACTTAATTCATTTGGAAGTTTATTCTCAATATTAAATAATCCTACCTCAGCTAAGCATTCAAGTACTATTTCATGAATTAACTTTTTCGATAGGTTTTTATTTTTTTTCAGGAGAAAACCTACATTTTCCTCAATAGTTAGAGATCCTAATAAAGCAGGGTTCTGAAAAACTAGTCTTACATCAGGAGGATTATTTTGATCTAATCTCAAATATGTTTGCTTCTCACCAAATATTCTTAATTCTCCTTTGGTAGGTAAAATTAGTCCTGCTAATATTTTTAATATTGTTGATTTACCAGAACCTGAGGGGCCAACAATTGCTAATTTCTCTCCATCATTAAGTTCAAAATTTATTTGATTTAGCACATTAACTCCCCCCCAGCTTATTGAGAGGTTTTTCGTTTCAACTGCATGCTTTGATTTTTTCAAAACTTATATAAAAACACTTATTATTTCATTTTGCCTATTTTTAGAAATAAAAAAAGGATGTATGAATTTGAATTATAATGATTATATATTGTTTTTAAATTTGAGAAAAATAATTTAAGAGGTTTTTAAATGAATAGGCGTAAAAAAAGGATAAGAGGATACTTTAGAAATTTTAAAAAGTCTAATTTTGTCTTGTTGAACAAAATCTTAAGAATTTTGAGTTGGCTTTTGCCAGGATTGGTAATAAAAAGATGGATGCTTACATCTGCGATAGGATTTTTGACTACATTATTAGGCTTGGTAATTTGGACAAATTTAAGACCGCTTTATTGGCTTATTGAAATCTTTTTTGGAGTAATGACAGGTTTAACAAGTATTTTACCTGTTTCATTAATGGGACCATTGATTTTTGTTGTTGGACTATTATTAATTGGGATTGGACAAAATAGAAGTATTAATTCTATTCAAAAAGCGCTTGTTCCAGAAAAAAATACATTTCTAGTTGATGCATTAAGAGTTAAAAGTAAATTAAACAGAGGCCCAAATATTGTTGCAATTGGGGGAGGTACAGGCTTATCTACTTTGCTGAAAGGCTTAAAAAATTACAGTAATAATATTACAGCAATCGTAACTGTATCCGATGATGGTGGAAGTAGTGGCATTCTCAGAAAACAACTAGGTGTGCAACCTCCAGGAGATATTAGAAATTGCTTGGCAGCCTTATCAAACGAAGAACCTACTTTAACTAGATTATTTCAGTACAGATTTTCAGGAGGAAGTGGTCTAGAAGGTCATAGTTTTGGAAATCTATTCTTGTCAGCTTTAACAACAATTACAGGCAGTTTAGAAAAAGCAGTTCAAGCCTCTAGTAAGGTTTTGGCGGTACAAGGTCAAGTTTTACCTGCAACAAATATTGATGTTATGTTATGGGCCGAATTAGAAGATGGTGAAAAAATTTTTGGTGAAAGCAAGATCAGTAAATCTAAAAAATTAATTTCGAGGATTGGTTACTTACCAGAAAACCCTTCAGCTCTTCCAAGTGCTCTTGAATCTATAAAAGAAGCTGATTTAATTGTTCTTGGCCCAGGTAGTCTATATACTTCTTTATTGCCTAATCTTTTAGTCCCAGAGATAGTAGATGCCTTATTGCAAAGTAATGCTCCCAAAATTTACATAAGTAATTTGATGACTCAGCCAGGAGAAACTGATGGACTTGATGTCTATCAACACATCAAAGCAATAGAAAAACAATTATCAAACTTTGGAGTTAATACTCGAATTTTTAACTCAATCTTATCTCAGATTCAATTTGAAAAGTCTCCACTAGTAGACTATTACGAAAGTAGAGGGGCAGAGCCTGTCCATTGTAATAAAGAAAAATTATTATCTGAGGGTTATTATGTTTTACAAGCACCATTATATTCAAGAAGAATAACTCCAACTCTTAGACATGATCCAAGGAGACTCGCAAGAGCAGTTATGTTTATATACCGCAAATTAAAAAAATTAAATTAATAAGCATCTTGAAGTTCATAGAAATCTGGCTGAATATAATCTTTCCTTAATGGCCATCCTCTCCAATCTTCAGGCATTAATAGTCTTTTGGGATTTGGATGATCAATAAAATTTATTCCATACATATCAAAAGTTTCTCTTTCTTGCCAATCACTTCCTTTAAAAATCTCATACAAGCTAGGGATTGATAAATCAGAATCTCTTTTAAGGAAAACTTTTAACCTGACTTCTTTAATTTTTTCAATCTTTTGTAAATCATCAACAGTTATAAAATGATAGAAACTAACGAGATTTTTTCCTGGTCCCTCATCATATCCTCCTTGACATTGGAGATAATTGAAACCGTAATTTCTTAAGGCAGATACTGCTTCATATAATTTGTTGGCTTCCACTGAAATGTTTTCAATTCCTATGTGATCATCAGATAAAGATTGATTTGGAATTCCATCTTTAGACAAAGATTGACTTATAAACCCACCTTTTTCTATTGAAGTATCTGAGGATTTGGCTAAACCGTCTTTTTCCATTAATCTTCTACAGTATTAATAGTTTCTGTTTTTTCGGTTTTTTCAGGAAATTCAGTTATTTTTTCTTTTTTGGAGGAAGGTATGACATTGGCTGAAGTTTTGTTTAGATATTCACCTGTATTTTCTGAGAAAACTAGATTCATTTGGTGATCAGTTGTTATGTATCTGTGAGTTTGCTCTGTTTTTGTGCGCTCTAAAATTGATTCGTTGCCAACTTTTTTTCTTAATTTAATTACAGCATCAAAAATTGCTTCTGGTCTTGGTGGACATCCTGGAAGGTATAAATCAACTGGTATTAATTTATCAACTCCTCTTACAGCCGTTGTAGAATCTGCGCTGAACATTCCCCCTGTGATTGTGCATGCACCCATGGCAATCACATATTTTGGTTCAGGCATTTGTTCATAAAGTCTTACAAGGGCTGGAGCCATCTTCATCGTTACTGTTCCTGCGACTATTAATAAATCTGCTTGCCTTGGTGAGCTTCTAGGTACTAAACCAAACCTATCAAAATCAAATCTAGATCCGATTAAGGCAGCAAATTCTATAAAACAACAAGCTGTGCCGTACAAGAGAGGCCATAGACTGCTTAGTCTAGCCCAATTATGAAGATCGTCTAAACTTGTCAATATAATGTTTTCGCTTAAATCTGTAGTAACTTGGGGAGCACCAAGAGGATTGCAAGTTCCTTCTCGGATTTCTCTTATTGCTTTTGGGGAAAATTGTGGATTCAATTTTTTAACTCCATTCTAAAGCACCTTTTCTCCATGCGTATGCCAGAGCAATAACAAGTATTGCAATGAAAATTAAAGCCTCAATAAAGGCTAATAAGCCTAATCTATTGAAGGCAACAGCCCAAGGATAAAGGAATACTGTCTCAACATCAAATATAACGAAAACCAAGGCAAACATGTAATAACGAATATTAAATTGAATCCATGCTCCTCCTATGGGCTCCATTCCAGATTCATATGTAAGTTTTCTTTCCCCTGTTCTGCCTTTTGGGGCAACGATGAGATTAGTAACTAGAGCTAATATTGGTACAGCCGCGGCAATTAGAAGGAAACCTAAAAAATATTCATAGCCAGTTAATAAAAACATCTTAAAAATTAATTTTGAATAAAAGTCGCTTAATTAAGCAAAATCTTTTAAAGTTCTTAAAGAATAATAATAAACCGTGAGTGAAAACATTCAACCAGCCTCTGAGGAAAACAAAATAGTTGAAGATTTCGAGAAAGAAAAACTTTCTGAAAACTCCTCAGGAGTAAATGTTGAAGATCCTTCCCTTAATCTAGAACAAAATAGATTCGAATGTAGAAGTTGTGGATATATTTATGATCCCTCTGAGGGAAATAAAAAATTAAACATACCTAAAAATACTCCTTTTTCAGAGTTGGATGGGAATACTTTCGCTTGCCCTGTTTGTCGAGCTGGTAAAAATTTTTATAAGGATATAGGTCCTAAATCTAAACCTAGTGGTTTTGAAGAAAATTTAGTTTATGGGTTTGGTTTTAATAGTTTACCTCCTGGACAAAAAAACATATTGATTTTTGGAGGTCTGGCGTTTGCTGCTGCTATGTTCCTTTCTTTGTACTCTTTGCATTAATATATACAAATGAAAAAAATTATTACTATTATTCCCAATCTTCTTTTATCAGCTCTTCTTTGTTTTGTATTGAGCAGTTGTTCATCTACAGGAGTAAAGATGAGTGATAGCAGCCCTTGGAAAACAATTCAGTTTGAGGATCAGGCTAATGCTTTAGATGTTGATTTTATAGATGATAACAATGGATTTTTAGTGGGTTCTAATAGACTTATTATGGAATCTAATGATGGAGGAGAAACTTGGGAAAAAAGAAATTTAGATTTACCAAGTGAAGAGAACTTTCGTCTCCTAGATATTGATTTTAAAGGTGAAGAGGGATGGTTAATAGGTCAGCCTTCATTAGTTATGCATACACTTGATGCAGGAAAGAATTGGACACGTTTATCTCTAGGTAACAAATTACCAGGCCAACCATTTCTAATAACAACTGTCGATGCTGGTGTTGCAGAATTGGCTACCACTGCAGGTGCTATTTATGAAACATCAGATAGTGGTGAATCATGGAATGCAAAAGTTGTAGATGCATCTGGTTCTGGAGGTGTAAGAGATTTAAGAAGAACTAATAAAGGAGATTATGTCAGTGTAAGTAGTCTAGGTAATTTCTTTTCTACTTTGGAAAATGATAGTGATGCATGGATAGCTCATCAAAGAGCCAGTAGCAAAAGAGTTCAAAGTATTGGTTTTAATCCAGAAGGAAGTTTATGGATGCTTTCTAGAGGAGCAGAAATTAGATTTAATGAAGATACTAATGACCTAGAAAATTGGTCAAAGCCTATCATCCCAATTCTTAATGGATATAATTATCTAGACATGGGATGGGATCCAAATGGTGATATATGGGCTGGCGGGGGTAATGGCACTTTACTAGTAAGTAAAGATCAAGGTAAAACTTGGAATAAAGATCCTATCGCTTCTGAATTGCCAACAAACTACATTAAAATAGTTTTTCTTGATAAGGAGGCTTTTGACAACCAAAAAGGATTTGTACTTGGCGAGCGTGGTTATATCCTTAAATGGAACAGCTAACTTTAAAAATTATAGTTAATAGTAAAAAAAAAATTAATTTTTGAAAGATTTAGCAACTGTCTGTAACCAACCTGTTAATTTCTTCGCGAACTTATGATTTTACACTGTAAGATCATAGGGTAAACATTTGTGATTATGGCCGCAGGTTCAACGGGTGAACGCCCATTCTTTGAAATAATCACCAGTATTAGATACTGGATTATTCATGCAGTAACATTACCAGCTATTTTTATAGCAGGCTTCTTATTCGTTTATACAGGCTTAGCCTACGATGCTTTCGGAACTCCTCGTCCAGATAGTTATTTCCAATCATCGGAATCTAAAGCACCTGTCGTAACACAAAGATATGAAGCTAAATCTCAACTAGATTTAAGAACAAAATAACAATGACTAATTCTCAAGCTCCAATGCAGGCTGCAGAAGTCCGCGTTTATCCTATATTTACTGTCCGTTGGCTAGCAGTTCACGCTCTAGCTATCCCATCAGTATTCTTTTTAGGTTCTATTGCTGCTATGCAATTCGTAGCCCGATAAATTTAACTATCATGCAAGTAAACGAAAATCCTAACAAAGTTCCAGTTGAACTTAATCGTACAAGCCTTTATTTAGGCTTATTATCAGTCTTTGTATTGGGAATTTTATTTTCCAGTTACTTTTTCAATTAAATTAAAATCATGAGTAAATTAAAAGGACCTGATGGAAGAATTCCAGATAGACTTCCAGACGGTAGACCAGCAGTTGCATGGGAAAGAAGATGGACTGAAGGAACTCTTCCTCTATGGCTTGTTGCTACAGCAGGTGGAATTGCAGTTATCTTCGTTTTAGGAATATTCTTCTATGGTTCATACCAAGGCGTTGGAGCTGGAGGCTAACAAATCCTTACCTTGACCAGATAATCACTTATATCAAATAAGCCTAATAAGAATCAGTAAATATCCTTAGTTTCTCTTTTGTGAAGCTTGGGATATTTTCTTTTTGGGTTATCAATCCATCTTTTAATGAAAAATGAGACTTACTTTTTGGTCTTTCTTTTTCAATTAATTTAGCTACTTCAAATATTATTTTATTAGCCACTTCAGTATTTGATCTAAGATTATCCAAAACCATCTCTACAGAAACTTCTTGATGAGTTTGATGCCAGCAATCATAATCAGTAACCATAGATAAGGAGGAGTAAGCTATTTCAGCTTCTTTAGCTAATCTTGCTTCTGTGTGGTTCGTCATTCCAATTATTGAACATCCCCAACTCCTATATAAATTAGATTCTGCTCTAGTTGAGAAAGCAGGACCTTCCATTGCTAGATAGGTACCCCCTCTATGCAGTTGTCTACCGCCAGGAATATTTTTTTCTCCGATTTCACTTAATATACGTGATAAATTTGTGCAGAAGGGATCTCCCATAGTTACGTGAGCAACAGCTCCCTCGTTAAAGAAGGTTGCAGGTCTATTTTTTGTCCGGTCTATAAATTGATCTGGAACCACTATATCAAGTGGCCTTATCTGTTCTTGTAATGAACCAACTGCTGATGGAGCAATTATCCATCTTACTCCGATTGATCTTAGAGCCCAAATATTAGCTTTGTAAGGGATTTCGGAAGGATTTAAACTATGTGTTCTACCATGTCTAGGAATGAATGCTATCTCTAGGTTTCCAAGATTATATACTTTTATTGAATCAGAAGGTTTACCATAGGGAGTATTGATTTCTAGTTCTCTTAAATACTCTATTTGATCCATTGAATAAAATCCACTTCCACCAATCACTCCTAATCTTGATTTTTCAATTGGTAATAAATGTTCTTTATTCATAGTGATGTAAATGACTTTTAATCATCTGGTACTAATTGGAGGAGGACACTCAAATGTTTCTTTATTGAAGAAATGGTTAATGTTTCCGAAATTAATGCCAGAAATTCCTGTTTCAATTATATCTAGAGATTCTCATTTGGTTTATTCGGCGATATTCCCATCCGTGATTTCAAAATCAATCACTTTAGAAGAGAGTTTAATTGATATAAAATCTTTAGCAAAAAATGCAAAAGTATCTTTTATAGAAGAAGAAGTAAAGGATATTGATTTCAATTTAAAGAAAATTGTTTTAAGTAATAGACCTTCAGTTAATTATTCGAAGTTGGTGCTTAATTATGGAAGTCAAACAAAAATTCCAAAAGAATTTGAATCACTAGTTAAAAGTCGAAATGCCTTTTCAATTAAACCTTTTTTAAGGGCTTATGACTCAATAGTAAAAGAGGACATTTTTGATTCAGTTAATGAACTTCCATTTGTAATTATTGGGAGTGGCCTTGCTGCAATTGAAGTATCATATGCTTTGAGAAAAAGATGGGGAGATAGGCCTTTAAAACTATTATGTGATTCAAGAAAAATTAATAATACAATTCTAAAAAGTTTACGGAATTCCAATATTGATTTAGTTGAAAAACTTAATTTTGATTATGGCAAGATTCTTTTATGTACTGGAAATACATCTCCATTATGGGTACAAAAAAAATTATTAGATTCGGATTCTCATGGCAGAATAATCACAAATCAGAATTTGCAGATAAGAAGTTTCTCTGGAATCTTTGCTGTCGGTGATTGCGCAGTCGTAGGTTCAGCAAAAAGACCAGCATCGGGAGTTTTTGCAGTAAAAGTTGTAAATACATTAGTCCAAAATCTAAAAAAAAATATAGAAGGGAGATCATTAAAAAAGTGGTTTCCTCAAAAGATCGGATTGCAAATAGTAAATATATTTCCAAGCCATCATCATCCAAAGGCTTTTGCTATTTTTCGCAATTTTGTGTTCGGCCCTTCTTTTATTTTTTGGATTTTAAAGCATAAAATTGATCTCAACTTTATTAAAAAGTTCAGATCAAAAAGGCTAATTATGAAAAGTAGTGAAAAAAATAGTTCATTGAATGATTGCAGAGGATGTGCAGCTAAAATTCCTCAGTTTGTTTTGAATAAATCATTAATAAATTCTAATTTAAATTCTTTTGCCTCATCACCTGAAGATTCAGTTGAGATATATCAAAATGGTCAGGATATTATCTTGCAAAGTGTAGATGGATTTCCTGCTTTGGTAAGTGATCCTTGGCTTAATGCAAAAATTACTACTTTGCATGCTTGCTCAGATTTGTGGGCATGCGGAGCAAAACTTTCATCCGCACAGGCTTTAATTTCATTGCCAAAAGTTGAAAGGGAATTTCAGAGTTACCTTTTTTCTCAATCACTTCAAGGTATTAAATCAACAGTTGAGGATCATGGAGGTGAATTACTTGGAGGCCATACTTTCGAGGCAAGAAGTTTAGTAAATAAACCTCATTCATTAGGAATAGATATTTCTTTAACAGTTCAAGGTATTTTAAAAAATGGAGCAAAACCATGGCTTAAATCTGGAATGAATATTGGAGATATTCTCATGATGTCTAGACCTCTGGGCGTTGGGATTTACTTTGCCGGTCAAATGCAAAATATTAATATGCGAGGTAGTTCTTCTGAAATAATTAATAATTTAGTAAAGAGTCAGCAATATTTGATTGATGAAATTGATTTCTTTAAAAATCAATTTAAAGAATCATTAGTCAATGCTGCGACTGACATTACTGGATATGGATTTATTGGACATCTTAAAGAAATGGTTGAATCATCTAATTTATATAGGCAAAGCAATAATCTTGAGCCACTAAAAGTTTTATTAGATTTATTTGCATTTAAAGCTTATCCTGGAGTATTTGATTTAATAAGAAAAGATGTTAAAAGTACTTTCTTTGAATCTAATAAAGAAATTTTTGACAAAATTAATAAAGTAAATAAGCAAAAAAGAATAATTAATTTTTTAAAAGAAAATTCATTAGATCAAGAGACTTTTAACGAAAGAATATCATTACTATTAGATCCTCAAACATGTGGACCCTTATTGATTAGTTGCAATCGTAAATATGAAAATGTTCTAAAGGATAAATGGTACAAGGTTGGAGAAGTTGTAAAAATGTAATTAATTTCTATTTAATTTGTCAATTTCCAAATATCTTAATCTTTTGATTTCCTTTCCCATCTCCTTCCCTGGATCCCATCCTTCTTTTTTTAATGTTTCTCCATCTTTTTTTGATTTTATGAATTTGTAAATAAATAACCACTTAAACAAGTTACGCCAGTATGGTCCTCCATCACAAATTAATAATTTGACTGTCTCATCATTAAGGTTTCTGTTCTCAATAAATTCTGTCCAACTTGATGGAGAAAAATGATTGATTTTTTTTTGGTTTGTATTTAATATCTTTTTGATATTTAAATAATCTTCTAATATTTTTATCTCAATATTATTTACCAAAAATCTTTGACATGCTTTTTCTAAATCTTCTGAATCTTTTAATAAGTAAAGCATATGATTTCCCTTTAACTTCTTAATCCAATTTAGTCCTCTTAAAAACCTTTTATCGACTTTAATATTTTCATTTAAGATTGAGATAATTTCCCATTTATGAATTATCGAAATTACATTAGTCAAATTATCGTGTTTGCATATTTCAGCTAGTTCCATCCTTATTCGTATGCCTAGTGCAGGAGGGTAAATCATTTTCTGATGAGTTTCTGAACTTTTCCATGGCCATTTTCTAATTGTTTCTTGAGATTGTTTGAGGGAATTATTTGAAATATTGAAATCTAACCTTGAAGCATATTTTGCACATCTAATTAATCTACTTGGATCATCTGAAATACTATTACTGTGAAGCAAGTTCAATCTTTTACTTTTTATATCAGAAATTCCTCCATAAAGATCATAGATTTTTCTTGTCGAGACCTCGAAGGCTATTGAATTTATAGTGAAATCTCTTCTCTTAAGATCCTCCTCAATAGTACTTTTATTTACTGTGGGATTTAAGCCTGGAGCAGAATAAATTTCTTTTCTTGCAGAAGCAATATCAATTTTATAGTCATTAATATTTATTTCTACAGTGTTGTATAAATTAAATTCCTTGATTAAACATAAATCTACATTTACAATATTTTTTTTTATAAATTTTGCAAGAGAAATAGAGGATCCTTCAATAACAAGATCAATATCTACAGGTTTAGAAAACGATTTTTTGTGGAATTTACTAATTAATAAATCTCTTAAATAGCCGCCAACAAAAGCTACTTTAGTATTGTTATTAGATTCTATGTATTTAGCAATTAGGTTATATAGATTAAATGGAGTTTTGATTAATTCCCCTTGGATGTAATTAGAGATATCGTTCATGAGTTTTAACTTACATAACGAATTGGAGCTAATCTGGGATCTAGAATTTTACTTCCTTTATCACCAAATTTTACTGCTAAAGATATTTTTTCCCCACTCCCAAAAATATGTATGATTTCACCTTTCCCAAACTTTGAGTGAATTAGCGTATCTCCAACTATCCAGCTTTTCCCTTTACTGGGACCTGAATATAATTTCCTTACTGCATTTATTGGTTTGTTAACAAATTCATTTGGATTGTTTCGATCAACTCTAGTTAAACGATCAAGATGCCAATCTCTTCTAATTGAAGCACCACCAGTTTGTGGTAATTCGCCATCCATTAAATCTTCAGGTATTTCTGAAAGAAATATTGAAGGAATTGTTGCTTCACGCATTCCACCCCATAATCTTCTTTCTCTGGCATGACTTAAGAAAACTCTTTCTTTGGCTCTAGTAATACCCACATAGCATAATCTTCTTTCCTCTTCAAGAAGTGAGGGAGTATCTATTGATCTATGGCTAGGGAAGAGACCTTGTTCTAGCCCAGTGATAAAAACATTTTGAAATTCTAAACCTTTACTATTATGCAGAGTCATGAGAGTTACAGAGTTGGGATTATTTTTCTTCGTATCATTATCAGTTGTTAAGGCTGCTGTAGAAAGAAATCCCTCTACATCTCCACTTTCTGTTTCTTCTTCATATTGAGTAGCTGCATTAATGAGTTCTTGTAAGTTATTTCTTCTATCTTCAGATTCTTCAGTCCCACTAGAGAGCAAGTCACTTAAATAACCACTTTTTTCTAAGATTAGTTGTAAAAGTTGAGCAGGTCCTGAATTTTCAAGATAACAAAGTAGATCATTCATAACTTCGGTAAATTTATTAATTCCTTTTGATGATCGGCCTACTGTTTCTTCAAGACTTTGCTTATCATTAAGAACTTCCCATAATGGGATATTTAACCTATTAGATAGTTCATTAAGTTTTTGAATAGTAGTCTTACCAATCCCTCTTCTAGGAACATTTATGATTCGTAAAAGACTAATGTTATCTGAAGAATTAACCAGAACTTTCAAATATGCTATTGCATCTTTAATTTCTCTTCTATCATAAAAACGCAATCCTCCAAAAATTGTATAAGGAATGCGCCACCTTACAAGAGACTCTTCTAATACTCTTGACTGAGCTCTGGTTCGATATAAAATTGCAAAATTTTTCCAAATTGGGTTTTGATTATGGTTATTGAGTGATTTTATTTTATTGGTAATTGCTTCTGCCTCGGAGATTTCATCATCACAGCTGAGTAACGTTAAAAGTTCCCCTTTTTCTTTAGTAGCCCTTAAAACTTTCTCAATTCTTTCAGAGTTGTTTTCAATTAGTGAGTTTGCAGCATCAAGGATATTAGAAGATGACCTATAATTTTTTTCTAATTTAATTAAAGATGATTTTGTATCGTCGTTGATTGAAGTTTTAAAATCTTCTTGAAAACCAATTAAAATTCTGAAGTCAGCTGCTCTGAAACTATAAATACTTTGATCAGCATCCCCTACCACAAAAATTGACCTATCTTCCCAACTAAAAAATTTTTTTGGTTCAGTATTTCCAGCCGTAATTAATTTTATAAGTTCATATTGTGTTCTATTTGTATCTTGATATTCGTCAACTAAAATATGTTTAAATCTTTTGTGCCAGTAATCTCTGACTATATCATTTTGCCTCAATAAGAAAACAGGCAAAAGTAGAAGATCATCAAAGTCTAAAGAATTATTTTTAGAGAGCGAAATTCTATATCTCTTGTAGGCTTCTGCAACTGTTTTATCAAAATTATTATCTGCTTTTTCTAAAAGATCATTAGAAGTTAAGCATTGATTTTTAGCATTACTTATTAATCTTTTAATCTTTTTGGGATCATATCTTTTTGGGTCAAGATTCATATCTTGACTGATAATTTCTTTTACTAATGTTTGAGAATCTGTTTCATCGTAAATTGAAAATTGCCTTGTCCATTTTAGGCCTTCTGGATCAGTATATTTTTCAATATCGTATCTTAGAAGTCTTGAAAATAAAGAATGGAAAGTACCGATCCAAAGGTTCTGAAGTCTCTCTTGGTAAACGTTTGTTCTTAATTGATTTTGATCAATTTCTTTGAGAGTTGTCCAAGGCTGCCCAAATTGATTAAAAGCTAATTCTTGGGCTAGAAGAACCTCTAATCTTGCTTTCATTTCTTTAGCAGCTTTGTTAGTGAAAGTGACTGCGAGAATGTTATAGGGATCTATAGAGTTACCCTCAATAAGGTTTGCAATTCTGTGAGTAAGAGCCTTAGTTTTTCCGCTACCTGCACCTGCTATAACTAATAGTGGTCCATAAACATGTTTTACTGCTTGAAGTTGTTGATTGTTTAGCGACTTAAAAAGGAAATTGTTGGTTTGAGGCACTTTTGGAAGGGTTTTTCAAAAATCAGACTTTACTATGAGATTCAGATTCCGTTTCTAGATCTTCTAACGCTTTTTTTAAATTTATAAGTTCATTATTATTATTAATTATCTCTTCAAATTTATTTTGAGGCATCTTTAATTTCATACTTCTTTCTAGAATTTCTTTTTCCAATCTCTTTTTATATGAGGAAATAAGTTTCTTTGATAATTTTAAATCTTGTTGATCCAAAACTTTATTGAAGATTTAATTTTATATTAGCGGAAAAAAAATTTTTATTTGAATTATTTCAACTATCACTTTGGAATGAAGTTATTAATTAAGAAGCGTTGCGTTAAGTTTGAAATTGTATTGTTTTTACTAGCTTTGTATTATTCTTAAGATCGATCTTTAAATTTTTACTTCAGGAATGTCAGTTTCAAAGAAAAATCAACTATTGTCCGCTGATAAGAAATTAAATGATTTAAGCAATATAAAAGAATTTATTAATAGTGCAAACTCAAGATTAGATGCAATAACTTCCATAACAAATAATTCACATGCAATTGCAGCAGACGCTGTAACAGCAATGATTTGTGAAAATCAAGATTCAGTTAATTCAAAAATATCTTTAAATACAACTAACAAGATGTCCGTTTGTTTAAGAGATGGAGAAATAATCCTAAGGATTGTTGCTTATCTTTTAATTTCTAATGACGAATCAGTTTTAGAAAAAAGTTGTTTAAAGGATCTTAAAAATACTTATCTTGCTCTTGAGGTACCTTTAAGAAATGCAAGAAGGGTTGTTGAATTAATGCGAGATGCAACAATCTCTGATTTAAATTCAACAGTTAATAATATGCAAGGAAACAAAGGCTTTCTTCCTAAATTAGTATCTGAAACAAAGTTTCAATTTGAAAGGATAATTAATCTTTTAAACTAGCTAAGTTCCTTATCTCTGAAGTATGTGAAGTCTGTATTACTGAGTTATTTTCTAGATTTCTAATAGTAGAAAATCTGGATCTTATGTGAGTGGATAAAAAGGAAATTCTTTCTTCGGAAACTTTTGATTTGTAAATAGTTTTAATGTGTAAATTATTTTGTTCATCAAAAAAATAATTGGATGATGAAATAAAGGATTCTGTATAACCTTTATTTCGTAAAACAATTCCTGAATTCTCATCCTTTGGTAAAAATATCAAAATAGTTTCATCTCCCTCACTCATATTATCTTCTTCCCAATCACTAAAAGCTTGCCATTTTATAGAAATGGCTATGCTCTCTAGGTTTAAACTTAATTTGTAATTTTTAAAAATTTCAATAACTTTTTTATTTTTTGAATTGATATTTTTAATGTATATTTTACTAGTTGAGTTTTCAAATTCCTGAAAAGCTAAAGTATGAGTACTTCGTATGGATTTCCATTCTCCTATACTTTTATCAATGAATTGATTAATTGTTGTTAGATTCTTCGTCAAGTTTATCTTCTACGGAATGATTTTCTGCTTTTTGAATCATTCTTACCATTGAATCCACCATTAATCTTTTAGCAGAAGTTACTTTTAATCCAGAAGGAGTAGTTGATATTTGTTCTCCAGGGCGATCATGTGAAGTTGGTCTAAATGGAGTCATCTATTGTCTTTAAAAAATTAATCGATTTCTATTCTTGCATGAATTCTTATTTATAAAGTTGTTGTTTGCAAAAATGTTATATCTCTCTTCTTTGATTACTAAATTTTTAACTGTTCTTTATTTAGGCATTTTATTTTTTGCTAATCCTGAAATAGTAGCTAACGCAAACATTCCTAAAAGAGCTACTCCTAGAAATAATCCTGCTCCCTGACTAACACCAGCTCCTACAGCTACTAGTATGGAATCACTAATTAGAAGACTTATTAATAATGCTGGAGTGAATATTTTCCAGCGTGTTCCTCCAATACCAATTGCGTAGCTTAGAAAATCAAAAAGACCAGTCATTAGTAGACCTGTCATGAGAAAGAAATTTTCTTCTAGTTGGTTTTGATTAAAACTTTCAATTTTTTTCATCGCTTTTGGACCTACTAAATTCCTTACAGGTATTCGCCCATAATTTCTTGCAATAAAGAAGGCAGCTTGACAAAAAACGATATCAGAAAAAATTATTGTCATGTAACCTTTTTGAAATCCCAATAATGAACCTGCTAGCAGAGAATAAGCTGAACTTGGAAGAGCTGGTAAAATAATACTTACTCCTCTTAGTACGAAAATTCCAAAGGGTGCCCAAATTCCCATACTTTCTATTTTGTTCCTAAGGGGCTCAATTCCATAATTTTGGATTAAATAAATCAATACAACAAATATTGCGATAAAAAAAACTACTGAGAGAAATTTCTGTATTTTATTCATTATTTTCAATTAAATTTATTGGAAGTAAATTCTCAATTTAATATTTGATTGTATCTATAATAGAAATACTATTCAATAAAAATTTTTACAAATTTTTAATCTTATATTTACCCCCTATAAAAAATTTTTTTATTTCAGAAGTTTTAATGGTTGATTCTAGGAATAAAGTTAATTCTATATTTATTAGAAATGGCATTGGGTTAGTCCTTTCGATAATCTTTTCCATGTGTATTGCAATTAAACAATCAAATGCTTTGCCTCATGAATGGGTTGGAGTCCCTAAAAGTGAATATGGAGAGCAGTTATGGGATAAACAAAGTATTAAAAGAAATGAGGATGGTTCTGTGAGAGTATTGAGTAAATTTATTCCCAAAACAAAAAGTGAAATTACTAAGGATATTCTCTATACAATGGATATAAATTGTTTTGAAAAATCATTTAGAGATGTTGATGTCTCAATAGATGAAGTAAATAATAATTTCAATGATTTAGCTGATTGGCAATATCCAAATGGAGATAAATTGATTTTGGGTGTTATCGCTCAAGTCTGCAGAGTTGAAAACTAAAAAATTTTTAATTATAAAAATTAAATTATGAAAAATTCACCAACCCACTATTTCTTGTTAGTATAAAACCCTTTCTTTGAAAGGGTTTTAAAGGTGCCAGGACCCAGATTTGAACTGGAGACAATATTAAAAATAGTTAATTTTCAGTATCATTTTGATACCAAAAAGACCCTTTTTTGGGGTTAATTTTTTAACTAACATTCCACTAACATTCCATATCCATTTGATAAGAATGGTTGTGCAGAATAATTTCTATTACAAAATGGAATGTTATTAACTCCATTAAATATTAGTTGGCTTAATAAAGTATTAAGTATTATTTCTAAAAGGCTTTAAAAAAAATATATGTTTTATTTTTAGTCAATCAAAATTTTAGAGAATATAAAGGGATTTTAATATGAAAGATTTCCTACTAAAAATTTTTAACTTTCTAAAAGATCTTTACAATAAACTTATTAAATTTTTAAAAAGTATTTCACCTGATGAGAAGCCAGTTGAAGAAGAGAAGCCAGTTGAGGATGTAAAGCCTGCTGAAGAAGAGAAGCCAGTTGAGGATGTAAAGCCTGCTGAAGAAGAGAAGCCAGTTGAGGATGTAAAGCCTGCTGAAGAAGAGAAGCCAGTTGAGGATGTAAAGCCTGCTGAAGAAGAGAAGCCAGTTGAGGATGTAAAGCCTGCTGAAGAAGAGAAGCCAGTTGAGGATGTAAAGCCTGCTGAAGATGAAAAACCAGTTTAAAAAAGATGGTGTACTGAATGTAATGCTTATGCAACTACAGCAAGCATTTTAAAAGGACTCAAGAAATGGATGATATGAGTGAAAACATCAGAGCAAACTTCTATGGAGATGGAATGTAAGTTCTGGGGAGTAAAAAAAATCAGTAATTTTATTGCTCAACTTACATTCCACTTACATTCCAAAAATATGCCACTCAGAGGGTTCATTTTTGCTCTCTGAGTCTTTCTTTAAATATCCTAAAAAGACCTTTCAGAACATAAATTAGGCATTAAAAAAGCACCTTTTCAGATGCTCATTTAATTCCATAATGGAAGGTGCCAGGACCCAGATTTGAACTGGGGACACGGCGATTTTCAGTCGCCTGCTCTACCAACTGAGCTATCCCGGCTCTAACCTATATACTCTAAATTAAGATGTGTAGTTTGTGAAACCCTTTTCATTAAAAATTTTATATCTTTATCAAATATCCAAAAATTATTACCTTGAATTAATCGCTAATAATGCAGTACCAAAAGAAGTGGTTTTATTGCATGAAACTATAGGTATATTGATAATTTTTTCTCTTATTTTTCTCCACTGAGGGTTTTTTGAACCTCCACCAATGGTAATAATTTTTTTTGGAAGCGAACCTGTTAGTTCGCCTAGTTTTTCCCATCCTTTCAATTCGATCTTAGCTAGCCCCTCGAATAATGCATGTAAATAAAGTGAGTCGCTTACTGGCCTTGGACCAAGTATCGGCTCTAAATTAGAATTATTAAGAGGAAATCTCTCTCCTTTACTATTAAGAGGTAATAGATTTAAAGAAGTATTTTTTGATGGATTTATTTGTCGACTGAGCTCCTTTATTTCTAAATCAGAAAAGAACTGAGACAAGATACCGCATCCTGCGTTTGATGCTCCTCCACATATCCAATCGCCGTTTACTCTATGGTTTGTAATCCCTTGTTTTTTTATAGGGTTATCAATAACTTTTTTAACAACAATAGTTGTTCCTAAAACTGTGAGGCCATCTTCTTTACCTAAACCTGCAGCTATTAAACTTGCATTAGAGTCAGTGGTGCCTGAGATTAATATTAATTTCTTGTTCAATTTAAATCTCTCTGCTAAATCAAAATTCACTTGTCCAATAATTTTTCCACTTTTTATTATTTGAGGAAGACATTTTTGCCATGAAGTATTGAGATAGCTATTTGGCCATGATTCTTTTTTTAGATCCCAACCAAGTTTTAGATTATTACCTTCTTCTCCATGTGTCCAATCTTTTAAAAACCAACCAGTGATCCAATCAGATTGATGTCGTAAAAGTATATTTGTCCCATATTTATCTATTAGTTTTAATGCTTTAGCAAGACTACTGTATGGTGTTCGCAGATGATCTTCTCCACAAGTTAGTGATTCAAGAAGGATCTTATGTTCATTACATGCTTGGTCATAAGGTATTGCTTCTCCTATCGGTTCTCCTTGCAAATTTGATGCTGTTAAAGTTCCTGAGGTACCGGAGATAGCCAATTTATTAAGGTTAATTTTTACCTCAATAGGTAAATTTACTAAGAGATTTTCACAGGAATTGATCCAAGAATTTGGATTTTTAAAGCTGTATGAATAAGGTACTGAATTAGAATATACTAATTTCTTATGAAGATTAATTATTGATATTCTTGCACCACTGGTTCCAAAATCTAACCCTCCATAAAAATTATCAGGCATAGAGAAAATATTTTACAAAAAGATTTTGGAAGCCTCTGCTAGTTGGGCTGCTTTTTCTTCTACATTTTCCCAAGGGAGCTCAAGATCTCTTCTGCCAAAATGTCCATAGGAAGCAGTTTTTCTAAAAAATTTACCTCCCATTTTTTTGGGTAGATTTCTTAAGTTAAATTCTTTTATTATTGCTGCGGGTCTTAAATCAAAGTGCTCTTTAATTAGCTCAGTCAAATTAGCTTGTGAAATAACACCTGTATCAAAAGTTTCTACGAGAATGGAAATTGGTTTTGCTACTCCAATTGCATAACTTAATTGTACTTCTGCTTTTTTTGCCAATTTTGCCTTAATTATGCTTTTAGCGACATAACGTGCTGCATAAGCTGCTGATCTATCTACTTTTGTGGGATCTTTACCAGAAAATGCTCCTCCTCCGTGTCTTGCATATCCACCATAAGTATCTACAATAATTTTTCTGCCAGTTAGCCCTGCATCTCCTTGAGGCCCCCCTACGACAAATTTTCCCGTGGGGTTTACTAGAAATCTTGTCTTGCTGATGTTTGGTTTGATTTCTAAATCTTCAGTTGCAGGAATTACAACATGCGTCCATAAATCTTCTTTTATTCTTTGACGAATTTCTTCTTCATTTGTTGTTCCATCAATCTCAGGATTATGTTGAGTTGAAATTAAAATCGTGTTAATTGAGACTGGTAAACCTTTTTCGTAATCAATGCTTACTTGAGTTTTACCATCAGGGAGTAGATAATTAAGGACTTCTTCATGCCTCACTTTGGCAAGTTGAATGGCTAATCTATGTGCCAAGCTAATCGGTAAGGGCATTAATTCAGGCGTCTCATCACATGCATAGCCGAACATTATGCCTTGGTCCCCAGCTCCGGTATTATCTTCCAAATCATCGTTAACATCATCCGCTTCGTTTACTCCTTGAGAAATATCTGGTGATTGTTCGTCAAGTGCTACTAAAACAGCACAACTATTTGCGTCAAAACCACCTGCTCTATAGCCTTCATATCCAATTTCTTTAATTACATTTCTAACAATTTTTATATAATCTACTTTTGCTTTTGAAGTTATTTCTCCAGTAAGTAAACAAAGACCAGTATTAACAACAGTTTCGCATGCAACTCTGCTCTCTGGATCTTCTGCCAATAAAGCATCTAAAACAGCGTCACTAATTTGATCACATATTTTGTCAGGATGACCTTCAGTAACGGATTCCGAAGTGAAAATGAAATCACTCATTTACAAATAATTTTAAAATTAGACCTTATCCTAAATTAGACTATCGTTACAAATCAATTATTTGTAAATTAAATAATACTTGTACAAGAATAATGATGCTTAAATTCTGATATTCGTGCACAAAACTAATAAGTCAATTTATGCTTTTTCAGCGGAAGCTGTAAGGATTTCTTCATTATCGTCAGTTTGTTCAAATAACATTTGTTTGTATTTAGCAGCCATTTCTTCAGCTTTACTAAAAACTTTTTGAGGATCCGTTAGCATATCGCCTGGTTCAGGTTCAAGTGCTTTAGTAGATAATGAAATTCTTCCTCTTTCTGAATCAAGGTCAATTATCATAACTTTCATTTGGTCATTCACATTTAAAACATTATGGGGAGTCTCAATATGTTCATGACTAATCTCAGAAATGTGCAATAGACCACTAACTCCACCAATATCAATAAAGGCACCATAAGGTTTAATACCTTTTACAGAACCAACAACAACTTCTCCTACCTCAAGTCGGTTCATTTTTTTCTCAACCAAAGCTCTTCTATGACTTAATACTAATCTATTTCTCTCTTCATCAACTTCAAGAAATTTTAAAGGTAAATATTCACCTTCTAAGTCATCTTTAATTTTTCGAGCACTTATATGAGAGCCCGGGATAAAACCTCTCAACCCCTCTACCCTAACAAGAGCCCCACCTCTGTTTGTTGCAAAAACTTCAGAATATATAGTTGCATCTTCTTTTTGGAGTTGTCTAACCCTTTCCCATGCTCTCTGATATTCAATTCTTCTAATGGAGAGGGCTAATTGGCCATCTTCATTTTCCTCACTCATTATGAAAAATTCTCTACTTTCCGAAGGTTGTAAAACATCATTAAGTCCTTCAACTCTATTTATTGAAACCTCCTGAACTGGCATAAAAGCAGCTGTTTTTGCCCCTATATCTATCATGGCCCCTTTGGGCTCTAGAGCAAAAACGGTACCTTTAACTAGATCGCCAGGTTTAAAATTATAGTCATACTTCCCCAAAAGTGATGCGAATTCTTCTTGTGTGAATCCTGCGTTCTCAAAATCCGCATTTGTTCTGCTAGAGGAAGAATCTGCTGAAGGTATATCGCTCTTCTCGAATGATAAATCTTCCTCATTTTGAGATGCTGAATCAACATCTAACTCAGACGAATTTTTAATTTCTTGATCCTCAGAAAGTTCTTTAATGGTTTGGGAAGAATTTTCGTTCATTTGTTGTATCGCAGACTACCTAAGGTAGTTAGAAAGGAATGCTACTAGCCTGCAAACCAATAGCAAAAAGCATTTGTGTTATGTATTCTACACTTTAAGATGCTGAATTTTATGAAATTGAAGCTAATTGGTTTTTTGAACTTCCCTTTAGAGATTCAAGAGTAGAAATAAAATCTTTTACCCCATTAAATTTTCTGTAAACTGAGGCGTATCTTATATAGGCGACTTCGTTTTCTTTTCTGAGATTTTTAAGTATTAATTCTCCTATTTGTGAAGATTTAATATCTTTATTAGAGTCTTGAACGATTTGTGATTCAATTCCATCTACGAAATTAATAATTGCTTCACTACTGAAGTTGGTCTTTTCACATGCTCTAGATATACCAGTAAATAATTTTTGTTTATCAAATAATTCTCTGCCACCGTCTTTCTTTATAACTGAAACTGGCATTGATTCCACTCTTTCATAAGTTGTAAATCTAAAGCTGCAATTTAAACACTCTCTCCTTCTCCGAACACTTTTACCACTATCAGCAGATCTTGATTCCAAAACTCTGCTATCTGTGTTTTGACAGGTTGGACACTGCATGTAGTGAAATAAGATTAACTGTAACTCTAATAGTAGAGTAATTTGCTAATTATGAAAAGTAAAATAAAAAGACCTCTTGTTACAGAGGTCTTTTTATTAAGGTCATTTTTTGTCGAATTTAGGTGGATCTCTAAAGGCGACAGCAAAGAATAAGGTAACAACTGCGAGAGTTAAAATAAGAACGTAAGCAAAAGCTTCCATAAGATTAAGTAATAAAGTTTAGATTAAACCCTTCCTGGGATTCTTCTTGTGGATTCGTCACCAAGTTTCTTGAATAAACCAAATTCAACTTGGTCGCCAATCTCAGCATCAATACCAGCAAAGGAATTTCTGTAAAGAGTTCTTGAAGCATGCCACCAGTGGCCGAACAAGAATAGCAATCCGAAACATAGATGCGCATATGTAAACCAGGCTCTTGGGGAGCTTCGGAATACACCGTCAGATTTATATGTCTCTCTGTCAAACTTGAATGCTTCTCCAAGTTGAGCTTTTCTAGCTAATCTTTTAACTACTGCAGGATCAGTAAATGTTTGACCATTAAGATCTCCACCATAGATAGTTGCAGTAATCCCAGTCTGTTCAAATGAATACTTTGCTTCAGCTCTTCTAAATGGAATATCTGCTCTTACATTACCTTCTTTGTCTTCAAGGATGACAGGGAAGTTTTCAAAGAAATTAGGTATTCTTCTAACTTCTAAATCGTTGCCTTCCTTATCTTGAAAAGCAATGTGACCTTGCCAACCAGTTGGTAAACCATCACCATTAACAAGAGCTCCAACTCTGAATAATCCTCCTTTAGCAGGACTATTACCAACATAATCGTAGAAGGCTAATTTCTCTGGAATCGAAGCATATGCCTCTTCTTTGGTGGCACCATCGTCAATAGCTGCTTGAACCCTTCTATTAATTTCAGTTTTGAAATAGCCGGAATCCCATTGATATCTTGTAGGACCAAATAATTCTACTGGAGTTGTTGCTGAACCATACCACATCGTTCCTGCAACAACGAAAGACACAAATAATACTGCAGCTAGAGCACTAGCTAGTACTCCTTCAAGACTTCCAAGTTTCAATGCTCTATACAGTCTTTCTCCAGGTCTATTGGTAATGTGAAAAATACCTCCAATAATCCCCATAAGTCCAGCAGCAATATGATTAGCAACAATTCCTCCTGGATTAAAAGGATTAAATCCATCAACTCCCCAAGAAGGGGCTACAGGCTCTACATGACCAGTTAAACCATAAGGATCAGAAACCCAAATCCCTACGTTTGCGCAGTGAAATGCTCCAAAACCAAAACATGTAATTCCTGCTAAAAGAAGATGAATTCCAAAGATTCTTGGCAGATCGAGAGCTGGCTCACCTGTTCTTGAATCTTCCCATAAATCTAAGTCCCAGTATGTCCAGTGCCATATAGAGGCCAACATCAATAGTCCACTAAATACAATGTGTGCTGCAGCAACCCCTTCAAAACTCCAGAATCCAGGATCAACTCCTGTAGCACCGGTTATATCCCATCCGTTCCAACTACTTGTGATACCGAGTCTAGCCATAAAAGGCATGACGTACATTCCCTGTCTCCACATAGGATTGAGAACAGCATCAGATGGATCAAAAATGGCTAATTCATATAGAGCCATAGAACCGGCCCAGCCGGCTAATAATGCAGTATGCATAAGATGCACAGCAAGTAGTCGACCTGGGTCATTAATAACTACTGTGTGAACTCGATACCAAGGCAATCCCATCGGTTAATTTCTAGTAACTATGCTGAATAAACAGCTAAACATCACGATAGTAAGGGTTTTTTAGTCTTTCAGGGATTTTTGTAAATAAATTTATTTTCTATCAAAAATTGGGTAAATCAATTTGCATTACTGAGTTTTCAAGGAATTTTTGACTAAAAAATGTTAATATTTTGGTCACAATTCTCAAAGTAAAACGCCAAAATAAGAAAAATAACTAAAAAAATGGCAACTATTAGATTCATCCGTGAGGATTTAGAAGTTCAATGCAATCCTGGGGAAAATTTAAGGGAACTAGTAATGAAAGAGAACTTACAACTTTATGGATTAAAAGGTATTTTAGGAAATTGTGGAGGGGCAGGACAGTGTAGTACCTGCTTTATTTCTGTTGAAGGAGGAAGCAAAAATTCCCTAAGCCCACTAACATCTGTTGAAGAAGAAAAACTTAAAAATAGACCAGAAAATTGGCGACTTGCATGTCAAACATTAATAAAATCCTCTGCAGTAATTTTAACAAAACCACAATCTCCTCCCTCAAACTTAGAAGAACTTAAAAAAGATAGTGAAAATAAAAAATTACCTCGCTAAATTGTTTAAGACTGTTAATCAGTTAATAATATTTATTGATTTTTCCACTTTAGTTCAAGTTAAATGTCTATAGTCTTATTACCTATTAGAAAATTAAATTTTAATGGAAACAACTAATTTTGGATTCGTAGCTAGTCTTCTATTTGTTGGGGTACCAACAATATTCCTTATAGGTTTATTTATTTCCACTCAAGATGGCGAAAAATCTAGCTTCTACTCAGATTCTGGTAAAGGTAAGCTTGGACCAAAACGCTAAACTTTCATAAATGCCTAGCATTTCTGTAAAAGAATTTTTATTTTGGAAAAAAATACAACTTTCTAAAGGGGGAGATCATCAATCTCTTGCTCTTTTACTTGATTCTGTAGGCGGTATATCAAATAGTGATCTCAACTTATCTAGGATTAATTCTGGAGATAATTTGTATTTAAGAAAAAACTTAGATTTCTTAGAATCTATTTGGAAAGATCATTTATTAAATTCGACTCCTATCCAATACCTTTGTGGGACAACTTTTTGGAGAGATTTAAAATTAAAAGTTACAGATAAGGTACTTATTCCTAGGCCAGAGACGGAACTTATAGTTGATATTGTCTTCAAGATATTTGGAAAGAAATCACAAAAATTACTTTTTGCTGAATTAGGAACTGGATCTGGTGCTATCAGTATTGCTTTGGCATTAGCATATCCATTGTGGGATGGAATAGCCACTGATATAGATCAAGATGCATTAGAAATAGCCACTAAAAATTATATAAATTCTTCTGAACAATCAAATTTGAGATTTTATTGCGGACATTGGTGGACCCCTTTTGAAAGTTTTAAAGGCAAATTAGACCTCGCTATTTCAAATCCTCCATATATTCCTAGAGATACTTATGAAAAATTACCCGAAGAAGTCAAAAATTTCGAACCTAAAGTTGCTTTATTAGGTGGCGAAGATGGTTTAAAACACATCAGGGAAATAATACAAAAAGCACCATTATTCTTAAAAGATAAGGGCTGGCTAATTTTAGAGAATCATTTTGATCAAGGAGAAAAAGTAAAACAGCTTCTTATTAAAAATAAATTTACATCAATAGAAATTGTTAAAGATCTTTCAGGTATTGGTAGGTTTACCATTGGAAGATATAAATAAATTATTACAGGTTCATAATCTAAATGAATTTAGTAAACTGCAAATCCGCTTTGAAGACTCTTAAAAGTGGTTTACCTATAATCTTCCCAACGGACACACTACCTGCGATTGGATGCTTACCAAAATTTTCAAATGTTATTTATAACTTTAAAAAAAGAGATAGAGATAAACCCTTAATTCTTATGGGATCAGAACATAAACAATTAATTGATTATGTTCATGAATCAGCTAAAGAAGATTACGAAAATATAGCTTCAAAATATTGGCCAGGAGCTCTGACAATGGTTATTCCTGCTTCAGAAAAGCATACTACAATCCTCACAAGCAATGATTTTACTATTGGCTTGAGGATTCCAAAATCATATATGGCTCAATCTCTCATTAGAGAAACAGGCCCATTATTAACTTCAAGTGCAAATATTTCAGGTTTTAAAGGATCAACTACAGTCGAAGGTATTGCTCTTGACTTCCCTGCTGTAAAAATTTTGGGCCCTATCCCCTGGGGAAAAAGAAGTGGAAAAGCTAGTACTATTATATTTTGGATGAAAAGTGGAGATTGGAGACTAATTAGAGAAGGAGAAGTATTAGTTAGGGAATTGTATTAATGTTTTTTTTATTATTTTTTGTTTTATTAATTCAATTTTTTACTTATTGGATATTTGACCCCCTTGTATCTTTTTTAGAGTATGTCCTCGAAATAAGATTGTTTCCTATCATTGCTCTGATAGGTTTAGTCTTTTTATTTTCAGAAAAGAATATTGAACAGAATTAAATAAATCAAAATGCCGGCTAACAGATTTGAACTGATGACCTTCGCTTTACAAAAGCGCTGCTCTACCGCTGAGCTAAGCCGGCAATTTCTTCATCTTACAATTAGGGAGGGTCAATTATCAGTATTTTTTTAGCTTTTTTTAATTTATTACTTTTTGATATCTTTATTAGCTTTATCAGTTTTATCTGTCTTTTTGAATTTTATTTCTCCTGAAATAGTTCTTTTGATTGGTAAATTGGCAACTAGTGCAGTCATTCTATCTTCAGTTTCTAAACTTACTGCCACCTCATCAAAATCAATTTCTACATATTTAGCGACAACATCAAGAATCTCTTTCCTCATTTTATCTAAAAGATCAGTTGTTAAGGAACTCATATCAACTCTGTCATGAGCAAGTACAAGTTGTAATCTTTCTCTAGCTGTATTTGCACTAGACGTTTCTCTGCCTAGTAATTTATTTATAAGATCTCTGAGAGTCATCATTTTAAAAAACCTTTGTTTGCATTAATCTCATGAATTTATCTTTAAGACTTTTGCCTTCTTTTTTTGGATCGATAATTGGTACATCTTTATTAGTAAGTCTTTGAGAAACATTCAAATAACATTTTTTTGCAGGAGATCTACCATCTGAAAGTGTCAGTGGCTCTCCTCTATTTGTACTTATTATTACCTGTTCATCTTCTAAAACAATACCTAACAAAGGCAAAGAAAGGATCCCTTGAACATCTTCGATAGATAACATTTCTTGACTAGCCATCATGTTAGGGCGAACTCTATTGATTACAAGTTGGATAGGCTCAATATCTGAAGTATTAAGAATCCCTATTACTCTATCCGCATCGCGCACTGCAGATAATTCTGGGTTAGTAACAACAATAGCTTCTTTACAGGCTGCAAGAGCATTTTTAAAGCCATCTTCTACACCAGCAGGACAATCTACTAAGACAAAATCAAAGTTCTCACTAAGTAGCTCACTAATTTTTTTCATATCTTCCGGCTTCATCCAATCCAACATCCTTGGATCTCCAGCAGGTAGAAGAGAAAGATTAGGTTCCTTTTTATGTCTAACCAATGCTTGGTCAAGACGACAATTCTTGTCTAGAACATCTTGAGCCGTATAAATGATGCGATTTTCTAACCCTAAAAGAAGATCTAAATTTCTTAAGCCAAAATCAGCATCTAATACAGCAGTTGTTGCTCCACTATTAGCAAGTGCTATGCCTAGGTTTGCAGTTAAAGTTGTTTTACCAACCCCTCCTTTGCCTGAACAAATTAGTATTGTTCGAGTATTCTTCCCCACAATTTTAAAGATTTTACAAATAATAAAGCCACCTGCAAAAAGTTAAATATTTTAAAGATTAAGTAATTCTTAAATTTATTTAGTTTGAATTAATTTATTGCAAATTATTGATTAATTTTTATTTTCGATTAAGTGTGGTTTGATAATTATCGTTTGTTTATTTATTATCGCAATTTCTGGATAAAAATTTTTGGGCTTATCCTTTGGTCCAATAGCTATCACATCTGCAATTCTTAACTGTAAAGGGTTTAGATAAAGTGATGCAATAGAGGCATTTTTATTTCCACTTTTCCCTGCGAATGCGATCCCTAGTAATTTGCCCCAAACGTAAATATTTTTCTTAGCTGAAACTATTGCTCCCGGATTAACGTCTCCAATAATGCATAGGTTTCCATTTGAAGATATTCTTTCACCCGATCGTACTGTTCCTTTGTGAAGAATATCGTCTTTCTTTTTTGAACTGAATAATATTAACTTATTTTTAATCTCTTGCTCTTTTATAAAAGCTGAATCTATTTTTAAAGACTTTCCACTTAGTACTGTATCTCTATTATTTGAGTAAATGCATAAGGGACATATATTAAATTTGTCAAAATGATTTTTTAATTTTAATAATTGATGAGAACTTATTGACTCATTGACTACGAAAATTTTCGCTTCTAAAGGTTCCTTGATTGAAGAAAATCTTTTGAAAGTTTCATAGATATTATCTAAATCTAACAAAGTAAAAGTCTCTAAATATTTACTTTTAGTGTTTTTTAAAACGATTTCCATTGAATTAAATCTAGGAATTGTTTTTTAATAATGAAATTTCATTTTTTATTTCATTTTTGATCATATCTGGATAAATAATAAAAGAGCTTTCCTCAGATCTCATTAAAGTTTTTATTAATGCAGAACTATTTTCTAATGCGCTTTGATAATTGCCGTCCCATATTTTTAGCGCATTATTAGATTCAAAACCTTTGAAAGACCTTTCCTTAATGCCGCAGAATATTTCTGAATCATAACCATTCTTTTCACATAATTTTGAGGCAAATGCAAGGATTTTTAATCTATTCACCTTACTTAAAAAACTTATGTCTGATGCCTTTAATAAATCTCTGTCAATAAACATTTTGCATAGTGTAGAAAGTGGTTCAAAAGATTCATCTTTCCATCTAATCAAATGATAATAAAAGGTTACATCATCATTTCTTATGAAATCATCAAAATCAACCTTTGAAGGTAAAAAAATCCATTTATATAGAGAATTATCTAACCAAATATTCTTTTCATAATTATGTTTTATTGTGTGCAATATTTTTTCCAGAATCCATGTTGATATTTCGTTTATCTTGTGATTGTAGATTGTTCTATACATTAAGTTCCTAAGCACAAGGAAATGTTCAATAGCGATTACTCCTTTTGGTTTGATTCCGATATTCCCATCAGGTGAAAAGGTAAGAGCTGAAATTATTCTCTCTAAATCTACTAAGCCATAATTAGTACCTGTGTTGTAACTATCGCGTAAAAGATAATCGAGACGATCGCAATCTATCTCACTACTTATCAATGTTTTTAGAGGTTTTGAAAATAGTTGTTTTGATTGAAATAATTCACTAATTTTTCTGGGTAATTCGTTGTCATACTTTTTGAGGATTGAATTTATTGGAGAATAATTTGTAACTAAGTTTTCAGACCAATGTTCGTGATCATGCTTGAATATTGTTTCACTGGTATGGCTTAAAGGTCCATGACCTAAATCATGTAGTAGAGCTGCTCCATAAAGAACAAATTTATTTTCACAAAATGAAGATTTACTTTCAATTAATCTCTTATAAATTTTTCTAGCTATACAAAAAACACCAATTGAGTGAGTAAATCTACTCGATTCTGCGCCATGAAAAAGTAATGATGCCGCTCCAAGTTGTTTTATTCTTCTTAGCCTTTGAAAAGCAGCTGTATCAATTAATTCCGTAATCATTAATTCTTCTGGCTTTCCTATATCAAATACTATTTCTTTATGAATTGGGTCATGAAAAATTCTTTTAATACTCATATTTTTAGGATTTTTTATTTTCAATCATTAGCTATTTAAAGATTTTATTTCTTCATTGTTTAATTCAATTGTTTGAACTGAAACTTCTTCTTTTTCTAAAAGCGACCCCAGAAATAATTCTGCATTCCTCACCCATTTATCGTCAGTACTTCCATAATCACTTGCATCTGGTAGATCAAGTAATTTGTCAGGAGTCATACCTTGGCCTTGAATATTATTACCTTTGGGGGTTAAGTAACTAGCCACTGTTATAGCAATACCACTATCTTCTCCCAAGCTTTTTAGGGATTGAATTAAACCTTTACCATAAGTTTGTTCTCCCATAAGAATGGATCTCTCATTATCTTGTAAAGAACCAGCAAGTATTTCACTAGCACTTGCAGTACCTTTATTTACTAAAGTCACCATTGGCCCATCAAAAGATGTCTCTTTTTGAGAAATAATTCCATCTTTGATCCCATTTCTATCTTTTGTCTCGACTACAGGTTTCTCACTCAATAATGAGTCAGCAACTGCTATACCTGAGCTTACTAGTCCCCCTGAATTATTTCTAAGATCCAAGATCAAGCCCTCAACCTCTTTCTCTTTTAACTCTTGAAGTGCCTCTTCAACTTTTTTGGGTACGCTTTCGCTGAATTGAGTTATCCTTAGATATCCTATTGTGTGAGAATCGTCTCTTAATCTTTTTGTTCTAACTGGTCTGAGATCTACTGATCGCCTCTCTAGATCGACTTCCCTAATTTCTCCTGATTCCGAAGATACTTCAACTAAAACTTTTGTCCCTGATTCACCTCTTAACTTAGAGGCAGTACTTGCAAGCCCTAATTTTTCTGATGAGATTCCGTCCACTTTCTCTATCAAGTCTCCGCTTACTATTCCAGCTTCTTCAGCTGGTGAACCCCCAAGAGTAGAAATAACTTTAACTTTATTGTCATCATCTTCACCTAATTGAAGCCCAACACCATTAATTTCACTCCCAAAATTGCTTGATTTCAGTAGTTCATAATCTTTTGGGCGTAAAACTCGCGTGTAAGGATCGTCTAGAGGTCTTAACATGTCTTCAATTGCAGAATAAGCCTCTTCACTTGTTTCAATTTGTTTCTGTAATGTTTTTTGTCTAATTCTTTTCCATTGGATTTCATCAAACTTTTCTGGATCATAAAAACCTTCGTTTACCAAGGTCCAAGCGTCAAGTACTAGTTGCCTGCTATCACTGAGAGCTTCTACTCTTTCCATCAACAAAAGATTGATAGAAAAAACGATGACCATTGATGCAGTGATCACAGTTTTGAATGTTAAAAGTTTGTTAAAAGATGAATTCATTGGGTTAAGTGTTAACACCAAGTATAAGAATTTTAAGTAAGCTCTTTATATCAAAGCTAATTTTTTTTTGGATGGCGAATTCTTCATCTGTTTATGACTGGTTTCAAGAAAGGCTTGAAATTCAAGACATAACTGACGACGTAACTTCCAAGTACGTACCCCCTCACGTAAATATTTTTTATTGTTTAGGAGGCATAACTTTAGTATGCTTCCTAATTCAATTTGCAACAGGTTTTGCAATGACTTTTTACTATAAGCCAACAGTTACACAAGCTTATAGTTCAGTCAGTTATTTAATGACCGATGTAAGTTTTGGATGGTTAATAAGATCTGTGCATAGATGGAGTGCATCAATGATGGTTTTAATGTTAATCCTTCATGTCTTTAGGGTTTATCTTACCGGAGGTTTTAAAAGGCCAAGAGAATTAACTTGGGTTACCGGTGTTGTAATGGCAGTTATAACTGTGGCTTTTGGAGTGACAGGATATTCTCTACCTTGGGATCAGGTTGGTTATTGGGCAGTTAAAATCGTTTCAGGTGTCCCTGCTGCAATACCAGTAATTGGTGACTTTATGGTTGAACTACTTAGAGGTGGAGAGAGTGTTGGACAATCCACTTTAACCAGATTTTACAGTCTTCATACTTTTGTATTGCCATGGTCATTAGCAGTTTTCATGTTGATGCACTTTTTAATGATTCGTAAACAGGGTATTTCAGGTCCTTTATAAACTCTTATACTTAAACCATTATTAGTTCTCCACATGTCTACGTTAAAAAAACCGGATCTATCTGATCCAAAATTGAGAGCAAAGTTAGCTAAAGGTATGGGCCATAATTATTATGGTGAACCAGCCTGGCCAAATGATTTACTATATATCTTCCCGGTAGTTATCTTAGGAACTATTGCCTGCGTAGTTGGATTAGCAGTTCTTGATCCTGCAATGTTGGGAGATAAAGCTAATCCCTTCGCAACACCCCTGGAAATACTTCCTGAATGGTACCTCTATCCAGTTTTTCAAATACTTAGAGTTGTTCCTAATAAACTTTTGGGTATTGCACTTCAAACATTAATTCCACTGGGATTAATGATTTTACCCTTTATCGAAAACGTTAATAAATTTTCTAATCCATTTAGAAGACCAATAGCAATGTCTGCTTTTTTATTCGGAACTTTTCTAACAATATATCTTGGTATTGGAGCATGCTTGCCAATTGATAAATCACTAACCTTGGGATTATTTTAGACTTAAATTTTAAACATATCTAGATCGTTATACTCATTTCTTAAAAAATGATTCATTAATAAAAATCCAACAATTGTCCAAGTTTGATATGTTCTTGATTGTTGCCCAACCCAAGTGCCTGTAGGACCATCAAAATATTCTGCCCATTCTTGCTTAGGCAGTTGATTAAGTTGACACCAATATGATTCCTCTACTAAAGATTTCATTTCTTCCATGAGAATCACATCGTCAGAACCATGATGTTTTTGGTGTAATAGTACAGCTGTACCAAAAAACCAAAGTAAACTTGGCCAATGCCCGCCATTATGGTAACTCCAAGGCCAATTCTTTGGATCAGATCCAGTTTTATTTTGCCATTCTTCGACATCCATATGAGGATGACAAATTCTCATAGGCATTTGAGCCATCAAATGCTGTCTGTTATGTAAAACTAATCTAAATAAAGCTCTTTGTTCCTCAGGAGGTAGTACTCCGAACATACATGCTAAAGAATTGCCTAAACTGTAAAATCGAAAGTCAGGCCTTCCTGTCCTAATATTTCCTATTAAGTAACCACCTCTATTCTCTAACCAATCTTGTAGCCATGAGGGAACCACTTGAGGTTGAACGTTAAATTCATTGAAGTGTTGATCATCACCATACTGCTCAGTTGGCCTTCTTCTTAAAATTTGCATTGTTTGGCTGGTAACCCAATAATGTTTTAAAAGAAAACTTCCTAAATCCTTAACCCATTGATTTGTAAGAATAAGTCTTTGGTCTAGAAGTCTACTAACATGATCTGCTCTACTTAATTCCATTAAGTTAATACAACTTTTTAAACATCCATGAAGTAAAACTTCAACTTCTAGAGGTGCTCCCCATACATCCATAGGTCTATCAATCATAAATGCGCAATCTGGAACAAAAAGTACTGGATTACCCTCAAATGTTGGATGTAGAACTAGATCTAGTAGAAGTTGAATACCTCTTTGAACGCTTTGACTTTTTCCGAAGGCATAATCACCGCTTTTATTGACATAATACCAACATAAAATGGGCCACCATAAACTTGCATCAGCTGAAGTAATCCTCCCTATTGATCTCTGACCATAGTCTCCAATGAGCTGTCCATTTTCTTCAACGA
>QCIB01000018.1 GCA_003216915.1 Prochlorococcus sp. AG-402-I23
AAGAATCGATGGAGAAAATAAATGTAAATGTTTGTCCTTCTGGTATCGCATCTAATCTGGATGAAGCTATGGAGGTATCCAAAAAAATTAGTTCCTACCCTCTTATTATAAGACCTGCATTTACATTAGGTGGAGTAGGTGGTGGAATTGCTTTTAACCTTGAAGAATTTGTCGAGTTGTGTAAATCAGGTTTAGAGGAAAGTCCAAGTAATCAAATATTGATTGAAAAATCACTTATAGGATGGAAAGAATTTGAACTAGAGGTAATGAGAGACAGTGCTGACAATGTAGTAATAGTTTGCAGTATTGAAAATTTAGACCCGATGGGTGTCCATACTGGAGATTCGATTACTGTAGCTCCTGCACAGACTTTAACAGATAAGGAGTATCAGAGATTAAGGGATTTGTCATTGAAAATCATTAGAGAGGTAGGAGTTGAAACAGGAGGGAGTAATATTCAATTTGCAATAAATCCATCTAATGGAGAAGTAATTGTCATAGAAATGAATCCCCGTGTGAGTAGATCCTCTGCTTTAGCAAGTAAAGCAACTGGATTCCCTATAGCTAAGATTGCAGCTTTATTATCTGTTGGCTATACACTTGATGAGATTATTAATGACATTACAAAAAAAACACCTGCATGTTTTGAGCCATCAATTGATTACGTAGTTACTAAGATCCCAAGATTTGCCTTTGAAAAGTTTAAAGGTTCTTCTAATACTTTAAGCACTGCAATGAAATCTGTTGGCGAGTCAATGGCAATTGGTCGCTCTTTTGAAGAATCATTTCAGAAAGCATTAAGGTCATTAGAAGTAGGTGTCTTTGGATGGGAATGTGATTCACAAGATGAATTTAAAAATGAGAGTCAAATTAAAAATAGTTTAAGAAACCCTACATCTGAAAGAATTCTCCTAATTAAAAAAGCTATGCAGCTTGGAAAAACTAATACTTATATCCAAGAAGTTACAAATATAGATTTATGGTTTATCGAAAAACTACGTAATATCTTCAATTTTGAAAATGATTTTTTGAAAGGTAAGGAACTTTATACTCTTGATAGGGATCTGATGTTACATGCTAAACAATTAGGCTTTTCAGATCAACAGATAGCAAAGTTAACTAATTCTGAGTTTTTTGAAGTAAGAAGATATAGAAAAAAACTTAATATAATTCCAATTTATAAAACTGTTGATACTTGTTCAGCAGAATTCACATCCTCAACTCCCTATCATTATTCAACTTACGAAGAATCTTTCATTAATTTTAATTCTCAAATTTTTGATAGCGAGATTTCTGAAAATAGTAAATCAAAAAAAATTATGATTTTAGGAGGAGGTCCAAACAGAATTGGTCAGGGAATAGAATTTGATTACTGTTGTTGTCATGCATCATATCAAGCTTCTACAAATGGTTATAAAACAATAATGGTTAATAGTAACCCTGAAACTGTATCTACAGATTATGATACTAGCGATATTTTATATTTTGAGCCTGTAACTTTGGAGGATGTGCTCAACATAATTGAAGCTGAAAATCCTTATGGTTTGATTGTTCAATTTGGAGGTCAAACTCCACTAAAATTATCATTACCTTTATTTGAATGGCTTAAATCTAATGATGGGATAAGAACTGGATCAAAAATTCTTGGGACTTCTCCCATATCTATAGATTTAGCAGAAGATAGAGAGGAATTTACAAAAATTCTTGAAGAATTAAGTATTAGACAACCTTTAAATGGTATTGCACGTAATCAAAATGAAGCAGAAATAGTAGCAAAAAATATAGGATTTCCCTTAGTTGTAAGACCTTCTTATGTTTTAGGTGGAAGGGCTATGGAAATTGTTAAAGATGAGAATGAATTATCGAGATACATCTCTGAAGCAGTTAAGGTATCACCTGATCATCCAATTCTTCTTGATCAATATTTGAATAATGCAATTGAGATAGATGTTGATGCTTTATGCGATTCAGAGGGATCGGTTGTAATTGCAGGCCTAATGGAACATGTGGAACCTGCAGGAATTCATTCAGGAGATTCAGCTTGTTGCTTACCATCCATTTCTCTTTCAACATCAACTATAGAAAATGTAAGGAACTGGACTAAATTAATTGCACAAAGATTAAATGTTGTTGGTTTAATTAATTTGCAATTTGCAGTAATAAATACAAATAATAAAGAAAATAAATTATTTATTCTTGAAGCAAACCCAAGAGCATCCAGGACAGTTCCTTTTGTTTCAAAAGCCATAGGTAAACCAGTTGCAAAATTAGCTACTCAGTTAATGCAAGGTTTTACATTAGAAGATCTTAATTTTACAGAAGAATTTTCTCCAAAATTTCAGGCAGTAAAAGAGGCCGTTTTACCTTTTAAAAGATTTCCTGGATCTGATACATTACTTGGCCCTGAAATGAAATCTACTGGAGAAGTAATGGGTTTAGCTAAAGATTTTGGAATTGCTTATGCCAAGTCGGAATTGGCAGCAGGTAATGGTGTTCCTTCAGAAGGAGTAGCTTTTTTATCTACAAATGATTTAGATAAAAAAAATCTTGAGGAAGTTGCTAGAGAACTTTTGATTTTAGGATTTAAATTAATCGCAACAAAAGGTACAGCTGAGTATTTGGTGAATTTAGGAATTCAAGTTGAAGAAGTGTTAAAAGTTCATGAGGGAAGACCAAATATAGAGGACCTAATTCGTTCGGGACTTGTTCAATTAATAGTTAATACTCCAATTGGCTCACAGGCTCTTCATGATGATGCTTATTTAAGACGTGCCGCTTTAGAATATAATATTCCTACTTTTACAACTATTCCTGGAGCAAAGGCAGCCATTAAGGCGATCAAAGCTTTGCAATGTAATGAAATTAATACTTACTCTCTGCAAGAAATCCATAATTATTAAATTTTATTCTAAGTTTTTTAGCTTTTCTCTTAATTGACTAACTAAAGAGTTTCTACTAATTGAAAGTAACTTGAGAGTATCTTGATGCATCTTAAGTTGTGTCTCCGCTATTTGTAATACTTTTATAGATTCTTTTATTTCATTAGAAAGTTCATTTATTAAATATTTTTTGCCTTCAAAGGTTAAAACTGGATTTGCAGAATCATTTGTGTTTTCGTTCATTGATTTAATTTTTTAATTAATAAAATAGGGTTATAGTTTCTTAATCAATTGTTTTTCACATAATTCTTTATAAATCCCAGGTTTATTGATCAAATTAATGTGTTTCCCAACTTCAATAATTTCACCTTTATCGAAAACAACTATTTTATTTGCCTCTTGAGTAGTAGCTAATCTATGAGCAATTACAATAACTGTTCTATCTTTCATCGCTCTATTAAGACCTTCTTGGACTTCAGATTCTGATTCTGCATCTAACGCACTTGTTGCCTCATCTAAAAGAAGAATTGATGGGTTCCCAAGTATTGCTCTAGCAATTGCTATCCTTTGGATCTGACCCCCTGAGAAATTTGATCCTCTTTCAGTTATCTTAGTTTCATATTTATCAGGAAGATTTTGTATGAAGTTGTGAGCGTTTGCTTTTCTTGCTGATTCAATAACTTCTTCTTTAGTAAAATTTCTGCCCATCTTTATCACATCAATAATTGTTCCTGAAAATAAAAAAGGCTGTTGTTGTACTAATGCAATGTTTTTTCTAATATCCTTTGTATTTAATATTTTGAGATTTTTATCATCTATAAAAATGTCTCCATTATTTGGAGTTATAAACTTTAATATCAGAGCCAACATTGTACTTTTACCAGCCCCAGAAGCTCCAACGAAAGCTGTTACTTCCCCTCTTTTAATTTCTAAATTGATATTTTTAAGTACTTGATTATCTTTTTTGTAAGCGAAATTAACTTTTTTGAAACTTATTTTTCCAATAATATTGGATATGTTTGTTAAATTTTCATTATCATCTTCGATAGGCTCTGAATTTATGTTTTTTAACCTTTTTATCGATGCTTCTGCCTGTTTATAGTCATTAAAATTTGTACTTACATGGCTTATTGGATCAATAAGCATCAATATTGCAGCAAAGAAACTGCTAAATTCTTCGCTTGTTAGAAGGCCTAGATTAATTCTTGCTGCTCCTAAACCTAATATTGCTAATATTCCAAATGCTTCAACAAATCCAACAACTGGATGTTGAAATGCAAGTAATTTTAATGTTTTATATTTTGCTTTTTTATTTGCACTTAATCTTTTATAAAATCTATTCTCAATCCAATTTTCTGCAGCAAAAGCTCTTATCGTAGACATTCCATTTATAGATTCACCTATTAAACTTGCTAAATTACTTGTTGATTCTTGACTTTTCTCAGATGCGAATAAAACTCTTCTTCCAAAACTATTAACTGAAAGAATAATCAATGGTGCTACAACAAAAGTTGATAATGTTAGTGACCAATCTAAATAAAACATATAGATTATTACCGCTAATAACTGTAAAGTGCATGGAATAGTATCCTGAGCTGTTTTATAAATAACTTCGCTTACCCTATCAGCATCTTCTGTAAGTCTATATGTGATATCCCCGGCTGAAATCTTTTCGAGAGAATTCATCTCTATTTTTTGAATTTTGCTAAATAAATTTCCTCTCATTACTTCACTAATTTCTAAAGATGGTTTTGCAATGAATACATCCTGTCCAAATTGAGCAATTTTCTGAACTAAAAATACAAATAAAGACTTAACTATTATGCTAATAACTTTTGAGAGGTCACCAGATCCAATCGCTGGGATTAAGTTTCCAGCAAAATAAGCTAATAAAGGCCAGCAAGCTACATAAATAAGCATGCATATAAAACCTTTAATGAATCTATTCGAATATGGTCTGACTGATGGTATTAGTCTCAAGATATTATATATTTAATTGTTTATCCTACTTTATCAATATCTTTGGGTATAAAAAACAATGAAATTGGATCAATTCTTAAAATGGAAAAATTTGGTCTCTTCTGGTGGAGAAGCAAAAATATTTATTAAGTCCGGTTCTGTCAAAGTTAATGGTGTAATAGAAACCAGGAGAGGAAGAAAATTAAATAAGGGAGATAAAGTTATATTTCTAAAAAATGAATTATTTTTCGAATAATTAGCTTATTAAACTCAATTTATATTAATATAATTTTCTTGGAGATAGTATTTTGAGAAAATCTGTTATTGCTGGAAATTGGAAAATGAACATGACTTGTGCTGAGGCTAAGTCTTATTTAGTAGAGTTTATACCTTTAATAAAAAACATAAATGAAGATCGTAAAGTTGTTATTGCGCCACCTTTTACTGCTATTTCAACCTTCTCTAATCATTCTGATTTTGATTATTTAGATATTTCTAGTCAAAATATTCATTGGGAGGATGAAGGAGCATTTACTGCGGAAATTTCCCCTAAAATGCTTCTTGAACATGGTGTCTCATATGCAATAGTTGGTCATAGTGAACCAAGGAAGTATTTTAGTGAAAGTGACGAACAAATTAACAAAAGAGCAGTTTTTGCTCAATCTAGTGGACTTACTCCTATAGTTTGTGTTGGAGAAACATTAGAACAAAGAGAAAGAGGAGAAGCTGATAGAGTTATTACTAGACAGGTTGAACAAGGATTAGAAAATACAGATCCATCAAATTTAATTGTTGCATATGAACCAATATGGGCTATTGGGACAGGTAAAACATGTGAGGCTAAAGACGCTAACAAGATATGTTCTTTGATTCGGAAATTAATAGGTTTTGATGATGTGATTATTCAATATGGAGGATCTGTAAAACCTAATAACATTGACGAAATTATGTCAATGAGTGATATAGATGGAGTGTTAGTTGGCGGGGCTTCATTAGATCCAAAAAGTTTTGCGAGAATTGCAAATTATCAATAAAAAAGATCCATGGCCAAAAGGCTGGGGACAAAAAACTTCAATTATGGGGGTTATTAATTTAACTCCTGATTCATTTAGTGATGGTGGAGAATTAAACTCTTCAAAAAAAGTCTTGGATCAAGTTAATCATTTTTTGTGTAATGGTGTGGATGTAATAGATCTTGGTGCTCAGAGTACAAGGCCTGGGGCTGAAGAAGTTGGTCCTACTATAGAAATAAAAAGATTGATCCCATATCTGAAATTAATAAAATCTGAATTCCCAGATGTTCTAATCTCTATTGATACCTTTAATTCTGAGGTCGCTTATGAAGCTCTTTTAAATGGTGCTAATTGGATAAATGATGTCACTGGAGGAAGAAGAGATATAAATATTTTAGATGTTGTATCAAAATTTAAGTGCCCATTCGTCATAACTCATAGTCGTGGTAATAGTCAAAATATGAATCAACTTTCTAATTACCAGAATGTATTGAGTGATGTTAAATGCTCGCTTGATAATTTAATAAAGAATGCTTTAGAAAAAAATATATCTAAAAGAAATATAATAGTGGATCCTGGAATTGGTTTTTCAAAGGATATCTTTCATAATTTGGAAATCTTAAGAAATTTAGATGTATTTAAAAAATGGAATTTGCCAATTTTGATAGGTGCATCAAGGAAAAGATTTATAGGAGAAATTTTGAATGAGAAAAATCCAAAAGAAAGGGATATAGGAACACTTGCAATAAGTTGTCTTTGCTCTCAATTTAATATTGAAATTGTGAGAGTTCACAATGTTAAATTAAATTATCAAATTCTGAAAGTAGCTGATAGGATTTACAGAAAATAATAAATTTATTATTCTTTAACTCCTTCGATTTTATCCTCTACCTCTTGGTATAGTTCTTTCAACTGTTCTATATTTTCATCTGAAGTTTCCCAATATCCTCTACCATTGACTTCTAGTAAAGTTCCAACAATTCTTCTGAAACTATTTGGATTAAGATCCATTAATCTTTTCCTCATCTCTTCATCGTTTATAAATGTTTCATTAGTTTCTTCATATACAAAATTATCTACTTGACCACTTGTCGCACTCCAACCAAGAGTGTAATTAAGTCTGTTAGAAAGTTCTCTAACTCCTTCATAACCAGATTTGAGCATACCTTCATACCACTTAGGATTCAAAAGTTTTGTTCTTGAGTCTAATCTGATAGTTTCTCCAAGTGTTCTAACTTGAGCATTAGAAGTGGTAGTGTCTGCTATATAGCTACTTGGTTCTTTTCCGTCATCTCTTAGTGTCTTAATCAATTTTGTTGGATCAGAATCAAAATAATGACTTACATCTGTTAATGAAATCTCTGAGGAATCAAGGTTTTGAAATGTAACATCTGCTGTTTTCATTACTGACTCAAATACCTCTCTTTTTTGATTCATCTCACCTGGATTATCAGCATTAAAAGCATATGTTTTGCGTGATAAATACATTTCTTGTAATTCATTTTCTTCCTCCCAAGTTGAATTTTCTACGGCTAAATTAACATTTGAACTGTAGCTTCCACTTGCATTAGAGAATACTCTCGCTGAAGCTTCTCTGATAGACGTACCTTCTTTTTTGGCTTGTTCTAGTGAATGTTTCCTTACAAAATTAGAATCCAATGGTTCATCAGCTTCAGCAGCTAATTTGACTGCCTGATCTATTAATGCCATTTGATTGATAAATAGATCTCTAAATACTCCTGAACAGTTAACTACTACATCTATTCTTGGCCTACCTAATTCTTCTAAAGGAATTAATTCTAGTTTGTTGATTCTCCCAACAGAATCTGGTTTTGGTTTTACCCCAACAAACCATAAGATTTGTGCAAGTGATTCTCCATAAGTTTTAATGTTATCAGTACCCCATAAAACACAAGCTATTGTTTCAGGCCAGGTCCCTTGCTCTTCCTTTTGTCTTTCAATTAATTTGTCAACAACAGACTTTGCTGCAGCTACAGCTGCTGTAGTTGGGATTGATTGGGGGTCGAGTGCATGTATATTTTTGCCACTGGGCAAAACACCTGGATTTCTTATGGGATCCCCACCTGGTCCAGGTAAAACATAATTTCCATCTAGTGCTTTAATGAGGCTATCCATTTCTTTGTCAGCACAGACTTGTTCCAGACAGAATAGTAAGTAATCAAATAATTTATTTAATTCCTTCTGATTAACTTTATTAAAACCATTTAATCTGCAGATTCTTAGCCAAGGGGTAGGTAAATTTAGACCAAAAACTTTAAGTAAGTCAAAAAGTTTGGAAAGCAGTGATTTTTCTAAATAAACTCTGCCATCAACGATTTTTAAAGAATTGACCATCCCAAAAATCGACTCTCTTGCTGTTTTTATAATTTTTTCATTTAACTCTACATATTTAAGTTCACCTTTATTATTACCATCATAAATTTGTTCAATAGTTAGATCAATGGATTCTGCGAGTAATCCAGGAAGAGATCTTAATCCCTCTTGTTCTCTCTCTAAAGATGCAATATTCACAAGTGTTGCAACTGCTTCTTCTGCTGTTGGAGCTTCTCCAATAGTATGAAGACCGCAAGGTAACAATCTACTTTCAATTTCCATCAACTGTTTATAGACATTACCAACAAATAAATCTCTTTGATCAATTGAAAGTTCTTCTACGTCTTTTGAAGGGAGCTCTACATCTTTGTCAAGGTTACATTGTTTAGATGTCTCAACAATTGCATTAACAATTTGAATACCCCTACTATTTTCTCTTAATTGTTGATAAGAACCAACGAGTTCACTTAGTTCTTTAAGTCCTTTGTAGAGACCTGCATTTTCTGCTGGAGGAGTTAAATAACTTATGGTTGATGCATAGCCTCTTCTCTTCGCAATTGTTGCTTCAGATGGATTATTCGCGGCATAATAATACAAATTAGGCAATGATCCAATGAGAGAATCAGGGTAGCAAGTTTCACTCATGCCCATCTGTTTCCCTGGCATAAATTCTAGTGAGCCGTGAGTTCCAAAATGAAGAACTGCATCAGCACCCCAGATTTTTTCTACATAGGTGTAATAAGCAGCAAAACCATGATGAGGACTAGCACTCCTTGAATAGAGTAATCTCATGGGATCTCCTTCATAACCGAATGTAGGTTGAACTCCTATAAAAACATTTCCAAAATGTTTTCCATAGATAAGAAGATTTTGTCCGTCACTATTTAGGTTCCCAGGGGGTTTACCCCAATTCTCTTCAAGTCTTTTTGAATATGGTGTAAATTCTTCATATTCTTTTATTGTCATCTTATGAGCAATATTTAGCTCCGGAGACCCATCCATTGCTTCAGGGTTGTTAATTACTTTTTCCATTAATTCTTTTGAATTACTTGGAAGTTCGTCTATTTGATAACCTTTTGATTTCATTTCGAGCAGTACTCTGTAAATTGAACCAAAAACGTTTAAGTATGCAGCTGTGCCAACATTTCCTTTGTCTGGAGGAAAACTAAATACTGTAATAGCTAATTTTTTGTCTTTTCTTTGCTTTACTCTTAAAGTTGACCATTTTATTGCTCTTTCAGCAATTACATCAACTCTATCCTGTAGTGTATGAGCTTTGCCTGTGGCATCATCACGACCTGATAGAATGATAGGCTCAATTGCACCATCAAGTTCAGGAATTGCAATCTGAAGTGCTACTTGAACGGGATGTAACCCTAAATCACTATCTTCCCATTCTTGTGTGGTTTGAAAGACTAAGGGTAGTGCAACCATATAAGGTCTGTTTAGTCTTTTTAGGGCTTCAACAGCTTTAGGGTGATCTTGTCTTGCTGGGCCTCCAACAAGTGCAAATCCAGTTAAAGATACAACTCCATCAACTATAGGTTGATCTTTATTTATGGAATCATAATAAAATTCATTAACTGGTTTAGAAAAATCTAGGCCTCCACAGAAGATAGGAAGTACTCTCGCACCTCTATATTCCAATTCTTGAATTACTGCAACGTAATGAGCATCATCTCCTGTAACTATATGACTTCTTTGAAGAACTAAACCTATCGTTGGAGTCTTGTCATCTTTTGGATTTATATCTTGCCTATTATTCTCCCAATTTTGATATTCTTTAAGAGTTTCAAACATGCAAGGCGCAAGAGGATGCCAAATTCCTAAATCCGGAAATGTTTCAGGGTCTTGAATTTTGAATTCTTCTATTTGATCTTTTATGTTCTCTGAAACTGCATACTTTTCAGAAATCATTAACAAGAAGTTTTTTAAGTTCTCAGTAGTACCACCTAACCAGTACTGAAAACTCAGAATGAATGTTCTCGCATCTTGAGCTTTTTCTACAGGTAGATATTTGAGTATTGAAGGTAGTGTATTTAATAACTTCAACATTGAATCTTGGAAGCTTGCTCCATCAGATTCTTTTTTCTTTTTTATTAAATCTCCAATAATAGTTTTAGATTGACCAAGTTGGGCCATACTAAAGGAACCTAACTTATTTAATCTCATTACCTCTGGCATAGAGGGAAAAATAATTGAGGCTTTGAGCTTGTCTTTATATGGAGATACTGCATCGACTACTTTTTGAGCAAGATCTTCAATAAAAATTAGGGAAGCAACAAATATATCTGCTTTAGCTATATCTTTTTTAAAATCTTCATAATTACTTTCATTTCTAAGTTCTTCGATAAGATAGCCACTAAGGTCAATACCTATTGGCCCATTAATCTTATTTATTGACTTTGCAGCTTCCGTTAAGGAATTTTGGTATTGTGGCTCAAGGACAACATAAACTGCTTTTATCACAACTTTATGTTTGTTACCCTCAACAGGAGAAACTCTGCGGTTTGCTGAGCGAACCTGCGTAAACATTGATTTTCTTTAAGTATTTTTACCAGCCTACGAATGAAAAGACGTTATTGTGTGCAATATAAATAGCGTGTAACAACCTTTAAAAAAAAATTTTTTACAAAAATGAATGAAAACTCTCAAAAACCTATACCAGTACTAGTATCCGGAGCTTTAGGCAGAATGGGTAGCGAAGTTGTGAATACAGTATTAAATTCTATAGATTGTGAACTTGTCGCAGCAATTGACATAAATGAAAATAACAATGGCTCAAATATTTCTGAATTATTGAAGGTAAAAAATTGTGATGTTTTTGTTTCTAACGATTTTGAAGGAACTTTATGTTCTGTTAGTCAAAATTATAGAAATGAAAATATCAAACCTGTTCTGGTTGATTTTACTCATCCTAATTCTGTATATGAAAATACCAGATCAGCTATCGCATACGGTATATCACCAGTGGTCGGAACCACTGGACTTTCTCCTTCGCAAATAAAAGACTTGTCTGTTTTTGCTCAGAAGGCATCAGTTGGTTGTGCAATAATTCCAAATTTTTCAGTAGGAATGGTTCTTCTTCAGCAGGCAGCATCTGTAGCAGCAAGGTTTTATGACAATATTGAATTAATAGAAATGCATCATAATCAAAAAGCTGATTCTCCTAGTGGAACTTGTATTAAAACTGCAGAAATGATTGAAGAATATCCTAAGAAATTTAATCAGAATTTAGTAAAAGAGTCTGAGTCATTAAAAGGTGTGCGGGGAGGGCTAAGAGATTCAGGTATCAATATACATTCTGTACGGTTACCAGGATTATTAGCACATCAGTTAGTAATTATGGGATCTCCAGGCGAAACTTATACAATTAAGCATGACACTATTGATAGAAAGGCATATATGCCAGGAGTTTTACAGGCTATAAAAAAAATAGGTAATTATGAAACTTTAATTTACGGTCTTGAAAAATTGATTTTTTAAAATGCTAATTCCAATTAATACAAATCAAATTTCAAAACTTATTCCTGCGGTGGGTACCGGAAGTCAATTTAAATACACTTTGGGTAATCCACGAAAAATTCTTCAAAGAGTAATAATTTCTTCAATTGGTGGATTTATTTCATTAATCATTAGTTCGACTGGAGATCAAACAAATAATTTCTGGTTATTGCTTTGTGTAGCTTTCTTTTTGTATATCATCTGGGGCCCAATTCTTGAATCAAGTAGAAAAAATTTGCAATTAAGAAAATATAAATTTTTTTCATTATTTGATGGTTATGTATCAGATATCTATAAAACAGAAAAGATTGAAAGTTCAAGAGAACAATCTAATAGGCAAGGTCGATTAGAAGTTATCGAAAACAAAAGGACTTGGTTAGTACTTGAATTAGAAGATGAAGATGGTTATTTGGAAAAGTTAAGTTTTCCTATGGAAAATAAGCACAGTCAAATTAGAGTTGGTTCGAGTATCAGATGTTTATTAACATCTGATAACCGTAATTTTGATAGAAATTTTTATTTGACCGATGCTTGGCTTCCTGAAATTAACTTATGGGTTGGTGAGTACCCCTATTTATTAAGACCAGCATTTGAAGAAATTTGCTATATTTATTTGAATAGATAGCTGATATTTATATTTTCTGATGAAAAATAAATTGAATTTTAAAATTGTTGGATCGGGTCCCACAGGTTTATTACTTTCAATTGCACTTTCAAAATTTGATTGCAATATTTTTTTAACTGATTTATTAACAAAAGATAGATTAATTGATAAAGATAAAACTTATGCAATTACTCACTCAACAAGAAAAATCTTATCTAAATTCAGACTTTGGGAAAAATTAGAACCATTCTTATTTGGCTTTGATAGCCTTTCAATTTCAGATAGCGTAACTTCTGCTTTGACCAATTTATCAACTTCTGACTTAGATGATGATATAAGTCCTGCTGAAAATATTGGCTGGGTAATTAAACATTCGGCTCTTATGAATGTATTTTTTCAAGAGATTGATAATTATGAAAATATATTTTTTATGACGCCACAGAGATTGTTACGTAAAAAAATATTATTTGATTATCAATTCTTTTCAACAGGAGCAAACTCACTTGATAAGAAATTGTTAGATTTTGTAGATATAAAAAAATCTTATAGCCAGTCTTGTTTAACTTTTAAAGTTTCTCTTAGAGGTCATTGTGAAAAGCGCGCTTATGAAATTTTTAGAAAAGAAGGCCCACTTGCATTATTGCCTTTAGAAAAAAACTTATATCAAGTAATTTGGACTTCCAGTACATTAAAGGCAATTGAAAGGTTAAATTCTGATAAGAATTTTTTAATGGATAATTTATCAACTATCTTGCCGGATGAATTTAAGTTGGATCAAATAATTGGCGAATTTAATATTTTTCCTGTCTCATTATCCTTAAATTTACCAGCTTTAAATTTTAAAAAATTAGTTTTTGTAGGTGATGCATTTCATACATTTCATCCTGTTGGTGGTCAAGGGTTAAATAGTTGTTGGAGAGATGTTAATACTATTTATGATCTTTTTAATAAAAATACTGCTATTACTAAAACGCAATTGATATTATTTAAATTTAATTATTTTTCAAGCAGGATTTTAGATATTATCGTTACTATTTTCATAACTGACTCATTGATATCAATTTTTGCTAATAGAAACTTTTTTTTATTTCCAATAAGGAAATTTTCTTTTTTACTTTTAAATAATTTTATTTTTATAAGGAAATTAGTCCTCAATCAAATGACTAAATCTCTCGTTTACTTTAGTATTAAATAGAAATCATGAATAATTATGTATCTAGAGAAATTATTATTTATTTATTTAATGAAGTAGGTTTAGAGGAGTCTTCTATTGAACTTGGTATAAAATTATCGATAAAAAATAACACTCCATTGCCAATATTATTATGGAGTTATGGAATGCTAACTATTGAAGAACTGGATAAGTTATATTCATTTTTATTTCAAATAATGGATTAATAATTCTGTTATACTTACTCCATATTCCAATATAGAAAAATTACAGTTTTAAATAGAGGAAATCAGGTCTCAAGAAAATCTGTAGAGAAGCTTGACTTATTATTATTAATACTAGAAACTATTGATTTAAATGGTATTCAGTCCCTTTACGCCTTTTCAAATAGACTAAATTTAGATAATGTTTTACCAAATAAAGTTACTATTTGGAAATTAAGAAATAATAATCCATTGAGAAAATCTTATGTTAAAAACAATATTAAACCTAACGAATTCGATGCCTTAATTAGAATTACAGTTGAAATGTCCAAATATTTATATCCTTACATCAGAGAGATACTTAAATCTAAAGAAAATTTTGAAGAGAATTCAGTTATTTGGAATGACTTTAATAAGAGATTTATTGAGTTGATTAAAGAGAGATTTAATATGGATAGCATGAGAGTGAAAAAGCTTTTAAATCAAACTGAAAACGATGAAGTTATCGTCAAATATTTGCTTGCTTTATCGTTTTGCATTTCAAATCAGGGTTATCAAAAGTTGAAGAATTTTTTATACGATTTTTAATAAGATGCAAAATAAATTGTCATTTCATCAATCTTCAGTAAGTCTCGAAATAATCGGATTGCCAGATTATTCTAATAATGAAAATAAAGATCAAATATCTATAATTTCTCAATGGAAATTAACCATATTTGATAAACCACTTATTGAGGGTAAAATTGAGCATTTGGTGCCTATTATGAATGCTTTTTATATTTATTCAAATCTTTTAATAAAAAACGAAATTCCATTATTTGAGTCTAAATTAATTGATATAAAAGCTGACAATCTTTACATACATAATATTGTTCTCAAGAGCTCTAAACCAAATGTAAAGCCTTTGATTATAAAGATTGGTAATTCATTGCTTTCTGATACAATAAATTGTTTTGATCAATTAAATGAATCGCCAAAAGTAAGAATCAAGAAACTTGATGTACCTAATAACATTTCTAAAAAATTAAGATTTGGATTAAATAAAAAAGTTAAACTTTTTAATATTATTTTTCCACCTTTTATTGCAATTTGCTCTTTAATTCTATTCTCTTCTTCTTTTATTTATTTTTATAATCCTTTTGAAAATATAAATAAAAATGAACTAATAAATCCAGAATAAAGAGCCATTAGCATCTTTAATACAAACACGATACTATGGGATAATTTCTTTTCAGAGTAATTCAAATTTTTTCTTTGAGTTTTGATGTATGGCAGATTTAAACATCCCAAATTTGAATATTAAATCTGATAAATATATTTTTAAAAAAAAATTAAATTTAAGAAGAAAATCTAAAAGAAGACTATTTACTGAATCTTTCTTTTTACTTATTTTGAGTGTTTTATTAGTTTATATAAATTATTTAATTCCTAATAAATATTCTCTTCTACAAAATCTACCTAAGACATTTACTAAATCTTTTTTATTATTAATTGATCTCTTTTCATATCTCCAAGAAATTTTTTTGGTGATTTTTATTTTTGTCTCTTCTTTTACTGCTCTAATCTTAATGTTAGGCTCTTTTTATAGATTGGTTAGAGTCTTTAACATAAAGTCAAAACAAATTACTTATAAATAATTTCAAATAGGTTGCATTAGACCACCACTTCCTGAATCAGAATCATCATCATCATTTTCTGTTTCTTCTCCAAATAGTGCATATATACCAAGTACAATTGATGAAAGAATAATTGATAACGGTAATATTGAGGTCTGTATTCCAACGTCTATATATTCACCCATAAAAGAATTAAATTTTTATAAAGCTAACCGAAATAAAACTCTTTTGCGGATTTTAAATAATTATTTAATAATTTATTCTCTTTTAATAAGAAGTTCTTTATCGAAATTCTTTATTTCTCTTTCAAAAGACTCAAACCACAACATTAGTTGATCAATTTGATTTTGAATTTCAGTTGCTCCTAAACCCCTTATAGTTATGATTGATAATTGCTCTCCTACATTAAAATTAAATTTATTTTGAACAATACTTGGTAAGGAATTTTTAAGAATTTTAAAAGTTGAATTTTTTAATTTAGTTTCTATAAGGATGTTTGGCTTTTTGAGTTTAATCTTATTAAAACCACATTTTTTAGCTAGTAATTTTAGTCTCATTATCATAATTAATGACTCAACAGGTTTGGGTAAGGTTCCATATCTGTTCACCCAGTCTTTAGCTAATTCAGTTAACTCAACATTATTTGAACATTCAGTTGCAGATTTGTAAGCCTCAAGCTTCTCTTCCCTGTTTAATATCCATGTTGCAGGTATAAATGCATTTATTGGGAGATCAATTTGAGTGTCTTTTACTTCAGGTATTTCTTGCCCACTGATTTCTGAAATAGCCTCATGGAGCATTTCTATATATAAATCATATCCAATAGCATTAACCTTTCCACTTTGTTCTTCTCCTAGTAAACTACCAACACCTCTTATTTCCATATCTTTCATTGCAAGTTGGTATCCACTTCCTAGTTCTGAAAAGTCTTTTATCGCTTTCAATCTTTGTTTTGCAGCGTCATTAATTTTATTTATATTTGGATAAAATAACCACGCATGTGCTTGTACACCGCTTCTACCAACTCTTCCTCTAAGTTGATAAAGTTGTGAAAGGCCAAATTTGTGAGAATCTTCAATAATTATTGTATTTACTTTAGGGATGTCTAATCCACTTTCAATTATCGTTGTGCATATCATTAGATCTACTTCTCCATTATTAAAAGCAATCATTGCATTTTCAAGCTCTGTTTCGTTCATTTGCCCATGAGCAACAATAAATTTTAAGCTGGGAAACATATTTTTTAATTTGTTTACAGCTTGATCAATATCAGAAATTCTTGGAAGAACATAAAAAATTTGACCTCCCCTATCAAGTTCTTGATTAATTGCAGTTCTTATAACATCCATATCTATTTCAGATAAATATGTTTTTATTGATCTTCTGGATGGAGGAGGAGTATTTAGTAAGCTCATTTGTCTTAGTCCAGATAAGCTCATATAAAGAGTTCTTGGAATTGGAGTTGCCGAGAGAGTTAAAACGTCTATGTTGGTTTTGATTTTTTTTATTTTCTCCTTTTGCCTTACTCCAAATCTTTGTTCTTCATCAATAACAAGTAGTCCTAAGTTTTTAATTTCTATTTCTTTTCCTAAAATTTGATGCGTTGCTACAACCAAATCAATTTTGTTATTTTTCAAACCTGCATAGATTTCCTTCCTTTCATTAACGGTTTTGAATCTATTGAGTAATGATACTTTTATTGGGTAAGGAGAAAATCTATTATTTATTGTTCTCCAATGTTGCTGAGCTAGGATTGTTGTGGGTGCCAGTAATATTACCTGTTTGCCTGATGTAATAGCCTTAAAAATAGCCCGAACAGCGACTTCTGTTTTGCCAAATCCTACATCTCCACAAACTAGCCTGTCCATTGGCTTATCGCTTTCCATATCAGATTTTATTTCTTCTACAGCAGTAATTTGATCAGGTGTTGGTTGATATGGGAATGATTCCTCTAATTCATCTTGCCAAGGACCATCTTCTGGGTAAATGTACCCATTTAATTTTTCTCTCTTTGCATAAAGTTTTAAAATATCTACAGCAACTTTTTTGATTTGTTTCTTATTTTTATTTTTTATTCTTTCCCATTCTGTCCCTCCTAATTTATTTATTTTCGGCTTTATTTTCCCGCTTGATCTATATCTATTAACACTGCCAAGTTGATCAGCGGCAACACTTATCTTCCCATCCTGATACTCAATGACTAAATAATCTCTTGAATCTCCAGTTATATTAATTTTTTCAATTTTTAAAAATTTTCCTATTCCATGATTTTTATGAACTATAAAATCACCAGGACTAATCTTATTTACATTTATATTTGAATTGACACTTCTTTTTTTTCTTCTTATAAATACATTATTAAAAAGAGATTGTTGTGAAAATAATTCTTTATCTGTTATCAGGACAACTTTCCATATCGGAAGATAAAAACCCTCGATTTCATAGTTGTTCTTATTTTTTAAAATTAAAGGAGTTGAATTATTAATTGACTTAAATACTTCATCAATATCATTAGGATTGTTTAAGAAATTTGTATTACATTCGTGCTCAAAAAGTAAAGTCCTAGTTCTCAATGGTTGTGCTGATAATATCCATACTTTTTCATTATTTTTTATATTTTTATTTATATCATTGGATAATTTTCCTATATTTTTAGAGTATGAATTTACTCTTTTATCGTTTAACAAAAACCTATTATCATTATTTACTTTTGATTCAAATTCATAAAATTTTATTAAATTAAAATTTCCTAGTGAATTTAATATTTCGTCAAACTTTAAATGCAAATTAGTTTTGGTCTCTAAATTAATGCCATTATTTTTAAGGTTCTCATTTAATTCATTCGCACAATTATGAAAATTACTTTCTGAATCTAGATACCAATTATTTGCAAATTTTTGACAATCTTCTAATTCATCAATTACAAGAATTGTTTCGCTATTTATAAAATCTATTATATTTGAGGGTTCTTTTTCAATTATTCCTAAATAACGATCAAGATTATTTTTATTTATATCTTCTGAATTAAAAATACCTTTCTTAGATAAATTATTTAACTTATCTTTTATTAGCAAATCGAATCCAGCCTGTATTATTTCAATATTATTGATACTTTCTAATGTTTTCTGTGTCTGGGGATCATATTCTCTTATTTTCTCAATTACATTATCAAAAAATTCTAATCTTATAGGGAACTCATTATTGACAGGATAAATATCTATTATTTCCCCTCTCCTACTCCAGAATCCTTCTGTTGAAGTTACATTGTCCTTCGTATAACCAAGCAAAGTAAGTTTATTTGCTAATTCATGAATCTCGATTTGAACCCCTTTTTGCAAATGTAACTTGTTTTCAATTAACAAGTTTTTATTTATTAGATGAGGTTGTAGTGATCTCTCTGTTGATATAACAATATTAAATTCATTTTTCTCTTTTTTTATTAATTTGGATAAAACAGTAAGCTGACTAAATTCAATCTCTTTGGATTTATTAATTGATGCGTATGGTAGATGCTCTGTTGGAGGATAATATAAAACTTCTTTATCATTTATACTTTCAAAATAACCAATCCATTTGTAGGCAATTTCTACATTAGGACAAATTAATAATATATTTTTTTCCTCTTTTTTTGCGATGCTATCTAAGATTATTGATTTTGCATATCTACTTGAACCAACAATATTTAGTTCATTATTTTTTGAAATTCTTTTTATTAATTCAGAAGTAATCTGTGAGTTCGAAATATAATCAACTAAAGTATTTAAACTCATTTATATTTATCAATCTTGATTACAAATATCCGATATATTATATTAGATTTTATACAGATTGTGAACAATATTTGATGGATTCAGCCGCAATAAATTCTTTTATACCCACACTAGATCAGGTAGACAGTTGGTACGAAATCTTTACACTTTTACCAATATTAATTGCTCTAGAATTATTATTATCGGCAGATAATGCGGTCGCACTAGCTTCTCTTACTAAATCCCTCGACAGTACAGAATTAAGGTCAAAAGCCTTAAATATTGGTATAACAATATCTTTATTATTTAGAATTATTCTCATCATATTATCTAATGTTCTTCTAAAGTTTATTTTTATTAGAGTTTTTGCTGGTTTTTATTTAATATACTTATTCTTATCTAATGTTTTTTTAAATTCAGATATAGAAAACGCTGAATATGGGACAGATAATAATAAAAATAATTTTAGGTTCTTAAGGGTTGTAGCGCTTCTTTCAATTACTGATTTTGCATTTTCCATAGACAGTATTACTACTGCAGTGGCTATCAGCGATCAATACATTTTAATTATATTTGGAGCAGTGATTGGAGTATTAGCCTTAAGATTTACATCTGGTATTTTTCTAAAACTTCTGGATATATTTTCTAGATTAGAAAAAGCCGGTTACGTAGCAATTTTAATAGTTGGGATTAAGCTTTTACTAAATACGTTAATTAAAGAATCTATTCTTCCAGACTATTATTTTTATATTTTGATTCTTTTTGCTTTCATTTGGGGATTCTCTAAAAAAGAATCTAAAACTTAATCTTAGAGATATTCACCTACTGATGGCTTTAACTGTTGTATCAATTGCTTTTTGCTAGAAATGTTTTTGCCTTCAAGTTTTGCTTCTAACAAAATAATTGGATCAGTTTTAGTTGAAATTATTATTCCTTCATTTTCTATTACAGCAAGAATAATACCTGGTCTTGAATAATTGCTCATGAAAAGGTATTTTTCATTTTTAATTTCATCACTAATCAAAACTTTGATTTTAAGTATTTTTAGGTTCTTACCTCTAAAAGTTGTATTTGCTCGTGGGTATAATGCTTTTATTTTTTGAGAAATTTTAATTGCATCATTACCCCAATCAACTTTAAAGTCTGATTTTTCAATCATTCTTGCGTAAGTAATTTCTCTCCCAAGGGTATCTTGTTTTTTTAATTGAAAATTAGTATTTTTATTAATATTTTCTTCGAGTAATGATGTAGCGTTTAAAAATAATTTTGCAGATAAAATACTAAGTTTTTCCGATAGGGTATTAAAATTATCGTCATTATCGATTTTAATTTTTTCTTCCAATAATAAGTCGCCAGTATCTAATCCCTCATTCATTTTCATAATTCCTACACCAGTAGATTCATCGCCTTTTATTAGGGACCATTGAATTGGGGCAGCACCCCGCCATCTTGGAAGTAATGAAGCATGTGCGTTCCAACAACCAAATTTTGGGATTTCCAATATCTCTTTGGGTAAAATTTTCCCGTAAGCTATAACAATAAATAGATCACAAGATAGGGATTTAAGTTCATTTATAAAATGTATATTCTCCCTGATTTTTGCTGGAGTATAAATTTTTATAGATTCTTGCTCGGCAAAGCTTTTAACAGGTGAGGATATTAATTTATTTCCTCTAGATCTTTTCTTATCCGGTTGGCTAATTACTGCAATTACCTCGTGCTTAGATTTAATAAAAATATCTAGGCTCGCAATTGAATATTCAGGTGTTCCCCAGAATATAATTCTCACTCGTCACCAGTTATTGATAATTTATCTACCCATATGTGTGGAGAAATTCCACTTGTTGTTACCTCCTGGCTTGATTCAATATTTACTATATTTTTCAAAAGATATTTGATATCCCCTGCTACTGTGGCTGATTCTATTGAGATTTTTATACCGTTTTTGTAGAGCCATCCATCAAATGGAAGAGAGAATGAACCTTGACTTGCTCTGACACCTGCATGGATTGCATTTAATTCTTCAATATAAACAAATTCTCCCTCATAAGTAGAGTGATCCAATGTTGTTTTGAGATCAGAGTTTTCTTCTGATTTCTCAACTACTATCCAATCAGGAGATACTGAGACTTTTGATCCTAGTCCAGCGTGGCCCGTAGGAATTGTTTTAAATATTCTTGCAGTTGATTCAGAATGTATAAAATTTTCAATTCTCCCTCTATTAATTATACATAGTCTTTTGGTTGGGGTTCCTTCACCGTCAAATGGTGATGAAGAAATATTCTTTTCGTGAAGACCGTCATCATAAATATTAAGTGCTTCTGTAGATAGCTTCTCTCCAATAGAATTTTTATTAGATAAGCTAACTCCATCTAAAATGCTTCTAGCATTAAACATTGAACTAAAGGCATTAATGATCGTTAAAAAAGAATCTGGGGAAAAACATATTAAATATTTATCAGTTTTAATAGATGAATAATTTAAATGAGAAATCGTTTTATTAGAAGCGTCTTTAATACACGACTCTATATCTATATCTTCAACTCCATATCCAAGTTTTACGGAGCCTGAGCTACGAGGTTTCTTATTTTTCTCTTCTGCTCTTGCATATAAATAAAGTGCAGCTTGACTTTTGGTATAACTCCGAAAGGCACCATCACTATTTGCATAAACTCTCTCATAAAAACTCTCAGTTAGACCATTATATGGAACAGATTTTATGGATTCATGGCTTTCTAATAGTTTTACTTCTGCTTCCCTTAAAAGGGTAAGTAATTTTTTAATTCCAAGAGGATTTCTTTTTTTTTCGTCCTTAACTTCAATAGGATCCTTGGCTAGTGGTGAGAATTCTGTTCTTTCATTCTTGTTGCCAAAATCAGATGCAATATTTGCTTGATTTAAAGCCTTTTTAATTCCAGATTCACTGATATCACTTGTTGTTGTAATACCAACTAAATTAGATTCGTTCCAAACTCTTAATGTTAAAATTTGCTTTTGTGATGCCTTAAGTTGTTTAGCCTCACCTTTATCTACTTGCACAGAATAATCATTTGAAAAGCTTGCACCATAATCCCATTTTTTTAGATTTAGAAAATCTGCAGCTTTGGAGATTTGAGTTGTAATTTCTCTTGAATTCATATCCTATCTTCCGCCAACAGTGATTGAATCTACCTTAATATGTGGTTGGCCAACAGTTACGTTGACACTTCCACTAATGGATCCACAGAATCCAGGAGCTAATTCGAGGTCATTTCCGCACATTGATATTTTTGGCATAACTTCTTTAGCCTCACCAATCAAGGTTGCTCCCTTTACTGGATTAGTTAATTTTCCATTTTTTATAAGATATCCTTCTTCTACCGCAAAATTAAATTGTCCTGTAGCACCTACACTGCCACCACCCATTGATTTGCAGTAAAGACCATCACTAATACTATTGATTAAATCCTCTTTCGAGTGCTCACCTTTAGCTATATAAGTATTTCTCATTCTCGAAGCTGCAGCAAAAGAATAATTTTGTCTTCTTCCACTCCCTGTCCTTTTATGGCCAGTTCTTAACTCACCTGCCCTGTCTGATATGAATTTTTTTAAAATTCCATTTTTTATAAGAACTGATTTTTCTGGTTCCATACCTTCATCATCTACTGATAATGAACCAAAGGATCCTTCTGATATTCCTTCATCAATTGCTGTTACAGATTCATGTGCAATTTTTTTATTCAATTTATTCTCAAATGGTGTTGTTCCCCTCTCTATCTGTGTAGTTTCAAGTAAATGACCGCAGGCTTCGTGGAATATAACGCCACCAAACTTATTAGCTAAAACAACGGGCATTTGTCCCGCATCAACATAATCTGCATACAACATATTCATTGAACTTTCAAAAACATCATCAGCTGCTTTTTCGTGATCCCATAATCTGAATTCATTAGGCATTCCTGAAGATCCAAATCTCCTACTTCCACTAGATCTATATTGTGCATCACTAGCAATTACATTGAGTCCAACTGTTTGATGCAACCTAATATCGGAGGCATAGGTTCCATCGCTGGAGGCTATAATAACTTCTTGCAGATTTCTTGAGTAACTTCCTTTTCTAGTTATTATTTTATTGTTCTTTTTTAGAGATTTTGTGCTAACTAATAGTTTTTCACTTATCTCATGAATCGTTGGGACTTCATTAATCCATTTTTTCTTGGATAAACTATAGTCCCTGAATTTATCTAAACCGTTAAATACTTCTCTTTTTTTGTTGTCTGTTATATCTAACATCTCAATAGCCTGAGATACCGATCTCATCAAGCCATGCTTTGTTAAGTCATTTGTACTTACAAATCCGTCCTTTTTGTCTTTGAAGATTCTAATACCGGCACCCTTTCCAAAAGATGGACTTACACTTGTAATGAAATCCTCTTCAGCTAGCACACTCGAATTATCAGTATTCTCAATAAATATTTCTACAAAATCGGCCCCAAGCCCCATCCCATAGAAAATAATTTCTTCTAATAAATCTTTATTGCAACTACCAAAAATGATTTCATTTGATTTGATTTGTGACGAAAGCATATGAGTCTATAAATCTTCCCTGTATAAAAGATTATCTAATCGAAGGTTGGAAATCTTTGCTATTAAGAGGTTTTAATAAGTATAGTCTTAATAACTGGTAACCGTTTGATAAATATTTAGGTAATTTTTTAAAAGTTTTAGATACTTTATTTCCATCACTGTTTGCAATATCGGAAAGAACCTTATTATTCTCTACTATTTTATCTAATCTTCCATAAAAAGATTTATCATAAACGTCCATTACTACAGGGAAAACTCTTGCTGCAGTTTCATTTGTTTTATTAATAACAAACTGGTCATAATTTCTGGCATCTAATCCTAAAGAACTGTAGAAATCTTTTTTAATTCCCAAATCCCTTGCATACATAGTTGCAAATACAGCTAATAGAAAGAACCTAGACCATAACTTGGATGTTAATGGAAGATTATTTAAAAAATATCTAAACCTATGGAAGTAGTCAAATAATGGGTGTGTAAAAGTAGAGCCGCCAATGGTAATTTTTTGGCTTAAAGATTTAACAGTACGTGGCTGTGCTTTCATTAATGCGTCAAAGAAATCCCCATGTCTATTTTCATCTTGACACCAATTTTCAAAGTAATTAAATAGTGGAAAAATTTTGCTATCAGGGTTTTTTTCGAGATGCCTATAAATTGCTATGTATCTCCAATAACCTATTTTTTCGGATAAATAAGTAGCGTAAAAAATACTTCTTGGTGGGAAATAAGTGTAATCTTTATTGGCTGTTAAAAAACCTAAATCCAACTGAAGTCCAAAGTCACTCATTGATTTATTTAAAAAACCTGCATGTCTTGCTTCATCTCTGGCCATATGAGCAAAACATTCAGCAAGTAGAGGGTTTTTGACTTTAATTCTCTTACTAAGTTCCTTATAAAGTAAAAAACCTGAAAATTCTGAAGTACAACTTCCCTCGAGAAAATCAACAAAAAGCTCTCTTGTCTCAGAATCTAATTTTTCTGCAGCGCCTTCAAATTCACTATTTCTTACAAAATGATGTCTATTGTAATCTTTCCTAAATTCCTCACATATAGCTTCCAATTCCTCCTCGTTTATTGATAAATCCATATTTTCCATAGCCTCAAAGTCTGTTGTATAGAATCTTGGGGACAAAATTGTTTCATTTGCTGGTATCTTTCCATTATTAATATCTTTTTTATTTTTTGATTCAACAGTTGATTGAGCCATTTTTTATTCGGTTTATTAATACTATTATTTACTATGATTTGTATTTTCGAGTGAAAAGTTAACTTGGTGTTATTGTTTTTCTAATTAACTCCTATTAACTTTTGCCCATTCAATCTTTGAAGTACTCTTGAAATAATTAATTTTAGGGTAATTCTTTTTTCGTCAATAAGAAAAGATTCAATAATACTTGGTTTTTGATTAGGTTTTGATAAAGAAATACTTTTTAATGAACTAATGTCATCCTTCTCAAAGGATAACCAAAAGTTACATGTATCTTTAATTTCACAATTTATTACCCAACATTTATCTCCAGCAATAGGTCTATTTGTGTTAGTGAGGTTAATATTGTTTATTTCTAATCCTCTTTGATTAATTTCCTCAGTAAGTGAAGGAATTAGGTGTAGGTTAATAAATTCTTGGAAAGGCTTTTTCTCTACTGGGAGTTCTTTTTTTGGTTTTGTTATTGGTTTTTCGGGGGTATTAATTTCATTTTTTATAACAACTTTAGTAGCAGATTCACCATTATTTATATCCATATTGATAACTTTTTCTGATTTAAGCCCTTTTATTTCCTCAGAGTTTGATTTAGTAGTGTTGTCAGATATTTCTTTATTTACTTCATTAT
>QCIB01000019.1 GCA_003216915.1 Prochlorococcus sp. AG-402-I23
GCATCTTGGAAAATAGGTTAGTATTACTAGACAATTAGGTAGTCAGATATAGTACAAATTAGTTTGAATTAATAAAGTTTTGTCGCTATTTTGTCACTAGAGATAATAGTGTTTTGTCGCTAAAATAGGACTAAATCAAGCGACAACCACAAAGCACCCGCGCAACTGTATGCCCTCAAGGAACCACGCTGAAAATTGGGTTAAGTTTTTAAGAGACTCTATCAAGAGAAGGGTTGGCTCTTGGGTAAGAATTTATGAGCAAAATGCAAGAGTAAAAATAGATATGAGATTTAAAAGTGGAGAGAGAGCGTTTGCAACTCTCCCAATAGAGTGGGAAGAACATAACGCGTTGCAGATAGAAAATATTGTTTTAAAAATAGCGGAGCAAGTTGGAAAAGGTAAAACACTAAGGCAAGCGGTTGAGAGTTTTTATGGAGTAAATAAAGATGCTCCAGAGGCGGTGCTTGCTCCAAGTTTTGAACAGTTGGAAAATACTTGGAATGAATTTGGAGAGAACAAGCTAGAGCTACAACAAATAAAAGAAAAGACTTGGAAGAGAGATTATAAGAAGAGTTGGACAAAGCTAGAGCAAGTTATTGAAGAGAAAGACTATACAAATGCAAAAGACTTATTAAAGGCGGTAAGCAAGACTATGGAGTCAGGCTCTAGGAGTAGGAAGCAAGTAATCCAACACCTAGCCCAATGGCTTCGCTTTGCTGTTGAGAATAATTATTTAGATAAAAAGCTATGGGAACCACCTAGAAAAGAATCAAAAGAAATAAGAGACTTAGTAGGCGAAACTCTTACACAAAAGCAACTAACAGTTCCTATCTATGACACAGAGATAGAAGAACTATTGGAATCTATCTCCAAGAACAGAGAGACAAGGGCTGCAAATAGATGGATATTCGCGCTGCAATTACTCGCTTGCTATGGTTGTCGCCCCACAGAATTGAACCACCTAAGAGTTGTTAATTATGGAGGAAGGAAAGCTGTTTATTGTGATTATCAAAAGAGAGGCGGAGGGGGTAAAACTGAAAAACGAGAGCTTTTTGGATTGCATCAAAAATGGGAAAAAGATTGGAATTTAATTGAAAAATTAGAGCAAGGTTATGAGCTTCCTCCTTTTGGTTCAGATGATGTTGCGGAGGCTGCTAGAAAGTTTTTAATAAGACAACCTTATTGGAAAAAACTAAGAGAGCAAAAGGATATTAAGGTTTATAGTTTTCGGCATGGCTACTGTTGGAGACTACATACCCACCCAGACTATATGAGTAAGATAGATACAAGAACAGCAGCCCAACTTCTTGGTCATAGCCACGAAACACACCTTAGAGTTTATGGAGCTTGGACTCCTCAGGGTTCTATTAGAGAGAGACTTGAGAATATACTCACACAAAGCATTTTGTAGGTAGTTAAAAATAGTAAAAATAAGTATAATTTGAGTAACAGCAGAAGTCTCCAACTAGACTTCCAGAGTTTTCCCAAACTTTGCTACCCCTCAAGACGCTTTTTGTATTAGTGATTGTAGTGGCGGATTATGTGCGCAGAATATCCACCCTTTACTCGAAAGTAATGTCTCGTTTAGATGATCGCTACCGCAAAATTGATGATAGGACTATTGTGCTGTCAGATAATAAGGTGAAGATTAATGGAAGAATAGTATCTATGCCAAAAGACTCGGAGGTTACAGCAAGTGAGGCTGTCCAACAGTTTGAGTCTATGAATAAGGGCAGAGATATTGTTTGGGAAAGTCCAGAGGGTTCTATTTTAGATAAGAATCCACATTTGAAAGAGATTGCTAGAGCGAAAGGAAAAAGCGCAAACTAAATCCTAATGCAGAAAAAGAAAATACTGAGTAGGGAGAGATACTCCTTGCCAGATGGAGCTTGGTTGAAAACACCCCAAGCTGCGGAAGCGTTGAACATATCCCGAGTAACTCTTTTAAATCAAAAAAAAGAAGGCAAGTTCCTCTCGGGTTATCACTTCATAAGACTTGGAGACAAAGAGACAAGTCCTCTTCTATGGAATATTCCCAACTGTAGAGAGAGACAAGCTCAATTCGAGCCTCCCCAATTTATCCAAGAACCTAGCTAGAAGATGCTCGCAAAGAGTTGGAGAAGTAGGCTTCTAGGCTTCCAATGGGAATTAATTAGGGAAAGTTATTTCCTCAAATATGGAAGAGACAAAGAAGCTGAATATTGTAGGGAACTAGCAAAACAATATCGCAAGGGAATGAATGAAAAAAATATCAAAATTTAAATTTTTAACAAAAAAAAGGACTGTTGATAGCAGCCCAAAAAACATTTATTTCATAGGTTAATTATGACACAAATTTCTAACAACAAGACTCCTTGTGGAGGTTATTGGAGCGAAGAAAAAGAAGAGATGATTTACGATCTCGTTGATTGGGGGGAAGCTGCTTTCTTTGTAAATCATCTAATTACCAACAAGCATGGAGTATGGGCTATCTTTCCACCTGAGGAGGGTAAGTATTGCCTACATCACAAACGGCAAGAAGGGGAAAGAATACCCTATGCAGCTATTGGCAAAGACCTGAGAAAACATAAAGGTTGGAGCTTGGGCTATATAGTTAATCCACCTAAGGAAGAGCCAAAAGGCTTCAAAGATGACCCCGCAAATAAATACAAATCCTATGGGGCAAAGAAAGACCACATACAAGGAGCTTATTGTTTATTTCTTGAAGGAGATGGAGGGTTATCTAAGGAAGAACAACTTAGAACTATCGCGGAAGCTATGCCAGTTTTTCAGCCTAGTTTTATTGTCGATACTGGCGGAAAGTCTTTGCATTTTTATTGGCGATTGGCTCGCATGATAACTCCCGAGAAGTTTGAGGAGATGCAAAAGAGGCTAGTAAAACTAATTGAAAAAGTTAATCCTAACTTTGGAGTTGATGAGTCTCTTTGTAAATCAAACCAAATTTTGAGGATTCCAGGCGGATTGCATGGAAAGACAGGTAAAAGGTGCAAACTCTACAGAATAGGGGGTTGGCTACATAGAAGAGTTTTATGTGATGGAAAGCAACAACCTTATTGGGAGTGGAGTTTGGTTTATGGAGTTGAGTTCTTCGAGCAAGGTCTTTCCGTTGCGGAATATGTTTGGGAGGTTGATACAACCCCCGAGCAAAAAACAATTAATGAAGAAGAATCTAGTTTTATTTCCAAAATAGCTAGAGAGGACTTGTCACAAGATGGGCAATGGTTCAGCAGATTAGACAAGGAAGTCCAACAACCTCTCGCTGTTGAGATGCTCCAGTTTGTACCAAAGAGAGAGGAAACTGGAAAAGGAGATAGGAGAGTTTGTATCTCTATTCTTTATGGATTAAAGAGACACTTCGGAGAGGCGGAAGCTGCAATTATTTGCGAGCAAGCTAAATGGAAGAGTGATTATTGGAACCCAACTGAGGAGCTTCCTTCCCTACAGAATCCAACTAACGACATAGGAACTCTTGTAACTCTCGCAAGGAAGGGAGGTTGGGTATATGAAACAAGCAAAGTATTGAATAAAGGAGGAGTTAGGTTAGAACAACTTTTCCCTAGTTCAATAATTAATTCTTTGAGAGTTATTACTAGGTTGCTTCCTTATCCTGACCACCTAATTGCAACTACTTATCTAGCGAGTATTTGTCCAACTTTGAAGCTAGGAACCTCGCTGAACTGTTACCCAGTAACTGACTTTGTAGTTAGCTTAAATTTATACATAGCTACAGTTGGAGACTCAGGTAGTAAAAAGACTCCACTTCTCAAGAATTTAATAGAGAATCCTCTTGCTCTTGTTAAAGCTGAGATGAAGGCAAGATATAAGAATGAGGTTGCTAAGTTTGCGCAAGCTGACCACGAGAATGAGGATATAGAAGCTCCTCCTCATAGTGTTCTCTACTTGCAAGACACAACTCCAGAGGCTTGCGAAGTGCAATTAGAGCAGCAAGAGAAAGCGGGTTTATCTGTTCTTTATTTGAAAGATGAGTTAAGCGGTTTATTCTCTGGGCTAGATGCTTATAAAGGTGGAAGAGGCTCCGCAGCGCAACAACTTCTCGAGCAATTTGATGGTAAAGGGTTCTCTACTATTCGGAAGAAAGAAAAAAGAGAATGTGATAAGACACAACTTTCTATCTATGGGAATATCCAACCGAAAGTCCTCGCAGATTTGCAAAAGGGTGGAGATAGCTCAGGGCAATGGGCAAGATTCTTATATAGTCCTTTACCCTCAACCCCAAAGAGGTTGCCCGCAACAATAACTCTTGATGCAAGGAAAGAGCATGAAGATGCAAAAGCACATCTCCAAGAGGTTGCTCTAGCTCTTACAAAACTCCCTCCTTTTGAATATCAACTAAACGAGGAAGCTATTAAGAGGTTTACTGAATACCTCTACGAGAAAGAGGAAGCTATGTTCAAAGCAAAAAATAGTGAATTAAAGGCTATTTTCGGAAAATCAGGCAACAAGGTTGGAAAGGTTTGCGGTTGTCTCCATGTATTGAATTGCTACGAGGAACCTCAAGAGTTTGTAACTCTGGAGACTCTAGAAGCTGCTATTAGGCTCGTTGATTATTTAGATGAATATGCGGTTAAATTCCAAAAAGAATCAACCGAAACTGAGGAGGATAGAAGGTTGAGAAAGTTAATGGCAATAGCTTGGAAGTATAAGAGGTTAATGGCATGGAGAGATATAAAGCAAAGACTTACAGAGGAAGAGAGAAGAAAATGGAACCAAGAGACTTGTATAGATAGTCTCAAGAAGTTGGCATATATGGATTATGGAGAGATAAAAGAAGGTAAAAAGGGCGGGCTACATTTTAAAGCGGTTAAAGAATATAAAAAATAACTGTTGTATTTATGTTGGGGGTTGTTTCACAACACTAAAACAGTTGGGACAACTCCTAACTCCCCAAATGTTGTAATGTTGTAGGTCTTTTTGTTTTATTCCTCAGGTGCTAGTTGGTGGTTCCCTACTGACTTCCTTTTTTAAGGGGTGCAGCCAACACACAACAAATAGCCCTCCTTCTTTCTATTACTGGAGTTTAATGTTGTAGCCAGTTTTCACAACATAAAATTTTTGTACTGAGAAAGTTCCGTTTTTTCAGAGAAAAAAGAGTTAAAATAGTAGTAATAATTCTAGTTATATAAATGAATTTCAAGGATTTGGATAGACTACAAAATCGGTTAAACAAGGTACAAAGAGTCAAACAGCCTCCAACTCTGCGAATGTTAGTTGTCCAAGCAAATGAAAATCCACCCGAACCAACAGAGTTAGACGAGTGGACTATGTGTATTCAAGTTGAGCCAAAAGTTATTTAAAGCAAGATACAACTTCTTTCTTTTGTTTTTCAGTTGTATGCAAGTAACGCTGCAAGCTGTTGAGACTTGTATGTCCGCTTATAGCCATTAAGTCAGGTAGAGCCATTCCCGAATCTTTCGCATTTGATAATTGAGTCCTCCGCCAGCTATGGGTTGAAGCTCCATGAATCTCCAACTCTTTTAGAGTTCTTCTAAGAATCTTATCTACAGAGGCTCTTGTTAGGTGTGTTCCCTTCTTGCGCCCTTTAAAGACGTAATCCTCAGATGTGGGTTGAGGTATAACGTATTCTTTTAGTTCATTTAGTGTTGATACTTTTCGCGCCTTTAATGGATATTTATGCCAAATAGTGCGCCATTCAGCGAGAATTGCTTTTAGTTTTGGGTGTAATGGAATTGAGCGAGATTGCTTGGTCTTTGTATTAGTGCAACGGAACAATATTGAACTCTCGTTAATATCGGAGAATCTTAATTGCAATGTTTCACTAACTCTGGAAGCGCAATATCTCATCACACAAGCAACTGTTCTATGAGTTCCCTCTGGAAGGTTCTCTATAAGTAAATCGAGTTGCTCAGGTGTTAAGACTTCCGCCTGACCCATTCCGTTTGTCTTGGTCATAGTTTGGTGGTCTTGTGTAATTAAAAGATAAACAATAGAGAACTAGCCATGTAGCTGCTCCAATGGATTAGAGCCTACTGTTTACCTTTTCTCTATTTTGTCAACTGTTGGAGTTATTTATAGTTAGTGTTATTAATTATCTATTTAGTATTACTTATTTATTATCTATTATTTATCAAGAATAAAAATATTATTATTAACTATTATTTAGTATTAATTAATAACAAATAGTGATATTAATATTGCTTATTTGTAATACATAGGGGGAGGGATTGCAAAATCTGCAAATCCTACTCGCCAGACTCTGAACCTTCACAAACAATATAACAATTAATTCCACAAATTGCAACCACTAAGTAATACAAATAGGACAAAAAATGTTATAATTAGGACAATTAATTAATATTAATTATGCTCGAAAAGGGTAATGATGACTGGGATAACGATAGTTGGGAATTGTCCAACTGGTTTACCAAAGTTGCAAAAACAGTTAAACCTCATAGTTATTCTCAGATGATTGCTTGGGCAAAAACTGCACATGATATTTGGCAGAAAAATGGTACTCCGCCCGAAGAATTAAGGGCGAAAACTAAACCAAACTGGCGCAAAGACTTGCAAATTTATGAGCAAAGAATGAGAGCCAGAAAAATTAAACAAAATCGTATTTTCAACTAAAAATGATTAACCCACACACAGCCGAATTTGCAGCATTTTGGGCAAAGAACTTCGATACTCCTTGTCCTCCAGTTCCAAAGAAATTAGATGATTTAAATATCACAGCAAGAGAAGCTATGCGCATGGAGAATCCTGTCCTATTTCAGAATCTTTTTAGACAACAAGATATGAACCAGATGCCCGCAGATGTTGTCGGGCGTATGCAAAACCAAACCTTTTGGGCAAGTGATATTCCAATCCTTCGAGAGTTTGGCTATGAACACCAAGCGAGGGAATTGGAAAAACAAATTGAAGAGGGGAGGAGAGTAATAATGGAGCAAAAGATAGAGGCTAGTAGGCAAAAAACAGCAGCAAACGAGAAGAGGTTAAAAGAGTGGCAAAATATGTCTCCTATGCAAAGAATGTTGATGAATCCACCTTCGCCCGAAGCTGTCCAGAGATGTAGAGAGCAATGGGGTATAGATGGGCGAGCAGATTGGGAAAGATAATGGGAAGCAAAGACTATATTATTGAGGAAATTCCTCCGAAAGTTTACGCTGCGGTTAGATATAACGCTGAGGGAGAATCATGGGAGGGAGCTTGCAAAATCGTTGGAATTACACCCAAGACAGTTAGAAAATATAGAGACTTGCCACAAGTACAAAACTATAGAGAGGAGTTAATTAAGGAGAAGTTATTACATAGTAAGCAAATAGTTATTAATGCTTTCCCAACTGTTTTAAAAGCACTTATTAAAAGAGCTACAAATGAGAATGAGAAAAAGGGTTATGTAGCTAATGGAGCAAGTCAAACTCTAGTGAGCTACATGATACATCTTGAGCAAAATATAGAGATGAGAAAGAAGTTAGAACAAATGGAGCAACAAATAGCAGCCCTCGAGGGTGGAAGAGTTATAGATATGAAAGATTAATGTATGAGAACTTACCAACAACAAAAGAAGAAGCTAAAAGACTAGGCGCGAAGAGATACTTTACAGGCAAGTTATGTTGTCGAGGGCATTTGTCTCCACGTTATACCTATGGAGCTTGTGTTGCTTGTAAGAGTGAAACAAGGAAAAGACCTCCAAGAAAGTTGGTTCCTCTGGAGATAAAGAAAGCAAAGAAGAGGGAAAGAGATAAACTTTGGAGAGAAAATAATAAGGGGAAAATTAGACTATATAGAAGGAGATGGAAGTTAAAAAACAGAGAGAAATATCAATCTTTTTACTATAAACAGAGTTACCAAAATGCAATTAATCTCCTTATTAATAGGAGAAGAGTTGCTTATACAGGTACAGGGGAGAAGTGGGTTGGTTGTTGTACTGAAAAATTTATTGAATATTTAGAAGATTCTTTCCTTATTAATATGAATTGGAATAATAGGGATAAATGGGAGTTAGATCATATAAGACCTATTTCGACATTTGACTTATTAAATGAAGAACAAAGAAAACTTTGTTTTAACTATGCAAACCTCCAACCTATATGGAAAGAAGATAATAGAAATAAGAGAGATTCCTACTGTTTAAATGATGAATTTAAGTGGGTTCATGTAATGAGAGAGTCAGGATATGAGGGAGAATTATTTACTAAATATTTGTCCAAAATCAACGTAATAGATCGGGTGCTTACACCGCACCCGCGCTTGTAAAGGTTCCTCGCTTTTCCTCGCTTTTTATTCTGTAATAAAAGTAAGAAAGTCAGTTATTGCAATAGTTCTCGTTAGTAAAAAGGTATGCTCCCAAAGCACCCGCGCTACCAAGCTGCGCCACGCCCCGCTCATAAGATTTTAGTTCATAACAGACATCTATAAAAGACCAAATTGCTAAATTTTTTATAAAAAATCACTTTTTAGGTCAGAAAATGATTTTAGTTACTATTTTTCAGAAAAAATATTCATTAAATCTATAAATTAGGTTATCCAAACCGGGAAATTACATTACTTAATAAGTTGGTTTTGAAATTTTCTTAAATTACTACATATCTATAATATAAATTGAATTCCATAAGGATATCCATCTGAATTGCTTTCGAGACTTAGAAGTATGAAAAAATTAGAAGATTTGATTCTGACTTATAAGGATTTTCCAAAAAAAGGTATTGATTTTAAAGACGTTCTAGAAATTCTTCAATATCCAGATATTTTTCAGGACATTATTTTAAAAATGTCTTCTAATCAATTTTTAAAAAATGCTGAAGCAATAATTTCCATAGATGCGAGGGGATTTATTTTTGGTTCTGCAGTTGCTCTAGAATCATCTAAACCCATGATTGTTGCACGAAAACCGGGCAAGCTACCAGGACATATATTAACAAGAGGATATGATTTGGAATATGGAAAAAATTCTCTTTCAATACAAAGTAATGCCCTGAAAAAATTCAATTCTTTTGTAATTGTGGATGACTTGTTAGCGACAGGAGGGACAGTTAATTGTGTCTCGAGGTTGCTTCAAGATCAAAGAAAGGAAATTCTAGGTTTAATAACTGTTATTGAATTGAGTGAATTAAAAGGTAGATCAAAAATTGATTTTCCCGTGAAGTCGATTATTTCGCTTTGAAAGAAAAGAGGGAGTCAAATTTCAACTAATATGAATTATTTAATATTTATGTTTTGAGTTAACAAATTATGTAATTCCAAATTTTAAATTTGACAAAATAAATTGTAATCAAGTTGAGTAAATTTAAATGATTCCTACCGAACCTGCTGTGAAACCCACTGCAAGAAAAAAAACAAATTCAAGTAAATCTCTAGGTAAAGAATTCACTATAAGATTAAGGTGAGTCATTTGACCTTGTGCTCCTCAGGTTTAATTCAAAAAATATAACTAATTATTTTTTATGTTGAGGGGAAAAAAAGTTTTTTTTTCTTTTTTCTAAAGATTTAAGGAAAGTAAAACCTTAAAGAAAATAATTTTCAAAGTCTTATTAAAAACTTTTAAAAAATTAATTTACTGCTCAAATGATATTTAAATGCTATATTTTTTTTATTAAAGTTAAAACCATGAGAATTTATGGATTATAAGAAGAAATCTTTAAATAAATTAAATCAAAAAGAAAGTTACGAGGAAATTGATACTAGGTTAGCTTCTGGTTGGTACGTTGATGCAGTTGATAATAAGAAGAAGAAAAAATACAAAACCGAAAAAGTTTCTTTCAAAATTTCCAAAAAAATATAAATTTCGAAATCAATAAATTAGAAAAATTTTAAAAAAAAGACAAATTAATAAAAAAAACTGACTGTATAAGTTTAGAAAGTGGCACAAATTATTCAAAAATGTAGCCGTTGATACTTGATTTTGTGAGCCTAAATACACTATCTTAAAGTGTACTTTAAATTTCGTGTGAGGAAATTTATGAAGCTTTTTAAGAGCTTGCTCGTAGCTCCTGCATCACTAGGCCTTCTTGCGCCTATGGCAGTATCTGCGAACGAAGTCACTATTAATGACTTCAATGCTGCAGAAGAAATTGCAGTAACAAATAGCCGCGTAGACGGTTTAGAAGCTAGACTAAACAACTTTGAAGCTGGTAGTTTCTCAGAAACAACTGTTGCATCATTTAGCGTTGACGCTGTTTTAGGTGCTATCGACGGTGCATCTAGCGAAACAACAAGTCTTGACTACCAATTCAATATTGGGTTATCAACAAGTTTCACAGGTGAAGATTCACTTGACATAGCTATTGATAGTGGTAACACAACACAATCAGTTATGGGAACAGCAATGGGCTTCGATTCTGGAAATACATTAAGTGTTGATGGTGTTACTTATTCATTCCCTGTTGGTGGAGCAACAATGGTAGTTGGTGATGCAACTGACATTAGTACTACATTCACAGGAGCTTGTGTTTACAGTGCATTTACTGATTTAACACCAGATGACTGTGGTACTGGTAACTCTCTAGGTGTAGGTGGTAAAGCTGTTACAGCATCTATAGGTTATGCATTTGATTCTGGTTTTTCACTAGCTGGTGGAGTTTCTTCTCCTGAGACTGAAATCTTAGGTGATGAAGCTGACATATACGGTCTTAATGCTGCTTATTCAGGAGATGGCTACGGAGTAGCTCTTGCATACGTTACTGACGATGGTGGATCATCCACTGAGACAACAACTTGGGGTTTTCAAGGTTACTACACTTTTGATTTAGCAAGCTTAAGTGCTGGTTACGAAACTCAAGAAACAGGCGGAACTGATAGTACTGGATACTTCGTTGGTCTATCTTTCCCAGAAGTTGGTCCTGGTTCTGTAAACGTTGCTGCTGCAACTACTGGACTCTTTACTAGTGCTCAAACTGAGTATATGGTATATGAAGCGTCTTACTCTTATCCAGTAAATGATGGCATGACTGTTACACCTGGTATATTCATCAAAGAGGCTGCAACTGGTGATGAAACAGGAATAGCTGTTAAAACATCATTCTCTTTCTAATAACTTAGATTAGAAAAACTACACACAAAGAAAGGTCTGCTTTATAGCAGATCTTTTTTATAGATTAATTTAAATATTTTATTATTTAAAACTTAGAAATTTTATATAAAAATAAAACTTTGATTTGATTTTATTGCTTTAAATTTTAGTCTTAATATAATTTGGTTTATCTATGCATATTTATAGAAAATACTGTTTTATAATTTTATATTTAAATGGTTCCAATTTTTAAATGTTTAATATGTAGAAAAGATATAGAAAGATCAACAAAAGCATTTTGGAGTAAAAAAGGTCACCTATTATGTTCTACATGCTTGGATAATATTGATAAAAAGAAACTTTGAATTATTAAATATAGAAAAAAAGATTCGTTTAGCTGTAGTATTTATTAAACGATTCTGGAGTTATTTATTCGGATAAATCATATTTTTTTACTTCCATAAACCTTTTCCTGGTAATTCTTCCGTTAGTTCTTCAGTCTTTTGGCCAATAATTTTGGGTATTAATTTATATATTAAATAATTTAAATTTCCAAAGAAAAAAATCCTCAAACTTTAAAATTTAAGTAAAAACTATAATTTTAAGGTTATTTGAGGAAAATTAAATGTTATGAACATCCATAGGTTTTAAATTATTAGTGGATGCTGGAAGCTGAATTTAAAAACTTTACGTATTTAAAACCAACCAGGGATGATTTGTCCAGTAGTTACATATGCTCCTACTGCTGCAACGAAACCTAGCATTGCTGCCCAACCATTAAAACGTTCTGCTTCAGGTGTCATGATGAAAAAAGTGATGTATATAAATTATTGTAACAGGAATTATGAAGCTTTGTAAAGTAATTTTTAGTTTTTTTGCGAAATTTCCTTAATAAGTAGTGATTATGCATTTTTTTCACAGTTTTGTTACAAAAATGCGTTAAAAAATAATTTTTTCTCCACTAAGTCTTGAAGTAAGAAATATCGGATAATTCATATCAATTTAATAAAAGTTTTAAATAAAATTGAATAGTATTATTTGCCGCTTGATGAAATTTAAAACCTCTTTATATTTTGACCATCATGACAATAATCCTAAATTTATCTAGGGACGAATTTGCTTGAAATTTAACTCAGGACATTAAATAATTTAAAGAAACAAGATTAAGAAGGTAAATTTTATATTTGGGATCTGTTGTCTTTCACTTTTAAGAAGATGAACTCAGTAAAAATGTGGGTCGCCTGAGATTCGAACTCAGGACCAGCCGGTTAAAAGCCGGATGCTCTACCGCTGAGCTAGCGACCCATTTTGTAAAATCGAGTACATATGAAATTATCCCTTTTTAAGGTAAAAAAAACAACTTTTTATCTCAAGTTGAACAATAGAAAAACAATTCTTAACTTATGAAATAAAAAATTAAAATTTCTCTCTAAATTTACAGTTAAAAGTTAAAATGATTTAATAGTTAACAGAATTTCTAAAATGCTCAGAACAATCGTAGTTTTCGCCCCCGTTATTGCTGCTTTAGCTTGGGTTGTGTTTAATATACAAAAACCAGCAAGAGAGCAATTCAATAGGGACTTTTTGGGCAAGGATTAATTCAGTTTGACAGATAAAGAAGTAATAGTTATCGGAGCTGGTCTTGCAGGATCTGAAGCCGCTTGGCAAGTAGCAAATTCAGATATATCAGTTAAATTAGTTGAAATGAGACCTACTAAATCAACTCCAGCTCATCATACTGGTGAGTTTGGTGAACTGGTTTGTAGTAATAGTTTTGGTGCTCTAAGTCCTGATAGAGCTGCAGGTTTATTGCAAAAAGAACTTAGATTTTTTAAATCACTAATTGTTCAAACAGCAGACAAATTTGCTGTACCAGCAGGAGGCGCTTTGGCGGTTGATAGATCCAAATTTAGTATGGCTTTAACTGATGCTTTAGCTAATCATCCTTTAATTGAAATTAAGAGATTTGAACAATTGGACCTCCCAAACAAAGATAATATAACGATCCTCGCAACTGGTCCATTAACTGCCGATGAATTGTCCTATGAAATTCAAGCTTTTACAGGAGTCGATGCATGTCATTTTTTTGATGCCGCTAGTCCTATTATTTATGGAGATACTATTGATCAAGAGATCGTATTTAAAGCTAGTAGGTACGACAAAGGAGATCCGGCTTATCTTAATTGCCCTATGGATAAAAATGATTATATCCATTTCAGAAATGAGCTAATAGGAGGAGAACAAGCTAATTTGAAAGACTTTGAGAAAGAGTCAGCTAATTTCTTTGAAGCTTGCTTACCAATTGAAGAAATCGCTAGAAGAGGAGTTGATACAATGAGATACGGACCATTGAAATCCATTGGGTTGTGGAATCCAAAATGGGGAGATTTATTTGATAGGGAAAATAGATTAAAAAAGCGACCACATGCAGTTGTCCAACTAAGGAAAGAAGATTTAGAGGGAAAATTGCTAAATATGGTAGGTTTTCAAACTAACCTCAAATGGTCTGAACAAAAAAGAATTTTTAGGATGATTCCTGGGTTAGAAAAGGCTGAGTTTGTACGTTTTGGGGTAATGCATAGAAATACTTTTTTAGAATCTCCAAAATTACTTTTACCGACATTGCAATTTATGAAAAGAGAAAATCTTTTTGCTGCAGGTCAAATAACGGGGACGGAAGGTTATGCAGCAGCAGCAGCAGGGGGCTTGCTTGCAGGAATAAATGCATCATTATTAGCTAAAGGTAAAAAACCAGTAAGTTTTCCTGATGAATCAATGATTGGTTCTCTAATAAATTTTATCAGTAACAAAAATCAAATATTGTCTAATCAGAAAAAATATAAATTCCAACCAATGCCTGCTTCATTTGGTTTAGTCCCAGAACTAACTAAAAGAATAAAAGATAAAAGATTGAGATACAAAGCTTATCAAGAAAGATCAACAGTTGCCTTGAATTACTTTAAAAATAAACTAGATTCTTGTTTTGAAAAAGACCACTTACTTAGCAAAATTTACTAAGATTAATTATCAAAGATCCAAAAAATGGAATTTAGTAAGGAAAATTTCGATGCAATTATTATTGGTTCAGGAATTGGAGGCTTAGTAACAGCATCACAATTAGCTGCTAAAGGGGCACGAGTATTAGTTCTTGAGAAATATGTTATTCCTGGAGGAAGTGGAGGCTCTTTTAAGAGGAAAGGCTATACCTTTGATGTTGGCGCTTCAATGATATTTGGATTTGGAGATAAAGGTTATACCAATCTATTAACTCGTGCTCTGAAAGATGTAAATGAAAAATGCGAAACCATTCCTGATCCTGTTCAATTGGAATATCATTTACCACATAATTTTAATATTTCTGTAGATAAAAATTATGAGCAATTTATAAATAAATTAACAGCCAGTTTCCCCAAGGAGAAAAAAGGTATCAAGAAATTCTACGATACTTGTGCAAGTGTATTTAAATGTTTAGATTCAATGCCTCTTTTATCAATAGAGGATCCAAATTATCTATTTAAAGTTTTCTTTAAATCTCCATTATCCTGTTTAGGGTTAGCTAGATGGTTACCTGTAAATGCAGGAGATGTAGCGAGAAAATTTATAAAAGATCCTGAACTTTTAAAATTTATCGATATCGAATGTTTTTGTTGGTCTGTAATGCCAGCTCTCAAAACTCCTATGATTAATGCGGGAATGGTTTTTACTGATAGGCATGCAGGAGGTATCAATTATCCAAAAGGGGGGGTGGGTACCATAGCAGAAAAGTTGGTTACTGGTATACAAAAATTTGGAGGCAGAATAAGATACAAAGCTAATGTGACTGAAATCCTTTTAAAGGATGAGAAAGCGGTAGGAGTAAAGCTTTCAAATGGGGAAAGAATATATTCAAATGTAATTGTATCCAACTCCACTAGATGGGATACGTTTGGATTAAAAGATAATACTAAGGGATTAATTTCGAGTAAAAACGTGCCAAAAAGTGAATATAAGTGGTCAGAAACTTATAAACCCTCACCTTCTTTTGTTTCGATTCACCTTGGAGTAGAAAAAAATCTAATATCCGATAATTTTAATTGTCATCATATAATCGTTGAAAATTGGGATGAATTAGAAAGTGAAAAGGGAGTAATTTTTGTTTCTATACCTACTTTACTTGACTCGTCACTTGCTCCAGAGGGTAAACATATCGTACATGCATTTACTCCTTCATCAATGAGTGAATGGGAAGGCCTATCAAGGAAAGAATATTTGCAAAAGAAAGAAAAATATTTTTCATTTCTTGTTGAAAAAATATCAACTATTCTTCCTAATCTTGAACAAAATATTGATCACAAAGAAATTGGTACACCCAAAACTCACAAAAAGTTTCTTGGAAGATATGAAGGTAGTTATGGGCCAATTCCCAGTAAAAAGTTGCTTGGACTTTTACCAATGCCTTTCAACACTACAAAAATTCACAACCTTTATTGTGTAGGGGATTCATGCTTCCCTGGTCAAGGCCTTAATGCAGTTGCTTTTAGTGGATTCGCATGCGCACACAAAATAGGTGCAAAGTTAAAGATAAACAGTTTTAAATTGCCCGACTAAAAGGATCCTTCTGAAATGATAGAAAAGTTTAAAACTCTTTTTTTTGTAAAAAGTTCGTTAATTTCTCTTTATTTAGCGCTTACAATTCCTTTACCATTTATTTCAATTGAAAAATTAAAAATCCCCTCTATTATAATTTTTGCCTCAGGACTTTATTTGATAATCAATATCACAAGTGATTATGTAGAAACTTGCAGTAATAAAATTTCATACAAAAGTAACTTTATTTCTAAATTCTTAGGAAAAAAAAATTGGGAGATTTCTTGGAAAGATATCAAATTAATCAAATCTTTACCAACCAGCCAGGGTAGTAAAGTTTATTACTTTAATACTTTTCAAGGTGATAATTTTCTTGTCCCACAAAGAGTAGAAAACTTTGAAAAATTATTATTAAATGTTTCCAGTAATACTGGGATTGATATTAATGAAATATCTTACATATCACCACTATGGACATATAAATTACTGACATTACTATCAGTTTTAATGATTATTGGTGAACTTTTTGCTTTTCTAAATTAAATATTATCAATACTGAATCGATAACCTTGTTGTCTAACAGTGGTTATTCCCCCACCTTCACCCAATCCAGCCTGTTCTAATTTTCTCCTCAAAGTTAAAACCTGGGTGTCAACAGACCTTGGACCCCCACTGAAGGGCGGCCAGGCCATTCTTAAGAGCTCTTGACGACTTCTTACCATTCCAGGTGGCATTAGAAGAGCGCAAAGCAGTGCAAACTCCCTAGGGCTTAATTCTACGGGCTTCTCGCTTAGAGTAACTTGTCTTAAAAGAAGATGAACCTCTAAAGGTCCAACCTCAACTTTTTCTTGTAATCCAATCCTTCCCCTTTTTAAGAGTGTTCTGCATCGCGCTGCAAGCTCTTCGAGTCCAAAAGGTTTTCTGAGAACATCATCTGCCCCTTCATCTAATAGATTTACTAATGCTTCAACACCTGATCTTGCCGTTAACACAATGACTGAAGACCCCAGTTGCTGGGCTAGTCTCATTGCAGTATTCTGTTCAAGTATTTCTGCGCTAACTAATAAGTCAGGTGATTGTTCTCTGCATAAGTCAATAGCTTCAGCAGCTGTACCTACTGCTGCAGCTAAATGGCCATCTTGGCGAAGCCTTTGCACAAGGACTGTTCTAAGTGTGGGGTGAGGTTCAACAACTAGAACTCTTGAGGGAGTTTGAGTGCTAGTAGGCAATTTTGAACTGCCAGGAGTTGAAGCTAAGATTTGCTCAGTTGATTGCATTCTTATTTACTGTTTGGCCAGGCAATTTTTGATCGTTCTTAATAAGGTATAACAAATGCAAAATAAAAATCAGAATTTATCGAATTATGACATCATTTGAAAACCCCAAAGCAATTCGTCACTTTCAATCAATTTGCGATAGTTGCCAGGACTTGGTTACTCGTTTTCATACCCCTTCTGATCTTAAATTATATAGTGATGGTTATCTCCAAGCATTAAGGAATTGCAGTAGTTTAGAGCAAAAGGATCAAGAGAAATTAGAAAGATTAATTGAAAGATGGATTTTAGATCCGTCAAGTTTTATTGATCCAGATGGGGATGGAAATAAAGGTTTATTTGATAAAAAAAGGATTTAAAATATTAATTTTTATTAATCAATAGAGTATTTATACTCACTAATTGTCTTAAGACGCTAATTCAATTTCTATTTTTTCTTTAAGAGATCCAGAGTTGTACATCTCAATAAGAATGTCTGATCCACCAAGAAATTCTCCTTTTAAGTAAACTTGAGGAATTGTTGGCCAATCTGAATATTCTTTGATACCCTCTCGTATAGTGAAATCACTTAAAACATCAAAAGTACCAAATTCTACCCCTAAGGAATTTAGTATTTGAACTACATTGTTGGAAAAACCGCATTGAGGCATTAATTTTGTCCCTTTCATGAAAACCATCACTGGATTAGAATCAATCAGTTTTTGTATTTTATCTTTTGTTAGGTTGTCCATAAATCAAATTGGAGTTTCTGTTTTTAATGCCAGCGCATGGATAGCCTCTGAAGCTAATTCTTCTTTCAAAGCAGAATATACTAGCTGGTGTTGTTTAACTAATGATAATCCATTGAATTCAGATGCGATTACAGTTACTTGCAAATGATCATTTCCCTTGAGGTTTTCAACAAAAACTTGGGAGCTTGGAATTTTTTTAGTGATTAATTTAATGACGTCTGTTTTCGTGATCATAGTAAATTTTAATTAACCTTTGTATTTTGTCTCAACAAATCCTAGTTGGATCAATCTTTTATAAGCTTCTTTACCTTCTGGACTATTAGGTGACATTATTCTAATTGTTTCAACAAGTAAGGGTACTGCAACCTCAGGCTTTTCAGTTTTTATATACAATAAGGCTAATCTTTCATTTGATTCTGCCAAAATTTGTAATGTTTGCTTACCTTTCATTTGCATTTCAGTTGGTATTCTCGCATCAATTCCTTTGAACGATGAATTTAGATCAGAGTAAAAAGATGCAAGTTGCTTTGATAATTTTCTAGCGTCTAAATAAAAATCTTTAGCTTTTTCAAAATCACCGTTTTTAATATATTTATCACCTTCTTTTATAAAATATTCAACGTTTGAGATGGAAAGCTTTTTACTCTCATTTGAGAGTACTCTGAAGTCTTGTGGATTCTTTATTTCTGCATGAATTTCATTTTTGTAAGCAACATTTCCAAAAAATATAAATAAAATTGGGATTAATTTTAAGAATTTCATTTTCTTTTTAAATTATTAAAACTCATAGTAACTTATTGCAGATTCATCTACCTACATTTTTTAATGCTTTTTCTTCCTCTTGAGTCATTTTTTCATTTAGAAATTTATTAAAGTCCTTGATAGTAAAGTTTGAGTAATCATTAATTGGTATTGGTTTTCCAAAGGATAAACAAAATTCGCCCCCAAAGTTCGGAGGTATTTTGCTGTAAGCAATTCCAATTGGAATAATAGTAATAGAGGTTGTTTTTTTTGTAGCTAATCTAGCTAATCTATACAGTCCTTCTTTGAGAACTAATTTTTTTCCATATCTATTAATCTTTCCTTCGGGGAAAACAACCAGTTGTTCTCCTTTTTCTATAAGATCAATCGCATATCTTAAAGCTGAGAGAGATGGGGATAATTGATTTATTGAAAAACATCCAAGTCTTTTTAAAAACCAACCTTGTATTCCTCTCATTTCGGATTTAGTAACCATAAATCTACAATCCTTTTTTGTTACTCTTCTACCCATTGCCATTGTGATTATTAAGCCGTCCCATCTTGATCTGTGGGTTGGAGCTAAAATGATAGAGGAATTTATGGGAATCGAAAAACCATTTTTTAATATTTTCTTTTTTCTAAAAAAGAATCTCAAAACAACGTCCTGAGTAACGAACATTGCAATAAATCCCAATACAGGGTTGATTTTATGCCAAATATTTAAGGAATTCTTCTTCAAGTTCTATTTACTATATATTAATAATTTAAGTGTTTGCCTTTTTTTATTAGCTATTATTGGGCGGTTACTAGATTGTCTAGAAACTAAAATTTTCAAAATTATGGCTACTTTAGGAGTAAACATTGATCATATTGCAAATGTAAGGCAAGCAAGGAAAACTGTCGAGCCTGACCCTGTGCAATTTGCTTTTTTAGCAGAATTAGGAGGGGCAGATTCCATAACTGTGCATCTAAGAGAAGATAGAAGACATATACAAGATAGGGACGTATTCCTTCTGAAAGAGACTATAAAAACAAAACTCAATTTAGAGATGGCTGCTACAGAAGAAATGTTAGAAATTGCCAAAAAAATTCTTCCCGATTATGTAACGCTTGTACCCGAGAAAAGAGAGGAAGTTACGACTGAAGGCGGGTTGGATTTAAAAAGTAATGTGCAATACCTTAAGAAGGCTGTTGGGAATTTAAAGGATTCAAATATAGAAGTAAGTGCATTTATTGATCCTCTTGGTGAACAGATAAATTATTCCAAAGAAATAGGCTTTGATTTTATAGAATTACATACTGGAAAATATGCTGAACTATCCGGATCTGAACAATATAAAGAGCTCCAAAGGATTATGGAGTCTACACATTTAGCAAATGATCTTGGATTAGTTGTTAATGCTGGTCATGGCCTTAACTATAATAATGTTAAAAAAATTGCATCAATTAACAATATGAACGAGTTAAACATAGGTCATAGTATTGTTGCAAGGGCTTTAGCAATAGGATTAGAAAAGTCTGTACGTGAAATGAAGTCCCTTATTACATCAAATTAAATTTCAAAATGACAACATATTTTTTCGTCGCGGCAAGTGAAAAGTTTTTAACTGTAGAAGAACCAATTGAGGAGATCTTGAAAGAGAGGATTAGGAACTATAAAGAAAATAATAAAGAAATAGATTTTTGGCTTTTAAAAAATCCATCATTTTTGAAAACCACCCAATTTGTTGATCTAAAAGCAAAGATTCCATCACCTCCAGCAGCTATTTTATCGACGGATAAAAAATTTATAACTTTCTTGAAGCTGCGTTTAGAGTTTGTTGCTGTTGGGGAATTCGAATTTCCTAATGCAGAAATAACTGATCCATTTAAAGTTGAGTAATATAACCAACCAGTAAATTGCTCAATCTATATAAGACAAACAAAATTGAAGTTATTAGTGAGCTGTTGGCAGAAGAATTAAAAATATGTCCTCCTCTCATAACTGATAATTTAGAAATAGCTGTTCCTAATTATTTTTTGGGTAAGTGGTTAAGTGAACAAATAACTATAAAAAACAAAATAAGTGCTCTTTATGAATTTAAGACAATATCAAATTTCACGGAATCATTATTGACAAATTTTTTCCCAGGAATTGATATGGGTTTATGGAATTTTGAGTCAATTAAATGGGGCATTATTGATTCATTAGAAGAATTAAATAGCTTTAAAGAATCATTTCCGCTTAAAAATTGGATTAATAAATATTTGGATAATGAAAAAACAATTGATGGAGACCTATATAACCTGACAAAAAAGATCGCGAATAATTTCATTGATTATCTAATTTTTAGACCTGAAATGATTGCTGAATGGAATAGATATGAAATTAATTCACTTAATCTATTTAAGAATTTAAATTCAGATCAATTTTGGCAGCCTATTTTATATAAATTATTAGAGAAAAAGATATCTGAAAAGCCTTCATGTTTATACATGATTAAATTAATAAAGCATTTAACAAAAGCTAAAAAAGTTCAATTTCAAGTACCAAATCAAATTTATATTATTTCTGATAATAACCTATCTAAACTACATATTAACTTTTATTCAGAACTTTCAAAATTTACTAAGGTAAATTTATATTTATTATCTGCAGGAGATGATTTATGGAATAGAATAAATTTTCTTGAAGGTGAGTTGGAATTTGATGATTTTAAAAGTAAATTGAATTCAAACAATATAAATATAGTGAAAATATTTGGTAAATTTGGAGCAAACTTTCAGAA
>QCIB01000020.1 GCA_003216915.1 Prochlorococcus sp. AG-402-I23
CAACCAAAAAATTTACAGACAACTGAGCAAAAAAAATTACCTTATGTGAAAGAGAGAAAGGACGAAGATTGGCCAGATGAAATGGATTTCAAAGTTGAAAGATGGCAAAGAGCTTCAGAAAAAGAGAATAATACTTCGAGAGATCAATCAAACCAACAAGTTCAATCAAAATCAAGAAATCTTCCCAGATCAAGAAGAAGAAGAGTATAGTTTCGTAAATTCTTTAATTCCTGAATAGCCTAATAAATTTTCTAAATGTGGATTGAATACTTCTCTAATAATTGTCAGGGGCTTTTTGTCTCGAAAAAATCTATAATTTCTTGACCAGAATGGACCTTTAAAACAAAATTGATCCTCTAACCAATTCGAATTAACAAGTGAAATTCGGTCAACTTCTCTAAACAATTCTGATCTGTCTTGTGTTAAATTCTTCCAAATTGGTTCTTCTTTGGCTTTTAAATTTTCATTCACTTGTTCTGCATTCCACCAACTTTCAGCCCATGCTAGGTTTTTATTATTGTTTTTAATCCATACTTGTCTTCTAATTAAAGGTCCATTTAACTGATTTAATTCTTTAGGACCTTCTTCAATGAATAGAGGATCTACTCGCATTGAAATTAATTTAATTTTCGTCTCTTGATTAGTTAAAAGCTGTAAATGTCTAGTTGGACTTCCATCCCCAAGCAGCATTAATTTCCATGGACCAGATATTTTTGGTAATGAATTTTTGACTAAAAAAGAAGAGGCTTTTTCTTCCCATAAAATTTTTGGTGAGTTAAAAAGTTTATTATTCAGAGCTCAGACGGAATGCTTTTAAGATGATAACTTTTTTTCGACAAAAATATTTGCTTTTTCTTTTTTTATTTCTCTTATTTTTAGCCAAACAAGTAATGCAGTTAAATCAGCTTTGCTTACTCCAGGAATTTTTGAAGCATCACCAAAATTTTTCGGCTTTATCTTATTCAAATTTTCTCTAGCTTCCAAAGATAATGTATCTATCTTTTCATAATTTATTTCTTGCGGCAGAGATTTACAGCTTTGACGATTTATTTGTTCAATGTTGTTTTTTTGTCTTTTAAGGTAACCCTCGTATTTAATATCTATTTCAACACCTTCTTGTATTGAAGAACCTAGATTTTTTTCATTCAAATTATATTTAATTAGATCTGAATAATGAAAGTTTGGTCTTTTTAAGAGTTCTTTCAAAGTTGTTGAGCCCTTTATCTTTGATCCCGTTTCTAATTCTATTTTTTTTGATATTTCATCGGTATTTTTTAAACGAGTGTTATTTAATCTAAATTTCTCTTCCTCGAGGAGTTTCATTTTTTCTTGATAGGCAGACCATCTTTTCTCATTAATTAGCCCTATTTGATAACCTAATGGTGTTAATCTTCTATCCGCATTATCTCCTCTAAGAGTTAACCTATATTCACTCCTGCTGGTGAGAACTCTGTATGGTTCTTTGAGATCTTTGGTAATTAAATCATTGATCATTGTTCCTATATAACTGCTTTCTCTAGTGAAGATTATTGGGTCTTTTTTGTTTAGTTTTCTTGTCGCATTGACTCCTGCAACTAATCCTTGTGCTGCTGCTTCTTCATAACCAGTAGTCCCATTAATTTGTCCGGCGCTAAATAAATATTCAATTTCTTTCGTTTCGAGTGATGTTTGGAGCTGTGTTGCAGGTATATAGTCATACTCTACAGCATATGCTGGGCGCAACATTTTACATTCACTTAGTCCAGGTAAGGTTCTTAAAAGTTCTAATTGAATATTTTCGGGTAAACCTGTAGAAAATCCTTGCACATATATTTCAGGGGTATTAATTCCTTCTGGTTCTAAGAAAATTTGATGTGATTCTTTATCAGCAAATTTAACGATTTTATCTTCAATAGATGGACAATATCTTGGCCCCTTACTATCAATAAAACCGCCGTAAATGGGAGTTAAATGTAAATTGTCTCGAATTAGTTGATGTGTTTTGGTAGTTGTTCTTGTGATGTGACAACTAACTTGGGGCATATTATTTTTTATATCTGGGTCAAACGAAAAATATTTATCTGCTGCAGTACTTGGTTGAATATCTAATTCATCAAAAATGATACTTCTTTTATCAACTCTTGCTGGAGTTCCTGTTTTTAAACGTTCTGTTTTGATACCAATTTCGTGCAAATTTTGAGTAAGACCTTTTGCTGCTTGTTCGCCCGATCTACCAGCTGACATTGATTTATTTCCTATCCATATTCTTCCTTCTAAGAACGTGCCAGCTGTGATGATAACTGATCTTGCTGAGTAATAACTACCAAAGAAAGTCCTTACACCCTTTATTCTTTTTTTTAAGATTTTTTTTGAGTTCAATCCAATTTCTTCAGTTTTTGCAATATCCAGTTCAGTAATCATTGCTTCTTTTAAAGATAAATTATCTGTATTTTGTAGTATTTCAATCATCTTTTTTGAGTATTCTCTTTTATCTGTTTGAGCTCTTAATGCCCATACAGCTGGGCCTCTACTTGCATTTAATATTCTTTTTTGTATAGCTGTTTCATCAGCTAATTTACCAATAATTCCGCCTAATGCATCAACTTCATGTACCAACTGACTTTTTGCCGGCCCGCCAACTGCAGGGTTGCAAGGTTGCCAGGCAATTCTATCTAAATTGATTGTAAATAAGGCTGTAGAAAATCCTAATTTTGCTGTTGTTATAGCTGCTTCGCATCCTGCATGTCCTCCTCCAATAACGATGATGTCAAAAGATTCATTTGTTGAGTGATGATCTTGCATTTTAGGATCGATTTAATTAGCTAAATTCCTAAATCTCGTAAATTGAGGTTCAAATAATAATTTAACAGTTCCTACGGGTCCATTTCTATGTTTAGTGACAATGATTTCTGTAATTCCTCTATCTTCAGTCTCTGGATTATAGTATTCATCTCTATAAATCATTAATACTAAATCTGCGTCTTGTTCAATAGATCCTGATTCTCTTAGATCGCTTAACATTGGTCTTTTATTTGTTCTAGACTCTACCCCTCTACTAAGTTGAGATAAAGCTACTACTGGTACTTTTAATTCTCTGGCCATGCTTTTAAGACCTCTTGTTATTCGTGAAAGTTCTTGCACTCTATTATCAGGGGTTGATCCTTCCATCAACTGGAGGTAATCAATCACAATTAATCCAAGTTCTTTTTTTTGTTCAGCTATTAATCTTCTGCACAGAGATCTCATCTCTAAAACACTTAAGTTAGGCTTGTCATCTATAAATATTGGTAATTGACCTAATGAATTGATACCTTCTCCGAGTAATGGCCATTCATCTTGCTGTAATCTTCCTGTTCTTAGCCTGCCACTCTCGATTCCAACTTCCATAGAGAGTAATCTATATGTCAACTGTTCTTTACTCATTTCAAGGCTAAATACACACACAGGTAAATCTTGAGATTGTGCAACATTTTTAGCCAGATTAAGAACTATTGAAGTTTTCCCCATTGAAGGTCTTCCTGCAACAATTATTAAATCACTTCTTTGAAAACCTTGAGTCATCGCATCAAGATCGTAGAAATTTACAGGAATTCCAGCTACTGAAGTACCTAATGATCTTGACTCTATTTCATTGAAAGTACTTGTAAGGATTTCAGCTGCTTGAGTCAGACCTTTTGAAGGTTTCTCTTGACTGATTTCAAATATTTTTTGCTCTGCTTTATCTAGAACTTCATTAGTATCTTGAGTTTGATCAAAACCTAGTTGAACCACTTCATTCCCAGATCTGATAAGTTGCCTTCTCATGAATTTATCGTTAATTAAATTAGCAACTTGTTCTATGGAAGCAGTAGAGGAAACATTTTCAACTAGTTCTACCAGTTTGCTGTTTCCTCCAATTTTTTCTAGTGATCCATTATCTGCTAACCAAGCACTCATTGATGTTAAATCAGTTGGTTTACCCTGGGTATGCAACATTAATGCTGTTCTATAAATCTCTTGATGGGCATTTATATAAAAAGCTTCAGGTTTAATTAAGTCTGCAATTCTTCCGATCGCGTCTGGATCAAGAAGTATGCCACCAAGAACAGCTTCCTCTGCTTGAACATTTTGAGGAGGAACTAATCCAGAATTTTCACTATTGAAATCCTTTTTAAAATTTTTATTTTGCCCATTATTTGGAAAAGGTACGGAAACCATATCTTTAATTGCTTAGATATATACTCTGGCTACTTTTCAAAATAATGCAACAAATTGATTAACTTGTTACTTCAATATTTACTTCTGCATTTACTTCTGGATGTAATTTTATTTTTGCAGTAAAGGAACCTAAATTATGAATATCAGGAACAGTAATGTTTCTTCTATCAATTTCTTTTTTAGTTGCCGCTTCTATCGCTTCGGCAACATCCCCATTGGTAACAGTTCCAAAAAGGACTCCATCTTCTCCAACCTGTTTTTTGATAGTGAACCTACCTATTGTAGATAATGCAGTTTGGAAATCTAAAGCTTCTTGCTTTAATTTATCAGCAGCGATTTTTTCTTTTTCTTTCTTCCTTTCAATTTGTTTAAGGACTGCTGGTGTTACATTCATTGCCTTGCCATAAGGTAATAGAAAATTTCTTGCGTATCCAGGTGCTACTTCAACTAGATCTCCTTCTTTACCTAGTGATGCGATTGATTCAGTTAATGCGACTTGTACTCTTTTAGCCATGAAAATATTTAACAATATAGTTAATAATAAGACCTAGAGGGTAACTTTACTTTTTTTGCAAGACCAAATTTCGCAAGAATCTTTATATGTTCCCATGTTATATCTATCTGACCTCTAAATAATCCTTGTTTTGCTGAATTGGGAAATGCATGATGATTATTATGCCAACCTTCTCCAAATGTTAATGCAGCAACCCAAGCATTGTTTTTGGATGAATCACCACTTTCAAATGGCGCCTTGCCCCAACAATGAGTAGCTGAATTTACTAGCCAAGTTATGTGATAAACGACTACAAGTCTCAATGGAATCCCCCATAGCACCAAAGCCCAACCACCAACTCCTAATTTTTGACCTATTGCGTACAAAGAAAGTCCAATAGGAATTTGCAAAAATAAAAAATATTTATTTAGAAATCTATAGTATGGATCCTTGATTAAATCTGCACTTAATTTTGGAACAGCTTTTAGTGCTTCTACGTCTTTAAACATCCAACCCATATGACTCCACCAAAAACCTTTTTTACTGTTGTGATGATCTACTTCAGTATCTGAAAATGAGTGGTGATGTCTATGCAAACCAACCCAATCAATAGGTCCATGCTGGCAACTTATAGCTCCACAGGTAGCAAAAAATCTTTCTAACCATCTTGGAACAATGAAAGATCTGTGTGATAACAATCTGTGATATCCAAGAGTGACTCCTAAACAAGCAGTTACCCAGTAAAAAAATAATAATGATGTGACTGCAGGAATACTCCAAAATTGTGGTTGTATAGCTACAAGAGAAAGAATATGAATTGCAACCATGAAAACTATTGTTCCCCAAGTTTTATGTAGTCTTGGAGGATATTTTTTTGAATGGCTGGAAGGTTCCAATAACTTTTCTGAGAGTTCTATAACTTTTTCAGCTGGAACAGGTTTTTTTAATTTTGCTGTTTCTTGGAAAATTACTGAATTCATGATATTGAAATACTATTTTCAAAATTACCGATATGTAATATTATCATACTATACTATTGATAAGTTTAATTATTTGTGAGTCTCGGATATCGCGATAAATTATCTAGAGGTCGAAGGGCTATGGCTCATTTGATACACCTTTGGCATGAAAGGAATGGATGGTCTCACAGAGTATTGCCATTACTTTCTGAAGTCCTTGATTTAGGTAAAGTTCATAACTCGCAAATTTCTAATCTTAGGAATGGGAAGTTATCTTCGCCAGGTCCTGAAGTTTTTCTTGCTTTAGCTCAAGTTAATACGATTCTTGATCAAGGTATAGAAAAAATCAGGGATCGTTTTGAAAGTGATTACCCAGAGGTATGGAAATCTTTGGAAGAGTCTGCATTACCCCTAAAAAATGATTTTGGTAATCCGTTGTCTGCCGGTGAGCTATTCGAGATATTTTCAGGATTAAAATCTCTACCTTCATCTTTTGACTGGTACATAGAAGATGAAGAAGCTTCTGCTTTAAGTGATGCTCTTTCAGTGCATTTTTGTCAGAATAAGGCTTGGAGATCATGTAAAATTCAGGTAATGGAAGCCTATGCTGTCAATAAATCTGCCCGAAGAGAACGTTTTGCGGAGGTCATAGCAGGAATTAGAGATTATACGGCAGAAGAATTAGATGGAGAACTACTTGATTTATATGAGGCTTCAAAAAAACTTTCTTATTTTCAGGGTAGGGGACCTAATGCTTTCCTCGCAGAATTAAGAAATTTAGCTTCTGAAAAATAAACATGAGTTTTTATAATAAATGACATTAAACAATAACTTAAAACTGGCTGAAAACGCTGTTCTTTCTGTCGAAGAGAGTTTAAGTAAAGTTTTCCAAGAAAGGTCCAATCAGGTTTTCCAGAAATTAGAAAATATTTTAAGAATTTTTAAAGAAGAAAAAGTTTCTACTAGTCATTTCAATCAATCTTCTGGTAGTGGTCATGATGATATATCTAGAGAAAAAATTGATGCTGTTTTTGCAAGATTGTTTCTTGCTGAAAAGGCAGCTGTAAGGATGCAATTTGTAAGTGGAACGCATGCAATAAGTTCTGTCTTATTTGGAATTCTTAGACCTGGAGATTTAATGTTATCTCTTACAGGACAACCATATGACACGTTAGAAGAAGTCATAGGAATAAGGGGAGGAGGAAAAGGGTCACTTAAAAATTTTGAGATTGAATATAAGCAAATAAATATCTGCGAGAATTTTGATTCTTTTGAAGAAAAAATTGTTCATTCTTTTAAAGAAAATTCATGCAAATTAGTATTCATACAAAAAAGTTGTGGATATAGTTGGAGAAAATCTCTTACGAATCATCAGATAGAGAAAATTTGTAGTCTCATTCATTCTCTTGATCCTAACTGTATATGTTTTGTTGATAACTGTTATGGGGAGCTTGTTGAAGATAGTGAACCAATTTCTAAAGGGGCAAATATAATTGCTGGATCATTGATTAAAAATTTGGGAGGAACAATCGTTCCTACTGGTGGGTACGTTGCAGGAGATGCAGAGTTGGTTGAGATGGCATGTTCTAGATTAACCTCACCAGGTATTGGTTCTTCTGCAGGGATAAATTTTGGACTAGGCAGATTAATTTTGCAGGGTTTGTTTTTAGCACCACAAATTGTTCACGAATCACTAAAAGGTGCAGATATGGTTGCAGGGGTTTTTAAAAATTTGGGATTTAAGGTTTTACCAGAGCCAGCAACATATAGATCTGATCTTATTCAGTCAGTAAGATTGAATAATCCTGATTTGGTGCAAAAAGTTTGTCAATCTTTTCAAAATTCTTCACCAGTAGATTCTTTTCTGAATGTTGTTCCATCATCAATGGATGGATATGATTCAAAATTATTAATGGCAGGAGGTACATTTATTGAAGGTAGTACAAGTGAATTTTCTGCTGATGCTCCTCTAAGAGATCCTTACAATATTTATGTTCAAGGTGGTTCTCACATAGCTCACATCAAAATTGCATTAATTCGATTATTATCTGAACTATTAGAGGAAAAATTAATTTCAAAGGATTCTCTACTTCCTTTATCTACTTAATCATGTCTTACCAGTTCCCAGGCAACCTCAACTATGCTGATACTCATGAATATGTTTTGGAAGAAAATGGATTATTAAAAATTGGAGTTAGTGAATTTGCAATAGATCAATTAGGAGATATTGTTTTTGTTGAATTAGCTGATCAAGGGTCGATTTTAGAGAAAGGTGAGACTTTTGGAACAATAGAATCAGTTAAGGCAGTTGAGGAAGTCTATCTGCCTTTTTCAGGGGAAATAGTATCTGTAAATGAAAGTGTTATTGATAACCCTGAGCTTTTACAGAATGATCCTATTGGAGATGGTTGGTTAGTCATTTTGAAACCAGAATCAAAAGCATCAATTGCTGATTTGATGACTTCAGATGCATATAAATCAAAGGTTATGCCAAATTAAAGCAAAATCTTTATCCATAGGCTAAGTTATAAAAAAAATTGGACATGAAATCCACGGTTAATTCAGATTTATTTATTAATAGACACCTTGGCTTGAGTGATGCTGATGAGCAGAACATGCTCTCTAAGCTTGGTTTTAATAATATTGATCAATTTATAGATCAAGTTATTCCTGAAGATATTCAATTAAAAGATAAATCTTCTGAAATATTACCCAGAGGATGTTCTGAAATTGAGGCTTTAAATGAATTAGAAGAGATTGCGAATAAAAACAATAAAATGAGATCCCTAATAGGACTTGGTTATTACGATAATCACATGCCTAAAGTAATCCAAAGACATGTTCTTGAAAATCCTAGGTGGTATACGTCTTATACTCCATACCAAGCAGAAATTGCACAAGGAAGATTAGAAGCTCTTTTTAATTTTCAGACTATTGTTTGTGAACTAACAGGATTCCCCGTTGCTAATGCATCTTTGTTAGATGAGGCCACTGCTGCTGCAGAAGCTATGGCTATGAGTTTTTCGGCAAGAAAAAATAAATCTTCGAAAGTTTACTTAGTGGAATCAAGTGTTTTTGATCATACTTTTAATGTTCTACAAACCAGAGCAAAACCTTTGGGAATATGCTTAAAACGCTTTACTCCAAGCAACCTTTCCAATCATGAGGATGTTTTTGGAATTTTGTTTCAATTACCTGGCAAAAATGGAGGATTATTTGATCCAACATTCTTAATATCTCAAGCACATAGATCTGAAATTATTGTAACGGCATGTATTGATCCACTGGCACAAGTTTTAATTAAACCAATCTCTGAATTTGGTGTGGATGTTGCAGTTGGTAGTATGCAGAGATTTGGAGTTCCAATGGGTTTTGGTGGACCTCACGCCGCATTTTTTGCATGTAGCGAAAAATATAAAAGGCTTATCCCGGGAAGAATTGTTGGTCAAACTCTCTCTAAAAATGGAGAAAAGTCTTTAAGACTAGCATTACAAACAAGGGAGCAACATATTAGAAGGGAGAAGGCTACTAGTAATATTTGTACTGCTCAATCTTTGTTAGCCATAATTTCCTCTTTTTATGCTATTTATCATGGACCTAATGGCTTAACCGAAATTGCTAAGAGAATTGTGCAGATGAGAATAAATTTAGAATCATGTTTGGCTGATTTAGGTTTTGAGATACCTGATGGGATTAGATTTGATAGTGTTGATATTTATTCTGAGCATGCCCAAAAGATTCATAACGAAGCTTTAAAAAATGGTTATAACCTAAGAATTTTGCCTTTGGGATCAACTATTGAAAACTCAACTGGTTTTGGTATCTCTTTAGATCAGCTGACTAATGAAAAAGAAATTAAAGATATTGTGACTTTCATAGCAAACCTTTTAGAAAAAAAAGAATATTTAGAGCATATAAAATTTGATAAAAGATTTCATCTTGAAAGCTTAGATTTGAGATCCAGTGAATGGATGCAGCAAGATATATTTGTAAACTATCAAAGTGAAACTGAATTAATGAGGTATATATTTCGACTTGCTGAAAAAGATTTTTCTCTGGTAGATGGAATGATGCCATTAGGAAGCTGTACCATGAAGTTAAATTCTGCAGCAGAGTTAAATCCAGTCTCTTGGGCTAATTTATCTTCTATGCATCCTTTTTCTCCACTAGATCAAACTAAGGGCTATTCAAAAATAATATCTGATCTAGAAAAATGGATAAGTGATATTGTTGGTTTAAAATCAGTTTCTTTTCAACCAAATGCAGGCTCTCAGGGAGAGTTTGCAGGATTATTAGCAATAAATTCTTTTTTTGAATCAAAAGGTGAACTTTCAAGAAAAAAATGTTTAATTCCCAAAAGTGCTCATGGAACAAATCCTGCTAGTGCAGTTATGGCGGGATTTGATGTTTTAACGGTTGAATGTGATGACGAAGGAAATATTGATTTTCAAGATTTGTCGATCAAGGTCAAGAAATTTGATAATCAAATAGGAGCCCTTATGTTGACTTACCCCTCTACTCATGGAGTTTTTGAATTGCAAATCAAAGAGATATGTGACTTAATTCACTCTGTTGGAGGATTTGTCTATTTAGATGGAGCAAATTTGAATGCTCAGGTTGGATTATGCAAACCGGGGAATTATGGTATTGATGTTTGTCATTTGAATTTACATAAGACATTCTGCATTCCACATGGAGGTGGTGGTCCAGGAGTTGGTCCAGTTGCTGCATCAGAAACTTTAAGCCCATTTCTTCCTACTCATTCTTTAATGGATAATAATTTATCTAATAGTTCCAATTACGTATCCTCTGCCAAGCATGGGAGTGCAAGTATTCTTCCTATAAGTTGGATGTACATAAAAATGGCTGGTCTTAGTGGTCTAAGGAAAGCAACTGCGCATGCAATTTTATCTGCAAATTATATTGCGCATTCTTTAAAGGATAAATTCAAGATCCTTTATAAAGGAAAAAATAATTTTGTTGCACATGAATGTATTTTAGATTTTAGAGATTTAAAATCCAAAACTGGTTTGAGTGTAAATGATTTAGCTAAAAGATTAATAGATTACAGTTTTCATGCACCAACTATAAGTTGGCCTGTTCCAGAGACGATAATGATAGAGCCTACTGAAAGCGAAAGTTTAGTTGAATTGGATAGATTTTGTGAGGCTATGCTTTTGATTGGAGAAGAAATCAGTGAAATAGAAAAAAATATTGAGTTAAAGAATAATAATGTAATCAGTAATGCTCCCCATACGCTGAAAGAGTTAATTGCTGATAATTGGCATTATCCTTATTCAAAAGAAAAAGCTTCTTTTCCTTATAAAACTCCAACATCTATCAAGTTTTGGTCTTCAGTTTCTAGGATCAATAATGCATATGGCGATCGCAATTTAATCTGTTCTTGCAATGTAAATCAAGGATATACTTTCGAAGAAAAAAAATGTGCTTAAAGGACTAGCGTACTTGTATTTACTTAGTTATCATCAGTGAGAATAAAAATTTAATATTTTCTTATAGAATTTTTTTAAATTTTTTTACTAAAATATTCGAGCATCAAATTTTTTGGGGTATTTGAAGCTATGACCAAAGATTTTAAATCTGGTAATATTAAGCACCTGCCAGTTAAAAATGTCGACTTACCAAATTTTGTCCATAATTTTTCAGGAGATAACTCAAACATTTGTTCTATTGAGGGAACTAATGTTATAAGAGTGCCTTTTGGTAAAAAATTCTCAAAGAAAAAAAGGCCTGAAAAGAATCAAAATATCGCTACTCTAATACTTCCTTTAAGTTCTTATAGTAATCCTACTCCTCCACACGTAGCATGATTAAGATTAGTTTCAATCTATCTCTTTGAGAGTATCTGAATAATAATTTTGTAGTTGTATCGTTGCTTGATTCCAATCCCATTTTTCTGCTTCGTTTCGTGCCTCTTTCCTCATAACTTCTCTTTTATCTTCATTCTCTAGAATTTTTTTTGTCGCTTCAATCAAACTCTTTTCTCCATTATCTTTTTCATCAGGATCATATAAACAACCATTAATCCCATCGCTAATAATATCTGGAATTCCCCCCTTGTTGGCTCCGATAACTGGACATCCTGCTGCCATGGCTTCAAGTAAAACTAACCCAAGTGTTTCTGTGCTAGATGGAAATAAAAATACATCTCCAGAGGCATAGGCGCTAGCAAGTTCATCGCCAGATAAATATCCTATGAAATTAGTCTTGGTATTTTCGAAGATTTTTTCAAGCTGGTTTCTATATGGTCCGTCACCTACAAGTGCTAGGCAAGCATTAGGGATACTTTCTAAGACCGGTTTAATTCTCTCAATTTGTTTTTCTGCTGATAATCTTCCGACATAAATTAATAAGTAATCAGCGTTGTTATATTCCCCAAATAATTTTTGTCTCATTGTCTCACTTCTCAAATCTGGTCGGAAACTGTAAGTATCTACTCCCCGTTGCCATAAAGCAGTCCTTTGAATACCTTTATCTTTTAACTCATTTACCATAGCGGTGGATGTACATAAATTTAACAAGGCTTGATTATGTGCTGCTTTAAGTAATTCCCATAAAAGTGGCTCTAACATACCCATACCGTAATGTTCCAGATATTTTGGAAGATGAGTATGGTAACTGGCAATTAAAGGAATATTATTAGTTTTCGCCAACCATATACCACCTAAGCCAAGTACAGCTGGATTAACAACATGTATCAAATCTGGACTAAATTTTTCTAACTTATCTGAGACTGCAGGACCTGGTAAACCAAGCTTCAACTCTGGGTATAAGGGTAATGGCATTGCAGCAACTCCAACTACAGTTGCGCCCATATATGATTCTGGACACCCCTCTGGACAAAAAATTATAACTTCATCACCATTTTTTATTAAAAATTCAATCGTTTTAGTCAGTCTTGTGACTATGCCGTCAACTTTAGGTAAAAAAGTTTCAGTAAACAATGCAATTTTCACTTTCTTAAGGTAATTATTTCAGAAATTTTAATTAGTCTTTATAGCCTCAGCTTGTTTTTTAGTCCATGATGAAATACAAGGTATGCGCTTAAGATCACATCTATTGGAGTATTTTTTAGCAACTTTAACAACTTCTTCTAATAAACCATTATCAAGAGTCGTTGGGTTTAAACCTAATTCTATAAAGCATTTATTATCAACAATCAGATCATTTTCTACCGCTTCATTCCTTGGATTTGGTAAATAATTGATATCAGCACCTGTTAGAGACGCAACTTTTTTAGCTAGTTCTCCAACTTGATGACTTTCGGTCATTTGATTAAAGATTTTAACTCTCTCTCCAGGTTTCGGAGGATTTTCAAGAGCAATTTGTACACATTTTACAGAGTCTTTTATGTGTATAAAGGCTCTTGTTTGCCCTCCTGTCCCATGAACACTTAATGGATATCCAATTGCAGCTTGCATTAGAAATCTGTTTAGAACAGTTCCATAATCTCCATCGTAGTCAAATCGGTTTGTTAATCTAGGATCTTTTAAAGTGGCGTCTGTATTTGTTCCCCAAACAATGCCTTGATGTAGATCAGTAATCCTTACAAGATCATTTTTGTTGTAGTAAAGAAATAATAATTGATCTAAAGTTTTAGTCATATGGTAAACACTACCTGGACTTGCAGGGTGTAATATTTCTTCTTCAAAGCGGCTTCCATCTGGTTGTGGAACTTCAACTTTTAGATAACCTTCTGGAATTGTTGCACCTCTATGTGATCCATATCCGTAAACTCCCATTGTTCCTAAATGTACAACATGAATATCTAAATTACTCTCTACTATTGCAGCAAGAAGGTTGTGTGTGCCATTAACATTATTATCTACTGTATATCTTTTGGTAAAACTAGATTTCATCGAGTAAGGCGCTGCTCTTTGTTCCGCAAAATGGATTACAGAATCTGGCTTTTCATCAATGAGCAAATTGAGTAATTTTTGATATTGTTTAGAGATATCCATGTTAATAAATCTCATAGGCTTACCTCCAATTTCTTCCCAAGCAGACAGTCGTTCTGTTATCGAAGTAATTGGAGTTAAAGATTCTACTTCCAGATCAATATCAATTTTTCTACGACTTAAATTGTCGACAATAATTACATCATGATTTTGCTCTGCTAAATTCACCGCACAAGGCCAACCGCAAAAACCATCTCCACCTAGAACAATAACTTTCACTCAGAACTCCAGAATTAAATAGATTCATAATATATTTATTAAATTACTACAGTGTGCTTACAATTTGCGAAAAAACATTGAAAATAGTTTCAAATCTTCTTTCTTAATACTTTAAATAAAATAATAAGTTTTTATTCTCTTTTTAAACTTTGCTCAATGAAGAGAATTAGATAGATATGTTTTTTTTCGGTGAACTTGCTACTGCAAAGTCTTGTTTTTTAATTCTTCCTGCCAGAAAAGCTTCCCTGCCAGCTTTTACACCATAATTTATCGCTTGAGCCATTAGAGGAGGATTTTCAGCTTGTGCTATTGCACTATTGATTAAAACACCATCAGCTCCAATTTCCATAGCTTGAGAAGCTTCACTAGGCACCCCAATTCCTGCGTCAATTATTACTGGCACTTTTGCATTTTCAATAATTATCCTTATATTTGATAAATTTAATAAACCTTGGCCGGAGCCTATAGGCGAGCCCAATGGCATTACAGTTGCACAACCTATTTCTTCTAGTCTTTTTGCAAGAATAGGATCTGCATTGATATAGGGAAGTACAGCAAAACCTTTTTTTATTAAAATTTCGGCTGCTTTAATGGTTTCTATTGGATCTGGTAGCAAATACTTTTTGTCAGGAATAACTTCTAACTTCACAAAATTATTTTCTTCTTGACCAGACAATTTTGCAAGTTCTCTACCCAAAATTGCTATTCTCACTGCCTCATCGGAATTAACACAACCAGCTGTATTAGGAAGCATCCAGTATTTTTTCCAGTTTACCTTTTCGAGTAAATTTTCTCCGGTCTGATCATTTTTAATTCTTCTAACAGCGACGGTTATAATTTCCGTTTCAGAATTTGACAAACTTTCTATCATATCTTGAGTAGATTTGTATTTGCCAGTACCCACCATTAATCTACTGGAAAATTGTTTTCCACTAATTATTAAAGAAGAATAATTTTCCATATTTAGAATCCCTTATCTTTAATACCTTTATAAGGTTTATAATTGTTTCTTTTTTCTAACTCCTTACTTTTTTTAATTGCCGTTTTGTTTTTTGGATCTATTACCAAAACCTTTTGATAAGTTGCATATGCCAAGTCGTACTCAAGTAAACGCTGTTGTGCTGATGCGAGGTTATTTAGGGCTATAGGATATTCTGGGAGTGATTTTATTGCAGAGTTATAGTGTTTAATTGCTTTCTTAAATTCATTTTGAGCAGCATAAGAGAATCCTAAAGCATTATTGATTATCGCTTTGGCTTCATTAGGTTCATTTTCATAATTTTCAATTGCTTTTAAAAAAGTTTTAGTTGCTTCAGAATATAATCTTTTTTTTATCTGAATAGACCCAAATTCATATAATTCTGTAGCTTGAGTAAGAGAATCTAAACCTTTCTGCTCGAATTTTACTAAATTTAATTCTTCACTTCTTGTTTTTAGAAATTGTCTGAATACAAATATAGAAATTATTATTAATACAACAAAAAGAATTATTAGATAAGACTGAAAGGAAGATATTTCCATCATTTATTTTTACTTTTCTAGATTATATTCTTTTTTCTACTTACTAACTGAAGAAACAATTTTTTCAAAACACTTAGGATCATTTAAGGCTAATTGAGCAAGCATTTTTCTATTAATTATAATTTCTGAATTTTTCATACCATTTATCAACTTGCTATAGTTTGTTCCATTTATCCTGGCAGATGCGTTAATTCTAGAAATCCAAAGTCTTCTAAAATCTCTTTTTCTTCTTCTTCTATCCCTATAAGCATTACAAAGAGCTTTCATCACTCTTTGGTTTGCTGTTCTGAAAAGATTTTTGTTTCCGCCTCTAAAACCTTTTGCAAGATTTAAGATTTTGTTTCTTCTTTTTCTGGCTATGTTGCCTCTTTTTACGCGTGCCATGAATATCTAATAAAAATTGGGTAAAGATTTATGCGTATGGAATCATTAATCTTACATTATCAGCATCTCTTTCATCAACTACGGCTTTTGTTGATAGATGTCTTTTTAATTTTGAGCTTTTATGATCAAGTAAATGATTATGGAAAGCTCTTCTTCTCATAAATTTACCCGTCGCAGTAGCTTTAAATCTTTTGGCAGCTGATTTACGAGTTTTTAGTTTAGACATTTAAGTCAAATGTGTTTAATTAGGATAATCTAAACCTTTATACGCATTGGTGCAAATTAAAGTTTTTAATTGATAGGGAAAGTTCTAACTTATGAAACTTAAATTTGCCTTTTTAAACTTATTTTTTGGGTGTATTTCTCTTTTATTCATAAACACTAAATTTACTTCAAATGTAAAAGGAGAAGAATTACAAAAAGTTGAACTCAATAATCAAATTAAAAAAGGAAATTTTTTAATTGGTTTAAAGCAATATTTAGGGGGGGAGAATGACAGTTTTTCAAAAAAAAACAATATTAATTTTATCACTGATAAAGGTTTTTTAAACCTGATATCGTCCAACGGTATTAAACATAAATCAAAACAGATAAATATTAGCTGGGTGGATATACCCATCAAAAATCCAAAAACAATCGAAAGAATTGTTTTTGGTCCTTTTGCTAGCTATGAATCAGCAAAAAAACAAGCAGAAAAACTTAAAGATAAAGGATTTGAGACGACTGTTGCTTACCCTAAAAATTGGGAAGTATGGATTCCATTTGAAGATGATCTGCCAGAGTTTGAATTAAAAAATAAGATTTTCAGAAAAATAAAAAATTTTCAAATTACTCCTGTTCTTACAAATGAATATAGTGTTATGAAACTTGAAGGACCTATATATATTTATGCTCAAGAGGAAATAAAAATCAATGGTGTCAATTTTGGTAAAAATTTTTATTTAATAAAAGATTCATATGGAACTTGGACATTAGTTCAAAAAATTGAATTTGATGACTATTTGGCAGGTGTTTTGCCATATGAAATTGGACCGAATTCTCCTTTAGAAGCACTCAAGGCTCAAGCAGTTATTGCAAGAACTTGGGGAATATTTAATTCTGATAGATTTAATATGGATAAATATCATTTATGTATAAGCACTCAATGTCAAGTTTATAAGCCTTCTAAAATTTCAAATAAAAACATACAAAAAGCTATAGATGCAACTTCAAATTTAATTCTAACTTATGGAAATCAACCAATAAATGCTTTTTACCATGGTTCTAATGGTGGATTATCTGCTACTGCAGGCGAGTCTTGGCAAATTCAAGATTTTTCTTATTTCAATTCAATCATTGATGGTTCTAAATCATTAAATAAAATTTTTAAACTTCCAATTACAAATGAATCTGATTTAAATAATTTTTTAGATTTTGATAAAGAACAATTTTATGGGAGTAATCATTATCTTTTTCGATGGAATAAGAAATTTTCTAGTCTTGAAATTAAAGAAAAGTTAATTAAAAACAAACTTATAAATATTAATGATGATGTTTTTGATTTAAATTCTATTGAACGTGGGTCTAGTGGCAGAGTGACTAAATTGGAAATTCAAACGGACAAAGGTAATAAATCTATTGTTCTTGTTAAAGATGATATTCGACGGGTATTAAATTTTATCCCTAGTAATTTGTTTACTATTAATAAATTAAATGATGATTTATGGCTTTTGAGAGGAGGAGGCTTCGGTCATGGTGTAGGTTTATCTCAGTCAGGAGCAATTGAAATGGCTAAATTAGGATTCTCTTATGAACAAATATTGAAGCATTACTATCGAGATGCAAAACTGAAAAAATTTGAGATATTGTCTCAATGAAAGTTAAGTAATTAAAAATTTACTTTTATGAGTAAGGGTTTTTATAAAAATCGAAGATTGAAGTCGTTTATATTTCTTAGTGCTTGTTTTTTAGTAGCTTTTATTCCTCATGCATACAATATCGAAAATTTTTTTTACATTATATTGACTCTTTCTTTTGTGATTGTTTTTTACGGTTTAATAGTTATTTCTAGAAATTTTAAAAGGAACAATGTTTTAAGTTCTGAAAGCAGAAAAATTAGCAATAAAGAGTTACCTGTGCTTGATATTTTAGTCGCAGCTAGAGATGAAGAGAATGTCATAGCAAGATTAGTTGAAAGATTATTTAGTTTAGATTATCCAACAAATAAATTAAATATTTACATAATCGATGATGGTAGCTCTGACAAGACGCCTTTAATTTTAGATCGATTATCTAGACAATATGACAAGTTAAAAGTCATAAGCCGTTCTCCAAATGCAGGCGGAGGAAAGTCAGGAGCTTTGAATTATGCATTGAAGTTTACTCATGGTGAATGGTTATTAGTTTTAGATGCTGATGCTGAATTAAAACAAGATTCTTTGATAAGGTTATTTAGTTTTGTAGAAGAGGGTAATTGGTCTGCAGTTCAATTAAGAAAATCAGTAACAAATGTAAGTAAGAATTTTTTAACTTCCTGCCAGTCAATGGAGATGGCTATGGACGCAATCTTTCAATATGGAAGATTATCAGTTGCTGGAGTTTCTGAATTAAGGGGAAATGGCCAATTAATTAAGAAAGAAACATTATTGGCATGTGGTTCTTTTAATGAAGATACAGTTACAGATGATCTTGATTTGAGTTTAAGATTATTATTATCAAAATCTAGAATTGGTATCTTATGGGATCCTCCAGTCATGGAGGAAGCAGTTGAGAATTTAAATGCTTTATTAGCGCAAAGGCAAAGATGGGCAGAGGGGGGTTTGCAAAGATTCTTTGATTATGGAGATCAATTATTTACTAATAAAATTGATTATTTGCAGAAATTTGATTTAACTTACTTTTTCATCTTGCAATATGCACTACCAATAATTTCTATTTTTGATTTAGTTTTAAGTGTAGCTTTATTAGATTCACCAATTTACTGGCCTATTTCATTTACAGCTTTTATGTTATCTGGGATTGCTTTTTGGTACGGTTCTTCTTGTAAAAGCGAAGTACCTGTTTTGCAAAAAAGCAATTTTTTGATGGTATTTGTTTCGGTTTTTTATTTATCACATTGGTTTTTAGTAATCCCTTGGGTAACAATAAAGATGTCTATTTTTCCCAAAAAGATACTCTGGCGAAAAACTCTTCATACTGGAGTTTAATTTATTCA
>QCIB01000021.1 GCA_003216915.1 Prochlorococcus sp. AG-402-I23
TTTTCGAGCTAATTTAGGAAAAAAAGCATAAATAAAAGTTGACTTTTAATATATTCAAGCCATTATTTATTTAACTAAATATTCTGAATGCATATTAATGATGCGGTGTTTTTAGAGGATTTATGTCCTAAGTTCAGATTGAGACAGTGGCGAAAATCTATTCATAGGTTTACAGGAAAAAGTTGTATATATTGCGGAAAACCATCTGAATCTATTGATCATGTATTACCACGTAGCCAAGGCGGTTTAAGCACAACAGAAAATTGCGTACCTGCATGTCTTTCCTGTAATGGGGATAAATCGGATGAAAATGCTTTGTACTGGTATAGAAAACAAAAATTTTATGACCCTCGAAGAGCAATGGCTATAAGAGCATGGTTAGAGGGAGATTTGAGATTAGCTATAAGATTACTGCAATGGGCTAATTCTAATTTTAGGGTAAAACAAAATTACGAAAAAGATGAATCAGAATATAAAGCTGCTTAACTACCAAACATTACATGTTTTTCTAGAATTATAACTCTCACATATATTTCCTAATTCTCTTGGCGATTCTGGGAATATTAAAATTGTCGAAAATGAAATGAGAAGTACAAATAATTTTTGATAGAATTTAAATTTAATTAAACTGATTTCTTTTTCTGTCAAACGACTATAACTTTTGCTGATGCAATAAGTTTTTGATTTTAAATCAGGCTTAAGAGCTATCTTCATCATTTATTAATACATATGTACTACTTTAACGTCGCATGAAGTTTCCCGCAAGTTCACTAAGTAATAAAAATAAATTTTTAATTTTGGGATGTGGTTTCAGCGGTAGTTTCTTTGCAAAAAAGGTAAGAAAATTAGGTTGTACTGCTTTGACAAGTTCAAGATCTAAGAAAAAAGCCCCAGATAGTTTCGTTTTCAACAGCGAAAGCGATATGGTCCCTGATAAAGAAATTTTTGATGGAGTCACGCATATTCTTAGTTGCATTCCTCCCGACAAAAATGGAAATGATCCAGTATTAAGAAGTCTGAAAAATATACTAAAAAGTTTGCCCCTTGAATGGGTTGGCTATTTATCTACAACAGGTGTATATGGGAATACCAAGGGTGATTGGGTTTCTGAAATTGATGAACCAAACCCTTTTCAAAAAAGAAGTCATAAGAGGTTAAATTGTGAAAAAGAATGGATTGAATCTGATTTACCTGTACAAATTTTTAGATTGCCCGGTATTTATGGACCTGGACGATCAACTTTTGAAGCAATAAAAAATAAAAAAATTCGCGTTATATCTAAAAAAAATCAGGTATTTTCGAGGATTCATGTTGCTGATATCACAAATGCAATTATCTATCTATTACAAAATAAAAATTCATTAAAGTTTTACCAAATTATTAATATTGCAGATGATGAACCATGTTCACAGATAGAAGTAGTTCAATACTGCTATGATTTACTTGGTTTAAAAATGCCAAAGCCAATATTATTTGAGGATGCAAAAGAGAAATTATCACCTATCGCTCAATCTTTTTGGATGGAAAATAGGAGAGTTTCGAATAAACTTTTATGCGAAACGCTTGGATATAAACTAATTTATAAAAACTATAAAATAGGTTTAAAAAATTGCTATCTGAATAGTTAAAAAATAAATTTAAATACTTTTTTATGAATTTTAAAAATGCAAATAAAATATTTAAGGTAGTAATAAGCGTCGGAGATGAGTCAGGTATTGGACCCGAAATAATCTTAAAAGCACTTTTTTCTAATGAAATACCAGAGAATATTGATTTTATATTAGTTGGATCAAAAAAAAATCTACAAAATACATATAAACATCTAAGATCATTAGGATTAGAAAACCTTGCAAATCCTAAAAATTTAGAGATACATGATCTCGAAATTTCTACATCAGATAATGAATCTCAATCAAGTTACGGAAATTCAAGTTTTCAATACTTAACAAAAGCAATAGAAATTGTAAAACAATATCCAAATTCAGCACTTGTAACTGGACCAATTTGCAAAAAATCATGGTCTTTAGCAGGTCATTACTTCTCTGGTCAAACTGAAGTACTAGCAAAATCGTGTGGAGTAAAAAATGTTGGAATGTTATTCACAGCAAAATCACCAATTACAGGTTGGAGATTTAATACTTTACTAACTACAACCCACATAGCCCTCTGTGAGGTTCCCAAGAAATTAACTACAGAATTAATCCACTCTAAATTAGATCTTTTCAAAGATTTTTGTAATACCTATATTGATAAACCTACTTTAAAAGTAGCAGGAATAAACCCTCATGCCGGAGAAGAAGGTATTTTAGGTCATGAAGAAAAAGATTGGCTCAATGATGCATTAATTTCATGGAATAAGAAGAATAGAGGTATTAAATTATTAGGCCCTTTATCACCAGATAGTTGCTGGAATTCTTCTGTAAAAGCTTGGAGTGACAAAAATGCTGAAAAGCATGATGGCATTCTTGCTATGTATCATGATCAAGGTTTAATACCAATGAAAGTGATAGCTCTTAATTACTCAGTTAATACCACAATCGGTTTACCTTTTATAAGAACATCTCCTGATCATGGAACGGGATTTGATATTGCTGGCAAAGGAATTGCTCAATCTCAGAGCATGATTGAGGCTATAAAAGCTGCAATAGAATTGACTAACAATTCAAGACTGCTTAACACGCATTAAAACTTGACCAAATTCTACTGGCGTACCATTTTCTACGAGAATCTCTACTATTTCAGCATTAAATTCAGATTCAATTTCATTCATTAACTTCATTGCTTCCAAAATACAAATAGGTTGCCCAACCTTAACGTTATTCCCTACTTCGACGAATGGCTCCTCACCAGGCGCTGCAGCCCTATAAAATGTGCCAACCATAGGAGAAGTAATTTCAGTTAGATCAGAACGTCCTGGGGGTGCCACCTGAGGTGCTTCAGACTGATTAACAACAGGGATATTATCATTAATAGTTTTTTGATTAGCAATTATTTGCTTATCCAATGAAGTATTAGAAACTAAATTATTAATAACTTGATTCTGATCAAATACATTCCTTTTTATTTCAAGTTTAAAATCTTCTCCCTCTAGCGAGAACTCTTGTATATCACTTGTAGAGATTTTCTCTATTAAGCGATTTAAGTCATCATGATCTAATTTCATAGCCATTAATTTTCACGTCCAAGATAACTGTCATTACGAGTATCAACTTTAATCATTTCTCCCACAGAAATAAATAAAGGAACCATAACTTGAGCACCTGTTTCTAGAATAGCTGGTTTCGTGCCCCCGCTAGCAGTATCACCTTTAACTCCTGGATCAGTCTCTGTAACTTTCAAAGTAATAGATATTGGAAGTTCTACTTCTAAAACTTTACCATTATGAAAAATTACATTAACCTCCATTCCCTCTTTCAAATACTTTGCACCTTTACCGATTTGTTCAGAGGTGAGACTTGTCTCTTCAAAACTTGTCATATCCATAAAAACATAATCACCAGACTCCACATAAGTATGCTGCAGGTTAGACTTCTCAAGGATAGCCTGCTGTACTGATTCTCCGGCTCGAAAAGTTTTTTCAACCACGTTGCCGCTTTGAACTGATTTTAATTTTGTTCGCACGAAAGCAGAACCCTTGCCAGGCTTGACATGTAGAAATTCTACAACACGCCAAACTTGTCCATCCAACTCGATGGTAGTACCTGTGCGAAAATCGTTACTGGAAATCATTCCTGTATTACATCCCCAAGGATCATAAACCTGCAAGAGTGCTATGCAAAAATTCTTATCAAATCAGAACAAACTTTTCTTAATTCTATCCATTGTAATTTTACAGGTTTTTCTCTTAAAACCGATTCAAGTACTAGCTGATTTACCTAATGGAAATGCATTAAAAGACCCTAGTGCAATCCTCAGAAACGCACTCCCTATCAAGCAAGTTGAGTTACAAGAACTTCAACACAAATTGGAAGAAACTAGTGATCTTGTAAGAGGAGGAAGATGGCCCGCTCTTACGAAAACTGTTACAAAATGTCAATCTTTACTAAAAAAATACGAGAGTAAAATTATTCAAGAATTACCTAACGATAAAAAGAAAATTGCTGAAAAAACATTTTTAGACCTCAAAGAAAATTTTAATAGTCTTCAAGATTACTCTAAATCAAAGGACAAATACTCATTTATAGCGACACGAAGAGATGCTTTAGATAAAATAGGTGGATTAGAAGAATATTTTCTACCAAATGAATTTCCCTACTCTATTCCCAAGGAATTTGATAATTTACCAAGATTACTGGGCAGAGCAAAAGTCAATATAAAAACCTCCAAAGGAGATATGCAAGCAATTGTGGATGGATTTAACGCCCCACTTACAGCTGGAGCATTTATAGATTTATCTTCAAAAAACTTCTACAAAGATTTAACTATCAACAGAGCAGAAGAATTTTTTGTACTGCAAACAGGTGATCCAATTGGTGAAGATATTGGTTATATAGATCCTGAAACAAACGAAGAACGTCACGTTCCCTTAGAAATTCGAATTCCTGATGAAAAAGATACTTTTTATAATCAAACTTTTGAAGATTTAGGTCTTTACACAGAAACGCCAACATTACCTTTTGCAACACTTGGAACTCTAGGATGGTCCCATTCAAATACCGCAGTTGATGATGGCTCATCGCAATTTTTCTTCTTTTTATATGAAGCAGAATTAAATCCAGCAGGTCGCAATTTAATTGACGGGAGGAATGCTGCCTTTGGTTACGTTGTAGATGGATTTGATTTATTAGAAGAGCTTACTAAAGATGACACAATAATTTCAATTGATGTTTTAGAAGGGATTGAAAACCTCAAATTAAATGCATAAAGAAATATTAGAAGATATAGGGGAAAAAGAATTAATAAATAGGCTAGGAAAATTTATGCCTAAAAACCAAATTTCAGATGATTGCGCTTTAATCAAAACTAAAAATGAAAATTTACTTGTTAATACTGATTCTTTGGTAGAAAATGTTCATTTCAATGACATTACTATTTGTCCTGGGGACCTTGGGTGGAAAGCAGTTGTTAGCAACATTTCTGACTTATTATCCAGTGGAAGCAAGAAAACTATAGGTATTACAATAAGCTTAGTTCTACCTGCTAGAACTGAGTGGATTTGGGTTGAAGAATTATACAAAGGAATAAATAAAGCATTAAAAGAATATGGCGGGGTGATTCTAGGGGGAGATTGCTCAAAGGGGGATAAAAAAATCATTTCAATTACGGCCTTTGGAATTCAAGGTGAGCTTGAATTACGAAGAAACGCGTGTAACCCAGGAGATATAATCTTAACAACAGGAATTCATGGTCTTAGCAAGCTGGGATTTTTAATACAAAATAAAATTAATTTCGATAATGAATTTTCTCTTAATGAAAGATTAATCATGAAGTCCATTGAACATTTTTGTCGCCCTAAAGTTTACCCAAATTTTCTAAATAATCTCCTCAAAACTCGCTCCAATAAAAAAATAAGGAGAATAGGATGTACTGATAGCAGTGATGGACTATTTCAAGCCTTACAAGACTTAGCAATAGCTAGCAACTGCAAAGCTATCATATATTACGAAAAAATACCTAAAGATAAGGATTGGCCTAAAGGAGGTAAATGGGACGAATATTATTTTTTTGGAGGTGAAGATTATGAATTAGTTTTCTCTTTGCCAAAAAAATGGGCAAAGAATTTATCTAAACTTGATAAAGATATTAACGAGATTGGTTTTTTTGCTGATGGTGAACCATCAATAGAATTTAAAGATAATAAAAAAAACAAATTATTTAATAACGCACCTTTCAAACACTTTTAATTACTCCCATTTTTTTGCAACAATCTCTGCTAAATCTACAACTCTCTGACTATAACCCCACTCATTGTCATACCACGCAAGGATCTTTACAAGGTTATCTCCGATACACATAGTAAGGTCGCTATCTACAATTGATGACTCATTGGTACCGGCATAATCGCTTGACACTAATGGTTCATCTCCATACTTAATAATGCCTTTCATTGAGCTTAGAGATGCTTCCTTGAGAGCATTATTGACTTCTTCAGTTGTGACAGATTTAGAAGATTCAAAAACAAAATCTACTGCTGAAACATTAGGAGTTGGAACTCTCATTGCAATTCCTGTTAATTTGCCTTTCATTTCTGGGTATACCAGAGCTACTGCTTTTGCAGCTCCTGTAGAAGTAGGAACGATGTTTGTAGCAGCGGCTCTAGCTCTTCTTAGATCTCTATGACTATTATCTAAAATTCTTTGATCCCCTGTATAACTATGAATTGTAGTCATCAAGCCTTTGTTAATCCCAAAAGTTTGGTCTAAAACTTTAACTACTGGAGCTAAACAGTTCGTTGTACAACTAGCATTACTCAAAATATCATAATCTTTATGTTTATATATATCAGCATTGACTCCAACTACATAAGTACCAACGCCATCGCCTTTGCCAGGAGCAGTTAAGATAACTTTTTTTGCTCCAACCTCTAAGTGCTTACTTGCACCTACGTCTGTATTAAATACTCCAGTAGATTCAATAACCAAATCTACACCCCAATCTTTCCAGGGGAGATTCATTGGATTTCTATCAGAGAAACATTTAATTGTCTTGTTATTAATTACAAAAGTATCATCAGTATATTGAATATCAACTCCATCAAGTTGACCAAGGACTGAGTCGTACTTTAATAGATGAGCATTAGTCTTAGGATCTGAGGTAACGTTAATTCCAACTACTTCAATATTGGTGTAAGCCCCTCTACTAAGCCAACAACGCATAAAGTTTCGACCAATTCTGCCAAAGCCGTTAATTGCAACACGCAAAGTCATAACTAATAATTTCTAAATGATTAACCTAAGTTGCTGATCATACTGAATTTTGTGCAATAACGTAAGGTTTTTTTGATTTATTAAGCAAATAAGTCTAGTTTTGTATTAATTCAAGAAAAAAAAACATTTTTTTTTAAAAAAAAATAGCAAAATTCTACCGAGAAGTTATTTTGATTTAAGTAAAAGATAAAAATTGGATAAAGAATTACTGTTGAAAAGTCATTTTCATTTTATTGGGATTGGAGGTATTGGGATGTCAGCATTAGCAATCGGTTTACTTAAAAAAGGTTGTTCAGTTTCAGGATCTGATTTAGTTAAAAACGACGAAACTAATAAATTAGAGAAATTAGGTGCAGTAATCTTTACTTCTCAAGTTCGACAAAATATCGAATTTGTTATTTCAAAATTTACCAACAAATTGATTAATTTTGTTGTAAGCTCCGCGATCAAGCCAGAAAATGAAGAATTTTCTTACTGCAGAAAAAAAAATTTATCAATAAAACATCGTTCAGAGATACTTGCAATGCTAATGCAGACTTACACTGCATTGGCGGTAGCAGGCAGCCACGGAAAAACATCAACCAGTACATTTCTTTCTACAATACTTGAGTTATGTACAAATAATTCTTCCTCAATAACTGGAGGAATAATTCCTATCTACAACTCTAATTGTCATTTAGAAAATACAAAATACTTAGTAGCTGAAGTTGATGAATCTGATGGAACAATTAATAAATATAAATCGGATATTGGAATAATAAATAACATTGATTTTGATCATTGCGATCACTTTTCTAATTTAAGTGAAGTCATATCTTCTTTTAAAAGTTTCGCTACAAACTCTAAAAAATTATTACTTAATTTTGATTGTGAAAACTCTAGAAAAAATTTTTATTCTAAATGTAGTTGGTCTACCACTACGGCCAAAAAAGTAGCTTATGCAATAATCCCGACTGAAATTAATTCAAAGTATACAATTGGAAAATATTATGAGAATGGAAATTTTATTAGTAATTTAAATATTCCAATTCCAGGATTACACAATCTATCTAATATCACTGCAGCAATAGCAGCTTCAAGAATGATAGGAGTAGATTTTATAGAAATTAAAAAAAATATAAAATATCTGAAACTACCAAAAAAAAGATTTGAATTCAGAGGCCAAATAGATGAAAGAAGTTTATATGATGATTATGCACATCACCCAAACGAAATAAAAGAAACGATTAAATTAGGAAGATTATTTATTCACCAAAAAAATAATAATGAATGTCAAAAAAGTAGATTAATAGCTATGTTTCAACCTCATAGATACTCACGAGTAAAGCAATTTACTAAAGAATTCGCTGAAGAATTGTCAAAAGCAGATGTTATTTATGTAACAAGTATTTATGGAGCAGGAGAAGGAAACGAAGATGAAATTACTTCGAAAATTATCACTGATCTGATTTATAAAAAGAATAAAAATGTTAGTTACATAAATAATTATTACGAAGTTACAAAGAATTTTTACGAATTAACTCAAAAAGGAGATTTAATTTTGAATATGGGAGCTGGTGATTGTCATAATTTCTGGTCAATTTTAAATGAAAAAAACAATTAAAATAAATCACTAATTTATGAATAAACAGATTTTTTCTGAAAACTGTAATTTAAGTAGTTATACAACTATAAAAGTGGGAGGAGTAGCTGAATATTTTGCTGAGCCAAGAAGCATTGAAGAACTTAGATATCTAATGAAATGGGCTAATTTAAACAAACAAAAATGTCAAATAATTGGCGCAGGTTCAAATCTTTTAATAAATAATATTTTCATAAAAGGTTTAGTTGTGTGTACAAAAAAAATGAAATCATTAACAATAGAGCCAAATTCAGGAATTGTTGAAGCAGAAGCAGGTGTAATGCTACCAACATTATCTAATTCTCTTGCTAAAAATGGATTACAAGGAGGCGAATGGGCTGTTGGAATTCCAGGCACATTAGGAGGAGCAATCTATATGAACGCTGGCACAGGTAATTTATCGCTAGCAAAAAATCTTATTTCCGTAAAAGTTATAAATAATAAAACTCATGAAAAACTTGAAATTAAAAAAAAAGATATCAATTTTGAGTATAGATTTAGCTCTTTTCAAAGAAATGATTTAACACTTATTAGTGCAAAACTACATTTTGAGCCTAATGGCAATCTCGAACAATTAATTCAAACAACCAAAAATAACCTTAAATTAAAAACAGAAAGACAGCCATATCATCAACCAAGTTTTGGTAGTGTTTTTAAAAATCCAGAGAATAATTATGCAGCAAAATTAATTGATGAAATGGGTTTAAAGGGATTTAAAATTGGGGGCGCAGAAATTTCTACAGTGCATTCAAATTTTATAGTTAACACTTCTTCGGCAAGTTCAAAAGATATTTATGAATTAATAACAGTAATTCAACAAAAAGTACTACAAAACAAAGGAATTTATTTGCAACCGGAAGTAAGAATGATTGGTTTTGACTATCCTAACTAAAGAAACTTTTTTACAAAATGGCGGGTTTTGGACTTCCTAACTTTGGACAACTTACAGAAGCTTTTAAAAAAGCGAAACAAATTCAGCAAGATGCTCAAAAATTACAAGATGAACTTGAAAATATGGAGATTGAAGGAAAAAGTGATGATGAAATGATAAAAGTCTGGATAAGTGGAAACCAACTTCCTTTAAAGGTAGAAGTGCAAGAAAATATTTTAAATGCAGATAAAGAAAAAATAGAGCAGAACATTTTACAAGCTATTCAAAAAGCTCATGAATTATCTACTACAACTATGAAAGAAAGGATGAATGATTTAACTGGGGGATTAAATCTTAATCTGCCTGGTTTTGATAATAGTGACTCTTAGAAGACTCAATCATTTCTTTATAAAAAGAATATCTTTCGAATGATTTATTTAGATTACAGCCCTCATCGTTTAAATGTAAGCAGTTACGAAATTTACACTTAATTCCCTCATCGATTACTTGTTTATAGATTTCTGAATAAAGATTTTGCAATACTCTTATATCAACCTCTAGAGGTTGCATGTTAAAACCAGGAGTATCCACAATATAACTTTGATTTGATATAGAAAATAACTCAACATTTCGAGTAGTGTTTTTGCCTCTTTTAATTTTGTTAGAAACTGGAGCAGTACTATTTTGAAGACCTGGAATTATCATATTAAGCAAAGTAGTTTTGCCAACACCGGATGGACCCATAAAAATTGAACATTCTTTTTGCTTTAACTCAACTAAAAAATTTTTAAAATAATTAGATTTCTGTAAATTTAAAGTTATTGCTTGATAACCCCATTTACCAAATTTATCAACTAAAAAAGATCTTCTTTTATCTGAAATTAAATCACACTTTGTCAAAACTAATGATACTTCCAACCCCATCGATTCTGCTGATATCAAAAATCTATTAACTTGAGATAAATTCAACTCTGGCTCTGCAACGGAAAAAGTAATGTAAATGTCGGAAATATTTGCAACTGAGGGTCTAATTAACAAATTTTTTCTTTTTTTTAAACTTTTTATTACTGCGCGTTTGCTTTTTAAATCAATATTATCAATTACTACTTCGTCTCCAACATAAATTAATTGATCCTTAAAATTTATAGACTTCCTTACCTTACATAAAAATCTTTCACTATTTACAAAGTTTTCTTGATTTTTTAAGTCGACTAAAAAAAAATCATTAAATTTTTTCGTAACCAAACCTAAATGTTTATTATTAATTTTCATTTAATATTTTTATTTTTATACATTTTTCATTTTCTTTGATTTGTTTAAAGAAACATCCCATCTCTTTTAGATTATTTAGTATCATTTCTTCTGGCTCACCTTTATCGATTTCAACTATGAGTTGTTCATTTTTAGATAACTTCTCCAAAGCTAATTTAATTTTGACAATGTTTAAAGGACAAGGAACAGATTTAAGATCCAAATGCTTTAAAGAGGTCATTAGGATTCTTTACCAAACAATTTACCAAATAGTCCACTACTGGAATTAATATTTTTATCTGAATATTGAGACGCTAAACCTTCTAAAAGCTCTCGTTCTTCGTCAGTTATACGAGTTGGCAATTTTACATTTACTAAAACTTCATGATTTCCTCTAGCAACTGGATTACCAAGTTTAGGCACACCTTTATTTTCAAGTGAAAGAGTTGTATTTGGCTGAGTACCACTTGGAATTTTTAAATTAACATTTCCATCAACTGTAGTAATTTCAACAGTATCTCCCAAAATAGCCTGTAAATAACTCACATTTATTTCTGAGTAAATAGTTACACCATCTCTTTTTAATTTTGAATCATTCTTCACTTTTATAAAAACATAAAGATCTCCTGGTGGGCCTCCTTTTAAACCAACATTTCCCTCTCCGGAAACTCTTAATTTAGTACCAGTATCAACTCCTGCAGGAATATTAATTCGTAATTTTTTTCTGACTTGCTTTACTCCATTACCGCCGCAACTTACACATGGATCTGCGATTATTTGACCAGATCCATTACATGAAGGACATTCAGCTACTTGTGTAAAATTACCAAATGGTGTTCTTGTAGCTCTTCTAACTTGTCCACTTCCTCCACATGTTGAGCAAGTTTTTGGTCCGGTTCCTGGTTTTGCACCAGTTCCTCTACAAACTTCACATGTTTCAAGATGGGGAATTTTAATTTCTCTTTGTTGTCCGAATATTGCATCTTTAAAATCAATATTAAGGTCATACCTTAAATCATCTCCTTGTTGAGGACCTCTTCTTTGAGATCTTCCTCCCTGTGGGTTTTGTCCCCCAAAGCCATTAAAAAAAGTTTCAAATAAATCCGCAAAACCACCCATATCTCCCATATCAGGCATTCCAGCTGCACCTCCAAGGCCAGCCTCTCCAAATTGATCATACCTAGCTCTTGTTTCAGGATCAGCTAAGGCTTCATAAGCCTTACCAATTTCTTTAAATTTATCTTCAGCTCCAGGTTCTTTATTAACATCAGGATGATATTGTCTTGCTAATTTTCTATAAGCCCTTTTTAAGGTATCCGCATCAGCATCTCTTGAAACTCCAAGTATTTGGTAAAAATCAGCCATTAGATAATGATCAAATAAGAATTTGGAATTTATACATCTTCAGAAGTAATTACCTCTGAATCAACATCCCCTTCAACTGTATCCTTTTCTACTTCCTGTTGTGAATTTTGTTTACCAGGTCCCATAGAAACCTTAACCAATGCATGTCTCAAAACCTTACCATCTAGATGATATCCTCGCTGCAATTCTTCAATAATAAAATCCTCTTCAAACTCGTCACTAGGTTCTCTTAATACAGCTTCATGTAAGTTTGGATCAAATTGCTGACCAACAACTCTCATTGGTGAAACTCCCTGTTGTTTTAAAACTTCTACAAGTTGTTTATACAATCCTTGATAACTTCTATGAAGAGCTTGAGCTTCTTCACTTTCTGGTTTAAGTTGTTGTCTTGCTCTCTCAAAATTATCCACAATAGGAAGTATTGCAGTTAAAGTCTTTGAAACAAGTTGGATTTTTAAATCGTCCTGATCCCTGGACTGCCTTTTTCTGAAATTATCAAAATCTGCTGAAATCCTTACATATTGATTTTTTAATGTTTCATGCTCTTTTTCTAATTGTTCCAATCTTGCATCATTATTTGAGATAGTATTTTTTAATTCTTCAGTATTTATTTCTTCTGTTTTTTGAGAAGTTAATTCATCATTTTCGTTAGTTGAATTTTGGGTAGATGATTTATCTTCAGGAGCATTATCCTGGTTAGAATCATCATTTTCTTCATTATTAATATTGTCTGATTGATTTTCAATCATTTTTCTAAAATTTAATAAGACTATTCTCCAATAAAGTGATGCACAAAACAAGTTGCGGAAGGCCGCACAAATATTTAGTCAGGAACAAATCTTAATGCTAATCCATTGTTGCAGTATCTTTTGCCAGTGGGAAGTGGCCCATCATTGAAGACATGTCCTTGATGACCTCCGCATCTAGAGCAATGATATTCGGTTCTAGGGACAATTAACTTGAAATCAACTTTTGTTTCTACTGATCCTTGAATTGAATCCCAAAAACTTGGCCATCCAGTACCACTATCATACTTTTTATCTGAGGGGAAAAGCGGCAAATCGCATCCTGCACAGTGAAAAATCCCTTTTCTTTTCTCATTATTTAATTGGCTGCTAAAAGCTCTTTCAGTCCCTTCCTCCCTCAAAATATAATAAGATTCTGGACTAAGCCTAGCTTTCCATTCGTCTTTTGAGAAATTCCACTCTTCTTTAGAAGCAAGTGAAGATGCTAATACTTGAATTGGATTAAAGATTATTTTTAAGATTGACATAATAGGAATTAGAATAAAAGTTCTTCTTGATAGAAATTGTTTCATATATTCAAATCACAAAAAGTAATGAATTTCATTCAACCTAATTCTATTAAAAATATTCATAAATTAAGTATTGCTCCAATGATGGATTGTACTGATAAACACTTCAGAATGTTAATGAGAAAAATAAGTTCTGAAGCTCTATTGTATACGGAAATGATTGTGGCCCAGAGTTTAGTGTATACGAATAGAAAAGAAAGTTTTCTAGATTTTAATAATGAAGAACACCCTATATCGATTCAGTTTGGTGGGGATGATCCTAAAATCCTTAAAGAAGCGGCCCAAATGGCACAAGATTGGGGTTATGACGAAATAAACTTTAATGTTGGTTGTCCCAGTCCAAGGGTCTGTTCTGGAAATTTTGGCGCTTCACTTATGAAAGACCCTGAAAAAGTAGCAAAATGTATAGAATCCTTAAAAAATAATTGCAACTTACCGGTTACGATCAAACACAGAATCGGTGTAGACAATGATGATAGTTTCGTTAAGTTGAATAATTTCGTAAAAATTATCGCAAATGCTGGTGCAGACAGATTTACAGTTCATGCAAGGAAAGCCATATTAAAAGGTCTAAATCCAAAACAAAATAGGACCATACCTCCTCTAAATTTTGATGTAGTAAAAAAATTGAAAAAATCAAATCCAGAATTATTAATAGAAATCAATGGGGGTCTAACAAATATCGATGAAACATTAAAAGCCTTGAATGATTTTGATGGTGTCATGATTGGACGATCAATTTATAAACATCCATTGAGATGGTCTGAAATTGATCAAAAGATTTATGGAATTAATAAAAAACCTAAATCTGCTTCAAATATTATTTTCTCCTTAATTCCATACATAGAAGCACATTTAAGTAACGGAGGAAAATCTTGGGATATTTGTAAACATCTTATAAATTTAGTTGAAGGTATACCAAAAGCTAAAATTTGGAGGAATCAAATTTCAAATAAATCCATAAAAAAAGAATTAAATATTGAATATCTATTTAAATTAACGACAGCGCTTGAAGAAATGGGTTACTAATTTATCTCGTTTGAAGCATTGCTCTCATTGGACACTCCTCTTTTTCTTCTGCTCCTACCATTTTCATATTCAGAGTTATCAGAAGAATTTCCATAACTTCTGTCTTCCCAACCTTCTGCTCCAGAAGATTTATTAGCGTTAGAGCTATTAGATCCATTATTACCACCGCCGTAGCCGCCGCCTCCATAGCCACCATTGTTGCCACCGCCGTAGCCGCCGCCTCCGTAGCCGCCATTGTTGCCACCTCTTCCTCCTCTACGAGATCCACCAGAATTTCTAGGCTCAGCTTTATTAATTCTTAATGGTCTGCCCATAAGTTCCGTGCCTTGCAAACCATCAATAGCTTTTGACTCAATCGCTTCATCTGCCATTTCAATAAATGCGAATCCCCTTTTCCTTCCAGTATCCCTCTCCAAAGGAAGAGAACAATTTAAAACCTCACCAAAAGGAGCAAACAACTGCATAACATCTTCACGCTCTGCGCGGAACGGCAAATTGCCAACAAAAATACTCACTTTAAACTCAACAAATAATTTACCTTATAAAAAAACTACAATGAGTAGTTTCATAACGTTGCTTTATTATTCTACTTCAAAGCATACCCTTGTTGTTGAAAAATAATTGAGATTCACAGTAACAATCTTTTTTGCCAATTATTTACCTCTTTTTCTACCTGACCAAAACCTGTACCACCTTCGCTATTTCTTGATTTAACGACATTAAAAGGTTTAAGATCCACAAAAACATCCTCATCAAATTCTGGATGAAATTTTTTAAATTCTTCAATTTTGAGATTTTTAAATAACATTTTTCTCTCCAAGCAATATTTAACCATTTGACCAACAACTTGATATGCTGTCCTAAAAGGAACATCTTTATCAACTAAGTAATCTGCCAAATCAGTAGCATTAGAAAAATCGTTCTCTACAGAGTCAGATAAATTTTTAATATTAAATTCAATGCCCTCATTAATTAAAATAGTCATCGCTTTAATACAAGCAGATATTGTTTCTGCAGTATCAAATATTGACTCTTTATCCTCTTGAAAATCCTTATTGTAAGACAGTGGTACCCCTTTGACCATCGTTAACAATGCCTGGAGATGTCCATATACTCTTCCTGTCTTACCTCTTATTAATTCTGGAACATCAGGATTTTTTTTCTGCGGCATTAAGCTACTTCCTGTGGCACATTTATCTGTTAAATTTGCAAAAGAAAATTCATCAGTTACCCATAAAATTATTTCCTCTGAAATTTTGCTTAAATGAGACATTAATATAGCAGATGCAGAAACAAACTCTATACAAAAATCTCTATCACTTACTGCATCAATACTGTTTTTATAAATCTTTTTAAAACCCAATTCTGCAGCTGTAAAGTGCCTATCTATTTTAATTTTTGTTCCAGCTAATGCTGCAGCTCCTAACGGAGAAATATTAACTCTTGAACGTACTTCTTTATACCTTTCACGGTCTCTTTGGAGCATTTCTATGTAAGCCAATAAATGATGAGCCAAAGATAATGGTTGAGCTCTTTGCATGTGGGTATATCCAGGAATTAAGGTATAAATATTGGATTTCGCAAGATTTAAAAAAGATTTTTGCAAATCGGTTATTAAAATTTCAATATTGTCAATTTCTTTTCTTAGCCACAATCTTATATCTGTACCAACTTGATCATTTCTACTTCTACCTGTGTGTAATTTTTTCCCAGTTTCACCAATTAAACTTATCAGTTTTTCTTCTATACTATAGTGAATATCTTCAGAAGGTGGACCAGGAGAAAATTTACCCTTCAAATACTCAACTTTTATTAACTCTAAACCATTAATAATTTGCAAAGCTTCAGAAGAGGATAAAACTTTTGTTTTGCCAAGCATTTTCGCATGAGCAATCGAGCAATCTAAATCTTCTAAAATAAGTTTTCTATCAAAACCAATTGAGGCATTAAACTTTTCAATAAAAGGGTCAAGTGCATTATCAAACCTTTTACTCCAAACTTTTGCCATATCAATTAGTAACTTTAAGTATCTCTAATAAAGCATTTTTTTATATAAGTGACAAAAAATATCTATTTTAATTGAAAAACAACCATCGAGGCATCATCTTCAAGATGTCTATTTTGCCCTGTAAAATCATCTAACTTTTTAAATATTTTATTTAAAATTTCTTGGGATGTATAAGATTGCTTGCATAATTTTGTAAAAGTTTTAATTAATCTTTCCTCATCAAATCTTTCTCCTAAAGAATTAGAGGTATCAATTACTCCATCTGTATAATAAAGAACTAAATCATTTCGATTAAGCTTGATTTCACCACAATGATATTCAGCATCTTTTTGTAGTCCAAGTACAAATCCTTTTGCATCTAATTTAATCATTTGCTGATCTGAACTTTTCCAAAGCAGAGGAGGATTATGTGCTGCATTAGCGAATCTCAATTTTCTAGTTCTTGGATCATAATCTGAGTAAAATAATGTAACGAATCTATGTGATTGATCCAAATCATTTATTGCTAGTTGATTCAAATCATGCAAGATTCTATCTGGAGGCAGACCCGTAAGAACCTCTGCACGTAGCATTCCTCTTAACATAGTCATTAAAAGACCGGCTGGAATCCCTTTACCCATGACATCACCTATTACAAAGGCCCATCTTGATTTTTCTTTCCTTTTTTCAGAGATATTCGTCTTTAAGCACATAAAATCATAATAATCTCCTCCAAGCTGAAGAGCTGGTCTACAATGTGCAGCCAGGTCTATACCATGAATAATTGGACAATAATCCGGGAGTAATTGAGATTGAATTTCGGCACCAGTAGAAATTTCTCTATCTACATTTTCATGCTTTTTCTTTGTTTTTATTAAGTAGTGATTTTCTAATCCAACAGCTAGGCAATTTTCAATAAAATTAAAATTACTATCTTCAGTAATCGATCTAGAAATATCTTCGCTAAAAATATAAATAAATCCTCTACATTTACCTCTAGATATTATTTTTTTTGTTTCAATTCTGTAGTCTTTAAATTTATTTTTTAGAGCATTTTCAAAAGTTAGAATTTCTTTTATTTTAAAATTTTTTGAAAAATGAAATTGATTCAAAAAACTATTAATTTCCTCTTGAATTGTTAAATATTCATAATTAAAAGAAATTTTTATATTTTCATTCCATATCTCCCCCTCGTAATTTAAAGGAATAATTAAAATTATACTCTCAGAAAAAATATGTTTAAAGATTAAACATACATAATCCAGTAATTTATTTATATTGGAAAATGATTTTAAGTAATATGCTAATGAAGAGGCAATTTCAGCAAATTTATATTTATTTTTTAGAGTTACTTTAGGATCATTTTCTAAAAAATTTTGGATAAATTTATTCGAAAATATTTTTTCTTTTTGATTATTTGTCAAAACAAATCTAATAGATAAATATGTTTTAACATTAAATTTAAGTTTTTAAAAAAAATTAATTAAATATTTATTTATCTGCAAGCATAGCCTCTACAAATTCATAACTATTAAATGGTCTCAAATCTTTTATACCTTCTCCAGCTCCAATAAACCTTATAGGCAAATTTACTTCTTCAGATACAGCTAAAGAGACACCTCCTCTAGAAGTGCCATCTAATTTAGTAATAATTGCTCCACTTAAATCTGCTGATTTAGCGAAACTTTTTGCTTGTTTTAAGCCATTTTGCCCCTGACTTGCATCTAAAACTAATAATGATTCAACAATTGCATCTGGGACCTTTTTATCAATAATTTTTTTTATTTTTGATAATTCGTCCATCAAATTATTTTTTGTTTGCAATCTACCCGCTGTATCAACAAGTAATAAATCAACATTTCTTTTTTTTGCAGAATTAATCGCATCAAAAACGACAGCAGCTGGATCAGCATTTTTTGATTGATTAGATATAACGTCAACATTACTTCTATCTCCCCACACTTTAAGTTGTTCTACTGCAGCCGCTCTAAAGGTATCAGCAGCAGCAATCAAAGTTTTATAATTACTTTGTGATGACAAATATGCTAATTTTCCTAAAGTAGTAGTTTTACCAACACCATTAACTCCTACTAATAACCAAACATTTAACTTACCCTTTTGGGGAACTAAAAGATCAGAGCCCGAATTTTTTATTGGTTTATCGATAATTATTTTTAATTCCTTCTTCAAGAATTTTATTCCTGCTTCTCCACCCACAACTTCCTCGTTTAATTTTGTTCTAAGAGAACTTATAACTTTATCGGTTGAATCAATCCCTACATCAGCTCTTATTAATAGAGTCTCTAAATCATCAAGAGATTCAGGCGTAAGAGGATCATCTCCCAATTTATCCAATAATTCAGTAACAAATCCTTTTCGGGTTTCTTCTAATCCTCTCCGTAATTTAGTTAGCCAATCAATTTCATCAATCGATATTTGATTTATTTTTTTTCCTTGAGCAGCTAATACCATTGCCGACCAAGTAAAATTATCATCAAATTCTCCTAATTCAGTTTCAGCAATAGTTTTAGACTGTTCAGCAATATTTTCTTGATTAGAATTATCAATCAATTCTTGCTTTTG
>QCIB01000022.1 GCA_003216915.1 Prochlorococcus sp. AG-402-I23
TAGTTTCTACTTATCTTGAGACTATTGGTGTGCTTGAAGGAGAAATTTCAAATTCAATTTTGCCAATTTGTTCAGTTGGGATATGTACATGGTTACTTTTGCAACCAAAACCTGGGACAATTTCAGATATTGCAGCCTCTATTTTTGGATTATTCTATTTAGGTTTTTTACCTAGTTACTGGATTAAGTTAAGGGGATTAGATTCAGTGATAATCAGTTCAAATCAGGGTTTTATGTCGTTTGAGAACTTATCAAATACTACAGGTCTGCATTTAACTTTAACTTCTTGCTTTTTAATTGTAGCTAGTGATATTGGTTCTTATTTCATTGGGAAGTCATTTGGTAAAACATCTCTATCTCCAATATCTCCGAGCAAAACTATAGAAGGTTTAATTGGAGGAATATCCTGTTCAACTTTACTAGCAATAATTTTCGCATTTTTATTGAATTGGGAAAATCCATTATTTGTTGGAATAATATATGGAATTTCAATTTCTCTTATGGCATTAGTTGGAGATTTAATTGAATCTATGATGAAGAGAGATGCAAAAATAAAAGATTCCGGAACTTTTTTACCGGGACATGGAGGGATTCTTGACAGAATTGACAGTTACATTTTTACTCCATCTGTTTTGTATTATATTTTTATAATTCTCAAGTATCTAAATTAATTAAGAAATCTTTTATTCCAAAAAATAATCTTGGATAATTTTACTAGATAATGATGGAAGATCTATATGCGGAAGATGACCACAATTTTGTAACCCTACAAAATTTAATTTTTCAATATTTCCTATTTTTTTAAGCTCTTTTTTTCCAAGAATTCGATCATTTTCTCCACATAATGTTTTAATTGGGATATTTTGGATATATTTTTTAGTTCCTGCAAACCCACCACTTTTTGCAAATGATGCAAGTGAATTCCTCCATCCTTTACAACCTAAATGAATTGAAGCAATTTGCTCTTCCATCTTACCAACGCATTCATCTGGGAAAGCAAATGCTTGTCTACAAAGACTTTTTCTAACCTGAGGCAATCCAAGAAATGAGGCGCCAATTTGGTTAAGAGGAAAAGGGATATTCTTAGGTTCTCCAAACAATCCGGCGGGGGACAAAAGGATAATTTTTTCAATAGAATCAGGAATTTCATAAGCAAGTTTTAAAGCTGTTGAGCCTCCCATGGAGGCACCTATAATTTTTAGATTATTTGTTATTTTTAATGTCTTAAGGAGATCAATTAAATGCGAAATTATTTTCGAGGAATTGTATTCATTTGTTGCGCACCTGGGACTAAAACCAAAACCCAGAAGATCAGGAACGATAACTTGAAAATTTCTTTTTAGTGATTTATATATTCTTCTGAATTCTAAAAAACTACTATCAAAGCCATGTAAAAGAAGTATAGGTTGACCTTTCCCTCCCATAACTACTGGGAATTTTAAGGAGTTCCAATTTTGGTTGAGTTTTATCCACTTAACATCATTTGCCAAATAAAGACCTAAAGGATCTAATAGTGACAATTTGGCACTTTCAAAAAATTCTTCATTTAAATCACTTAATTGTTCAAAATTGTTTTTAGTCAAAAAATATTTATGTTTTAATTTTTTGTTGTTCAAAATTTGAAATAACCTCTATTATATCCCGTTTATTAATTTCAAAAGGCAAAAAGTGAATCTCAGATTTATCTCGACAAGTAAAATCAGCAATTTTCTCTAAATTATTATTTTCAAAAACATTTATTCCAAGTTGTCCGATAGTCGTTGGCAAATTCAATTCTTTCATAAGTACAAATAATTGTTTAATTGATTGATCAGCTAATTTATTATTATTTTTCATTTCTTCTATTCTTAATTGCAATAATAAACCAACCCCAACAATCTCACCATGTAAGAATTTATTAGGGGTGATTATCTGAGTAATTGCATTATGAATAGCATGTGCTGCTGCAGTCCTACATTTTTCTCCACCAATACCGCCAACTAATCCTGCAGTAAGTCCACATGCTTCTACAGTATTTTGCCAAGATGGATTATTTTCAAATTGACCCTTAAATGCTTTTCCTCCATCTATTAATAGTTGATCTCTTAAAACTCTTGATATCTGAATTGCTTGTTGAACAAGACCGTCATCTATTTTTGAACTTGTTATTGAGGATTCGTACCATTTTGCCAAGGCATCTGCTATGCCACTTGCAAGTGTTCTTGATGGAGCTGTTTGAATAAATTTATGATCAAAAACAAGTATTTTCGGACAAGATCCTAATGCAACATCTTTTATAAATTGACCATCCTTTGTATAAATATTCGATAAAGCTGTCCAACCAGCACATGTAGAGGCGCTAAGGGGAACTGTAATACAAGGGATATTAAGAGAATCGGCTATATATTTTCCAGAATCTAAAACTTTACCACCTCCAGCTGCGATAACAGAATCATTATTATTATTTGAAATGATATTCTTAACTCTTGAAATATCTTCGTAACAACAATCAAATTGTAAATTAGCAGTATAGACACTAAGGTTTTGATTTTTTAAATCATTAAAAATTTTATTTCTAAGATTATTCGTATGAATGCTTCTACCTAAAATTAATGGTCTATTAGTTAATTTAGTAATTTGAGGTAAAGATTTTTCCCAGGCATAATTTCCCCTAAATATAGTTTCTGGAGAGATTGACTGCATATTAAATTTGAATAATTAGAAGTTAGCACTTGCCAACTCTTGAGAAGATTCTTCAGAAGAAATATTTATTGTAACTTTCTTATTATCATCAATATCAACTATAGCTTTATCTCCATCTTTTATCCTTCCAGAAAGAACTTCTTCAGCCAAGCTATCTTCTAGTAAGCGCATAACTGCTCTTCTCAAAGGTCTTGCTCCATAGGAAGGATTATAACCTTCTTCAACAAGTCTTTCTTTAAAAGCATCGGTTACATTTAAATTAATACCTTTATCATTTAATCGTGTAAAAACTTCCTTCAACATTATCTCAGCAATTTCTTTAACCTCATTTTTAGTTAGTTGTCTGAATACTATGATTTCATCAAGTCTATTTAAAAATTCAGGCCTAAAATATTGCTTAAGTTCTTCATTAACTAAAGATTTAATTCTATTATACTGGCTATCTTCAACTGAATCACCTGAGAATTCAAATCCCAGACCGCCTCCGCCTTTCTCTATGACTTTAGAACCGATATTCGAAGTCATTATTAACAAAGTATTTTTAAAATCTACAGTTCTACCCTTAGAGTCAGTTAATCTTCCGTCTTCAAGTAGTTGCAATAGTAAATTGAATACATCTGGATGGGCCTTTTCAACTTCATCAAATAAAACAACCGTGTAAGGACGTCTTCTAACAGCTTCAGTAAGCTGACCACCTTCATTAAAACCAACATAACCAGGAGGCGAGCCTATAAGTTTACTAACTGTATGTCTTTCCATGAATTCTGACATATCTAATCTTATCATTGCCTCTTCACTACCGAAGAAATATGAAGCCAATGATTTAGTCAATTCAGTTTTACCAACACCAGTAGGTCCAGAAAAGATAAAACTTGCTATGGGTCTATTAGGATTTTTCAATCCAACTCTTGCTCTTCTTATAGCTCTAGAAACAGCTTTTACAGCTTCATCTTGTCCAATTAGTCTTTGGTGAAGCGTTTCCTCCATATTAAGAAGCTTGACTGATTCAGTTTCTGTTAATTTTTGAACAGGAACTCCTGTCCACGAAGCTACAATATGAGCTACATCCTCTTCACTAACAAGAGGGCTTTGTAAAAGTTTTGAATCACTTTTAAAAGAATTATCAGCTTCAGATGAATCTCTAGCTGTAGATTCTTTTTTATTTTCTAATACCTCTTTAATTTTTGCAGACAATTCCATCTCTTTTTCACGTAGTTGGCCTGCTTGGTCAAAATTTTGGTCCCTTACAGATTCTTCCTTCTGTTTTTGGACTTGTCTAAGTTCTTTATCTATTTGTTTAGCTTCAGGCGGAAGTTTAGAGTTTATTAGACGTACTCTGCTTCCAGCCTCGTCGATGAGGTCTATAGCCTTATCAGGTAAAAATCTATCAGATATATAACGATCTCCTAAATGAGCTGCCGCCTCAAGCGCATCATCAGTAATTTTTAGACGATGATGTTGTTCGTAACGTTCTCTAAGACCTTTTAGAATTTCTATTGTATCTTCAATCGATGGCTCCCCAACCATTACAGGTTGGAACCTTCTTTCTAGAGCAGCATCTCTCTCAATATGTTTTCTATACTCATCAAGTGTTGTAGCTCCAATACATTGAAGTTCTCCTCTCGCTAATGCTGGCTTCAAAATATTTGCTGCGTCTATAGCACCTTCAGCAGCTCCAGCACCAATTAAAGTATGCACTTCATCTATGACAAGTATGACGTTACCTGCTGATTTAATTTCTTCCATTATTTTTTTTAACCTTTCTTCAAATTCACCTCTATATTTTGTTCCTGCAACCAGGAGACCTATATCAAGTGTTAAAACTCTTTTGTCTTCAAGTATGTCTGGAATATCTCCAGTTTGTATTCTTTGAGCCAAACCTTCTGCAATGGCTGTTTTGCCTACACCTGGCTCCCCAATGAGAACAGGATTATTTTTTGTTCTCCTACCTAATATTTGCACTACCCGATCTATTTCTGAATGGCGGCCAACTACTGGATCTAATTTTGACTCACTTGCTAATTTTGTTAAATTTGTTCCAAATTCATCGAGTGTAGCAGTTTTTAAGTTGCCTTTAGTTGTATTAGCCCCTGTACCAACTTCGGCTGTTTCACCTAGCATCCTTATAACTTGAGTTCTTACTTTGGTAAGGTCAATATTAAGATTTTCTAGTACTCTTGCCGCAACGCCCTCACCTTCTCTTATCAAACCTAATAAAAGATGTTCTGTACCTATGTAATTATGACCTAATTGACGAGCTTCTTCGAGAGATAATTCTAAAACTCTCTTAGCCCTAGGGGTAAAAGGTATTTCTACGGCAACAAACCCTGACCCTCTACCAATTATCTTTTCTACCTCTATCCTTGAATCTTTTAAATTAACTCCAAGTGATTTGAGTACTTTCGCTGCAACTCCAGTTCCTTCTCCAATTAACCCCAAAAGAATTTGTTCAGTTCCAACGAAATTATGACCAAGTCTTCTAGCTTCTTCTTGAGCAAGCATAATGACTTTTATAGCCTTTTCTGTAAATCTTTCAAACATTAGAAGATTAAATTCCTATTTATAACCTACCAGTAATATGTCAATTTTGTGTTCAGAATGAGCTTTTGTGAATACCCAAAAGTATATTTTATTAAATTAAATTTATCTTTTTTAGTGATATAACAAGAAATTATAGTAATTCTAAGCATTCTGGTTATCCGAACAATTAAATTTTTACATTATTTTGTTGTTAATTTTTTTTCTTTTAAAAGAGCATGTGAACCATCCTTATAATAATTTTTTCTTATTCCTACAGTAAAAAAATCAAAGCGACTATAAAATCTTTCAGCAGTAACATTGCCCTGAGAAACCTCCAATAGTATTTTTTTTAGATTTAATTTTTCACATTTTTTTATTAAATAGCTCATAAAGAATGATCCAAAACCCTTTTTCCTAAATTTGTTATTTACAGAAAAATAATTTATTTGAGCTTCATCAAGAACAACCTGTATAACACATATTCCAATGACTAAATTTGTAATTAATAATCCAAAGATTTTTGTACCTTCTTTTTTGAATTCGTTAGCCCATTGTTTCTTGCTCCATAGGGAAATCGTATTTGAATCTAATTCATAACATAAATCAATATCTTTCTCATTTATTTGTTTGATAGATATCATTTTATTATGTATGTATATTTAAAAAGTTCAAATCTAGAGTCATTATAAAATATGACAGTTTTGGCAAAACTTTATTTAAAGTTCTCCTATGGAAGAAAAACAATCTTTTTTAAAACAGAAAATTGACTTGGAAAGTCCTAATAAAAATATAGTACCTATTACTACATCCATTGGAGGAGATGGGAAATTGTCAGTTGGTGGCTGTTCTATTGAAGAGTTAGTAAAAAAATATGATTCTCCTCTATATATATTAGATGAAATCACTTTAAGAAAGTCTTGTAGAGCTTATAAAAAAGCATTAGAAAAATATTACCCAGGAGAATCTCTCCCTATATACGCTTCCAAGGCAAATAGCTCTATATTCATGAGTAATCTTGTTTCCTCAGAAGGTTTAGGACTTGATGCAGTGTCAGAAGGAGAATTAATAACTGCTCTAAAGGGTGGGGTACCAAACGAAAAAATTGTTTTTCATGGGAATAACAAATCTGACAAAGAAATTGATTTAGCAATTAGAAATAACATCAAAATAATTGTAGATAATGACTATGACTTAAGAAGATTAGAGGAAGTATCAAATTCATTAAATCATGACTTAGAAATAATGATTCGCTTTACTCCTGGAATCGAATGCCATACACATGAATACATAAGAACAGGTTCTTTTGATAGCAAATTTGGTTTTGGAATCGAATATTTGAATAATTTATTTAAAAGCATAAGCGAAACTAGACATTTAAAATTAAAAGGACTTCATGCTCATATTGGTTCCCAGATCTTTGAACTAGACCCTCATAAGGATCTAGGTGAAATAATGGTAAAAGTGATTTTAGACGCTAAAAGATTTGGCCATAATATTAAAGAACTTAATGTTGGTGGAGGTTTAGGCATTAAATATACAAAAAATGACGATCCCCCTTCTATCGATGAATGGGTTAAAACAATTTCCAACTCAGTTGTTGAAGCTTGTAAAAAACACAATTTAGATCTACCAAAATTGATGTGTGAACCTGGAAGATCCATCGTATCTACAGCAGGTATAACAATTTACAAAATTGGAGCTTTTAAAGAAATTCCTGGAATCAGAACTTATTTGTCTGTTGATGGCGGAATGAGTGATAATCCAAGGCCAATAACATATCAATCAAATTATTCTGCATGTTTGGTAAAAAACCCCTTTAATATTAATTCTAAAAATAAATATACAATTGCAGGCAAACACTGCGAATCGGGAGATGTTTTGTTTAAGGAGATAGAACTAGCAAATTGCAAAACAGGAGATCTAATATGTGTTTTTGGAACTGGTGCTTACAATAATTCAATGAGTTCTAACTACAACAGAATTCCAAGACCAGCAGCACTTTTAGTTTGTAATGGAGAAGCAGAGATTATTCAAAAAAGAGAAAGTCCATTTGATCTTTTGAAATATGATGTTTTGCCTGATCGCTTTATTAAATAAAATTAGGTAAATTTAGATTAATTTTATTTTTAGTGTGAATTTCTGGGGAATTATAAATTTAAAGCTTTTATTAGATGTCTTATTTGCTGTTGGTTTCGGACTTTTATTATTCTCAAGAGTAAAAGAACAACGAACATTATGGCTTCTAAGAGGATATTTGCTTTTAGTATCATCAGCATGGTTTATTCAAAGATATGCATACTTACCACTAACATCAAAATTAATTGATGCTGTAGTACTCGCTTGCTCTCTTTCATTAGCGATCCTTTGGCAAGGAGAGTTAAGAAGATTGATGGAACTACTAGGAACTGGGAGGCTAGCTGTATTACTTGGTAATCCACCAAAGGAATTTAGAGCAACTTCAACTACCATTACGCAGTTAGTTGATACTGCAGGTAAACTCTCGCAAAATAGAAGAGGCGCTTTAATCGTTGTAGATTTGGGGAGTGATTTAAGACCTGAAGATTTTTTATATTCAGGTACCAATATTGAGGCACAATTATCAACTGACCTTTTAATAAATCTTTTTGCAACAGATACGCCTTTACATGATGGAGCAGTTCTTGTTAAAGGAAATAAAATAATTTCTGCTGGCGTAATACTTCCTCTTTCAAGACAAGGAATAAGTAGATATGGCACAAGACATTTAGCAGCATTAGGAATTACAGAGAGATTTGACAGATGTATTTGTATTGTTGTTTCTGAAGAAACAGGTACGTTATCATTAGCAAACCAAGGCAAACTCGAAAGGCCAATAACCAGCAGCAGGTTACAAGAACTTCTTGCGAAATTGATTGGCAATCAAAATACTATGGGAGCAAATAAAGCATCATTAAGTAAAAATGTCTCATCCCAAAAAACAGACTCGGGTGATAATATCATCAGTGATATTAATAAAAAAGAGTCAGAAAAATCAGAAATTTTTATTAACAAAAAGGATTAACTAATGAGTTTAGAAAAAGTAATAGACGATAAAATTAGGAACTTATTAATGAAAATAGACAAGCAAAAATTGCCCAAACATGTAGCAATAATTATGGACGGCAATGGGAGATGGGCGACTAGAAAAGGTTTCCCCCGATCATTTGGACATAAACAGGGGGTAAGTGTATTAAAAAATATTCTCAAAACTGCAAAAAATTTAGGTTGTAAAGTAATTACTGTTTATGCTTTTTCAACTGAGAATTGGACAAGACCCACAAAAGAAGTTAAATTTCTTATAAATCTTTTTAGCGAAGTTTTAAAAAACGAAATTAAAGAGATACATGAAGAATCAACAAAAATAAAATTTATTGGAGATTTAACTCCTTTCCCAAAAAAATTAAAAGAAGTAATCTCTAGTTCAGAATCACTTACTAAAAACAACAATAAATTTTTATTTAATGTTTGTGTTAATTACGGAGGTAGACAAGAAATAGTAAAAGTTGCAAAAGAACTAGCATTAAAATCTTCTGCTGGGGAAATAAAACCAAGTGAAATTAATGAAGAATTATTTAATTCAAAGCTATTAACTGGAGGGATTAAGGATCCAGAATTACTAATAAGAACTAGTGGAGAAAAAAGGATAAGTAATTTTTTATTATGGCAACTAGCATATTCAGAAATTTATATATCTGATGTACTTTGGCCAGAGTTCAATGAGCATGAATTTCTTAAAGCAATAATTGATTACCAATCAAGAAATAGACGTTTCGGAGGTATAGAATCATTACCAAATGAATCTTTTGAAGATTCTCAATATTTTTCCTAATAAAAATGCCTAATTCGAATAATCAGTTTTTAAAAGAAATTAGGAACGATTGGAATAAAGAGGAGATAATGGAAATACTTAATATGCCACTTATTGATTTAATGTGGGAATCACAAACCGTTCACAGGAAATTTAATAAATATGACATTCAACTAGCATCATTGTTCAGCGTAAAAACTGGTGGATGTGAGGAAAATTGTTCGTACTGTAGCCAATCAATTTATAGTGCTAGCGAAATCAAAAGTCATCCACAATTTCAAGTTGAAGAGGTTTTAGCAAGAGCACAAATAGCAAAAAATGAGGGTGCAGATAGGTTTTGTATGGGTTGGGCGTGGAGAGAAATTAGAGATGGGAAATCTTTTAATGCAATGTTAGAGATGGTTAGCGGTGTAAGAGATTTAGGGATGGAAGCATGCGTTACTGCTGGGATGCTTACAGAAGAACAAGCTTCCAGACTGGCTGATGCAGGTTTGACCGCGTATAACCACAATCTTGATACTAGTCCTGAGCATTATAAAAATATTATTACGACTAGAACTTATCAAGACAGACTAGATACTATCAAAAGAGTAAGGAATGCAGGAATAAATGTTTGTTGTGGAGGCATAATAGGCTTGGGTGAAACGAATGTCGATAGAGCATCTCTTTTGGAAGTGCTTTCAAACATGAATCCACACCCTGAAAGTGTTCCGATAAATTCATTAGTAGCTATTGAAGGTACTGGTTTAGAAGATAATCAAGAAATTGATTCTATTGAAATGATAAGGATGATAGCTACAGCAAGAATTCTTATGCCTAAAAGTAAAATAAGATTAAGTGCAGGGCGAGAAAAGCTTTCAAAAGAAGCCCAAATTTTATGTTTTCAATGTGGGGCAAATTCAATTTTTTATGGAGATGAGTTACTCACAACTTCAAATCCATCTTTTCAATCAGACAGAAAACTTCTTAAAGAGGTTGGAGTATCATTTAACAAAGATTTTGAAACTTGTGAAAAAACATTATCTTCTTTATGAAAGACAAAAAATATAAAATAGTTTCTCTTTACTCTTTCTTCCCATTTCAAGAAAACTTAATTATTGATCTAAAAAATAAATTATTAGAAATCGAAAATGAAAACGATCTTTCAGGTTTATTAATTTTTGCAAGTGAGGGCATTAATGGAACTATTTGTGCTGAGAAAAATGTAATTGATATTGTTATCAATTTACTTAAAGAATATGCAGATAATAGGAATTTGAATATTAAAATAAACTTTGCAAAAAAGAAAGTCTTCAAAAAATTAAAAATAAAAATCAAGAAAGAAATAGTTACCATGGGTGTCCCTGAAATAAACCCTTCAGAAAATAATGGGACCTATATTGACTCAGCTGATTGGAATAAGTTAATTAAAAATCAAAATACAATAGTCATTGATACTAGAAATCATTATGAAGTTTCTATAGGTACATTTCAGAACTCTATAAACCCAAATACAAGTAACTTTAGCGAATTCCCCAAGTGGGTAGATGCTCATTTAGATACCCATTTAGAAAATAAAGAGTCTGCAAATATAGCAATGTTTTGTACCGGAGGAATAAGATGTGAAAAAGCTACTAGCTTGCTGAAAAAGAAAGGTTACAAAAATATTTATCACCTACAAGGGGGCATCCTGCGATACCTTAAAGATATACCAAAAGAAAAAAACTTATTTGAGGGTGAATGTTATGTCTTTGATAAAAGAGTTGCTTTAGATCAAGAATTAGAAAAAGGTTCCTATTCGATTTGTCATGCATGTGGAATGCCAGTTTCAATTCAAGATCAAGAAAGGAAAGAATATAGAAAGGGTATCCAATGTCATTTCTGCATAGATCAATTCAGTGATGATGATAGGAAAAGGTTTGAAGAAAGACAAAAACAGATCGATAGATTAAAAGTGGAAAATCATAAAATCTATAAAGACTAATTTTAAAAATCATGAAAGTTGAAGAATTAGAAAAATTAGCAGGTACTATTGGATTATTAATTAAAATTCAAGTTAGAGAAACTCTCGGATTAAGTTTCTTTAGAATCGTTATAGCAGAACAGAAAGATAACATCATTAAGATTTGGGCTGAAATGAAAGGTTGGACTTATTTAAATAAACAAGGTATTCAGCTTGATACCTTAAGAATCCTTAGTAAAGCTCCTGATTTCGTTTCGGAATTAATATGGGCAACAACTATGGCTTGGGCAATTGAAAAAAAATTAAGTAACAAAGTAAGACTTTTAGCTATTTTTGATAGTGAAGGATATAGTAGAAAACTTGTAAGATATTTCAAGTTAATAGGATTCAAAATTGTAAAAGAAGTTGGTTCTAGCCCAGTAGATCTTTTATTAAGATTGGTTTGGGGAGGTGCAGGTACACTCATGAACGGGGAATGTATTTCCATATTGAAAAAACTTGAAAAGAAACTCTCTTTTATTGAAGAAAGTTAACCCGCATGATAACTACTTCTAACTAACGGGCCAGAAGATACTTTCTTGAATCCTAATTCCTTAGAGAAGCGATATAAATATTCAAACTCTGATGGATCCCAATATTTCTTAACTTCCAAATGATTGAATGAGGGCCTTAAATATTGGCCAATTGTAATTTGATCACAATCTATTTTTTTAAGATCATAAATTGTATTTTTTATTTCATCCAATGTTTCCCCAAGACCTAACATAATGCCTGATTTAGTTTGAATATGAGGAGCAATATCTTTTGACTTTTTTAATAAAGTAAGGGATTTTTTATAATTTGCACCTCTCCTAACTTCTTTTTGCAGTCTTTCAACAGTTTCAAGATTATGATTAAAGCATATAGGATGTTTTTCTAAAATCATCTTCAATCTTTTAGTCTGAAGGTCATTAGTTTCATCAAAATTTTTGCCCCCACCCCATAAATCAGGAGTTAAAACCTCTATTTTAATTGTTGCATCAATTTTTCTAATCTCATCAATTGTAGATATAAATAGATTTGCGCCATGATCAAGGAGATCGTCTCTAGCTACAGATGTCAAAACAACATATTTCAAATTTAGTACTTTCACTGCTTCAGCGACTTGGGTACATTCATCAATATTGATAGAACTAGGCCTACCTTTATTTACCTGACAAAAAGCACAAGAACGAGAACATATCGATCCACCAAGTAAGAAAGTGGCTGTTCCTGAGGCATAACATTCAGCTCTATTTGGACATCTTGCTTCTTCACAAATTGTATGGATATTTGATTTTTTGATGAGTGTTTGTATTTTTTCGAACTCTGAAGCTTTACTAATAGGAAATTTAATCCAAGAGGGAAGTCTTAAGATTTTTTCTTTCTTGATCAGATTATTGTTTTTCATTGTCTAATTTAATTTTGTTCTTCCTTCTAAGGCTCTCGCAAGTGTAACTTCATCCACGTATTCAAGTTCACTGCCCATTGGGAGGCCATATGCGATCCTCGTAACTTTAGTAAAAGGGGCCAACAATTTTCCAATATAAAGACTTGTTGTGTCCCCCTCAACACTGGGAGTTAATGCCAATATGATCTCATCTATTTCAGACTTACTAACTCGTTCTACTAAGCTCCTTATTTCTAAGAGTTCAGGACCAACAGAATCCATTGGAGATATTAAACCACCAATAACATGGTAGACACCTTTAAATTCACGAGCACGTTCTAAGGCAAGCAAATCTTTGGTTTCAGCTACTACGCATATTAGTTTTTGATTTCTTTCAGTATTTCTACAAATTTCACATTCATCTTCTGAAGTTAAATTGAAGCATTTTTTACAACGACCAACATTACTATGAGCTTCTAACAGAGCCTTTGAAAAATCCCTTATTGTGCTTTCAGGTTGCTTTAAAATGAACAAAGCTAACCTTTGAGCTGTTCTTGGACCAATCCCTGGGAACTTCTCAAAATGACCAATTAATTTTGAAAGCGGTTTGGTATAGGTAATCAAAATTAAACTATTTCTAAAAATAATTTAGACGCAAAATCCTGAATTGCCATAATTGTTTGCTTTTAATGTCTTATTATGTTTTTAGTTAGTAATTTCAAACAAAATGAAAAATATTAAATTTAACCCTTTCAAATATTTATTTTTGATTTTTTTATGTTTAACACTTAGCGCTTGTAGTGGAGGTCTCAATGCAGGATTAGAAGCTTATCAAAGCCCTGATGGAAGATATGCATTTTTATATCCAACAGGATGGACCAGAGTAAAAGTCGATGGAGGACCTGAAATTATTTACCATGATTTAATCAATAGTAATGAGACATTAAGTTTAGTAATTTCTGATGTAAATAAAGAAGTTGAACTAGAGCAATTGGGAAGTCCAAGTGTAGTTGGCCAAACATTAATAGATAAAGTCATTGCTCCCGAAGGCTCAGGCAGAGAGGTAAAACTTATAAATTCTAATAAAAGGGAAGCATCTAATCATATTTTCTATGATTTAGAGTACGAACTAAATTTAAATGATCAGGCCAGACACGAACTAGCTACTGTCGTAATTGATAGAGGAACACTTTACACTTTCGCTGTGGGAACAAATGAAGAGAGATGGAATAAAGTTGACGGTATGTTTAGTAATGTAATTGAATCATTTAACTTCTTAATATAGTTTAGAAATTCTATACTAGATTCCTACTTGAACATTCCACAAATCGGCATATATATTATTCTGATCTAATAGTTTTTCATGTTTTCCGCTTTCAACTATTTTACCTTTATCAATAACAACAATATTATCCGCATTTTTTATAGTGCTTAATCTATGAGCTATTACTATAGTTGTTCTTTCTTTTGTGATTTTAGATAATGATTTTTGAATTAAAGCCTCTGTTTCATTATCAACTGAGGCTGTAGCTTCATCTAATATTAATATTGGAGCATCCTTTAAAACAGCTCTCGCCAAGGCAATTCTTTGACGTTGTCCGCCTGAGAGCCTTTGGCCCCTTTCCCCCACTATAGTTTTATAACCATCTGGTAATTGTTCAATAAATTTATGAGCTTCTGCAATCTTTGAAGCTTTAATGATTTCTTTAAGACTTGGGTTGATTGAGCCATAAGCAATATTTTCTTGTACACTGCCATGAAATAAATAAGTTTCTTGACTTACTAAAGAAATACACTTTCTTAAATCCCTCAGATTTATTTCTTTAATAGAAATGCCATCCAAGGTTATTGACCCACTATTACTATCATAAATCCTAAGAAGTAGTTTTATTATTGTACTTTTTCCAGAACCTGTTAAACCAACAATTCCTAATGTTGAGTTATTTTCAATTTTGAAATTTATGTTTTTTAAAGTTAAATCTCGTCTAGGATAATTAAAATTTACATTATTAAAAATAATTTCTCCTTTGATATCTTTAGGTTCAATTTTTATTTTTCCATCTTTTATTTTTATAGGCGTATCTATAAGATCAATTACTCTATCTATTGAAGCCATAGATCTCTGAAAATCATCTAAAACATGCCCCAAAGTAGTTAAAGGCCATAATAGTCTTTGTGTAATAAACACTAAAAAACTATAAGTTCCTACATCAAGTGTCTTATTCCAAGTTTGGAAACCTCCAATTAATAGAATAGCTATAAACGCAAATAAAATTGCAAATCTTATAAGAGGGATAAAAGCAGAAGATAATTTAATTGCAGCCTTATTACTTCTTTGATAATCGAGACTTTCTTTATTTAATCTATTTAGTTCCCATTTTTCTTTAGTAAAACTTTTTATAGTTAGGATTCCACTTAAATTATTATTAAGTCTTGATGCCAACAGTCCAGCTTTATTTCTAACATCTCTATATTTTGGAGCAAGCTTTCTTTGAAATTTAATTGATCCTAAAAATATGATTGGAATAGGAAAGAAAGCAAATAAAGCGATTTTTGGAGCGACAAAAATCATAGTACCCCCAATTATTAAGACAGTTATAAATAACTGAATAATCTGATTAGCCCCTTGGTCTAGAAATCTCTCGAGTTGATTTATATCATCATTTAAAATAGATAATAGTCTTCCAGTATTATCATTTTCAAAAAAATCCATATCTAATTCCTGGATATGCTCATAAGCTTTAATTCTTAATTTATGTTGCGATAGCTGAGCCAAATTTCTCCATAAAATCGAATATAAATATTCAAAGGAGGATTCACCAGACCAAACTATTCCTGACGCAAATGCAAGAAAAATCAATTGCGCTGGAACTTCTTTTATCCCAAAACCAGCAATCCATGAATTCTGTTCCTTTACAACGATATCTACCGCAAGACCAATTATTACAGGGGGTGCTAAATCTAATATTTTATTAATTATGGAACTAAAAAAAGCAAAAAATAGTAACCTTCTTTCTTCAATTAGATTCATATAAAGTCTAATTATTGGATTTTGATTGTTCTTAGACCTCATAAAATAACAATTAAATTTTTCTATTATGATTTAACTTTTTCTTAGTTTCTAACTTACATTTTGTTTTTGCATCTTGATGACTTGCAGTTTGTGTAAATTCTTCGTAGTAACATTCGCAAGTTTCATTTGCAATTTCTTCACTATATAACATTTCTGCTTTCAACATCTCCTCTTTGACACTCTGAAGACAAAATAATTTAATGAATGAATTTTGTTTCGTTTGGGCTAAATAATAACTATTAAAAGTGTTGAATAGGATTATCAGATTCACAAAAATAAAGAATTTATATTTGCTAACTTTCATTCTCTATACCTAGTTTCTGACTTTAATTTTTTTTAATTTATTTTTAGTTTCTCTATGCAGATCTCTGGGTAAATCCACCAAACTGTAATCATTAAAAATCTGTATCTTACCTATGGATCTGCCATTTATATTTGTTGAATTACATATTGTGGATATAATACTTGCAACTCTAACCCCATCAAATTTACCAAAGTTAAATTTGTAGGTTTCAAAAGAATCATTTTGATAATTATTTCTTCTATTTGAATTTCTCATACGATTATTACTATTTCTATTTGATCTATTTCGATCAGTATTATTTTGTTTATGAATCCAAGAATCATCTTCATTAACAAAAAATGCTTTATTACCTATTACTAGATTAATCGCCGCCATTGCAATATTTGAGTCATCCATAGAATGTTTTTCTTTTAAATTATCTAGTACATCAATAATCAAAGCTTTATTTTCTTCATTTTCATCTTTATCTAAAGAACTCTCATTAACATTCTCTATAAGTTTCTCCATCCTTTTTTCATTTATTATTTTATTACTTGGTATATTAATTTCTTCAATCTTAGTTCTTGTTGAGTTTTCTAAGTTTCTTAGAAAATGTTTTTCTCTTTGATTAACAAATAAAATTGCTTCTCCTGATCTGCCTGCCCTTCCAGTTCTTCCAATTCTATGAGTATATGTTTCCTTATCAAAAGGGAAATCGTAATTAACAACAAGTTTTATCCTCTCAACATCTAATCCTCTAGCTGCGACATCAGTTGCAACAAGTATATCAATAAATCCTTTTTTTAATCTATCTACAGTATTTTCTCTTTGATTTTGAGGTATATCTCCATTAAGTACTGCCACAGTATGACCTGAATTCTCTAAAGCTTCAGCTATTGAAGTAGTAAGTAGTTTTGTCCTCACAAAAATTATTACTCCCTCGTTATTAAGTTCTAATATTCTTTTTAAAGCATCTAACTTATGATGCCTTTGTACATATAAATATTTTTGCGAAATTAATTGAGTTTCTTTTTTGACACTTTTGATTAATATTTCGGCGGGATCATTTAGATATTTTTTTGCTATATTTCTTATCTCATTAGGCATTGTTGCTGAAAACAATACCATCTGTTTATTTTCAGGAAGTTGATCTATTATCCATTCAATATCTTCAAGAAAACCCATATTTAACATTTCATCTGCCTCATCTAAAACAAGACAATTTATGTCTTTAATTTTAAAAGTTCCCTGTCTTATATGATCCATTATTCGGCCAGGTGTCCCAACCACTACGTCAACTTTTCTTTTCAATGCAGAAATTTGATTTCGATAGTCGGTACCTCCATATATCGCAACCGTCTTAAAATTACTAGATTCAGAACTATAACTTTTAAAAGATTCTGCCACTTGAGTTGCCAATTCTCTTGTAGGGGTCATAACTAAAACCTTGGCATTTAATTCTTTATTATCTGCAAGTTTTTCTATTAATGGTAATGCGAAAGCTGCAGTCTTTCCTGTTCCTGTTTGTGCTTGACCTAGTAAATCTCTGCCTAACATTAATTCCGGAATTGCAGCTTTTTGGATGGGAGTTGGATTTTTGTATCCTTTATTTCTTAACGAATTTAAGATCGATTGATTAAACCCAAAATCGAGAAATCCATTCTCATTATCATCCCCTTTCGATACTTCCAATGGTTGAGATTCAATTTCTTTTTTGTTCTCTAAGTCCTTTAACTCAAGTAGTGAATCATCTTCATTCTTAGATTTTTCCTGCTCACTATCATAAGAGTTGCTTTCTTTTTTTAAAGCCATTTTAAATGCCCAATAATCATCTGATTAGGCATTCAACAAATATCTAAATTTACTTAAATTGTTGACTAGCCTTGCAGAGCCGAATTATCAATCTAACATCTTGTGGTTAAAATCTTTACTAATTTATCAAAAATAAGATTTTAATTTAAATAATATATATCTAGAAATCTCTTCGCTCTTGTTACAGCAGTATAAAATAACCTTCTTTCAAAATTATCTCTGCAAAAGATATTTTCACTATCTTTTTGTTCTTTTACAGCATATTGATTTCTTCTATATTTTGGGGACCACAAAATGCTTACTTTCTCGGATTCACTTCCTTGAGATTTATGTATAGTAATAGCTATTGCTGGCACAACATTTTCTAAATTAGATGGATCAATTAATGTGACAATTTGTTCGTTATTATCATTAAATTTTCTAAAAAGATATTTTCTTTCATTTTTTAAACCTATAAGTACACCGATATCGCCATTTGACAATCCAAGTTCATTGTTATTTTTTGTACACATGATCGGAACACCCTCGCTAAAAGTTTTAAGGTCATAGGGTTTTTTTTGGCCAAAAACAATTTCATTCAAATATTCAACACTCCATACTCCAGAATTTTTTTCACATAAAATCAAGTGACTTTGTAAATCCAGAAATATCCTTTCTACTAAATCTTTTTCATAAAGCAATAAATTATCAATACCCTCATCAAATATATATTTTTTTTTACTTAAATTTGAAGTTAAAAGATTTAACTTACTTAGATGACTTTTAATAGAAAAAAATAGATGTTTTGGAATATCTTTTTCTCTACTTTTTAAAATAGTAACTTCTTTTGATTTGTTATCTTTTTCTAATTCTTTTATCTTTTGATTAAGTAAAGAATAATCATTATTAAATATTAAACTACTAATTAATCCTATATCTCCAATGTTTCTGTAAGTTTTTTCCAAATTTACTACACAAGATTTAATTGAATTATTTTCACCATATTCAAACAAATAATTCCAGATAGAACAGTTATTTACTGGAGACAATTGATTTTTATCTCCAACTAAAATAATTTTACAGTCCTTTGCTAATAAACTTAAAACTGATTCAATCAAATCGATATTAACCATTGACATTTCATCAATTATGAAAATATCAAGTTCTTTTAGTTTAAATTTCAACTTAAGAGATTTATTTTGGGAATTTAAAATCCATCTATGTAAAGTTTGAAATTCTATTTGGTCTAGAAATTTGCTAGAAGAAATATTTTTTTTATCATTAAGAGCTTCTTTTAGACGAGCTGTAGCTTTACCC
>QCIB01000023.1 GCA_003216915.1 Prochlorococcus sp. AG-402-I23
AACAACCTATGAATCTTAAGAATTTTCTCTTGCCACCACTAATTTCATATCTATGTATTGTTCCGCCATCTATAGGAGCATAAATAAGTTCTGGCAGTGTCATATTAATTTTGTATTGAATACTTAATTAAACAATAATTCATGTTCAAATACATTTCCATAGCTCAATCCATATATTTAATAATTAATTTACTTATTTATCGATAATTATTTATTGAATTCCCACGTATTATTTGTTATCTATTAATTATTAATATTGATTTTTTTATTATGCCAAAAGCATTTAGGCGTTTTATAAAAAAACTACCAAAAAAAATTCAAACTATAAAATACTCATTTAGGGAGTTTTTATCTTCAAAAATATGAAATAGCTGTTGTGGTTAATAAACTTTTAATTTCTATATTTTTAATAAAACATAGTCGGCATAGTTAAATTCTAAACTATATTAAATTTGCAATTCATGAAATATTATGATCAAAAGAGTTTTTACGATATTCAGTTTAACTTTGCTTTTTCTATTTAGCAGTCCAGTTTCCTCATTAGATACTACTTCTAAAACTCTTGAAAAGTATACTAAAAAGATTTCTAACAAGTTCACTAGAACTTACTGCAACACTACCAAATTCGGTATTTCTTATGAAGGAGCTTTGGCTTTTGCTATTGGAGAGACTAATAAGGAATTTAAAAATAATAAGCTCAATAAGTTGATAGATTATTCTCTCTTAAAAAATTCAATAGTTAATGATTTAGAAAATAATTGCCAGGTTTATGATTTTGGTATTAGTAATTTAGAAAATTTAAAATTTAACTAGAAAATTGTAAATTGTTAAAGTCTTATTTTTTACCTATCCAATCATTGGGTTTCTCCATCATCCATTCGAAAACCCCCTTAGCATCAAGGTTTTTAGATGCATAAATAAATAAAATTGGAAATATTAAAATTACTGCACCAATAATTGCTAACTCTATTTTACCGATCCCCATCTCAGTTACTGTTAAGGCAAAATAATTAATCATTATCTTTATTGAATTGAAATTTATATCTACATAATTTACAAAAAATTTTAATTCTTTAACTTCTTTATAAAAAATCTTAATTGTTTATAGTGAAATATATTTGTATAAAGTACCTATTTTATTGATTCAGACTTTTTAATAATTTAAATAATATACTTCTTTTTGATGGTTATGAATCATGAAATTATTATTTTAACACTTATTTTTGCAGTAATGATTGGATCTATATTTCTTACAATTTTAAAAAAAAGAAGGAGATCAGCTAAAAGTATTTATAAATTAATAGATGATTTAGAAAAAAAATACATATATTAATCTTTTTTGTAGGAACAAAGATTAATCAAATTCTATACCTACTTCTTCTTTTAAATCTCTTTCCAAATCTGGAAGCTGAGGTTCAACCCAATGATCTTTGTTATCAATACCAGCTGCATTTACATAATTCATGATGTGTTGATCCACTTGCTTGTAAAGATCATGTAAATTTAAATCCATACGAATATCATGTGCAATTTCAGAAACTTGTTGTTCTGTTAGGCAATGATCTGGATGAAGTAAATCACAACATGGAATTCTCTTCTCAATCAATTCATTTAGATTGATTTTTATTTCGTAATCTTGATGGACAGTCATTGATTTTTTATCTATAAATCTATTCTAATTATGTTTATGGTTTTGTATAACTTTAGTCAAGAAACAAAGTTCTTTAGTTCCGATGCAGTAATTTTAAATAAATAGATCTTCCAAATCTTTATACAAATCATCATTCTCTTTTTGGTTTTCTATAAGGTCATGGTGATCTAGTGAAAGTTCCCTTTTTGAGGTGTAGAAAAGATATGCAAGTGCTCCTAAAAGTAAGGTTGTTGGTAAAATCATTAGCATTTAATTGACTTATAATGAATATAGTGCAACACTTATGACAGTCAAGTGCTGAACTTTAATTAATTTTTAAATGCCTACCAAGAAAAAAAGAGTTGGTTTTATTCCTAGAGAGGATGTTATGAGAATAATTGACAAGTTGAGCATAGAGAACAATTTAAGTAATTCAAAAATAATTAGTATTTTGGTGGAAGAAGCACTTTCTATAAGAGGTATATTTAATAAAGTAAATGGTAAAGCAACTCAATCATATCAGCTAAATAAAGATAATTCACTAAACTTATCTAATTATTCTGGTGAATTTATAGATAATGCAAAACTCTCTATTGATACTAAATTAGGTAATCACCTTATTCCTAGTAAATCAATCCATTTAAATGAGGCAAATCAGGAGGATTTTGACTTGCAAACTTATAAAAAGTTTTTATCATTCCTTAAATTTCAGGAAATGATGGATAAATATAACACTTAATAAAGTGTTGCTAAGTGATGCACTGTGCGTTAAATTAAATTTGTATTTATAGGAGATTTGCATATTAAAATTATTTTTTACCATTTCAAAAGCCTAAATTCAATTAATCTATAAAATATTTGTTCCTATGAATTCATCTCTCCCAATTTTATCTGTAAATCTCCTCCCTCCAGACAAGTTACATTGTAATTTTAGTTATTGGAGTTCTTTGTTCTCTCAGGATATGCAAATTTTATGGGATAGAGCGCATGGCATACCTTTAGAAAGATTGCCAAAAGGAGTTTCTGATATGATTTTTCCGTATTTATTGCTTGCACTCTCTGACTATAAGACTTCGCAAATAAATAAAATGAATGGAATTGGATTAGACAATCTATTAAGCCTTTGGTTTGATAAGTACTTATTAAATAAAAATGGTTACTTCGAGCTAATTAAAAAATAATATTTAAAATTAGCTATTAATATCAAATTTGATTGCTATAAAATTTATTACGTTAAAAAATTTTTAAGTGATTCTTTCCCAATTGGCACATCAATAGTCTTGCTATAAATATATTAAATGGTTTGATGATGAATTCTTTAAATTTCTTTTTAGCAAATATGTGTATTGTCTTTTTGATAATGCTAATAAGGAGAGATATAAAATTAAGAAAGGCAAGATAAATGAAATTTAATTCAAAAACCCTAAGCTTGATATTAAATCTGTTATTTTGCCTGCTTATATTTATTATTTAATTTATTAGTCTATATTCATTAATTTCAAAAATTAATGTTCAAATTTGGTTGACTTTTATTGTTAATGCGATGATAATGGCAAAAATAAATTTTTAATTGTGAATCTTCTTTCAGATACTTTTGATGATTTTGTTGATGATCTACTTTCATCCGATGTTAATTTGTTAAAAGGGGAACTTGATTTTCTTCTTATGCAACATTTATTTAATACTATAGATCTGAAGCGTATTAGTAAAAATGAAATTGAAGATAACAAATCATTAGCTGCTTAATTTTTTATGAATTTTTTTTATGAAAAGTTTTGGGTTCCATTTTTTGGTTATATTTTATCAAAATTTGTTTTTTTAATAGAAGGTAAAAAGCAAGATTCTAAAAAAAAAAAATAATTTAATTACTTTTTTCTCGTTATAAAGTATTTTTAATTACTTAATTTAAGACAATATATTTTGATAACAACAAAAGTTGTGCTTTAAATTTACGAATATATGCATGGTTGAGATATATATATATAATTGCTTTCTAGGAAATTCATATGAACAAAAATAATACGTTAAAGCCATATACAGTGCATTACCGCAATTTTCAAAATATAAGATTAGAAAACTGTTTTTATGCTTTTGACGCTTATGAGGCTAGAACACTAGCAATGGAATTTAATAAGTATATTAATGCTCATCCAAACAGTATAGACCTTATAAGATGTGAAAAATGAATAAAGTTTTTTATTAATTTAAAATAATAATCTATTTAAACACTCAAGAATTTATCAATAACCGCTTGACTCAACTCGCTAGTATTACCACTAGCAACAATACCTCCGCGTTGCATCGCATAATATCTATTGGCTTGTCTTACAAAATGCAAATGTTGTTCAACTAATAAAACTCCGATTCCTGTATCTTTAATTATCTGATTGATTGCATTTTCAATGTCTAGAACTATATTAGGTTGAATACCCTCTGTTGGTTCGTCAAGTAATAGAAGTTGAGGTTTGCCCAGCAATGCTCTTGCAATTGCTAGTTGTTGTTGTTGCCCTCCACTAAGATCTCCTCCTTTCCTTTGTAGAAAATCTTTTAGAATTGGGAATAGATCATAAATAAATGGATCTATTTTCTTGTTCTTAGATAATCCACCTGGAAGCGACTCCATTCCTAGCATAAGATTCTCTTCTACTGATAGATATGGAATGATTTCTCTCCCTTGAGGAACGTAAGCCATTCCTTTTCTAGCCCTCTGATGAGGTGCTTTTCTATTGATATTTTCGCCAATCAAAAAAATATCTCCTTTTTTTTGTTTTAACAAACCAATAAGTGATTTCAATAAAGTTGTTTTTCCAACTCCATTTCTACCAATTAAACAAACCATTTCTCCTGATTTAACATTTAAATCTACATCTCTGAGAATATGACTCTCACCATAATAAGTATTTAAAGATTTTATTTCGAGTAAATTTTCCATAACTAGTCCTCAGGTCTTCCTAAATAAACATCAATAACTTTTTTGTCTTTTTGTATGGTTTCCATCGTTCCCTCACATAATACTGTGCCCTGATTTAATACTGAAACATTACTATCAAGTCTTCTTATAAATTCCATATCGTGATCTATTACCACTACTGTATTTTCTCCTGACAATGATTTTAATAAATCAGCCGTAAGATCAGTTTCTTCATCAGTTAAACCAGCAACAGGTTCATCTACTAACATTAAATCTGGCTTCTGTCCTACCAACATGGCTATCTCGAGCCATTGTTTTTGGCCATGTGATAAAGAACCAGCTTTTGAATCAACTTTTTGAGCTAAATTAACAATTTTCAAAAGACGTTCAATCTCATTAAGCTGCTCTTCCTTAATACTTTTATTTATAAGGTTTAAGGGACTTTTAGGAGTTGTCACCGATATTTCAAGATTTTCTTTAACTGTTAGATTTTCAAAGATTCTTGGACTTTGGAACTTTCTTCCAACTCCAAGTCTGGCTATTTTATGCTCCTTTCTACCTACTAAAGATTTCCCTTTAAAAATTACTTCACCTTTTGTGGGCTTAACCTTTCCAGTTATTACATCAAGAAATGTTGTTTTACCTGCACCGTTAGGTCCTATTACAGCTCTTAATTCTCCTTTCTGTAAATTTAAATTAAGTTTGTTGAGAGCTAAAAATCCCTCGAAACTAACAGTAATATCTATTAAATTTAGAAGATCTTTATTATTCATTATTCCCCTCCTTATTGTTAACTTCTAAGCTTGGATAGGTTTCAATCCTTCTTTTTAAACCAAATCTTTGAAGAAGATTCCTAGGGCCATCTCCTTGAATCCATCCTAAAACTCCTTCTGGAAGAGCTGTTACAACTAAAATAAATAACCCTCCTTGAATAAACATCCAGCTAGCAGGTAAAGCTTCACTTACTAGACTTTTTGCATAGTTGATGAAAACTGCTCCTAGTATTGCTCCCAATAAAGTTCCTCTCCCTCCAACTGCAACCCATATAACCATTTCTATAGAAAAGGGAACTGTCATAAATTGAGGTGATACTATTCCAGACTGAACAGTATATAAAGCTCCTGAAATTCCAGCAAGACCTCCAGCGATAGAAAATATTATCGTCTTGAATATTACTGGATTGTATCCTGTAAACCTAACTCTTGGTTCATCATCTCGAATTCCTATAAGAATATTGCCAAATCTCCCTTTAACTACCCACTTTGCAAAAAACCATGATGCTATTACTAGTATGGCAGTCACCCAAAAGAATAGTCTTTGCATGGATTCAGAACCTACCATCTGACCAAATAGTTGTGTTACATCTGTTTTTAATCCATTTGTTCCATTTATAAGTTTTTGTTGTCCATTAAAGAAATTGAAGAATACAAGAAGAGAAGCTTGGGTAAGTATAGAAAAATAAACCCCTTTGATTCTATTCCTGAAAACAAGAAATCCAATTAAACCAGCAACCAATGCTGGAATTATCCAGATAGCGAAGAAGGTAAAAACAGGCGATCTAAACGGTTCCCAGAAAAAAGGTAATTTTTCAACACCATATAAAGCAAAAAACTCAGGAATATTATTTGGAAATTCTGAGGAACTGGTTATTTGCAAATACATTGCTGCACAATATCCACCTAGTGCAAAAAATATACCTTGTCCAAGACTTAGTAAACCTGTATATCCCCAGATAAGATCAACACCAAGTGCAACTATGGATAAGGATAAGTATCTACCTAGAAGGTTTAGTCTAAATACAGGGAGTAGAGTTGGTGCTGCAATAATTAAGGCTATTAATATTATCCAAAATGATAATACTATTTTTTTATCAAATTTAATTTTACTAGAGGACATTAGTTTTCAACCATCCTTCCTTTTTGAGGAAATAAACCTGTAGGTTTAAATTGTAAGAATATAACAATTAGTGCAAATATCATTACTCTTGCCATACTTGTGGTGGCAAAAAAGTTGATTGTGTTTGATAAAGGTAAAGGCATATCTGGCCATACTGATAAGAGCCTTCCAGCTCCAATTAAATCAGTCATAATTCCTATTCCAAATGAAGCAAGTACTGTTCCTAATAAATTTCCTACTCCCCCCAGCACTACAACCATAAAACAACCAACTATATAGTTTCCGCCAACATTTGGTCCTACAGAACCTAAAAGAGATACTGCTACCCCCGCAACTCCTGCTAAGCCAGATCCAATTCCAAAAGTAATTATATCCACTTTTTCAGTAGATATACCAAGGCAATCACTCATTTGTCGGTTCTGAGTAACTGCTCTTATACGCATCCCCCAAGCACTTTGATTAAGAAATAATGTTATTGCTATTACCGAGATTAGAGTAATGACAATTATCATTAATCTTGTTTTAGGAAATGAAGTGCCAATAATTTCTACTTGACCTCTCATCCAGGAGGGTGCTGTTACATCAACATTTCGAGCGCTTGCTCTACTAAGTTTGCTGACTGAGGATGAGATTACGCTACCTGTCAGTACCCCAGTTAAAGCAGCAAATATCCAAGAACTAAATTTAAAATATTTGAAATTTATTGATTCTTTTATTTTTGAAGGGAATGTTGTTGGTAAGAATAAACCAATTAACAGACTTATTATCAGACCTGTCCCATAAGCTAAAGGTACACTTCTGACAAATTGTTGAAGAATTAAGCTTACGCCCCAAGTCGCGAGAAGTGTTTCCAGTGGACTTCCATAAAGCTTTCTTATTATTGTTTTTTCAAGGAGAATCCCTACTACTCCACTCACAATAAAAGCAAGGAAAATAGAAACTATTATGTAGGAATTGTAGAAAGGTTTTAATATAGGTAATTTGAAAATTAATTGTGTTACGTATGTTGTGTAAGCCCCAAGCATCATAAGTTCTCCATGGGCGAGATTTATTACACCCATAAGACCAAAAACAATTGCTAGACCTAATGCAGCAACAAGTAGTACAGATCCGATTGCAACACCATTAAAAAGACTATCGAGAAGTAACTCCAATTTAGAAAAGAAAATATTTGATTATATAAAATAAAAGGAGGTGTTAACCTCCTTTTATTTTGAAGTATAGGTTTTAATTAGATTAAAGCTTATACTTTTCTCCTTTTGAAGGATCTGTCCAATCGCATGCAAAACCTTTTGAACTTGGATGCTTTTGGTTCCATGCTTGAGGAAGAACAACTCCTGTCTCTTCAAGGATTGTAAATCCACCCTCTGCATTAATCTCTCCAATTCTTACTGTTTGAGATAAGTGGTGATTAGCCATAACTTCAACAGGACCTTGTGGGGCATCAAACGTTTGTCCAACAAGGGCTTCCCTCACTGCGTTGTCGTCGAATGTTCCAGCGTCTTCAACTGCCTGTTTCCATAAATAAACCATATTATAAGCAGATTCTTGTGGATCAGCTACAACACGATCAGCTCCCCATCTTTTCTTGAAACTTGCAGCAAATTTCTTAGATGCAGGAGTATCAATTGACATCATGTAATTCCAAGCGCCATAGTGACCTTCAAGGAATTCGGGCCCAATTGTACTAATCTCTTCTTCAGCAATTGAATAGTTCATTACGTAGTAGCCACTTGAAGGTGTAATACCTGCGTCTTGAATCTGTTTGAAGAATGCAACGTTTTGGTCACCATTAAGCGTATTAATGATTATTCCACCTTCAGGAAGCGCCTTTTTTATTTTTGAGATAATTGGAGCAACTTCAGTATTTCCTAATGGAAGGTAATCTTCTCCAACAACTTTACCTCCTAACTGTGCTACCTGAGCTTTTGTGATTGTGTTGGAGGTTCTTGGGAAAACATAATCAGAACCTACAAGGAAGAAATCTCCACCTGCCGCGGGAGAACGCTTATACATGAAATCTGTAGCAGGTTCTGACTGTTGGTTTGGTGTGGCTCCTGTGTAGAAAATGTTGTTAGAACATTCTTGAGCTTCATATTGAATTGGGTAGTAAAGGAAAGCATCCTTTGATTCGTAGACTGGTAACATTGCCTTTCTACTAGCAGATGTCCAACCACCAAATACGACAGGAACTCCGTCTTGATCTATAAGTTTCTTAGATTTTTCAGCAAAAGTAGGCCAGTCAGATGCACCATCTTCAACTATGTATTCTATTTTGTAGCTTTTACCGCCAACTGTTACACCACCAGCGGCATTTATCTCTTCAATAGCCATTTTTTCAGTATCAACAAGGGTTGATTCAGAAATTGCCATTGTTCCAGATAACGAATGCAAAATACCAACGGTTACTGTGTCGTCGAAACTTCCGGAGGTACCACCTCCACCGCATGAAGTTGCTGTGACCGCAAGTGAGGCAGTAGCTAATCCTGCCAAAATACGCCTTGAAATTCTCATGAATTAGGATAAATTAGGTAATTGACCCTCATTAGGGGGATAAAGTAAAAGTTATTAACGAGTGAGGATTAGTTTTGTATCAGTCGTAACTTTTTGTTGAATCCAATATATTAGTAATGAACATTTTTCTAGTTTCGATTGTTTGGTATATGTGATTCTAAAAATTGAGTTATTTCTTCAACTCCTATGCCGCTACTAAGGTTGGTAAAAAACCAAGGTTTCCCTTTTCTCATAAATTCCGTATCACTTTTCATGATATTTAGATCTGCACCAACCATATCTGCTAAGTCAATTTTGTTTATTAATAATAAATCTGATCTTGTTATCCCTGGTCCTCCTTTTCTAGGAATTTTGTCTCCAGCAGATACATCAATCACGTAAATTGATAAGTCTACAAGTTCTGGACTAAAACTAGATGCTAAATTATCACCTCCACTTTCTACAAAAACGAAATCTAAAGGATTATATTTATTTTCTAAATCTAAAACTGCATTTTTATTTAAGGAACAATCCTCTCTTATCGCTGTATGAGGACAACCTCCTGTTTCTACACCAATTATCCTTCCTTCCTCTAAAACTTTTTTATTTATTAGAAAGTTAGCATCTTCTTTGGTGTAGATATCATTGGTTACAACTGCTATCTCATAATTTTTTTTCAGGCTTAAGCATAGAGTCTCTACTAATGCAGTTTTTCCTGAACCTACAGGCCCAGCAACCCCTACTCTCAATTTGCTGCTCATAAATTAATTTCTAAAGAGTTTTGTATAAAGGTCATTATGATTTTGTTGTGCCATAGCTAAACCTACATTGCCAAAATAGATGTCATCAATTTTTTTGTCCATAATTTCTTTAGAAACTTTTGAAATTACTGCTAATAAGTCTCTTTGAATTAATTGTGCTTCTGTTGACCCAATAGGAATAATTCTTAATGCTGCACTAAGTTGGTTTGCACTCCACGCGTAGAAAAAATTCTCAACCATTTCTAACTTCGTAATTTCAAAACAATAACAAGCCCAACTCCAAGCTAATGACCAGGAGCTTTTTTTATTATTTTCATACAGATATTCAAATCCAAATTCTTTGGTTAAATCAAAGAGAGATTTTGCCATTTGAATTTGTTGTTCTCTAATTTCGAGAGAGTCCTTTGATGAGAGGATCCATTTATCTAAACTCAATAGCTTTTGCAAATTACTTTTTAAATTTTTGCTGTCGTTTATCTCATTAAAAATATCAAAATAATCTAGTAAAAGTCTTGCATCTAGCCTGATCTGGCCAATTTTTAGTTCACTTATGATTAATTCTTTTACCGAATTTGAGTCTTTTAAATTTTTATTATGCAGATAACTCTCCATTCCCTCCGAATAACAAAATCCTCCAACAGGTAAGTTAGGACTTATTAATAAATATTTTAATAAGTGACTTTTACTCATGACTATGAGCACCTCTTTCCGGAAAAAACTTTTTCTTGGTATTTTTCAAATTAACTTTAAAGTTAATAAGCATATTTTTAATAACATAATCACTTTTTGTTAGAAGAATATCTTCTTCAATTTCTACTTCCACGTGCCTATTTCCTAGATGATAAGCTGTTTTAATGAGCTCAATTTTAGAATTTGATCTTATTTCAATTAAATCTTCTGTTTTGGCAATTATTTCTACATAAAAATTGGAATCATTTGTTGAAAGAATATCTCCATCATTTAATTTGCCCCTTCTAGGTAATTGTAAAAATATTTCTTGATCACAATCAGTTAATCTTTTGCCACGTAAAATCCTTCTTTCTTCTGAACTTAAGGTTAGTTTTAAAAATGAACCTAATCGCGGTTTTTCCTTAATCCAATCGGTTACAACAATTTGTTTATTCATTCTCATAATCAGAATTTTTGGTTACTTTAATTTAGTAATTAAAGAAAACAATTTATGATTAAAACTTCATGGGAAGGTAATTGTTTCTTAAATTTTTTCAATAATAAAGCAAGTTTAGGAAATGTTGATAAAACAATCTTTAAATCTCAATCAACTTCTCCTTATAAGTTATTAAAGTCTACTCATGATCAAGAAGGCAGATGCATTTTGCCTGTTCTACATACTGCAGGGGGATTGGTAGGAGGAGATTTACTTGAGTTTGAAGTAAATCTTGAAAAAAACTCTAAGGTTTTGTTAACTACTTCTTCGGCTCAGAAAGTCTATGGATCAGTTGGAAGATCTAAAATTAATCCAAAAGGAAGTTTTTCAAAGCAAAAGAATCTCATAAATATTCTGGACAATTCTCATTTGGAATATCTCCCCCAAGAAACAATTATCTTTGCAAATGGTTTATATGATCAAAAGTTTAAAGTATCTATTTCAGAAACTTCAAGTTTCTTATTTACTGATTTAATAAGACTTGGAAGATCTTCTGTTGGAGAGTCTATCGAAAGTGGAGTTTTTAGGTCGAAATTAGAAATTATGAGAAATAATGATTTATATGATGATTGGGAATATGTTGATCAAATTGAATTATCTAAAGCAAGTTATGTGGCCAAGTCAGGCATGGATTACATGCCCGTTTTTGGATCCTTAATATGGATTTGCGAAAAAGATTTTTCTAAATCAAAAATTAATAATCTGGTGGGAAATATAAAAAAGATTTTTAATGAAAGTGATAATCATTTATCTATTGGAATTCTTGAAAATGGAATCTCTGTAAGATTCCTAGGGAGTTCTTCTCAAGATGCAAGAAAATGTTTTTTTTGTATTTGGAAACAAATTAGGTCTGTTTGTGGATTTTGTGAGCCAAAATATCAAGGTGTATGGCCTTTACAAGATTCTATGAATTATTAATTATGTTCATAAAGAACCTTTTTTAAGAATTTATAGATTAATTTTTTATTATGCATCTTTCACCTCAAGAAAAGGATAAATTATTAATTTTTTCTGCTGCGCTCTTAGCTGAAAGAAGGCTTAGTCGAGGTCTTAAGCTTAATTATCCTGAAACAGTTGCTTTTTTGAGTTTTCAAGTTCTTGAAGGTGCTCGAGACGGAAAAAGTGTAAGTCAATTAATGTCAGAAGGAACTACCTGGCTTTCAAAATCACAAGTTATGGAGGGCATTCCTGAAATGGTTGATGAAGTACAAATAGAAGCAGTTTTCCCTGATGGGACCAAGTTAGTTACTATTCACAATCCAATTAATTAATTATGAGTAATTTAATTCCTGGCGAAATAATTCCAGAACAAGGTGAAATCGAATTAAATCTTGGTAAGGAAGTTAAAACAGTAAAAGTTTCTAATTCTGGAGATAGACCTGTACAAATTGGATCTCATTATCATTTTTTTGAAGCTAATAAGGCTTTAATTTTTGATCGAGAATTAACACTTGGTATGCGTCTTGACATACCTGCAGGAACAGCAATTAGATTTGAACCTGGAGATACAACTGATGTCAAATTAGTTCCATATACAGGTTTAAGAATTGCAAATGGTTTTAATTCATTGGTTAACGGTTCTTTAGATACTTAAAATTATGTCCTATAAAATTGACAGAAATACTTATGCGCAAACTTACGGACCCACCACTGGAGATAGAGTAAGGCTTGCTGATACCGAACTTTTTATAGAAATAGAAAAGGATTTAACTACATACGGAGATGAAGTTAAATTCGGTGGAGGTAAAGTTATTCGAGATGGGATGGGACAGTCTCAAGTAAGAAGAGTTGATGGAGCTGTAGATACGGTAATAACTAATGCTTTGATCGTAGATTGGTGGGGAATAATTAAGGCTGATGTTGGTATAAAAGATGGAATGATTTTTGAAATCGGTAAAGCTGGTAATCCTGATATCCAGGATAATGTCGATATTGTTATTGGTGCATCAACAGAAGTAATAGCTGGAGAAGGCCATATTCTTACTGCAGGTTCAATAGATACCCACATTCACTTTATCTGTCCCCAACAAATTGAGACAGCACTAGCCTCTGGA
>QCIB01000024.1 GCA_003216915.1 Prochlorococcus sp. AG-402-I23
AAGATGAAATAATAGACGTAGAAGTTGATTCTGATAATAAATAAGATTTAAAATAAATAAAAGAATACTAGACAAGCTTGATTCCTAAAAAAAATTTTTAAGATAATTTACTTATTTTTTAATTAAATATAAAAAGTCTATATTTTTAATATTTTAATTTTAATTATAAGAAGTTTTTTATGAATCTAAAGCTACTTCTATAGCGGCTATTAAGTTTTCGTCAAACGGTTTAACACCTGGCTTGAATCTTGCAATTACTTTACTATCTTTCCCTATCAGAAACTTCTCGAAATTCCATTCAACATCTCCTTCAGGTTCAACTTTGTTAAGGGTTGTGTATGGTTCTGTGGTGTTGCCTTTGGCATGAACTTTTTCATAGATTTCAAACTTAACTCCATATTTTGTTGTGCAAAAATCTTTTATTTCTGAAAGAGAGTCGGGTTCTTGTTTTCCAAAATCATTACAAGGAAATGCAAGTATTCTTAGGCCTTTGCTTGAATATAAATCATGTAGCTTTTGAAGATCCTCATACTGAGCAGTATTTCCGCAATAGCTAGCTACATTAACAACTAAAATTACTTCCCCTGAATATTCACCTAGTTTTATGGATGATCCGTCTACGGAAAGAACAGTAGTGTTTTGAACGTCAACTTGCATGTCTAAAAAAAATCACCCTTTGAAGATAGCATTGTATAGACTTTATTGTGTTTAATTTATATGGTAGTTTTGGTTATTTCTTTTATAAGTTTTAATTTTTCATCTATTAAACCATTTATAATTAGTATTATTAATCAGTTTAAATTTGGACCCTTTCGACCCACTTACTGAAATTATATATTCCGGTCAAGGTTTTTCATCTGCAATTGCTTTAGAAAGAATTATTTGGGCAATGATTGGAATCTTTTTTTTAGGAGCAATTTCAAGATCAATAACTAATAGCATGCGAAGTCACAATTGGTTTGTTAGAAATTTTTTATTTAGTTATTCTAAAGATAAAAAAATTAAAGATGATACATCTTCACAACCTTCTGGAGATGAGGAATAAGTTTTATATATATGAAAGAATCAATTTTTTCTAAAAAGAGAATTTTATTACTTGGTAGTGGCGAGCTTGGAAAAGAATTAGTAATAGAATCCAAAAGATTAGGATTAGAAGTTATTGCAATTGATCGATATGAAAAAGCTCCTGCAATGCAAGTTGCTGATTATTCAAGAGTAATTGATATGGGAGATAAAAATATTTTAAAAAATGTTATAAAAGAATTTAAGCCTGATTATGTTGTCCCAGAAATAGAGGCACTTTCAATTGAAGCCCTAAAAGAACTCGAGGATGAAGGATTTAATATTGTTCCCAACGCAAGAACTGTAGAAATTACAATGAATAGAGATAAAATTAGAGACTTAGCTTCTAAAGATTTAAAAATTAAAACTGCAAAGTTTGATTATATTTTTGAATTTGATGATTTAGAAAAAAAAGCAGATGAAATTGGATTTCCACTTTTACTTAAGCCTTTAATGAGCTCTTCAGGAAAAGGGCAGAGTTTGGTTGAAACAAAAAATGATTTACAAAATGCTTGGAAACAGGCACAAGCAAATTCAAGAGGAAAGGTTAAAGGTGTAATTATTGAAAAATTTATTAATTTTGATTTTGAGTTTACTCTTTTAACTGTAAGAAAAGAAAATGGTGAAAATATTTTTTGTTTACCAATTGGACATCTTCAATCTAATGGAGACTATCAATGTAGTTGGCAACCTTTAGAGATCAAGGAGTCCTTAATTATTGAAGCTAAGAGAATGACAAGTAGAATATTAAATAACCTTAATGGAGCTGGATTATACGGAGTTGAATTTTTTATAAAAGGAAGTGAGGTTATATTTTCAGAATTATCTCCAAGACCACACGACACTGGTATGGTTACATTAGTTAGTCAAAATATTAATGAATTTGAATTACATTTAAGGGCTTTTTTAAATTTACCAATACCACGTATAGATCTAATAGAGCCCTCTGCAACCAGAGTTATACTCTCTAACCAAGAGTATCCTAATCCTATTTATGAGGGTCTTAATGAAGCATTAGAATTTGAAAAGACCAAAGTGCTCATATTTGGCAAACCAGTTTCCAGAAAAGGCAGAAGAATGGGTGTTGTTCTCTCATCAAATTCTGACATTTATTTGGCTAGAAAAAATGCAGATGAAGCTGCTCTTAAAATAAAAGTCGGTACTAGATAAATATTAAATAAAAATAACGAAAAAAATACTTATTTCCTTTGTTTTTGTTAAGTGTCTCTCAGAGTATTATTTGAGTATGTTCTCTCTTTCTCAATGATAGAAAATTATAAAGGTTGGGATATAACTTTAAATTGGGATAATAAAGATTATCTCGAGAGGGATACTACTAAAATTAATTTTTTTAATCAAAAGGAAAAATGGATTGGGGTTCACTTAAATGGTGAAAAAATCTATGGTTCTTCTCTGAAAGAAATTAGGCATATTATTGATTATCCTAGCTTGCATGCAAAGTAGGTTAAAAGAATTTTTTAATTATCCTGATTATTTTCATTATCTTCAATTAGTTCATTAGCAAGTTTTCTTAAATCTCCCTTAATCGAGACCCATGTAAAGGCAATTAAAAAAATTGAAGCAGATATTGCAACAGTAATTTTTTCGACAGGGGACATTCCAAGTGCAATAGCAAACATTTCAAACCAAATACTAATCTTTTATTATATTGAATTTTTAAATAGTTAGAAACAATTTTTTTTTTTTGCAATGATATTTAATTAATCAAAATATGATAAATAAAATTTAAATTACTTATTTTATTTATTGTTTCTGATTTTAATTTTATTCAGTAAGATTAAATTATGGAAAAAAAAAAGTGCCCTCAATGTAAAAATTTTATTTTAAAAACTTCTCCAACATGTTTATATTGTGGTAGACCTAATAAATTTATAACTAAGGAATACGTAAATAAAAAGTGGAATAAAGATAATAATAAATATGTATTTGATTATATTTTTATTAATAAGTATATTGTATTTATTTTATTATTAATATTTACAATCGTTATTATTAAATTTAGTTAAATATCATCAAAAAATCACTCTATTATTGCATCTAAAACTTCTCTAGTATTTTTTGATAGTTTATTTTTTTTAATCTGGTTTATTGTTTCTATCATATTACTTTTGTAAGGTTCTGAATAACAATTATATCTACTAAATACTTTTATAAAACGGGAAATTACTATTGGATTTAATTTATCAAATTCAATTATCTTTTTTGCAATATATTTGTAACCAGAACCATTAATTGCATGAAAAGCACTATTTCTTGTTACGAATGTATTTAATATAGCTCTTAAAGTGTTTGGTGATTTTGAATCAAAAAACTTATTTTCAAATAATTTTTCAATAATGCTTGTTTTTTCATCAATTTCTATAGATGCATTAAATGAGAACCAACTATCCAAAACGACACTATTATTTTTCCATTTATTGAAGAATATATTTGAAATAATTTTTCTTTCAGGACAATTAATTCTACTGAAAGAATTCATTGCAGCTTTTGCTAGCGTCATCGAATTACTATCGACATAATTAATTATTTTGCCTTTAATTTCCCTATCATCACTGCTTAAGAGTAGTTTCCAAATAGTTTCGATTAGTTTTCTTTCATTTTTACCTTCTGGCCAAACTTTATCTAGATTTTTCTCTATTTCTTGGAGCTTAAAATGTAATTCTTCTTTTAATTTGGTACCGAATAAATGATTTAATTGGTCAATAGTTTTATATATCTTTAAAGGGTCTATATTTTCTATTTCCGATTCAATTTCAGCAAATGTCGGAATACTTAGTAATTCTGATAAAAGGGATAAATTAATATCTTTATTTTTTATAAATGATATTAAGGTGCTTATTAATTTATTTTCAATTTTATGATCTGGTTTTTCATCTAATCTGCATAAAATAATTTTTTTATAAAATACTTTTACAGTATTAGATAGTGTAAAAAAATCTTTTTCATATTTTAAGATTAAAAATTTTTCATCCAGGGTAGTGTCTGATTCCCATTCAACAGGTGAAGAAAATTCGCGAAAATAAGTTACTAAAGGAATTTGTATGTGAGAGCTTACATTCCTAAAAATGAATTCTTGTTTTTTTGTTTTTAAAACAACTGTTTTTTCTATCGTTTTATTATCACCGCAAAATATAGCCAGATTTATAGGAATTATTAGTGGTAAATCATTATATGGGTTCTTCTTTATTGGATTACTTTGTGAGGCTTCAATTGTAAGTTTTTCGCCTGTTTGATCCCAGATTCTCTTGAATTTAATTTTTGGGGTCCCATTTTGCTTGTACCAGATTTTAAACTTTTCAGAATCGATTTCCTTATTTTGCTCTAAAATTTTATCGACAAATTGGTCTATTGTTGCTGCCTTTCCATCATATGTTGAGATGTAATTACTAAATCCTCTGTAGAAATTTTCATCTTTTACAAGCTTATTAAGCATTCTAATTATTTCTGCTCCTTTCTCGTAAATCGTGGTCGTATAGAAATTGTCTATTTCTTGATATCTCTCTGGCATTACAGGATGTGATGTTGGACCAGAATCCTCTCTAAATTGATTTCTCCTAAGAAATTTCGCATCATCAAGTCTCTTGATTTCACGATTATGAACGTCTGCAGTGAATTGTTGATCTCTGAATACTGTTAAGCCCTCTTTTAGAGATAGTTGAAACCAATCCCTACAAGTCACTCTATTCCCCGTCCAATTATGGAAGTATTCATGGGCGATCACGCCCTCTATTCTTTCTAATTCTTCATCAGTTGTTGTTTCAGAATTAGCGAGTATTAGTTTTGAGTTGAAAATATTGAGACTTTTATTTTCCATTGCTCCCATATTAAAGTGCCTGACTGCAACAATATTGAACAATGACAAATCGTATTCAAGGTTATATTTATCCTCGTCCCACTTCATAGATTTCTGTAATGAACTTATTGCATGTTGAACATATTTTTCATCGCCATACTCAACATAAATATTTATTTTTACTTTTTTATTCGATTTTGTTATGAAATTGTCTTTTACACAATTAAGTTTTCCTGCTACCAATGCAAATAGATATGAGGGTTTCGGATATGGGTCTTCCCAAATTATTTCATGTCGATTATTTGCAAGATTATTTTCTTTTACGACGTTACCATTTGAAAGTAAGACAGGGTAATCATACTTGTCTGCCTCAATTCTCACGGTGTATTTGCTTAGAATATCAGGCCTATCAGAGTTAAAACTTATCCTTCTAAATCCCTCCGCCTCACATTGAGTAGTTATTATTCCATTGCTCTCATACATTCCTAAAAGGGATGTATTTTCCTTCGGTTTAATTATTCCTTCTATTTTTAATAAAAAATTATCTTTGTTTATATTTTCAATTTTTAAGTAATTTTTTTGCTGTTTGTAGTATTCCTTTCCCAGTAGTGAGTCATCTATAAATATTTTTTTTATTAATATATCCTTACCATTAAGAATTAGATTTCTGGTATTCTTATTTTTTTTAACCAATTTTAGTTTGGTCGTAACATTTACATTATTTTTCTTAATTACGAAGTCCAAAAAGATTTCTGGAATTTCATAATCAAAAACTTTGTAATCTTCAAGTTTTACATATCTTGAAATATTATTTTGGTTTTTTGGATTGTTCATCTTTACAAAGAAGTTCAGAAGTTAAAAAATCTAGAATACTTATTTTGAAATTATAAGTTTGGCTTATTATCTTCTGTTTCACAAAAATGTGTTTTAATCTCCCCAGAAGGTAGTAGTTCGTATAAAAAAGGATTATTAATATCAGGTGATCCGTCCTTATTAAATTGATACCTCCAGTCCCATTTTTTATCTGTAAAGGAAATATAATCTTTTCTTAGAGAATATGGAAGCATAAGCTTTTTTTTATTCCAATTAATATTTATAAATGCTCCTGGCTTTAACTCAGATATCTTTTTTACTATGGAAAAGTCACCATTAATATTATTTCTCATAACAAGATCAAGTTTTGAATTTTCACATAAATAGCTACTATTTAAAGCTAATAAAAGTATTGAGGTAATAAAAAATGAATGAATTTTTTGAGCTCCTTTTAAAGTAGATTTACTTTCAAGCTAAATGACTTAATTAAAGATATTTAGGATCGATTTAAATCATAATAGATTGCATACTCTTTAGATCTACAAGATTACAATCTAATTCCTCTTCATAATCCTGAACTGAAATAAAATTATTTAAAAAACCTGAATATTTTGCATCTCCGCCTATGGTGCTTGAAAGTATATATTTTGGATTGAATTTGTTAATCAATTTAGGGATTACATCAGCACCTTTTACAAAAGGACCAAGTAGTGGTAATTCTAAATTTTTAGTAGGAGTAATGACTGCATCAAGACTTTGCTTGTTTAAATTTTCATCAAGATATCCATGGGGTTCTATATAAAAACCATTATCTATATCGTCTTTAACAATGTATCCGTTTTCTATTTGTGGCACTGGAGCCCCAGCAGTTGCTTCAAAACTTAAATTAAGAAGATTTGTCTTTTCAGTTGGCTTAAGCACTTTAATTGAACTAAAACCAATTTTTTTTAATGTTTCAACAGCACTTTTAGGGCAAATTATAGGAATATCCTTTCTGAACATTTCTAATGTTGGAGCATGACAGTGGTCAGATAATCCTTGGGTTAACAAAATAATATCTATATTTTTATCTATTGAAATTTCTTCTTCTAATGATCCTTTAAAAAACCACTCACCTGGAGGAAATATTAAATCTCCCTTGAGCCAAGGATCAATAATTAAATTTGTTTTTTTAAATTTTATAAGCCAACCATTTGTACCAAGGTAGGTCGCTTCAAAAGTCATTATCAATTAATTGTTTTACTTGACTATAGGGTAATTTTGGCTTTATCGAGAAGTTACTAATTTAGATTAGTTTGCTTCATTTAAGATTTGAAATGACTTTCTTTTTAGATTAAATATTAAAACTTGTTTTTCTTTATGAAGAATTTTGAAGTTTTCTTTTTCTAGCATTTTTATTGGTACTAGAGCTAATCCTCCTGTTCCTGAAAATATAATTGGCATGGTGCTATTTTTAGTCCCATTCATTTTTTGTAAGTCGATAGCTTGAGAAATTATTTTTCTGGCCTTGTCGAATCCGTAGTCTTCTATTAATTCAGGCCATAAAAAGTTAACTGATTCATATTTCGAAAACTCAATTTGTACTGTTTTCATTAAAAATAAAATATATTTAGTGATTAATTAATAACGATATAAACTTAATTACTATTTTTAAACCTATCCATGACTAGTTGCAACATATCCACTACATCACCATCAGTTAAATTTAAATCCTTCTTTAAATCATTGCAAGTTAAATTCATTTCAAGTGCCGCTTCAGCCATATGATTAACTTTTTGGTTATCACCGCCTAATGAAATAAAGGGATTGAAATTTTCTATCATTTAATACTTGTTGTTACCACCTAGTTCTAGCTAAGAAATAAACAATTATCATTTATTAATACAGAAGCTTATAAATATGTTATTTAATATTTAGAAAGTTTTTATTTTAAACTAGAGATATTGATATACCTTTTGATATCAATGCGAATCTTCTGGCTCTGACTAGTAAAGGAAATATCAAACTTGTTCGTTTATTTGATTTAAACACTCTAGAAAGTACCAAAAGTAAACTACTTGAGGGACTATTTATCTGTTTGCAAATAGTATTAATTGCATCTGCCCCATGAAAGATATCTTCATCTTTTAGGAGAATAGCTCCTTTATCTAGGTCATAACCTTTCTCTAGGAGGGATTTAATTAGAGTTAAATTTTTACGGCCATCAAGAATTTTAATATTATTTATCTTGCTTTTGATCTCAAGGAGCTCAGCAAAATGATTGCAGAATGGGCATTCTCCATCATAAATAAAGGTATAGTTGGAAATCATTAGAAAAAAACAGTTTTGATGGTCTTAAAGTGCGCAGACAAAATAGCAATGCTTCGATAATAAAACAAATAATAAAAATTTTGTGAATTTCTAATAAATGGATAGTTAAAAGATTCTCATAATTACGAAGAAATGTCTCAATATAGGTATATTTTTCATAAAAATCTGTATGCTTACTCGAAGATATTATGTTTTAAAATCATGAATTTATTAGCTTCTTTTGCTTTAGGTGGTTTCAATCCATGGGCAGCAGGCTTTGGTATTGGCTCTTTAGTCCTTTTTGGGCTTGTTGGTCTTGTGGCGGGTCCAAACCTAAAGAATTTTGACCCCGATGCATAAATCTTAAAATTTAATATGGATTTTAAAAGACTCATTTGAGTCTTTTTTTATGCGGTTTTTAAAATTTATTTTTAGAATCAGGCTAAATTATATTCTGCCAAATAAATGTTTTTAAATCCTTTTTATCCATTTACCTTTTTGAAAATCTCTTCTCTTAAAGCTACTATTGTTTTTTTATCAATACTATTAATTAAATCAAATTTGCTTAGATTAAAAGGGGGACTAATAGGAGGTCTTTTTGCTTTGATACTCATATCGGTGATTTTTGCCTCTAGTACCATAGCTTTAGGATCTTTAGTTTATGCCTATCGATTAAAGAAGAAATCTAGTTCTGATGATAATCAAATGCAGGATTTAGAAACTGTTAATGTTTAAGATATTTTGTGAATCAAATTCAGCTGGATAACCTAAAATGGAGTTCCAGGTACAAAATGCAAGACTAAAAATCCAAAACCGGCAGCAAAAACTATTGATACTGCGATGATAAGAAGGCCAGATGCCATCCCCCCTTCGTTAAACGCCATTTAATTAGTTATTTTTAAATTAATAATAGAACATATTTGTTCCCAGGTAATAGTTCTAATTACTCATATATCATCCAAATTTATTATTAATGGTGAATAAAAGTAAAAAGATGGAAGTTAATGAGATGATAAAACCAAATATTATTAATGGTTTAGATTTGACGTTTTCTTCTTTCTTAAGCTTACTTTTTGAAGAAGAAAAATTTCTATCTTTTTTTTTATAAATAAGATTGGAAAAAGGTTTAATCACGATAAATTTTAGATTTAAGCTAATTACCCTAAGGTTTTGAACAAATTTTTATGGTAATCAACAACATTTTGACAACTTATTACAGGTGTAAATTCCATATGAATGCCAAATTTGGCTCTCCATGGAGCAAAATGCTCAAAAATTTCTTTATCACTCTGTGCCTTACATAAACAAACTACTCTACCCTCTCCTGGAGCATGAACTCTAAATAACATCTCAAATTTATCTGTTTTATCTGATTTTGCAATTTCACCGTTTTCCCAAGCTTCTACAAATAATTGATAAGCTTTCACTTGATTCTCAATATCTGGGAATTGGCAGTCAGCAAGAAATAATTGCATTGGTGTATCCTTAAGGTTTTACTCATTATCCCTCAAATACTTATTTATTAATGGGACTGTTTGAATTTGAAGATCAGAATAAGAATATTTTCCTAAATAAAGTGAGAAGAGAGAGTCTCAAGGAATTTTCCAATATCTTTTTTATATAAACTATCTGTGATTTTTAAAGAGAATAATTCATAATCATTTATATCTTTTTTTTTATCAAAATTAATATTTCCCTTTAATGAAATATTTTTCATGAATTTATTGATCACTATTTAAAATTTAAACAATTATGATCAAAAGACAAATTTCTTTACATTATGTTTTTTATGAGAGAAATTTCTAAGGTTAACAGATAATAATTAATTTATTTAATCTAAGAGTTAATTAATTTTCCTAGGATATATAAAAAAGAATTAGTTAAAGAAAAAATTACAGTTAATAGAGATGCAATAACAGGTAATAAATTGAACCACAATTGCGAAGTTGTCATTTTTGAATCAATAGGCAGAAAATTGGTTCTTTTTTTTATTCTTATTTGCAACCAAAAAATAGATAATGGATAAATAATTCTTGAGAAAGTAATTATCATTGAAGGCAATATACCTTGGTTTGAATAAAGTATAAATCCTGAAAAAAAGTATAACGCCCAAACTAGAACTCTTTGAATCAGAATGAATCCCTTGCTTTTGCCAGACATTATTAATTAATTTTTATAATTTTAGTCATTTTATATCTTTCAAAAAAAATGTTATTTATCATAACTTTTTCTTTACGTATAATTTTCCATTCATTTTTAAGAAATAATTCATAACTTATTAAGCTCGCTTCAGTATAAAGAGAATCTAAACCTTCTTTCTTAGCTTCATCTTCTAATTTATGAAGTAGCTTAGAGCCGCTGCCTTTTCTTTGGAATTCACCTTTACAGTAAAATAACGCTATTCTATCGGTGGGATATCTTGTGGCAAAAGCAGTAATAATTCCTCTTTTACTTATAAGCCATCCTTTTCCTTTAATTATTGACTTATCAAAATTTGGGTTATTCCAAGCTTGGCTTGACCAGGCTCTTTTTTGTTCTTGACTATAAATTTTTTCATCTAAAGATTGAATTGAATCAAAATAAACCTTCTTTAATTCCAGTTGATCTTTAATGGTAATTTGTCTTAAATTCATATACAAATCTTTTATTTAATATGTCTAGTAAAAATATAGTCGCAATTGGGGGAGGAGGGTTTGGACGTTCATTAGGCTCTCTTGAAATTGAAAAATATATAGTTTCTTTAAGTAATAAAAAAAGACCTAAAATATGCTTTATTCCAACAGCATCTGGCGATAGTAGTTTGTACAAACTAAATTTTTATAGAGCGTTTTCTAAACTTGATTGTATAACAAGTCATATTGATTGCTTCTCTAGAACAGAAAACTTAGAAGAAAAAGTTTTAACTCAAGATATCATTTATGTTGGCGGAGGAAATACAAAAAGTATGTTAGCTGTTTGGAAAGAATGGAATTTACATAAAATCTTGCAAGATGCTTATGATAAAGGAATTGTAATGAGTGGTGTAAGTGCTGGGGCTATTTGTTGGTTTGATAAAGGTATAACTGATTCTTATGCTAAAGAATTAGCCATAATTGATTGCTTAGGCATAGTTGAAGGTATTGCCTGCCCGCATTTCGATGAAGAGAAGGAGAGAGAACCTTACGTTAATGATGTTATTCAGAGAGAAATTATTGAATCTTGTATATGTATTGAGGGCAATTGTGCCTTACATATTAAAAATGATTTTTACTATTCCTCAATTGATTTTGGTAATGGTAGAAACTGTTTTAGAGTCACTAGGGAAAATAATATTATAAAGAAAGAAATTCTTTGAAAAGAAAATATTTTTAATATATTTTAGATCTCATCATTCTTTGAGATAGAAGTAAATTCAATCCCTTTGTATTTTACGAAAGATGCAGTCCATACTTCTTTTGAGAGATTGCCAAGGTATTTTAGAAACTGTTGTGTATCTCCGTCTCTTATCCATTCAGATTTAATGAATGGAAGCTCTTTCTGCATTCTTTTAGGATGCATATGCACAAGGAGCAAACCTTTTTCTTCAGAAGCCCTTTTTAGAGCACCTTCATCACTTCTTTGAAACACTCTCATTAGAAGATTTAAAATTACCTCTTCTCCAAGTTTTTTGAAATTTTCTGATTCCTCTAAATTATCTTTAATTTCTTTACCTCCAAGAGGCATTGCTCTAACTAAGTTTTGCTCTATTAAAGCTATTGCAATTAGATAATCTTGGCTAGCCATATTCTAAAATAATACTTTTTTGATATTCTAACCTCTCGAGTTCATGAAAATCTTTCATTGATTAAATATCTGCGATAAGAAGAAAGGGTATTCTATTAATTATTTCCCTATACAGTTTACCCTTTGTTTTTTATATTAATTAGTAAAATTAAATTTATTTGTTATGAGGTTTTTTTTGTTCCTATTTTTAGGGATTTTTGCAGGTCTTTATTTATCATGGCCAGGTTTATTAATACTAGAAAATTGGAAATGTTTTAATGAAATTATTACAAAATCTGCTGAAGATAAAATTTCTTTTAAAGCTGCATTGGAGATTTCCCCCAGTTATTTGTTAAAGGGTAAGAATAAAAAAACTTCTTCAAAAATAAGAATCGTAGCAGATG
>QCIB01000025.1 GCA_003216915.1 Prochlorococcus sp. AG-402-I23
TTCCTTTTGATATGCCTCTTTGCTTGAGAGTATGAAATCTTTAATTGAGAATTTATTAAATAATGACTGACCTATATCTGAACCCACATCTTTGTTCTTGAGTTCCTTTTGATATGCCTCTTTGCTTGAGAGTATGAAATCTTTAATTGAGAATTTATTTAACAATGACATTCTTATTTGTGAAAATTGCTTTGTAGATGATCACTTAAGTTCTCAATTCTCTTATAACGCATAGCAATTTGCACTTCAACTGATAAAGGCATGATAGTGATCATTTTATAGAGCTTATTGTTGCTGTTGATCTTGTATCTTCTTTAGTTTTTCGTATTCAACGTGCAGAACACCTAGACGCCAAGCATCTTTCAATCCTTTTACACCTCCCATTAATAGCTTTGCATCAGCAGGTGAATGTGACTTCATGTTCAAGAAATCTTTTTGCCAAGATTTATCATCCCATTTATTAGTCATTCAATTTATTCCTTTAGTAATGCCAAAGTAACCAAAATAATCCACAGCCATAAATAATCCCTGTGGTTACTATTACTGGCATTAGTATTTTTTTCATTTAATTAAAAATCTACCCATATCATTCATAAAAAACCAAATTGCGATTGAAAGATTTAATAATACTGTGATAGAAATGGATATGATTAAAAACTTTTTACCAACTCCTGATTGATCTACATCTTTACCGGCAACTGAAATCGACTCAAGTTTCATATCAAAAAGGTGCTAACTGTAGATCATTCTAGATCGACTGTCAATTGAAGTCTTTTAAAACTACTTGACCTAAACCTTTAAAAATATTTTCGTGCAGATACATAATAAAATACAGTTATGTAACAGTAATGTATAAAAGTAATATTAATATAATCATATACGACCTATTTCTTTACATTAGTTAATATTTATGTTATATTTATTCACATAATCATTTTTTTATTATGACACCTGAAGCAGAAAGATTTAACGGTTGGGCGGCAATGCTCGGTTTCGTAGCAGCTGTTGGCGCATACGTAGCAACTGGTCAAATTATTCCTGGTTGGTTCTAATGACAAATTCAAAAATAAAAACAATCGAAAAGGAAAAAGTAGTTGCAGAGACACTTAACGGCAGATTTGCAATGCTTGGGTTAGTTGCTGCTATCGGCGCATATCTAACTACTGGACAAATTATTCCCGGTTTTGTTTAAAAAACAATTTAAAAATTACTTAATTAAACAATGGAAAGTTCAAAACCAACTTATTGGCAAAATGCTGAGAGAACCAATGGAAGAATGGCAATGATGGGCTTATTCGCATTGGTAGTAAACTACGGTCTTTTTGGCTGGATCATCCCAGGTATTTTTTAAAATGAATGTAGACATTTTCTTAATCTCCTTCTTTACATATCTATTAGTGCCAGTGGTAATGATAGCTAAAGGAAAAAAAGTAACTAATTAAAAAAATGAATTTAGGTATTCTTTTTCTCCTAGTCAACACAACTGGATTAATAACTTTATCCGAATTGGATTGGATTGCAAATCATCAATCAGAATTTTCAAGGTTAGATATGGCACTAGTTTTAAAAATTGGTCGCCTTATGGATGAAGGAGTAATACAATTGGATTGTAGGTTGCCAGCATAAATATTTAAAATTAAATCGTTATGAGAGCTTGCTTTTAGTGATATAAGCGAGCTTTTTTTTTATATCTGTGATGAGTGTGTTCATTAAAAAAAGTTATAAAGTGAATTATTAGCTATTAATAAATAAAGGATATTAATGAACCTAAAATTCAATATAAATTTTTTTGAAAAATATTTATCTTATTTAATAAATGATATTGAATATAAGCGGATTAAAAAAAATTTAAAAGAATATGATTTAATGGCGGACATTGACGATCAAAGATTTCATCATTTTAGATCGACTATCAATCAATAAAAAGTTCGAATGAGGTTCGAATAGAATTTTTGATAAAAAATAAAACCCTTGATATGACTAGCAAAATGCATCTCGCTCTTGTTCCATTAGCCAAAATTTTTCTTTAGTCATATCAAGGGTTTTGGAGGAATTTATCTGCTAGATTTTTGCTTCAATCAGATTTTTTTATAAGTTTATTATCCATCAAAGTCACAATTTTGGAAAGTAATGGGTGGCATGGGGGTGCATAGGACCGTGCTGCATCGTATATATGATCTGATAAATTTCTGTTAAAAGTTTATGGGTACAACCTTTCAATCGCTTCTTTCTGTGCTTGCTTTTTTATGTCTTCAGCATCTAAAACAGGGCATGAGTTTTGATTTAGTGATGAGAGGAAAGTGCTTTTTTTGAATAGTTTGAAAAGTGGTGCAAGTAATAAGTTTTTCATTTATTCCCAAGTTTTCATATCAGAGAAGTCGCTTGCTATTGCATGAAGCATCCCTCCTACAAATGATCTAGGACAACCAAGTTTGTTAACTAAAACTTCTGATTGTTTTTTGATATCTTCCCATGTAGGTCTGATATCCTCATTTATTTGTTTAAGGCTAGGTTTAAATTCTTCTGAATCATTCATACTAAAAAAGGTATTAACTTAGTAAAATTCAATTGATATTAAAGATAATCTCATTTATTTAAATCAATATTCAATTAAAATTACAAAATGAATTCTTTAGAAATTATTCTAAGCTGATTTAAATTCAGATTATTTAAATAATTATTTTCAATAAATTTTTCCTCATTAATTTCGAGATCTTTAATCTCAGAAATAATGCTGCTAGATATTAAATCAATTAAATGTTCTTTGTCCATAATTAATATATAGATCCAAAACAAACATTTATTATTTAAAGTCTTCAACTCAACATATAAGTAAAAATACTTAGATAAATAGCAAACTTATAGGTTTGCTAAATCAAGTTACCTAAACTTGTCATAAATATATTTTATCGGTATAAGTTGCCTAAGGACTTATCCTTTTTGTAAGGACTTGAGCCTAGCGGTTTCAAGGTTAACCCAGCACTCCTACGCACGAGTACAAAACCTTTTTAATTAATGCAGATTACTTCCAAGACACTTAGCTTGCTACTTAATGTAGTTTTTGTGCTTTGTGTCATTGTCATTTGAAGACTATTTATCAAAAGAGATTAATAGTTTCAGGGTTTTCTTACTTCGAACCGAACTCAATATCGATTAGTTTTTTACTCTGTAAAAGTTTGAGTAAAGTTTGAGTAAAAAATATAGATTCCCTGAGATCAGTAATAGTTAGACGCGCTCACTTTTCATTAGCCAAAAATTTCCTTCAGTCATATCAAGGGATTTGGAGTAATTTATCTGCTAGAATTTTGCTAGAATCAGAATTTTTTATGTGTTTTTTATCCATCAAAGTTTCTATTTAGGAAAGTGATGGTTGGTATGGGGTGCACGCGAATTATCAGCTACTCACACTTGAGCTTTTTATGTAACATAATAAGTTTACATAAAGTAACAATTAAATGAAAAGACTTTTTCCTTATATAGCCTTTGCATGTTTAACTGGTTTTACGGCTACGACCGGTTTACCAGTTATAGCAGGTGGTTGTAGTAGTCACATGAACAAAAAAGCTGAAATCAAATGCGCTGAAGATGATACTGAGTGTCAAATTGAAAAAGCTGAAAAGTTTGATTTAAGAGATTCTCTTAAGTCATAAAATTATGACCCAAATCAGTTTTTTTATGAACTCTGCCCCAAGAGATTTAATAGAGTCCTTATTTTTTGCTGCTGTTGGCTTTACTGCAGGATTATTGGGATTAATTTAGTTATAAAAAATTGACCCACTCTTTTTTTCTCCTAACCTTTTCAAGTCTTTCTTTCTTTTATGTGATGGCTTGCTTATGTAGAGATTTGATTAATCAAAAGTAAAAAATTTTTTTTTAATTACCTTTTATAAATAAACTTTTGTATATCTTCGAATAGATGAGATTTTGATCTAAAAAATCCATTACTTTTTAAATAAGATTTTCCTTTCTCTATATTTTCAATCCTTTTTTCATAAGAATTTTCATCTAAATCTTTTTGCATAAAAAAACTAGTCGGAATCTTATTCTGAATAATGCACAAAAAAAAAAGGGTTACCTTAAATACAAAATTTAAATTTTTTTTTGAATTGCTTCTTATTCAAACTAAAGATCTAATAAAAAAGTTTCTTCCTTAAATTTCTAATACTAATAATTAATAATAAATTAAAAATAAAATTCTTTGAAAAAAGGCAATTTAGGTAGGAAACACTACATCAACTATATATCAGGAATAATTAATTTTTAGATATAAATGTATTTCGCATAATTATGGAATTCGCAAAAAAATTCATGACTGAAAAAGCTGAAAACCTTAACGGTAAAGCTGCAATGCTTGGAATGTTTGCTCTAATAGGGGCTTACTATCTTACAGGTCAAATTGTTCCATGTATTTTCTAAAAAAAATTATTTAAATTTATTGGTGGGGATGGAGTTTTCAACCCCTTTTTTATTTGATTACAAAGAATCTTTTGATATTTTGTTCTTCATATCCTCAATATTACTAATTAATTTGTCTAACCATTCTGTATTGTCTTCTGGTTTTAGATATGTAATTTTTGGTTGATTAATTTCAAGTGTCTCAAAATCTCCACTCATAAATTCTCCCTAGTAAATTATTCTAAGCTTTAATTATTTTCTAATTGATTTGAACAAAACAGTGCGTATCTAATGTGTGCGGTTTGAGGAACATTTAGGTACGGAAAGAGGTATGTTTTTTTAACCATTTAAATCTATGACTGACCTAGATTAAAAATATGGTTGTCATAAGTCGGTTGCTTTGCTACAACTGAAATCAACCATAAACTTTAAATTGCATTTAATAAAATGAATTACTACAGTTGCTTTGATCAAAAAGGAAACATAATTGCTCGCTGTCAGACTAAAGAAGATATAAATGTTCTAAAGAAAATGGGCAGACCAATAGTGGAAATAAAAGAAATGAAAAAAGAGGAATCAGTTGTTTGTTCTTTAACTGGTAGTCCGTCTGATTACAACGAAGATTATTAAGAGTATGACTCAGAGAACACTTCAATTAAATCAACATGGAAAATCAGTAGTTCTATTGTTGGTTGCAATAAATAGCATTTATACTTTCTTTTCTACTTTTGAAAAAGCATTAACTGATGGCGATAGAGCGAGATAAAAATATCTAGGTATTTGTGGATTTAATGTCAACCAATAAAATTTAAGACATAAATAAAGGCCCTTATAAGGGTCTTTTTTATTGGTGAAGACAGAGAGGAGATCCATTTGATAATCAGATTAAGAATTATCATAGAAATTAGTTTTGGAAGTAAAAGTGATTAATCACTTCTTCATGTTTTACAAACGACTTTATTTTTAAGATAGTTTAAAATTAATCTCGAAAGTTTAATTTCTGTTCACTTAACTTTCTTTCCAAAAAGGTTAGTTTAGTTAATTTACCTTGGTGTTGCAGACCTTTTGTTATTGAAGATCTAGTTGGTCAACCTTGGTCGAGTCGGTCACCAGATCTGTCGTTCAAAAAAAAATAATCGGTCTTAAGTATTTTGCATGAATACTTAAGATTGATTTAATCATGATTAATAAAATCTTTAATCCTCAGACTACATCATCTCTTAGTAAGAGTTTTATTTATTTTGTTTTACAAAGAATATAAAGCCAACCAAAGAAAGTAGCAAAAGCAAGTATTGAAGAAATATTGTTATTCAATGGACTTAAATATCTTTCTATTGAAAGTGGTACATGGAGAAGAACAAAATACCAGTATAGAGCAGATAGTAATCCAAATAATAAAGACAGAAGAATATAAAAAGGCAAGATATATAATCTTCTTTTTTTAATTCTTTCCTCTGTAATATTTTCGGTTAAACCAATTCTTGACCAATAACCACCATTTAATTGGAGAAAAAACTTTAAAAATATTCCGTAAGTATTTATAAAAAACCTAGATAAAGCAAATAACGGTGAAATTATAAATCGTTGCATTAAAAATTTAAAAATTTAATTTGTTCAGTTTTAGAAATCTGACTTATAGTATTAACTTTTTTTTCTCTATATTTCGTTAGGAAAAATACCATTGAGCTAAAAATAACTAAAAATCCTATTAATGATATTCGATAGAAAAGGTCATCAGATATATCAAAAAAAACTGATCTTTTATATTTGTTTCTCATTAAAAAAAGAGGATTGTTTACTCTCTAATTTAGATCCACAATCAATTACTAGCTTTTAGCTATGCAAGTAGTAAGCGTTTCATAAAAAAACAGCTAATGAAAATAGATTTTATTTAGGATAGAAACACAAAAATTAGGGAGGATTAAATGTCTATCATTACCGACAATAAAGTGTTAGTTCATATTTGTAGCGGTTTAGAATCCAAAAATAAAATAACTTTAGGTTTATTGGTTGCCCTTACTGCAGAAAAAAACGATCATAAAGTAACTCTTTTTCTAGCTGGAGAAGGAGTACAAATATTAAATTGCAAAAAAGCTGGTGAAATAGTTGGTCAAGGTACTGGAGATTTATACGAACATCTTCAAAATTTAAAGAATTCAAAAATTACTATATATGTCTCAGGAATGTCTGCTAAATCTAGGGGTTACGATGAGAAGCTTCTAGATGGATATACAGCAGAGTTTGTTATGCCAGATGTTCTAGTTGAAGAATCAATTAAAGCAGATAGCGTGCTTTGCTATTAAAAAAAGGAGCTAATTGCTCCTTATTGTAGTTTGACCGATAATCAAAAATAATTGATTTAAGGTTAAAATTTATCCCTCAGCGGGAATTAAAATTGGAACATCTTTTGCTCCTATTGCTGCAAACCAAACTATTGCGTTATCAGTTTTTGCATTACCCATTGTATGTTTTGGTGTCTTTGGACCAACTATAAAAGTATCCCCTGATGTATAGATAAGATCTTCCATCCCTTGTCTTTTGACAACAATAGTACCTTGCTCAACATTGCCTAATAATGGAATTGGATGAGAGTGGAGTGGAACTATCCCTCCTTTAGCCAACTCGACTCTTTGTAATCTTATTTCTGCTTTTCCTTTTGGGTATTTAAGAGCATCTCCATCCATAGTCTCAGAACCTACAAAGACTTCTTGCACATCAACGGGAGATTCTGCAGCTATAGAAATACTAGGGTTGATAAGCATTAATGCAAAAGCAAATGCTATGAATAAATTTTTCATCATGAATTTGAATTTCTAGAAAATTATTTAGACTTATAGTATTTATTTTTTTCATTTTTGGCAGTAATTGATTTGACTTTATAAGTTATTTAATCTAAAGCTATTTTTTAAAAGTTTTTCATAAAGGTATTGAATTTTTATAAATTATTAGTGCAGACACTGATCAAAGTCATTCTCAAGAATTTTATTAACTAAATTCTTTCATTAATAAATTCCAACCAATTAATGATGCATCCTTATGGAAAGATTCTCTTTCCTCGCACATAAAGCCATGATCAGCTCCTTTAACTTCGATATAAATAAATCTCTCTTCTAACGGATCTAGTTTTTTAAATTTTTTTTTAATTTCTAATCTATCTTGTAAGGGAATTAAATCATCTGAAGAACCACATATGAAGTTTAATTTTCCAGAAACTTTTTCCAGTAAATCTATAGGTGCAAAATTAGTATCCTTTCTTGGCGCAGTTACCCCTGCCCCATAAAAACAAAATGTACTATCTATTCCTTTTAACGAAGAAGCTATAACTGCTGCATGACCCCCAAAACAAAATCCAACAATTGAGATTTTCTTTTTTGGATATTTTTCTTTAACCCAATTTAGAGCTGCAGAAATATCTTTAATAATATTTTTAGAAGTGGTTAGATTTTTATGATGCCTGCCTAATTTCAAGTCCTCTTCGCTGTATGCTAAATCTAATTTTGGAGCTGTTCTACCGTAAAGAGGTAAGGCTAATACGGGTACATTTTGTTTAGCTAATTTTTCAGAAAAACTTCTTATCCATTGATTTATCCCAAAAACCTCTGGTAAAACTATAGATACATATTCACACTCACTATCTGAATCTACCCACCAAGATCTAAGAGGTAAATCACGACTATAAACGTTTGTCCATTGACCTTTCATTCTTTATAACATAAAAAGTTTTTGCCAGAAAAAAGAGGATTATTTTCCTCTTATTTTAGATTGATTATCAATGTAAATTTTCCTTATTCAATTTTATAAATTAAATCTTAAATTATGTAGAGAAACTTATACAGAAGTCGTTTTTATATAAGTTATATAAATCAAATTAAGTAGTCTTTTTTACCAATTAAATGTAGCTGTTATTGAATAAATATATTTGTCCTTGAAAAGCCCCTAAAAAATACTTTTTCTTGAAATAAAGATTGACAAGACATTCATAAAAAAAACTTTTATAAAACATTAACTTCTTTTATGAATATGTTTCTAACTAACACGACTCGTTTAAAAATTAAGGATATTGTAAAGAGAATTTCACTAGATGAACCTGTCGCATTGGAAGAAAGAATTTATGTAGAAAAGTTTGCAAAACATAATTCAACTATATGGACATGGCTTAAGAAAGCTAATAGCTTGAGGAGATATGGCAAGCAAAAATCAGATGGAATAAATGGACTTATTCAGAATCTTAGCCTTGATGGTTTAGAAGCTGAAAATCATTTCGATCCCAAAAATGATGATCTTGCTGATTGGTTTAGTGGATCACCTGATTGGGTCAGGAGGAGCTAATTGACCTTCGTTTAGAATAAATTAAAATTAATAATGAAAAAAGGGAACTTCCTCAACTTGTCTTGGAGCATAATCACAAATACCAAATTGTATACATTTCATTTGATCATCAGTTAGTTTCCTTTCAAATGAAAATATATTAAACCAATTACTGAATATATTTTCAATTTTATTTTTAATTGGATTTACGCAAGTCATAATTAACCATACTTTTCTTGCAGTTATTTAG
>QCIB01000026.1 GCA_003216915.1 Prochlorococcus sp. AG-402-I23
TAAACATATTTGAAAAGACTTCTTAATTGATAAATTCTTAATTATAGTAATGTTTAATTCTTTAATATTAAAGTTAATTAAATGTTATATTCAAAAAAATTGAAAGGTTATGTCTAAAAGGGTTGGAATCTTGACAGGCTGTGGACAAGGTATAGGTTTAGCTATTACTAAGAATTTACTATCAAATAATAAAGACTATCATATTGTTGGAATTTCAAAATCCACCAATTCAGAATTAGATAGTCTAAAAAAATTATATAAAGAGCGATTTCTTTTTTTTGAATCAAGGATTGAAGATAGTGAAAAAATATTAGAAATACTTGATGTTGTCCAAAAAAGACATGGGGCAATAAATTTTGGAATATGCAACGCAGGTATAAGATCAAGACTAAGCATATCTGATAGTAGTTTAGAGGTTTATAGAAATGTTTTTGAGATAAACACTATATCTAATATAAATATTGCAAAAAAATTGATTACTATTAGTTTGGAAAATCGTTCAGCCTGCAATATATTATTTGTTTCTTCAATTGTTGGAACAAGAGGATTTGATGAACTATCGACTTATGCGGTCTCTAAATCAGCTCTAGACGGATTTATGAGATCAGCAGCTGTTGAATATGCAAAAGATAGTATTCAACTTAACTGCTTAGCTCCAGGTTTTGTTGAATCTTCTTATGCAGAGAATTTTAAAGAAAATAGAAATGATTTATATGAATGGACTCTAGATCAAACTCCGATGGGTAGATGGGGGAAATGTGAAGAAATGGCGAATATTGCATCTTTCTTAATTTCTGAACAAAACTCTTATATGACAGGGACTACAATTTATAGTGATGGAGGCTGGACAGCAAAATAAAATGGAAAAGATAATAGGCTTAATCCCCTCAAGACTAGGATCAAAAAGATTACCAGGCAAAGCTTTGGCTGATTTGTCTGGAATGCCTGTAGTAGTGCATGTCGCTAAAAGAGCATTACTTAGTAACTATTTATATGATGTTATAGTTTGTACTGACAGTCAGGAAATAATTAATATATGTTCTCGGTTCGGGGTTAAATCAACTCTAACATCTAGTGATTGTAGAAATGGTACTGAGAGAATTGCATCTGTGGCTTATAACTATGATTTTGACTTTGCTATTGACATCCAAGGAGATGAACCACTTGTTAACCCCCATCATATAGATTTGGTTGCTAAAAGTATTTCAAAAAATACGAAAAATGAAGATATTATTATTCCAACTCTTGAAGTCCCTTATACATGTCCAGAAACAATAGTTAGAGTTCAATCATCCTTAACAGGTAGAATAATGACATTGTCAAGAGCTAATATTCCTCATAGATATTCTGTTCCAGTTACAACTATTCAAAAACATCTTTCAGTTATTGGATTTACTAAAAATGCTTTAAAAAAATATTCAGAGTTGGACCCGACGATAAATGAATTATCTGAGGATATAGAACTTCTTAGAGCTTTAGAAAATGATATGAAATTATATTCGTTACCGGTTGAAGGGAATTCATTCTCTATTGATGTACAAGATGATTTGTTAAAAGCCAGAGTTGCAATAAAATCTGACAAGTTTTTCGGCAAATATTAATTTGATGCGTACCTTTGAGGCGAAAATATCTTTTGACAAATTTCCAATTATTATTGGTATAAATATTTTTGATAACCTTAAAGCTTTTCTAGAAAATTATTCAAAGAAAAATATTTTTATAATATGTGATAAATATTTTAAAGATAATATCAATTTTTATACAAAAAGTCTCTCATTTATATATGAATATAAAAGTTTATTTATTGATGGAGGTCTTGAAAGCAAAACTATTGAAAGCTATAAATTAGTTATTAAAGAATTAGTAAATGAAAATATATCAAGAGATGGAATTATTATTGCAATTGGGGGAGGTGTTATTGGCGATTTAAGTGCATTTGTAGCAAGTACTTATCAAAGAGGAATCGACCTTATTCATATACCTACAACAACAACTGCAATGATTGATAGTTCTATTGGGGGCAAAACTGGTATAAACCATTTAGATCAAGTTAATTTAATAGGTTCGTATCATAATCCAAAAGCTATTTTTATGGATTTAAGATTATTGGATTCCTTAAATGATAGAGATTTTTATTCAGGAATTTGCGAGGCAATAAAAATGTCTGTAACATCAGATAAAGAAATGTTTTTAAAGTTTTTAGAAATTGATAAGTTAGTTGCTCAGCGAAATTTAGATACTTTAGAAGAAATTATTTATTGGTCAGTTTTAACTAAGTTAAAGCATGTTTCTAACGATTATAAAGAAAAATCTATGAGGCTTATTCTTAATTACGGTCATACATTTGGACAAGCTATTGAGACATATTATGGTCTCTATCAAGAAAAGTTAAAGCATGGTGAGGCAATTTCACTTGGGATATCTATCGCTTCAAAAATTTCACATTTATTATTTAACAATGAAGAATCTAAAAATCTACTAATGAAAACGAAAGAAATAGTAAATAAATATAATTTGCCTGATAATTTTCATAAGCTTAACACTTCAGATATTCCTAGTATTAAACCTTTAATTAAAAATCTACTCAATGATAAAAAAAGAATCTCTGAAGGAAATAGATTTATTATCTGTGAATCAATTGGAAATGCAAAAATTAAATTACTTAGTGATGAAAATATATTAATTAAAGGTTTTGAGTATATCTATTAATAAAAATTAAATAAAAAGTTCTTTAAATTTTCATCAAAATAATTTAATAATTTGTCTTTAGATGGCAACTTTGCTTGTCCCAAAATTCATCTCTTAATTATTATAAGATGAACTAAATCTCATCCCAACTCTTAATTTTTTTGTTGCCTCCCATTTTGTTATCCTTATAAAACTATCTTGGGTTTTCACTAAAAAACCTTTCTTATCTCTAAATAATAATGTTCCTGGAATGCCAATATAATCTGGGGCATTATTTATTAAATCAGATTTTAAGATTTTTATTTCATCTCCTCCTATTTTTGTCCTTGCAGCAGGTCCAGGATAAGTTAATGCTCTAATGAAATTATAAATATTTAACGAAGATTGATTCCAATTTAATAATTCATCTCCTAGTATTCTCCTACAACAATAAATGCCATGTTCAGCTCCTAATGGCTGGGAAAGACGAGTGTAGTTTCCATAATAAATTGAATCAATAGCCTTAATAAGTAATTTTGGACAATTTATATAAGCTTTTTCTAAGAGGGTTTTATAGTTATCTTTTAGTGTTATTTGAAATGTTTCTTGCTGAATTATATCACCAGTATCAATACCTTCATCAATAAAATGAACAGTTATACCAAACTCACTTTCTCCATTAATTAAAGCCCAATTAAGAATATTTCTTCCTCTGTATAAAGGGAGTTTTCCTGCATGACAATTTATTGTTCCTTTCTTAGGAATATTAAATGTTTCTTCCTTGAAAATTTGATCGAATGACATAGAAACAAATAAATCACAATTGTATTTTTTAAGTTTTTTTTGGAATGAAATTTCGTTAATGTTTTTCTCAATTAATAAATCAATACCTAATTCTCTAGATTTATTTAAAAGAAAATTATCTGGATTTTTAAAACGCACGCAGATGAAATCTATAGAATATCTTTTATCTAATAAAAGTTTTTCAAGAGATGTATGAGACCAAGGTCCGTCGCCAAAAAAACCTATTTTCATAATTTTTTCAAGTTAAGGTTTTTATTTATTATAAAACACTAATATTAATAGTTTTTTAAATACCTATATTGTTTTATAAGGCTTTTTAATACTTACAATTTAATACTTTTTCTAAGAATTTTTCCTTTTAAATTAGAATCTATGGATTATTTTCTTAAATCTAATTGTGATTTTTCTTTGCGTGATAATATGAAAATCTATAATACTTTTAGATATAATCCTAATATAGTATATGTTTAAAACTAATTATTAGCCTATTAACAGATAATCCTCTTTTTCTGGTTTTTAAATTTTAATATGCATGAAAATACTAATTCTACAGGTAGCCTTTATTTAATAAAAGATATTTTCAAATACTTAAGCAGAAAAAGAAAAATTCAATTATTTTTAACTTTAATTTCTAGTTTCTCTAGTGGCTTTGCTGAGATGATCAATTTGTCAGCAGTTATTCCTTTTCTGATAATTATTACAGATCCCACAAAAATATTAGATGTTCCTCTCGTATCTCAGTTGCAAAATTTTTTAGGTATAGAAAATCAAAATGATTTAATTGTTCCAATAACTCTACTATTTGCTATTACAGCCCTATTAAGTGGGTTATTAAGAATATTAAATCTATGGTTAAATTTTCATATGTCTGCTCTTATTGGAAATGATTTAAGTATGGAAGCATATAAAAAAACATTGCTACAACCATACTTAATACATATTCAGTCAAATAGTTCAGCAATACTTAATTCTATGGCAAATAATATACCTTCAACAGTAAGAGTCATTGAAAGATCATTAATAATTTTGTCTTCTATAACCCTCGTTATAAGCATATTAATTGGACTTTTAATATTTAATTTTGAAATCACTTCCTTTGTAATTACTTTATTAATATTCGTATATTTCTGTTTCTCTTATTTTTCACGAAAAAGGCTTAAGTCAAATAGCAAATTTATAAATAAAAAGCAAAAGAAACAAATTAAAGTAATTCAAGAAAGCTTAGGCTCAATAAAAGATATTATCATTTTTAATTGCAAAAAAATATATCTTAAAAATTACAATAAATTAGATAAATCAATAAGAAATTTATCTTCAGAGAGTAGATTCCTGGCGACTTTCCCAAGATATGGTATCGAGTCTTTAACTTTATTTATGATTATAGTAAGTTCTCTTTTATTAAAGACTCAAGATGGATATAGAGAAGAGACCTTAGTAATACTTGGAGTATTTGCATTAGCAGCACAAAAACTTCTTCCTAATTTGCAAATAATTTATAACGGGATATCTTCAATAAGATCTAATTCCCAGCAAGCAAGAAATATTTTAAATATTTTAAGCTATAGAATTCACAAAGATAATATTGGTTATAATTTAGAAACTTTAAATTTCAAGAAATCTATTAAATTTGATAATATTTTCTTCAAATATAGCAAGGAGAGTAGAAATGTAATTCAAGGATTAAATTTTGAGCTTTTTAAAGGAGAAAATATAGGGATTATCGGGAAGACAGGAAGTGGAAAAAGTACTTTTATTGATATTCTTTTAGGATTACTTAAACCTGACAAAGGTAAATTATTGGTAGATGGTATAAGTATTTATGATTCTAATAATAATGAAACCATTTCAAAATGGCAGAATTTAATTACTTATGTTCCTCAGGATATTTTTCTAACAGATAATTCTTTTTTAGAAAATATAGCTTATGGAATCCCTGCTGAATTTATAAATATAGAGCATGTGATTGAATGTGCAAAGTATGCAAGAATTCATGATTTTATTGAATCAACTATTGATGGCTATAATACATTTGTAGGTGAAAGAGGTATTAAATTAAGTGGAGGCCAAATACAAAGAATTGGAATAGCTAGAGCACTATATAAAAAGTCAAAAATCATAGTTTTTGATGAGGCAACTAGCGCTCTAGATAATCAAACTGAAGCAGAAGTTATAGAATCTATAAAATCTATAAGAAATGATTTTACTATTATTATGATTGCTCATAGATTAAATTCTCTCAAAAATTGTCAAAGAATAATAGATATTGAATCTGGAAAGATTGAAAGAATAATTTCTGGAAATGATCTGATTGAAAAAGAGTAATTTATATATAATATCTTGTTAAAGAAATTTAAATTCAGATGATGTCTTGGTTATTTCTTTATATCTCTTCACTAATAAAAATTTATTTTTTGTGTATTTTTTATATTAAATTTTGAAATTGTCGTTGCAATTTTGACTCCAGCCCCCCCTGCACCATATAAATTTTCAGAGGTATATTTACCATGCATTATTTGCTTTTTTACGGCCTTAATTATTTCTGCTTTATGTGGTTTAACATCTACAATATTTTTTCCTTTTAATCTCATATTTTGCCTGGATCCAACATTAACAGCAGGTACACCAATTGTTTCTCCTTCTCTAATAGCACTACTAGAATTTCCAATCATGCATTTACATTGATGCATAAGTTGTGTATAAATTTCAATTGGAAGGTTTACAAAAAGATGTAGCCAATCTGGATTAAATTTTTCCCTAAATACTCTAATTTCTTTTGAAATCTCATCAGATCCTGCATCCGCATTTGGCCATATCATTACTGTATTAATTTTCAATTCATTTAATGCCTCAAGGATTGCTTTTATATGATTTTTATTTGACCCAAATTCTGTCGTAACAGGATGAAAAGAAACTAGTAAAAAAGATTCTTCAACTAAGTTGAATTTTTTACCAACTCCTTTGTATAACTCAAATATTTTTTCAGATGGAAGAATTTTGCCTTTATTAAATTTATCTAGACAATTACGAATAAAATCTATTCTTGGGCATCCAACTACAAAAATTGTTTTAGGATCCTCACCCATCCTCTCAATTCTTTTAGCCGAATCGATATTCGCTGGGAAATGTATATTAGAAAATTTTGTAATGGCATGCCTAATACTTTCGTCAATTGTTCCAGAGCGCTCTCCACCCATAGTATGAGCAATTGGTATATTCATCATCGCGGCAGATATTACCCAAGGTAATACATCAAATCTATCTCCTATAGCAATTACGCAATCAGGTTTTAATTTTTCAAGAGCATTAGAGTAATCAAGCATACCTAAACCAATTGATTTAGACATTGCCGTTGGATTTTCTCCTTCTATTAAACTATTAGTTTCCATGTCTGCTTTAAAGCCATCTTTTTTAATTAGTTCTCTTATATCACCAAATCTAGGCAATACTGCTGCGCCTGAGATTAATAAAGATAAATTCAGTTCAGGATGCTTCTGAATTGCTTTCATTATTGAAAAAGCACTACTGTAATTTGCTCTACTTCCTACGTAAATAGCAATATTTTTCATAAACCATTCATTTCCAAATGTAATTTTATTAATTCGGTTGTTTTACCAAAGACCTTATCATGAGCATCTAAAGTTGAGCCTCCAGCATGAGGTGTAATTATTATCCTTTTATCATTAAATGACCTTTTAACTAATACATCCTCTGGAAGTTTTGATGATTGATATTCATTTCCACATACATCTAAACCCACTGCTGAAATAATATTTTGATCTATTCCTTTAGATATTGCTTGTGAATTTATAATCTCTCCTCTTGCAGTATTAACTAATATGACACCTTTTTTCATTAAAGAAACTTCATCTGAATCAATTAACTTAAATGATGTTTTATTAAGTTTTGCATTCACTGAAATGATGTCAGATTCTTTAAGTAATTGAGATAATTTTACTGGATAAATATTTTTATCATACTTTTTGGGATCAATATCATAAGCTAATACTTTCATCCCAAATGCTTTTCCATATTTAGCAACCATTTTACCAAGTCTGCCATATCCTATAATTCCTAATTTTTTATTATTAAGTTCGTAACCTCTAATATCAGTATTAAGCCAGCTTTTATCAACTTGCACTCTATCAATTAATAACCTTAAATTTCTTACGCAAGAAAGTATTAATAACCAATTCATTTCCGCTGTGCTGGTTATTAAATTAATAAATTCTTTATCATCATTCAAGCTTATAAATTTTATATTTTTCTCTTTTAGATATTCAATATCTATATGATCACTACCAGTACTTGGAGTGGCAATTATTTTTAGAGATTTTGATAAATCAATTAATTCTTTATCAATTTTTTCGAATAAATGGGGAATAAAAATATCAAATTTTTTGATATTAGATATAAGATAATTTCTATTATATTTTTTGAAAGTACAATCACCAAGCCTAGAAAAAGTTAATACGTTTGGATAGTCCTTCTCTGAAAATCCAACTAGTATTTTTGGTTTTAACATCAGATAAAGGGTACTTATCAAAGTTTACTTGATTGCTTGAAATGTTTGGTAATTTATTTATCACTACAAAATAATAGTAAAAAATAAATTTATATTATTTCTTCTCGAGTTATTAGGAGGTTCTTTCAACTAGTATTTAGTTTAACTTTTCAGATGGAAGAATTTTCTTTATTAAATTCTTTATATTGAAGAGCAGCAGTGGCAGAGATAAAGTCAAAATGTTCATCAATATTTATTGAGTTTGATTCTGGCATTTCCATACCGATAACATGATCACCTCTTATCAATTTGTTTTCAATTATTTTCTTAGTCCTCGTAAGGTATATAGCTCCATTCCTAATAAAAGCATGAGGTAGGAAGTCTTGTCTTCTAGAAGGTTCGGGTTCTTTTGCGTGATAACAATAATCTAATAATTGACTTTTTTCATTTAATTTTTTAATACGTTTAGGATGATGATCAGCAAGCTTTTTAATACTTGCTACACAAGTACAAAGTTTGTTTTTTTGCAATAATCTTATTGCCTCATTTATATGATTTGGAGTCCTGAAGGGTGATGTTGGCTGTAATATCATTACCGCATCAAATATTTTACCTTTTTCCTCTCTTAACCAATTTAAACCATGAATCACAGAATCAATTGTGGGTGATTTATCATTGGCTA
>QCIB01000027.1 GCA_003216915.1 Prochlorococcus sp. AG-402-I23
CACAAAATTATTGCTGGTGAGATATTCTTTACCCAACTTTATAAGTGGATTAATACCTAATTGACTGAAAACAATTTTTTCTTCATTTGTAAGATCAACTGTTAAAATGTTTTTTTCTTTTGAATTTGATTGGTTCAAATTATCATTATCATTTTCTTTTTTATTAGAAGAATACTCTTTACTTAGGTCTTTGGAGTTAATTAATTCCTTGTCAATTATTTTTTCCTGCTCGTCAGTTGATTGAGAAGTATCTGTATCTAAAGATTTTAGATTGTTTGATTGATTAGATTTATTTTCAACATTTTTAATTTTTAAGTTAGAAATTTCATGATTCAATAAATTTTCAACATGTCCGGTTCCATTGCATGTAGAACATTTTTTACCGAATAATTCATATATATTTTGACCTTGTCTTTTTCTGGTTAACTCTACTAAGCCTAATTCAGTAAGCTGAGCTATTTGAGGCCTAGCAGAATCATCTTTTATTGCTAAGGTAAAATGCTCAAGTAACTGAAATTGATCTCTTCTAGATTCCATATCGATAAAATCTATTACTATAACTCCACCAATATTTCTTAATTTCATTTGCCTTGAGATTTCAACTGCTGCTTCGCAGTTTGTCCACAAAACGGTTTGTCTTGAATTTGCGGATCTTGTAAATGATCCAGAGTTTACATCGATTACTGTTAAAGCTTCTGTAGGTTCGATAATGATATAACCTCCAGAAGGAAGATCTACTCTCGGCTGGAGAGCTTTTTGAATTGTTTTCTTTATTTCGTACTTCTCGAAAATATGTTGGTTTAAACTGTTATCGTGAAATTCAATATCTATATCAGATTCATAATTTATTAAAAAATCTTTTGCCCTTGCAACTGAAAATTTACTATCAATAATTATGCTTTTAGTTGATTCTTTAATATAATCTCTTAAGATCTTAAGGGAGAAATCATCATCTCTTTTTATCAAATTTGGCGGATTAGAAGCTTCAGAAACTTTTAGTATATTTTCCCATTGTTGAATTAATTGTTCTAAATCTTCAATAAGAAGCTCTTCTTTTATTTTTTCAGCCTCTGTTCTAAATAACAATCCTGTGCTGGGTGGTTTTATTAAAACCCCAAGAGCTTTCAAACGGCTTCGTTCTGTTTCTGTATTTATTTTTCTTGAAATATTTACTCCTTGTCCATATGGCTGTAATATCAAATATTTTCCTGGGATTGAAATACTTCCGGTTAGTCTAGGACCTTTAGATCCTGTGGGTTCCTTTATAACCTGTACTAGAACTTTTTGTTTTGGTTCTAGTAATTCAGTTATTCCAAAAGCCCCTTTTTTGAGTCTTAGTGGACCTAAATCTGAAACATGGATGAATCCATTTTTCTCGCTTTCACCAATATTTATGAAAGCGGCATCAATGCCAGGGAGAACATTTTCAACTGTTCCTAAAAAAATATCGCCAATTTGATATTGACCTTGTGCGACGATTAATTCATCAACTCGATCATCTGTGAGTAGTGCTGCTATTCGAGCCTGCTCAGCGATGATAATTTGCTGAGACATATAGTTGATTCTGAATGATTTGGATTTTGAAAATAATCTAAATTAAAGAATTAGATTTTATCTTTTAATAAAGCGTGTTTTTTAGAGCTTTTATTTTTTACTTTTTAAAATTAATAAAGTTAATGGTGATTGAATTCTGCTATTTATAAAGCTTTAAACGATTTTCAAACTAATTAAAATTGAATTCATAGCTATGACCATATCTGAAATTAATCATAACTAAGATAATATTAACATCTAATCACCACTAAAGCACGTTGATACATTATTCTAATATTGGTGAAATTCTTTATCTAAAGTGGTTCAAGTAAACGAAAATTATTTAAAACTCAAAGCAGGCTATTTATTCCCTGAAATTGCTAAAAGGGTAAAAATTTATTCTCAATTAAATAAGAGTGCTGAAATTATTAAGCTTGGCATTGGAGATGTTACAGAACCACTACCTAGAGCATGTATAGAGGCTATGGGTAAAGCTTTAGATGAAATGGGAACAACAGATGGTTTTAGAGGTTATGGACCAGAACAAGGTTATTCTTGGCTCAGAGAAAAAATAGCTGAGCATGATTTTATTTCGAGAGGCTGTCAAATTACACCTGAAGAAATCTTTGTTTCTGATGGTTCTAAATGCGATAGTAGCAATATTTTAGATATTCTTGGCGAAGATAATTCAATTGCTGTAACAGATCCTGTTTACCCTGTTTATGTAGATAGTAACGTTATGACAGGCAGAACTGGTAATTCTCTTGAAAATGGTACTTATCAAGGATTGACATATCTTGCTATAAGCGAGAGGAATAACTTTCTGCCAGAACTACCTGAAAAAAAAGTTGATATTTTATATCTTTGTTTTCCTAATAATCCGACTGGAGCAACGATTAATAAAGAAGAATTGAAAAAGTGGGTTGACTATGCTCTTCAAAACAAATCCCTAATACTTTTTGATGCAGCTTATGAAGCATTTATTCAAGATAATGATATTCCACATTCAATATATGAGATTGAGGGAGCAAAGGATTGTGCTATTGAATTTAGATCTTTTTCAAAGAATGCAGGATTCACTGGAGTTAGATGTGCTTTTACAGTAATACCTAAAAATCTCAAAGGTTTGAGCTCAACAAATGAGGAAATAGAGTTATGGCCTCTTTGGAATAGGCGACAATGTACTAAGTTCAATGGAGTAAGTTATGTGGTTCAGAAAGGAGCAGAGGCTGTTTATTCTCTTGAAGGGAAGAAAGAGGTGAAAGGTTTAATTGATTTTTATATGGAAAATGCAAAAATAATGAAAAATAAACTTCAGAATTCAGGATATACAGTTTATGGTGGGGACAATGCTCCTTATATCTGGATTAAAGTTCCAGATCTAATGACATCTTGGGACTTTTTTGATTTCCTTCTCCAAAAAGTTAGTGTAGTGGGAACACCTGGGAGCGGATTTGGATTAGCAGGAGAGGGTTATTTTCGCTTGTCAGCATTTAACTCACGATCAAATGTCCTTGATGCAATGGAAAGAATAATTAATATATAATTATTAGTACAATTTAAACTCTAATAAATTTAATGCTATCTATAAAGTTAGAACAAAGTGTAAATAATAATTCAGCAGTGATTGAAAAGAAACCTGCTGAATTAAAAAATAAATCTCCAAAATATAAAGTTTTACTTCATAATGACCCAGTTAATTCTATGGAGTATGTCACTATTTCACTGCGAGAAGTTGTGCCGCAATTAAGTGAACAAGATGCTATTGCCATAATGCTTGAAGCACACAATACGGGTGTGGGTTTAGTAATTGTTTGTGATTTAGAGCCAGCAGAATTCTACTCAGAATCATTAAAATCTAAAGGAATTTCTAGTTCAATTGAGAAAGAGGATTAATAACGGTTGAATTTATTATTTCGAATGAGCTAATTTCCTTTCTGATAAAGGACGGACTTTGAGGGATTCTTTTAAGGAGGACTTTCCATATTCTCTCTCAAGAATGTCGATAACTGTTTTGCCAAATTCGTCTTCTCGATTGTCAAAAGCTTCTAAGCAAACCTGACCAAGTTTTTCCCCTAGTGAGCCTGGATTCCAAAGAAGTTTCCTCGCTGTCCAGGGCATCATGCTCATTGGATTATAATTTGGCTTCAAAATTTTATGTTCTAAGGCGTACTTCTCAAGAAGAGTGTGAGGTTGCAAACCTATAAAGAATATAGCTGGATCAACTAACCCTTTACCAAAAATATTTTCTAATTCTCTATGGTAAGCAATTGTTTGCCTTATTGTGCTGGGCGTTTCATCAAAAACATTAAATGAATAATTGACTGAAACATGATTCTTGAAACCTGATTTGACTAGCATTCTGCAATTATTTAATACAGTTTCAAGGTCATACGCTAATCTCATTTTTCTAACAAGTTCTTGAGATCCCGACGTGATACCTATTTCAAAATAGCTCATACCTGTATCAACCATAAGCTGAGCTAGCTCAGCATCAATATTATCTGCTCTTATGTATGCAGCCCAATTAATATCATCCCAACCTTGGTCTTTAATTGCTTGCAAAAGTGTTTTTGCATCTTCAATATGTTTTTTGGCTGGAATAAACTGTGCATCCGTGAACCAAAATCCCCTTACTCCAAGATCATATAATTGCTTCATTTCTTTGATTACTTCCTTAACAGGATTAACGCGAACCTGCTTCCCCTCCACAACTGTGTAAACACAGAAACAACAATTATGAGGACAACCTCTTTTTGTTTGTACCCCTACGTAATAATCGCCACCTTCAATGTACCAATCGAATTTAGGCCATATTGATTTAATATATTTATAGTTGCAGGCAGTTTTAACAGTCCCTGAAGGTTGTTCATGTATTAATTTGTTGCGAGGTTTTTGTCCAGCAATGTAACATCTTTCTTCCTCTATTGAATCTCCTCTAATTATTTTTTCTATGAGGTTCTCTCCCTCTCCAACTGAAATTACAGTTCCTTTTGGGAGTAGATTTCCTAATTGTTCATAGAAGACACTAACAGCCCCACCTCCTAAAATTACTTTTACATTTTTATTGTATTTTTTTGCTCTTTTTAGTCCCATCTTGACTAAAGAAGTATTTCTATATATTTCTCCATAATGAGATGCAATTAATTTTAATCCTCCCCAGGAACCTCTAATTTTTTTAAGGATATTTTTTGAGTAGAAAACTTCAAAAGAGTTTTGTAGGGGATTTCCACTTCTACCATCAACAGGTGCATAAATTTGAATATCTCTCCATGAAAAAATGATTAGATGTGGTCTAAATTGATCAATTTTTCTAGCTAAATATTTGGAAACATTATTAGATGGAATTATTGCTAGGTCAACGAACTGCTGCTCTAGAAATGGAAAACATTTATGAATATGGTCTGCTAAATAAATAGGTCCTATTGGAAATATTGGATTACATGGCAATCTTACAGTTAGTATTTTTCCATAGTGCTTTCTTTGGCAATTTTTTTTATTAAATTTTTCGAACTTCAAATTAAAATTCATGTCATGAAATTTAATGAATTTACTTCCTTTAAGAATCTAACTACTTTATTACTAATTTGGAGAAATTAAAAATCCTAAGAAAATTTTCGCAAAAATTTTATTTAATTCAGATATCAGAAATCATATAAATCCAGCATACTTTGAGAAGTTTTAATCCATCTATCCATCTAGATATATTTGGTGCTCCAGATTTTCTAGCGTAATATCTAACAGGATAATTTAGTATTTTAATGTTATTGTTCGCAGCTTCGAATATTATTGTAAAGTCTCCAAATGGGTCAGACTTGGAATCCCAACTTCCGTTTTGTTTCATAAGTTTAAAGAATTTTCTTGAAAAAACTTTTGTTCCACAGAGTGTATCTGATACAGGCTTATTTATGAGAATTGATAGAAATATTGCGAAAAGTCTATTTCCTATATAATTTGCCCATCTCATAGCATCTTTTTCCATTGGAAAAGTTGTGCGGGAGCAATTTATTAGGATATTTTTATTTTTGGTTGATTCCAGCATAGCTGCAATACTGTCATCAATATCTACAGTAAAATCACTATCAATTATGGCGAGGGTCTCACCTGAAGAAATATTAAATCCCTCTACAACTGCATTTTTCTTCCCTTTAGAAGTTTGTTTTAAAAGAGATATCTTGAAGAAATTTGAGAAATTTTCTTTTAAATCTTTCAAAATATCATATGTATTATCATTGCTATTACCTTCAACAAATATAATTTCTAATTTATTGGGTATATTTTTGAATTTATTTAAAGCATTAATTAAAAGTTCTTTATTACCAGCTTCATTTCTTGCAGGAATTACTATCGATATTAAATGTTCAGAAATATTTTCACTATATTTATAAAAAACTATTTCTAGTTCGTAAGCAAGTTGTTTTATGATTGGTATTTTCCGAAAAATGTTTTTTAGAGATTGTGGAATTACCTTATTAGGTAGGGGAGTTAGTTTTTTTGCTTTCCATCTTATTGATCTGTAGTTATAAATTTCTGCTAGAGATTCAATATCGTATAATGTTATTCTTGCTCTGCTAGTAGTTTCTCTAAAAATTCTTGAGTCTAATTTTAGCCATCTTGTAATTGGCTCCCAAGTATTGCCACGAACTTTAATGGAAATAAATTCGTTATTATCTTTAAATAATTGATGAAGTTCATTATTAGTTAAATTCCAACTATTAACAGATTTCATTATTTAAGGAAAGCGACAACTTATTATAGATTGATTATCTATTTTTTTAAAATTAATTGCCAAGGCTTTAAAGTATCATTTTCATATATCACTTCAAAAGAAAAATCATTGTTGTTAATTTTTTTAAAGTCAGTCGTCCATGCTAATTCATACTTTTTTAACTGATCAATACTTTTTAATCCCTCACCTAGTATGGGAGTTAATAAAGCAATTCTTATGATTTTTGATTGGGATAGAGCATTCTTTATTCCTGATTTATCAACTTTTATCGGTTGATTTTTTACTATATCTAAAGATGATACATACTCCATTTTTTCTCTTAGTTCTCTAGATCTATCGGTGAATAATCCTGATTGTAAAAAAAATGATGTTAATAAGTAAGGCCCAATTATTAGTATTATTAAAATTTCTTTGAATGAGTTTTTATTTTTTATAAAAGACCAAGATAGTCCGAAAAATAATAATCCGATAATTAGAAATGTATTTTCTTTAGAGTTAAAGTTAATAGTATCTTTAAAGAAAAAATAATATGTGAAAGTTAGAGCAAATATAAATAATGGAATTATTTTTGACGTTATAAATAAAAAAATTTGCCGATATTTTTTAGTATTGAATAAAAATTTTATACCTATATAAGCATTTAATGAAAAAATAGATGAGATTTGTAGAGTATAATAGGGCGTTTTTGTAGAGAAAATACTCAGAGTTATTATTAATATTAAGGGGAAATAAGTGAGTATATATTTATTCTCTTTCCTATGGGATAGGTTATGTATTATTCCAATTATTGCGAAAAAACTCCATGGCAGAAATGTTGTGGGAATATTCCAAAAATAATAA
>QCIB01000028.1 GCA_003216915.1 Prochlorococcus sp. AG-402-I23
TACATTTCGAAGGATCTAGTTTGATCTTGGCTTTCAAAAACAAACCTTAAACTCCATTCATTCTTTTTCCCCTCTAACTCAATATACCAAGGAAGTTCTTCTAATTCTAAAGTAATCGATTCTTCATCCATTAGTTGATCCTTGATAACTAGTAATTGTTCATTAATTTTTAAGAGTAGAAGGTAAAGTGAATAGAATTCACTTTTTTGTAACTCAATTGACCAATTATCAACACCAATCAAAAAGCAAAATTTGCCTTTTTTAAAATCTCTAAGTAATCTCCATCCTTTTTGGTCTTTTACCAAAATTAGCCTGGAAGTAAATCTGGTTGATCTTGTTCATCGCTTAGTTCAATAATTGACCTTTGCACGGGTTTAATAGTTGACTCCTCTAATAAGCCATCAAAATCATCAAAACGTCTTTGTTTAGCTCTGAAAGCAATTTTCACTGTAGTTAGATATCTATTAGTTGATTTTCTTATCAAGCTCTCACCTCTCTTTGCAAGATCATTAGAATCGATTCCTGCATTATTAGATATGTTCATTAAAAAAAAATTTTTACTATAAAATGTATTTTACAGTTTATTCGACCGTTTCAAAACATAAATTACAAAAAGAACTTAATTGATTTAAATAATTTCATATGGAAGAAAGTTTATCTGGAACACTTGCTATTGATTTAGGAAACACTAACACTGTTGTAGCTTTCCAAGATCAAAAAGATATAAATTCTGTTTTAGTTGAAATACCTAATATTACATCATCCCCAGGAGTTATTCCTTCAGCAGTTTGGTTCGAGGAACCTTCAAAGATTACTAAAATTGGTATTAGTGCTCTAAAGATGAAGGATAATTCAAATTCTGATTTATTTTTTCATTCGAACTTTAAAAGATTAATTGGAAATTCTATTGAAAATATTAAGCAAAAAAATATTTTAAACCCTAATGAATGTGGCGAAAAATTTTTTCAAATTTTGTGGGCAAATATTCCTCACAAGTATGAGATCAAAAGACTTGTTTTAACTGCTCCTATAGATACATATAAGGGATACAGAGAATGGTTAGTTAACCTTTGCGAGGAAATATCTGTAGATGAAATAGCTCTTGTTGATGAGCCTACTGCGGCAAGTTTAGGAATAAATGTACCATTTGGCTCAAAAATTATGACATTAGATATTGGAGGAAGTACAGTCGATATGAATATAGTCAAAATAGAAGGAGGAGAAGGAAAATCTGGTCCAATAGCTGAACTATTAAAATTTAATGGTAATAATGTAAGCTCAATTTCGAAACAAAAAATAAGGTGTGCTGAAATAATTGGAAAAACAGGCTCAAAAATTGGGGGGAAAGATATTGATCAATGGATAGTTGATTATTTTATTCCAGGTGATAATCATATTAATAATCTTTTAAAGGCAGAAAAAATAAAATGTAAACTCAGCTCATCTGTAATCAAAAATGAAAATAAATATCCAATAAAATTATTTACTCAACAAAATAAAGAAAATGAATTTTACCTAAGTAAAGAAATTTTTGAGAAAATACTCATTAACAATAATCTTCTTAATCACCTTAACTCTTTACTAAAAGATTTATTAAATCAAGCAAGAGGTAAATTTTGCACAGTTGACGACTTAAATGCAATTGTTTTGGTTGGTGGAGGAACTCAAATACCATTGATTAAAGAATGGATAACAAAAAAAATTCCAAAAATTCAAATAAAGTCGCCACCACCTATTGAATCAATAGCTTTGGGAGCTTTAGCAATGACCCCAGGGGTAAAAATTAAAGATATATTAAACAAAGGATTGTCTATAAGATTATTTAATAAAAGAGAGCAAAAACACTTTTGGCACCCGATTTTTTGTAAAGGTCAAACATGGCCAACAGAAATGCCCTTTAAACTAATCCTTCAAGCAAGTAAAAAGAATCAGAAAATATTTGAAATAATAATTGGAGAGACGCAAAAAGAAAGAGCATATGATGTTATTTTTGAAAATGGATTACCAAAGTTATCAGAGATTCAAAATGAAGAAGAAATTATAAAATGGGACAAAAAACCACTTAAAATAGTACTAAAAAATAAATCTAATATTGGGGAAGACACCTTAATACTTTTTTTTAGAATTACCAAAAATGCTGATTTATTAGTTAAGTGTTTTGATATTAAAGATGAATTTTTTGGAGAATATAATTTAGGAAATATCTATTGAAAGATAGCTATTCAAGAAAAACTCCTTCTTCATTATCAACATTATTTAAACGTAAACTAATACTTTCTATTTTACTAGTTGGCACTTTTTTACCACAAAAATCTGGTTGAATAGGTAATTCTCTATGACCTCTATCTACCATTACTAATAACATCACTCTTTGAGGTCTTCCCCATGAATATAAAGCATCCATTGCAGCTCTAATTGTTCTACCTGTATAAATTACATCATCTACTAAAAGAATTTCTTGTTTCTCAATAGGAGTTGGAATATCTGCAGCTTGTATTAGGCGAGTTCCAACTCTATTTTGGTCATCTCTATAAAAAGTTGGATCAATTGTTCCTTTTCTAACTCTTACACCTGTTCTAGAGAATAATTCCTTTTCTAGCACTTCAGTCAGCTGAATTCCTCTAGTCGGGATGCCAACCAATAGAAGGTTATCTAGTTTTTTTACTTTTTCGATAATTTCGCAAGTTAAACGCGAAATGGTTTTACTAAGCTCGGCTTCAGTTAGTATTACGATCTTTTTTGTTTTCTTGGACATGATTTATCAAGAAATAAAATTAATCTAATATTTTCATAAAATTAGCAAAAGCTAACTATGTTAAATATAAATTGTTAAAGAGTAACTTTTGAAGCTAAATTTAAGGTTGGATCAGTTAACAATGAATTTGATCTAAATATGTCAAAGATTAGCCGCAAAAATATAAAAAGATTAAGTGTTCCTCAGAGCCCTGTAGTTCTTGCAATACTAGATGGATGGGGATATCGAAAAGAAAAATCAGATAATGCTATAAAAAGTGCCAGTACACCAATCATGGACTCATTGTGCCATGCTTACCCCAATACCCTTATTAGTGCTAGTGGATCTGATGTAGGCCTCCCAGATGGTCAAATGGGTAATTCAGAGGTAGGTCATCTTACCATTGGTTCGGGAAGAATAATACAACAGGAACTTGTAAGGATTTCAAATATTGTAAAAAATAATCAATTAGGCTTGGTAAATGAGTTAAAAGAGATGGCTGCTTCATTAAAGAAAAATAATTCTACTTTGCATATCACAGGACTATGTTCGGATGGAGGAGTTCATAGTCATATAGATCATTTATTAGGTTTAATAAAATGGGCATCTGATAATAAACTTAAAAAAGTTGCAATCCATATTATTACTGATGGAAGAGACACTCCTGCAAAAAGTGCCTTGAAATATCTAAATCAAATAGAATCATGTATAAAAAAATTTAATGTAGGCGAAATAGCTTCCATATGCGGAAGATACTGGATAATGGATAGAAATCTTTTATGGGATAGAACAGAAAAAGCATATTCTAATTTGACTGATCCAGATATTCAAATAACAAAAATTTCTTCCAAGGATTACATAGAAAAAAGTTATGCCGATAACATAACTGATGAATTTATAGAGCCCATACGAATGTCTGAAAACTATCTTAAAGATGGGGATAGTTTGATTTGCTTTAACTTTCGTCCAGACAGAGCAAGACAAATAGTCAAATCGCTTTCGGCAAAGGAATTCTCAGACTTTGAAAGAAAAAATTATCCAAATCTAGATTTTGTTACTTTTACTCAATATGATCCGAACTTTCCTGTTAAAGTTGCATTTCCTCCTGAATCACTCAATAACTTTATAGGCCAAATAGTGTCAGAAAACGGACTTAAACAATACAGAACCGCAGAAACTGAAAAATATCCTCACGTTACATACTTTTTCAATGGAGGAGTTGAAATACCTTTACCTGGAGAAGAGAGACATTTGATTCCATCTCCAAGAGTCGCAACTTATGATATGGAACCCGAAATGTCTGCGGAGGAATTAACTATTAGTTGCTCTAAAGCAATTAAAAGCGGGAATTATGCTTTTGTTGTAATCAATTTTGCCAATCCTGATATGGTTGGTCATACAGGCAACATGGATGCAACAATTAAAGCTATAGAAAAAGTAGATAAATGTGTAGGTCAAATAGTTAATGCTACTGGAGAAATGGGCGGAAGCATTGTTATTACAGCCGATCATGGTAACGCAGAGGTAATGAAAGGATCTGAAGGAGAACCATGGACAGCACACACAATAAATAAAGTTCCATTAATTTTGATTGAAGGTGAAAAAAGAAAAATACCAAATATGGGAAATGAAATTAATTTAAGAGAAAACGCGGGCTTAGCAGATATTGCTCCCACCATATTGCAATTATTAAATCTACCAATACCAAGAGAAATGACAGGCAAATCGCTTATTCAAGAAGTTGAATTAAAGGGTTATAATAAAGTCGTTCAACACGTTTAAATTATAAAAAAGTTTTTTTAAGCAATGATTCAAATTATTAGTTGGATTTGGGTATTTTCTGGAGTTCTTCTCATTCTCTTAGTTCTACTTCATAGTCCCAAAGGAGATGGAATGGGAGGAATAGCCGCCAGTGGGAGCTCTATGTTCAACAGTGCAAGTAGTGCAGAAGCCTCTCTAAACAAAATAACCTGGACTTTTTTAGTGATATTTTTGTCTCTCGCAATTATTCTTAGCGCTGGTTGGATTTCATAAAAGTTAAAAAAAAGGGACCATTTTGAATGATCCCTTATCAAAAATTATTAAAAAATATTGTTTTGTTAGTAATCAAAGTCGCCGCCCATACCGGGAGCACCTGCTGGAGCAGCTGAATCTTTTTTCTCAGGTAAATCCGCAACTATGCATTCGGTGGTTAAAACCATTCCTGCTATTGAAGCTGCATTTTGTAATCCTGAACGTGTAACTTTTGCTGGATCAACTATACCAGCAGAGGACATATCTACATATTCTCCAGTAGCAGCATTGAATCCATCATTAAATGGTTTAGTTTTTACATTTTCAGCAATCACAGCTCCATTAGAACCTGCATTCTCAGCAATTCTCATAAGAGGAGCTGTAAGTGAAGCTTCAACAATGTTAGCTCCAATTAATTCCTCTCCTTCTAAATTTTTATCAGCCCATTCTTTTAAAATGGGAGATAAATGAGCGAGAGTTGTTCCTCCTCCAGGTACAATTCCTTCTTCAACAGCTGCTTTTGTTGCATTAATAGCATCCTCAAGACGTAGCTTTTTATCCTTCATCTCAGTTTCAGTAGCGGCACCAACCTTAATCACTGCTACACCTCCAGCTAATTTAGCCAGACGTTCTTGAAGCTTTTCTTTATCATATGAGGAATCTGTTTCATCCATTTGCTTCTTAATTTGATCACATCTAGCTTTAACCGCTTGCTCATTACCTTCAGCTACAATAGTTGTAGTTTCTTTATTGATAGTTATTCTTCTACCAGTTCCGAGCATATCTAAGGTAGCATTCTCTAATTTCAAGCCTGCATCTTCAGTAATAAGTTGTCCATTAGTTAAAACGGCCATATCTTCAAGCATAGCTTTTCTTCTATCGCCAAATCCAGGAGCTTTTACTGCAGCAACATTTAACACGCCTCGTAATCTATTAACAACGAGAGTTGCTAAAGCCTCTTTTTCAATATCTTCAGCAATAATGACTAATGGTTTACCAGTTTTAGCTATTTGTTCCAAAACGGGAACTAAATCTTGCACCAAGGCAATTTTTTTATCTGTCAGAAGAATAAATGGTTCATCTAAAACAGCCTCCATTCTCTCAGTGTCTGTTGCGAAGTAAGGTGAAATATAGCCTTTATCAAAGCGCATCCCCTCAGTAACTTCTAATTCGGTAGTCATTGATTTTCCTTCCTCTAAAGAGATGACACCTTCTTTACCAACTTTATCCATAGCATTGGCAATCATTTGACCAACTTCTTCATCGTTTCCAGCAGCAATAGTTCCACATTGAGCTATAGCATTGCTATCACTAATAGGTTTGGAATTCTCTTGAATTTTACCAACTAGAAATTCAGTCGCTTTATCAATTCCTTTCTTCAAGGTAATTGCATTAGCTCCTGCAGCAACGTTTCTCAACCCTGCTTTAACCATTGCATGAGCTAAAACAGTGGCTGTTGTGGTACCATCCCCAGCTGCATCATTAGTTTTTGAAGCAGCTTGTCTTATTAAAGCCACTCCTGTGTTTTCAATGTGGTCCTCTAATTCGATTTCTTTAGCGATTGTGACACCATCATTGATAATTTGTGGAGCACCAAATTTTTTCTCTAGTACAACATTTCTTCCTTTTGGTCCAAGCGTTACAGCCACAGACTCAGCAAGGATATCAATTCCT
>QCIB01000029.1 GCA_003216915.1 Prochlorococcus sp. AG-402-I23
ACATTTTTTTAGAAGACAAACAAAAAGTTTAAAAGTTATCAATGATATAAGTTTTGAAATTAAAGAAGGAGAAATAGTAGGTTTTCTAGGTGCAAATGGAGCTGGGAAAACAACAATATTGAAAATGCTTTGTGGCTTAATTTATCCAAGTAAAGGTTCGATTTTGGTCTCAGGCTATTTACCTTTCAGGAGAAAAGAAAATTTCCTAAAGAATATCACCTTAATAATGGGACAAAAGCAACAGCTTATTTGGGATCTTCCACCAATTGAATCATTTTATTTAAATGCATCTATATATGACATAGACAAGTTCGAAGCTAAAAAGAGAATAAAAAAACTTTCAGAAATGCTTGAAATTGATGAAGAGCTATTCATACCTGTTAGAAAACTTTCACTAGGTCAGCGTATGAAGTCAGAATTACTAGCAGCTTTGATACATGAACCAAATATTCTATTTTTAGACGAGCCGACACTTGGATTAGATATTAATGCACAGAGAAATTTAAGAAAATTCCTTCAAAAATATAATAAGGATACTAATGCAACGATATGCCTAACCAGTCATTACATGAAAGATATTACATCACTGTGCAAGAGAGTTATATGTGTGCACGAAGGTGCAATATCATATGATGGAAAACTTGACCTATTATTAAAAAAACTATCTCCTGTTAAAGAAATATTAATAGTTTGTCGTTCAGAAGAGGATGCAATTAAATTAGAAAATTCTGGTTTTACTGTTAAAAATAAAACAAAGAATGAAATCACTATAAAAATTGAAAACAACTCTATTACCTCTTCACTAAAAAATATCCTAAATAATTTTAATATTGAAGACCTTTTTATAAATGAACCACCTATAGATGAAATTATTGGGAAGGTATTAATCAAAAAAGATTATGATATCTAAGTTGATTAACCGTAAAATATTCACCTTATTAAAAGTCCAATATTCAAACATGTTGGAATATAGGGTAGAAATTGCATTATGGGCAATTTCAGGTATTATTCCTTTTTTCATGTTAAACATTTGGACAAATAATAATCTAAATGAATCTATAAACATTAGTAATATTATGCTTTCTAGGTATTTCTTATGTGCTTTTTTTGTAAGACAGTTTTCTGTTGTTTGGGTTGTATTTAGTTTTGAAGAGGATTGTCTTATGGGGAAAATATCTCCCTATTTAATCCAACCTTTAAATCCATTTTTCAGATATTTTGCACAACATCTTGCTGAACAAATAACAAGATTTCCTTTCGCACTAATAATCGCATTTTTCTTTTTTATTTTTAATCCAGAAAGCATATGGATTCCAAATTCAGGTATTTTAATCTTATCGATAGTATCAACTTTCTTATCCTTCTTGATTCAATTTTTAATTCAGTCAATAGTTGCATGTCTATGTTTCTGGACAGAGAAAGCATCTTCAATAGAAAGATTGTTATTTATTCCAACTTTATTTCTCTCAGGACTTTTAGCTCCAGTAGTTTCATTTCCCGCATATGTTAAATCTTGGATTTATTTAACTCCTTTTCCATATCTAATTGATTTCCCTGCGAATTTGTTATCAGGTAATAAAACAAATATAAGTGGAGGCTTAAGTATGCAAATTCTATGGATTTTTTTACTTTTCCCATTATTCAAGAAAATCTGGTCTGAAGGAACCAAAAAATATACAGCTATGGGGTCATGAATTTAAGTAAATATCTAAAGGTTTATACAAAATTCTTACATACTTCTTTGGCTTCTGAATTGGAGTATAAGACAAATATATTAGTTGATTTAATTACTGCAATTTTAAGTTTAATAGGGAGTATTTTTCTATTATCTATTTTCTTTCAAAATAATGGATATATTGGAGGGTGGAAATTTGAACAGGCACTAATAATTCAAGGTATTTATACAATTTTGAATGGAATAACAAATACATGGTTCAATCCTAATCTTACAGAAATAGTTAAACATATAAGAGAAGGAACATTAGACTTCGTACTTTTAAAACCTATTGATAGTCAATTTTTTATTTCATTAAAAAAAATAAATCCATCTGGAATTTTAGAAATAATTCTTGGATTCTTCTTATTGTTCTTCTGCATAAGAATAAATCAAGTAAACTTAAATTTTAGTTTTCTGAGCCTATCCTTTATTACGATAAGCTGCTCGATTTGTATTTTATATAGCCTATGGTTTTTTATCTCTACTACAACTATTTGGTTTGTTAAGACTTGGAATGCAATAGAAGTATTAAGATCATTCCTTTATATTGGAAGATTTCCTCTAAATTCATTTTCATTTTCTTTAAGAATTTTTTTTAGTATTTTCATTCCTATTGCTTTTATAACTACAATACCTTCTGAAGTTTTTCTAGGACTTTCTCAATTGTGGAAAATATTGCTTGAAGTTTTTGTCGCTATAGTATTTCTAATAACTTCAAGAAAGTTCTGGTTATTTGCATTAAAATCCTATTCATCAGCATCTAGCTAACTATTATTTAATAGCCTCCCTACAAAATTCCCAAATTTGTTGTTTACTTTTCAGATTAGAAAGCCTAGATAGTTTCTTAAAATGAGGTTTAGATTTTTCAACAGATAAAAGCCTACAGTTGTGTTCAATTTTATGATTTCTAGATATGACTCCTAATTTGACTGCAACATCGAAAAGGATAATTATTAAAGTGAGAAAAAATATAATACTGAAAAATTGTGAAAATGATCTTGAATAATTTTCTTTTTCAGTTTTTAATTCAAACTTCATTACTTAACTATATGCTGGGGGCATTTAATTGCAGCAATAGCAACAGCAGTAACTTTAAAATTATCTGACTTCTCAATAACCTTTTTAACCTCTAATGGTCCAAATTTATTACTTGCATCACTGTAGGAAAGAAGTAAAGATTTATAGTTGTCATGACCTAGATTTCTATACTCACAGAAATTATCCCCAACATAATTCAAAAGAGTTAGTAAAGTTAATTCAATCATTAAAGCTTTTTACTAGCAAAGTTCTTACGAATGATACTGTGCAGGACATTTTTAACAAGTAAAGTTGCCAAATACGTTTGAAATCATAAAATAAGATTTTTATTCATAAACTTTAAAATTTCAAAATTATTTCAAAATTATTTCATAATTTTTAAATTTACATATAAGAAAATCATTAAAGCACTATCTGTAGCGAAGGACGCTATTAGAATTGCGCTACAGATAGGGGGTTGCATTTTTTAAGAAATTGGTTTAAAAATAAGGTTCCCCATCACCCGGCCCCACTAATGTGAGGCCTTTTTTTTTGGTTCTAAAAATAAGCTCTCTCTATAAGAATTATTTAATAAAAAAGTTATTCATTAACCTCTTTGATAATGAATAAAGATAATAATTAATTTATTTTTTTAACTAATAAAACTGCCTTGTACTTTTTACCAAATCTTAATACTATTCTCAATTAATTTATAAAAAACTTTTTATGGATTTAATCAATAAGCTAATACCAACCAATATACAAACCGTTATAAAAGTTTTCTTAATTAGGATATTCCCATTTAATTTAGAAAGGTGAGCTCCGAAATATCCTCCTGTAAAGGAACCAATTATTAAAACTATCAATATATTTGTGGGAACCGAACCTATTCTTGCCAAAAAAACTGCTCCGACAAAATTCCAAAAAATCCCAACAGTAAAGAATGTCATACTTATCGCTCGAAGAAAATCCATTTCAAAAGTTTTTATTAAAAGTATTGTTACAAGCAATCCAGTACCGGAAGAAATAGAACCATTCAAAATTCCTATAAGAAAAATAAAAATTAAAAATCTAATTTTATGAACTAAATTAAGACTATTATTACCAGATGATAATCCCAAATCTGGTTTGAGGTATGAGTAAATAGCCAACAATATAGAAATTATTCCTAAAATTAAATACAAATATTTTTCTGATATAAATTCCACTATAGAAGACCCTAAAATCACCCCTGGCAAACCAAAAATTAAAATTTGCCAAGCAACACTTATATCATTACCTAAAGATTTATGATTTCTTAAAGAACCGCCTATTCCTAGTGCTACTGTTGCTAATTTATGACTAGCCAGAGCCTGATAATAAGGAACACCAGATAAAATCAATGCTGGCAATTGTAGTAATCCTGCACCTCCTCCAGAAATTGCTGAAAATGTATTAGAAAAAAATGATATCAAAAAAATATAAATACTTTTAAATGAAGAATGATCAAAACTTCCAAATAATATTGTTAATAGTAAAAGCATTAACTAAAAAACTGCTATTAATTTAATAAGGTAATATTATCCTTTTCATAAGAAGCATGTAACTTAAAAAGTCTCGTCTGACCTTTTTCAACCATAGTTTAAAATAACTGTTATTATCAAAAAAATATCAAGAATATTATGCATAGGCAAGATGCAATTTATCTTGATCAGTTTTGTCCCAAGATAAGTAATAAAAATTGGAGAGACTCACTTAATAAACTTACAAAGTATAAATGTATTTATTGCGGTAAACCATCAGAATCACTTGACCACCTTCACCCAATGTCAAAAGGGGGAATAAGCAGTACAAGTAATTGCGTGCCATGTTGTTTGTCATGTAATGGAAAGAAATCAGATTCAGAAGTTCTGAGTTGGTACAGAAAACAAAATTTTTATGATCCTCGAAGGGCTATGGCGATACGAGCATGGTTTAATGACGACTTAAAACTAGCTTCAGTTCTTTTGAACTACTTAAATTAAATTGAAATAATAAATTGATTTCGATTTGAAAAAAATATTTTTAAATATGGTTTTATAGGATCTTCCTATTTTGGTAAATAATGAATTTTTATTTAAATTATTCTTTTTATTTCTGAATTTATTTTATTGCTCCTGAAAAGCGCAATATTAGAATAATCATCTTTCCACATTATTGGCGAATCTAAAACTTTTCTCTCTGGCGACTTTACTGAAAAAATCAATCCAAATACAAAAAGAATAGTAATCAATATGATTGTCATTACTAATTTGTCTGAAATATTATTCATTAACCTAATCTATCTAGAAAAATTTTTATCAGGAGTTGTTTTTTTATAAATTTCAAGAAAATATGATTTAAAATAATTAACTCCCTCCTTTCCAATCAATCCAATTGACTGTCCACAATCATTTACTACTTGTAATGAAATTTGATTAGCCAAGTCACTTTTCTCAATCCATTTTTTCTGAGGATTATAAGAAAAAGATATAATGTTTTCAGTTTTTACAATAGCTGATTTCATTGCTTCATCTTTAGAAAAACCATATTGAATAGCCTTGCAATATTCCCTGGAGAAATTATTAGAGATCCTGTTTTGTAGCAAACTAACACTAGGGTCTGACGTATCAAAAGCTAAACCTATTGAAGGTTTTAATAAAAAATATAAAAATAAAAGAAAACCGAAAATGAATTTTAACAATAGCTATTTATCAATCCTTATAAAGGATATATTAGTTTTTTCTAAGTGTTTTTTCAATTTAATCTGATAATTATTAACAGCAAATTAAATTTCAATTTATTAAAAATTAAAAGTATTGCGATAAGTTCAGCAATAATAGTCAGAGTTTATCTGACTACCTAATATGTACGAATCATTGATGACATTGCTATTTTTTCCTGACTGGACAAATGGATTACCTTCAGACTTCTTGATCCTTCATTTTTTCGTAGGCGCTATAATTTTCCCATTTAACATGATTCATGCTAAAGCAAGAAAAATTGACAGTCAGAACGCAGAGGAAGCAGCTAATGGTTATAAAAACTCAGACAATACTGCATTTTTTGGATACGAAGAAATCAATTAGATTTCCATAAATTTCTTTAAGGAATTACTTAATTGATGATAATTTCTCTAAATACAGCTTTAGATCTCAAAATTTTAAGCCCCACTGC
>QCIB01000030.1 GCA_003216915.1 Prochlorococcus sp. AG-402-I23
TCAGTAATTTGTGCTGCTGCTTGTTTAGGTGAGACTTTGAAAAATCCTCCTTTTTGTTTTTTGATGTATGTATATGCTGCATCCCAACTACTTTCATGATCATTTCCTCCATCTCTCATGGTACAGAAAATTTCTGCCCCAAATGAACCTGCATTAACTTTTGACGTAGTAAAGGCTAGAGGAGTGGATAATCCTAAAAATAGTAATATTAGTTTTTTTGGCTTAAGTGTTTGCATTAAATTTTTCCTCTATTTAAAAATATCTTTTATTCCGAATATGTCTATACAAATTTAAGATTTAATTATTCCAAATAAATTCAAGCATTTCACAACTAAAGGAAGAATTAAAAGCACAGTAATCAACCTTACTGCATGAAGAGTTGCTACTGCAGCTCCTACACCGTATTCAGACCCTACAAGACTCATTCCACTAATACCTCCTGGTGCAGCCCCAAGAATTGTTGTTATTACATCTATATTAAGTAATCTGCTTGTCCATAGTCCAATTGTTAATCCAGTAATCACTAATGTAAAAGTGATTAATATGGCTGGCCTCCATAAGTTTTGAATATCAACTAATGAGGCTTTTGTTAATGATGTACCAATGACTGTTCCAATTCCGACTTCTAAAATTGTTCTTGTGCCGATTGGCCACTCTGCTATGTCAACTTTGCCACTGACGCTAAGTATGCTTGTGCCTATTAAAGCACCTGCGAGGGGAGCCGCAGGAATACCTGTTTTTAGAGCTAAAGCTCCAAAAATAAAACCTGCAACTAGATAATAGATTAAATTTATGTTAGGCATAAATTTGAAAGATGCATGCCCATGATATTAGAAATTTATTTTTTTGTTTAAGTTTATAGTCAAATAATATTTTTAGTTTCCTCTCGTAATGTCCCCTTTTGTTGGCATAATATTAACTAAAGCATGAATTTTTATGTCTTCACAAATTTCATTCAAAGATAATAGAAACCGCATAAAGAAGAAATTATCTTTTTTTGAGGGTGGTCATCAGCTCGAAAAATTAGAGTTTGCTCTTGCAATAGCTCAAACAAAAGGTGATGAAAAAAAATCAATCGTTCTTAGAAAAAAGATTGTTGAATTAGGCGGAAATGTTGAAGAGCCAGGAACTTAACTTAATTTCATTCAAGGTATCTAGATACCACAAGTAATGCTTCACCAGCTTGTTGGGCTGTAATTTTACCCATATCGAGAAGTGTATTACTTATAGCAGAAACTACTGTAATAATATCTCTATCATTTACATAACCTAAGTGACCGACCCTAAATATTTTCCCCTTCAGATGATCTTGTCCACCAGCGAGTAAAATATCAAAATTTTTCTTTATTGTTTTTCTAAATTCTTCGGCATCCATTCCTTCAGTTTTTATTGCAGTAACTGAAGGGCTTAAATATTTTTCATCAGCAAATAATTTTAGATTTAAAGTCTTTACAGCATTGCTCATTGCTAATTTGTGTTTATTGTGTCTGAGAAAAATGTTATCTAAGCCTTCTTCTCGCATCATTTTTAAAGCTTCATCTAAAGCAAAAACCAAATTAACTGCTGGAGTATATGGATTACTATTACTTAAAAGACTTTTTTTGTAGGATTTTAAATTTAAATAAAATTTTGGTAAATTTGATTTTTCTGCAGCTTCCCATGCTTTTTGGCTCATTGTTATAAAACTAAGGCCTGGAGGTATCATATAACCCTTTTGTGATCCTGAAGCAACAATATCTAATTTCCATTCATCTACAGGTACATTGCAAGCTCCAAGACTTGTAACGCAGTCAATAATTGATAAAGCTGTGTTGTGCGCTCGAATATATGAACTTATAGTTTCTAGATCATTAATTACACCTGTTGAGGTTTCAGAATGAGTAAGAATTACCGCTTTTATTTCTTTTTGTTTATCTTCCTCTAAAACCTTTTTGAATTCTTCTGGATCAAGTGGAGTACCCCATTCGGAATCAATTTTTATTACTTCTAGACCAAATTCTTTCGCAACTTTTACCCATCTTTCGCCAAATTTTCCATTTTCTCCACAAATTACTTTATCTCCTTTACTTAAGGTATTTATTATTCCAGCCTCCATTGCGGCAGTCCCACTACCAGTGATTGTTAGAACATCATTTTGAGTTTGATGAAGCCACTGTAAATTTATAGTTGTACTTTCCACGAGATCTTGAAATTCTTTACTGCGATGGCCTATTGGATGCTTACTTAATGCTTGTAAAACTTTTTCTGGAACTGGTGTGGGTCCAGGAATCATCAATGATAATTTTTGTTGTATGGCCACTTTTTATTAAATAGGTCATTCTTAGATTAGTTCTCATTATATATTTTTCAATTACTTGATTTGAAAAAAGGATTTTCTTTACCTTTGTGGGTTGCTGGAGCTGCTAGGTCAGCATTAAATAAACTAGTAGGGTTACCATTTAAGAATTATGAACTAATAAAAATTCCTAATGAAAAAAAAGAAATAAAAATTGAGATTCATTCTGTTGGTTTGCTTAAAGATAAATCGCATGCATTAGGAATTACCTTTGCACAGTCTGGCTTAGATCTTGACATTACACAAAACTTAGAAATATGGACAATAGCCTCTTTAGAGAAAATTTCTTTTAATAATCCTGTTCAAACAATTCCAATAAATATTATTGCAGGATATGGTGTGGGCATAAAAGAAGATACATCAGAGATTTGCATTTCTAATTTTGCCAAAGAAGTTTTATATGAAAATTTATTAGAAAGTATTCCTGCGGGCTTTAATTTGAAATTAGAAATTATTTTCCCAAATGGGGTGTTTTTAGCTGAAAGAACTAGTAATCAGTCATTTGGTATTGTTGATGGATTATCTATTATTGGCACTTCTGCTGAGACTTATTCGAGTGCTTCACCTGATCAATTAGAAGAGGCTAAAAATAATCTATCAAAGTTCATTCAAAATGATTTTAAAGGGGAAGTTGTATTTGTTATTGGTGAAAATGGGTTAAATTTGGCCAAAACTTATAATGTTAATTTGCCAATTATTAAAATTGGAAATTGGATTGGACCATTATTAGTTGATGCTGCAATAAAAAAAGTCAAAACTGTAATTCTATTTGGTTATCACGGGAAATTAATTAAATTAGCAGGCGGTATTTTTCATACACATAATCATTTAGCTGATGCAAGAATTGAGATTCTTGTTTATTTAGCCGTTCAAGAAAAGTTACCAACTGAAATAATAGTTGAATTATCTCTGTTAGATAATCTTGAAAATGCATTACAACTTCTTGAAAAATTTAATAAATCTTTAGCTGATAAATTATTCAAGAATTTATCAAATACTATCGAAAAGCGTTCTTTGACTTATGTAAATAGGTATGTAAAAACCGATATGGAAATCGCATCAATCATTTTTGATAGAAAAAGGAAAATAAGGTGGTCTGGAATTAACGGCAATAAGTATATTTCTTATTTTCAATGAGATTCATTTGTGATTCATTATGCTTTTGTAAATAAATTGAGTTAACTTTTATACATGAGTCAAACAATTTTAAAAAAAGAAAGAGATCCTTCAATATTAATTTTGGATTTCGGATCTCAATATTCTGAATTGATTGCTAGAAGAATTAGAGAAACTAATGTTTTTTCTCTTGTAGTAAGTAATTGCATTTCAATTGAGGAAATTAAAAATATTAATCCTAAGGGGATTATTTTGAGTGGAGGCCCAAATTCTGTATATGAACAAAATGCACCTAAGTGTGATGAAAAAATTTTTAAATTAGGAATTCCTATTCTTGGCATATGCTACGGAATGCAATTAATGGTCAAAGAACTTGGAGGAACTGTTATTTCAGCAACCAAAAAAGCGGAATATGGTAGAGCACCAATAAATATAGACCAACAATCTGACCTCCTTTTTGAAGTAGAAGATAAATCTATTATGTGGATGAGTCATGGCGATTCTATTAATTGTTTGCCTGATGGATTTAATAAAATTGCTCATACCGAGAACACACTCCATGCAGCAATTTCAAATGATTTAAACAAATTATTTGGCGTACAATTTCATCCTGAAGTTATCCATTCAGAGTTTGGGATGAAGGTAATTAAAAATTTTGTTTATAAAATTTCTTGTTGTGCGGCTGATTGGACAAGCGAAACCTATATTGAGGAAACTATTCCCAGGATAATAGAGCAAGTTGGCAATAAAAAAGTTTTGCTTGCCTTGTCTGGAGGAGTTGATTCTTCAACTCTTGCTTTTCTTCTCAATAAAGCAATTGGAGATCAGCTTACATGCATGTTTATAGACCAAGGTTTCATGAGAAAAGGTGAACCAGAATTTTTAATGAATTTTTTTGATAAGAAATTTCATATAAAAGTTGAATATATTAATGCAAGGGAAAGGTTTATTGCTAAATTAAAAGGTATTACTGATCCAGAACAAAAAAGAAAAATTATAGGTGAAGAATTTATCAGAGTATTTGAGGAAGAAAGCAATAGATTGGGACCTTTTCAGTATTTAGCCCAAGGTACTCTTTATCCTGATGTTATTGAAAGTGCTGGTACTAATATTGATCCTAAGACTGGTGAAAGAATAGCTGTAAAAATAAAGAGTCATCATAACGTGGGTGGATTGCCAAAAGATTTACAATTTAAATTAGTTGAGCCATTAAGAAAACTTTTTAAGGATGAAGTCCGAAAAGTGGGAGCTGCTTTGGGTTTGCCGGATGAAATTATAAAAAGGCATCCATTTCCAGGCCCTGGATTAGCTATAAGAATTTTGGGAGAAGTAAATAATGAAAAACTTGATTGTTTAAGAGATGCAGACTGGATAGTAAGAGATGAAATTAAAAAAGCAGGTCTTTACAATGATATTTGGCAAGCTTTTGCAGTATTGCTACCTGTTAAAACTGTGGGAGTGATGGGAGATAAAAGGACTTATGCATGGCCAATAGTTTTACGTTGTGTATCAAGTGAGGATGGTATGACAGCGGATTGGTCAAAAATTCCTTTTATGATTTTGGAAAGGATTGCAAATAGAATCGTAAACGAAGTAGATTCAGTTAATAGAGTTGTTTATGATATAACAAGCAAACCTCCTGGAACTATTGAGTGGGAGTAAGTAACAAATTGTCTAATAAATTTAATACTTTTTTTATATAAGAAATATTTTCAAATGAAATATATATCGTAATGAACGAGATTATTAAATTAAGTAGATCTACTGTTGAAAAATATCTTAGTTGTCCAAGATGTTGTGTACTTGACAAAAAATATAAAATAAAACCACCATCATTACCATTCACTCTAAATATTGCTGTAGATAATTTGTGTAAAAATGAATTTGATTATTACAGAAAAATTCAGAAGCCGCATCCTTTATTTATTGAATATGGTATTGATGCTGTTCCTTTTAAACACAAAGATCTAGAACGTTGGAGAAGTAATTTTCAAGGGATAAGATATAAGTCAATTGAACATAACTTTGATTTTGGTGGAGCTGTGGATGATATTTGGCAGAAAAAAAATGGTGATCTTATTATTGTTGATGTAAAAGCAACATCTAGAAATAATTTTGATTGGTCTGAGACCTTTAATAAATATGAATATGCAAAAGCTTATAAGAGACAATTAGAAATGTATCAGTGGCTATTTAAAAAAAACGGTTTTCAAGTATCTAAAGAAGCTTATCTTTTATATTTCAATGGAAAGAAAAATGAAGTGTTATTTAATAACCAATTAAATTTTGACGTACATCTAATTAAATTAGATTGTTCTACTTCATGGGTAGAAAATAAGATAATTGATACGGTTAATTTATTGCGTTCAGATGTTTTTCCAAAACCTTCCTTAAATTGCGAATACTGTAATTATTTAAAAAAGCGATGGCAGTTATCGATAACTTAATA
>QCIB01000031.1 GCA_003216915.1 Prochlorococcus sp. AG-402-I23
AAGCAAAGAGGCATATCAAAAGGAACTTAATAACAAAAGTGTGGGTTCAGATATAGGTCAGTCATTATTTAATAAATTCTCGATTAAAGATTTCATACTCTCAAGCAAAGAGGCATATCAAAAGGAACTTAATAACAAAAGTGTGGGTTCAGATATAGGAAAGTAATTATTTAATAAATTCTCGATTAAAGAAATCATCAATGCAATTGGATCAGTAAAAATTAATTGTGATTCTCCAGTTTGAAAAAATAAGCCTAGGTGTAATTAGTGCTAGATCCTTTCAAAGAGTTTTATGATATTAATTGAATTACTTTTAAATGCTTTATTACTTGCATCGCAGGTAAATTAAGGTTTGGTTATCCTGAATCAATAACTCCAGAAGAAATACCTTTTTAATTAATGTTGCGACTTCTTCCTTTACCGATTTTTATTTGCATTTATCTATTTTCTTGGTGGGGATGTAAAAAAAATATTATAGCTAGTAATAAGCAACTAAAACATTGCATTGATTGGGCATATATAAAAAATCTACCTCTCCCACCAAAACCTTCATTTGTCGAGTTTTATTTTGTTTATGTCTCTTCTTTTTTTAAATTTCCCTTTGGGATAATTATTCAACAACTACCTTTTGCAAAGAAAGTAAAATACTATGAAAGAGAAATGAAATTAATATTTGATAAATGGAATCTAGAAAAAATTAAAAAAATAATTAACTAATTTATTGATATGTCTGGAGTAAAGATATATAAATTCCTAATAATACAAATATTGCTTTACCTATGCCCATGACTGTATTGGGTTGATTATTCCAAAAATTAGTTAAAAATTCCATTGATTGGTAAGTTTAAATTTTTTTAGCTCTATTAGCTCTATTCATTACTTTTCTCAAAATATTATTTTTAATTGATAAATCAGAAATACAATAAAGAGTTAAAAACAAAACTATTTTTGCAAAAAATGAGATTTGCATAATAAAAATAACTCTACACACATAAAAGCAAATTTCATTCAAATCGCAATTTTTTAGAAGACCTCATAGTAGGTATTTTTAATAATTGACAATCGATACATAATTTGGGATCTGCAGTCCCGCTATAGAAGCCCGCATCCAATCCCTATCTATTAAATTAGTCAGCTAAATATTTTGGCAGAAATTTATGAGGTCAAATATATACGTATAAGCAAGGACAATTGCCCCCATACCACCCATCACTTTCCTAAATAGATAATTTGATGGATAATTAACCTAGTATTTAACGTTTTTAATATTCTGTTCACACACCGTTCACACATTGTAGTTTTCTTCTAAATTATTGATAAGACTGACATTAATTACTGGCTAATGAAACATGTGCCAGTAATCATAGCAATTGATCTCAAAAATTAGATAAATTCTGTCCACACCTCGTCTACACTTTTTTATCTTTTTAAGTAATTCAATTTTTCTAGATCTATTACCTTAAAAAAAATTGTCCCAAATAAAAATATTGACTATCATGCCTCTTAATAAGCTCCTTTTTAATGTCAAATACTAAAGCAATAGAAGATTTAATTAATGGTTATGCAACCAGTGAAGATTCTTCTTTTCTAATACCAAACGTAACTGAGGATTTTTTGGCTGTAAGACCGAGTGGAAATCCAATCTCTGCAGAGGGATTAGTGGGAATGTTTGATAGTAAAGATTTAATCGCAGAGTCATCAGAACTCATCAAAACCCACAAAATTGAAATTTACGGTGAAATAGCTTACGCAGTTTTCACTTTAAATGAAATCTTCAGTTATAAAGGAAATCAAAATAAAGATCTTTCAACTTACACTTGTATTTTTAAAAATGTAAATGGTACTTGGAAATATTCTTGGATGCAAAGATCACAAGGAACTACTGAAATGAAAACTTGGGAATAAAAAAAATATTACCTAATGTATAAAACTTACACCAATATGAAAATGAAAATCATTTCTGTTTTTGTTTTTAAATATTCATTTTATGAATTAAGCGATAAAACAATATTTTTTAGAGAATTAATTACGCCATAACACCCCTCACTTTCCTAAATAGGGACTTTGATGGATAATGAATTTATAACCAAAAAAGTTTGGATAACACTTCCTCCAAGCCTTAAAAATCACCGAGATTCCTTGATATGACTGAAAAAAAGTTTTGGCTAATGAAGTGGGTACTTGATGCTAAAAACTAAAGCCTTCCAAATCCCTTAATTCTTTTTTCTGTTTTATATCCTGCTTGTACGAATTGAGTATTATCAGTCCCGACATCATAAAGAGTATAATTTTTTCCTGCCCCAATACCAATAACAGCTTTTTGAGGAACTTTCTGCTCTTTCTTACGATTTCCATTTAAATCTTCTACTTCAGAATTAACAATCCCCTCTGTCAATTCCAAGTGAAACTGTTGTTTACTTCTTGCAGTAAATAATCTGTTTACCTGAAGACGTGTAAGTCTATCAAGGAGTGTCAGTGGCGGCGTATCTAGTGTTAAATTTTCGCCAACATCTTTTGAGCTTCCGTGAATCAAACCACAATCAAGTTCAACAAATCCAAATTGAAGTGCTGCTATCCAATCAAGAAATGATTTGTCTACAGCATTCGTAAGAGACTTAACTACTTCTTCACCCTTATTTATTCTCAAAGCTTCAGCTCTTTGATCACCACGGTAACCACTTTCCAAGAGGATTTGTTCTTCCCACCAACCATATATGCACCATGGTTGTAAATCATTACTTTTTGGATTAATTAACCTATGGAGAAGCCTATTACAGTTTTTTTCAGGACCTATCATATCCCCCAAAACAAAAAGAGTTATATTACCAGGAGTTTTTTTTAAGTCTTTTTGAATAAGTTCATAAGTATCTAGATCCCCTTTAAGACCACTTACGAGTGCCCAGCGTTCTATCATCTTTCACAAACATGAGATGCATCTTCAGCTTGTTCTGCAAATTCGAATCCATTTTTTAAACGCCATGCAAAAATCGGAGGAAGACCGGCATCTATTATTGCTTTACAAGTAAGTTCAATATCATATTCCACTTCTCTAATTTTTACTTCATTAGTGACATCGTTATAAACAACATAAGTAGCTTTAGTTCCTCCATGTCTTGGCTCTCCAACTGAACCTGCATTTACTATTCTTCGCATCGGCAATTGAATTTCTTTTTCTTGAGTATCTTTGGGAACAGCATTTTTGATCTTTACAGCAATTGAACCATCTGCTAATTCGCGAATATAAGGTTGGTGAGTATGACCACAAAATAGAATCTCTGCTCTGGCATTTTCAACTCTCTCAAGAGCTGCGAATGCATCCATATCGGGTAGAAGATATTCATGTTGACTATTAGGACTACCATGAACAAAAAGACACTTATCTTTACGTATTGAGTAGGGTAGATTAGCTAGATAATCCTTATTTTCTGTAGTTAATTTATCTGTAGTCCATTGATGAGCAAAATGACCTCTTTTTTCAGCAAGCTGAGAAGGATAACTACAATCGCAAGCATCTAATCCATCAACAACGTCTTCGTCCCAACATCCCTGACAAGTAGGAATTTCTTTATCTCTTATTAACTCAATAACCTCATTAGGTTGAGGACCATAACCCACTAGATCTCCAAGACAGGTAATATTTGTAATTCCTTGGAGTTCAATATCTTTTAAGACAGCCTCTACTGCAGGTAGATTTGCATGTAAACATGAGATGACAGCTTGATTCATTTTTAAGTTAACGGCGAGCAGTTTGTAATTGTGAATTTCTAAGTGAAGTTTGATGATGATCTAGTACAGCATCATTAAGAAGGCAATTATGAATCGTTGCTTTTATTGACTCGAAGTTTAAATTTTTCCCTTGTATAACAATTTCAGAACATCTTTCTGGTCTTCCATTAAGAGGGGCAACTTGGTTTAATGTTTGATATTGAGATCCTTGCTGACTGACTATCCAATTAAACAAGATGTAACGCCCATCAGGTAAGTTCATTAATGCTTTTGCTCTATATACATCCCCATAAGCACCATTAACTAATTCAAACCAAAAAGTATTCAAGCTTGCAGGATCCCAAATATGCTTTTGAAGATCAAGGCTTATTGATTCAATTTCTCTAAAATCTAAAGTATCTTTAATTGATAATTCTGGATCTCTACCAAAATGAAGATATCTATTTGGCTGGAGATTATATTTTTCAAGTTCATTTATAATTCTCAGATCAACTCCATTAATACCCTGAGATTTAGGTGTAAAAAATTGTGGAAATTCAATAATAATTAAAATGTTTTCTTTATCTTTCTCTGATATTGAGTTTGAAATAGATAAGTCTAATAAGTTAGGAATTTGATCTTTCAAAAAAGCAAAATCAATTTTTGAATTTATTGCTTGCTCTAAATTAATTTCAGAATATCCTCCTAGACGTAAGTAACCACAATTACCAGAATAATTCTTAAAAGTATTTAGTATCCAATTTGTCTTACCGCATCCTGGCGAACCTGATATTAAACAGACTTGACTCATAAAAAAATACTACCTAATGTATAAAATTTACACCAATATGAAAATGAAAATCATTTCTGTTTTCGATTTTAAATATTTATTTTTTGATTTAAGTGATAAAAACATTAATATTTAGAGAATTAATTACTCCATACCAACCATCACTTTCCTAAATAGATAATTTGATGGATAATTAACCTAGATTTGAACGTTTTTAATATTCTGTTCACACACCGTTCACACATTGTAATTTTCTTCTAAATTATTGATATGACTGAAATAAACTACTGGCTAATGAAAAGTGAGCCTGATGCTTACAGCATAGATACTTTAAAAAATGACGGTGTAACTTTATGGGACGGAATAAGAAATTATCAGGCTAGAAATTTTATGAGAAAAATGAATAAAGGAGATAAAGTTTTCTTCTATCATTCGAATTGTAAACCCCCAGGTATTGTGGGACTTATGGAGGTAATTGATCTAAATATTGTTGATCCTACTCAATTTGATCAAGATTCAAAATATTTTGATCCAAAATCGAAACCTGATAATCCGAGATGGGATTGTGTGAAAGTAGAATATAAATCTAAGTCAGATAAGATTTTAAGTTTACCTGAATTAAAGATTTTATTTAATGAGGATGAGTTATTAGTCGTAAAAAAAGGAAATAGGTTATCTATATTACCTATCAAAAATGACATAGCAAAAATACTACTAGAAAAAATGTAAAAAATTTTTAATCCTTAAAATTCATTGAAAACATATTGCCAATATAGAGTCTCGTTAAATCCCTATTTTGAAATCCTTTTTGCATCAAAAATCCTGCAATAGCGGCTTGCAGTATTCTGTATTGATCCCAGTTAGGATGGTCCTCAACGAATTCTTTCATAGCCTTTTGAAGATTTTCTTGAAGTTCACATTTGAAACTTATTACTTCATCTTTATGATTTAATACTTTTGGATTTTCTTCGT
>QCIB01000032.1 GCA_003216915.1 Prochlorococcus sp. AG-402-I23
GTCAACTTTATCTCCCAAAATAACCCACCATGGAGAGTTATCAGCCATAATAAGTTTTGAAATTTCTTCAAGATTCGAAGACCCATCAAGACAAGGTGCTGATACTCTAGGGATCATTAAATCTTTAGCTTTTAAATCATTTAACTGAAAAACCTTAAATATCATTGCTGCCTCATCAGCTTCGATCAAACCTTTTTGGCTTCCAATTTTTGCCATTTGTCTAATTTCTTCTTCATCAGTTGAAATTTCATTTTCTGCAGTAATAACTGGAAATATTTGTTCTATTAATATTAAGAATGGCCTCATGAAAGTATGCAATATTCTCAAGATAGGAACTGATAATAATGCTATTTGAACTGAGAATCTTGTACCAAGAGCCTTAGGTAGTACTTCTCCTACTAAGACAACTAATATATAAAAAACAATTGAAAACAGGGTTAAGCCATAACTACTATTAATTACCAATGCTCCATATACACCTAAAATAAGACTACCAATTATGTTAAATCCATTATTAGTAATAGTAATTACAGTTAATGTCCTTCCAAGATGTTTTCTAAGTTTAAGGAGTTGATTTGCTGAACTCTTTGGTTTTTGCTTAGAGGCTATCTCTAGAATTCGAATTGAATTTACAGCTAAAAAAGCAGCTTCTACTCCCGAACAACATGCTGAGCCAATTAAAATAATAATTATAAGAACAACTAAACCGTAAACACTTGGTTCCATTAAAATAGATTAGATACTAAATCTGTATTAATTCATTCTTCCATTTTTTTTTTAAACACGCCAATACACATTCTATGTTTAAACCTGAAAATAAAGTTTTTGAAGAAAGAAGAGAAATCTTCCTCAATAAATTAAATGGTAAAGCTGCTATTGTCCCAGGTGCTAATCTCGTAAAGCATCATGCTGATTGTGAATACCCTTTTAGACAAGATAGTAATTTTTGGTATTTAACCGGTTTCGATGAGCCAGATGCAATCGCTCTTTTCTTATCGCATAAGCCAAAGGGAGAGAGATTTATTATGTTTGTTGCTCCTAAAGATGTTATAAGCGAAGTTTGGCATGGCTTTAGATGGGGTTTAGAAGGCGCTGAAAAAGTGTTTAATGCTGATAAGGCTCACTCAATAAACGAATTAAGAGATTTACTCCCAGCCTACATAAATGGTTCTGATGAACTTGTTTTTTCTATTGGTAAGCATCCATCAGTTGAGAAAATAATACTGGAAATCTTTTCACAACAACTTGAAAATCGCTCAAGATCAGGCATTGGTGGAAATTCTATAAAATCTCCAGAAATTTATTTAAATGAGATGAGATTAATTAAAAGTGAATTTGAAATAAAGAGAATGAGAGAGGCTATACAAATCTCAGCCGAAGCTCATGAATTAGTTAGAGAATCTATCTCATCAAAGAAAAATGAAAGACAAATTCAGGGTCTTCTAGAGGGATTCTTTCTGGAAAAAGGGGCAAGAGGACCAGCTTATAACTCAATTGTTGCATCAGGAGATAATGCCTGTATTTTGCATTACACTTTAAATAACTCACCCTTGAAGAAGGAAGATTTATTGTTGGTGGATGCTGGCTGCTCACTAATTGATTATTACAATGGAGACATAACAAGAACTATTCCAATAGGTGGTAAATTTTCTAATGAGCAAAAAGTTATCTATGAAATTGTATTGAGTGCCCAGAAAAATGCAATAAAAAGTGCTATTAAGGGATCGAACTCTAGTGCTGTTCATAATGTTGCCTTAACAATTCTCATAGAAGGATTAAAAGAAATTGGTTTATTGTCGGGCAGTACTGAAGAGATAATTGAGAATCAATCTTATAAACATCTTTACATGCATAGAACTGGACATTGGCTCGGCCTAGATGTTCATGATGTTGGAGCATACAGAATGGGGGACTATGAAGTACCATTACAGAATGGAATGATTCTTACGGTAGAACCTGGTATCTACATTAGTGATAGGATCCCAGTCCCTGAGGGACAACCTTTTATAGACGAGAAATGGAAAGGTATAGGGATAAGAATAGAAGACGATGTACTGGTCACAGATACAAACCCAGAAGTTTTAAGTATTGCAGCACTAAAAGAAATTTCTGATTTAGAATTTTGAAATTTGACTTATCAAGTTAATAGATTTATTTTTTATTAAGTTTAAAGCTCAAAAATGGATAAGTCCGATTCATATGATTCGAAACTCTCTCAAGCAAGAGGCTTAGCTAGTCAGCTTGGCATGTTCGCAGAAGAAAACGATATCCCTAAAGATCTTTGGGATTCATTGGAAGCCACTATTTATGATTTTTATGAAGTATCTCATGATAGATAAAAACCTTTTTAGAAGTTATGAATAACTAAAATCAAGAAATTTTGAATAAATCAATCAAAATGTGTCCATAAACTGATAAATTATTTATTGAACATAAATAAGTGAATGACCTCATCAGATAAGTTAAATCAAAATTCAAAAGAAAAAAAGGAAAAAAACAGTGATGCACCAAATTCTAAAAATTCTTCTCCTAATTCAGGAATGATGGGTGCCACAGCTGTATTGGCAGCTGCCACAATTGATGAAGATGGTGTACCTACTGGTTATACCCCTAAACCTGATGAAGGAAGGTTCATAATTAAAGTATTGTGGTTACCTGATAATGTGGCTTTAGCAGTGGATCAAATAGTAGGTGGAGGCCCAAGTCCTCTTACAGCTTATTATTTTTGGCCAAGAGATGATGCTTGGGAAAAATTAAAAAGTGAACTTGAGAATAAAGGTTGGATTACTGATAACGAGAGAGTAGAGATATTGAATAAGGCAACTGAAGTGATAAATTATTGGCAAGAAGAAGGTAAAACAAAAAAATTAGAAGAAGCCAAATTAAAGTTTCCCGAAGTAACTTTTTGTGGAACCGCTTAAATATTAATTCTTTGCAGCTTGAATCCTAGCCTCAGCCTTTGAAACATCTTTCAAGGCTTTAATTTTCTCTGGATTTTTTTCATTTTCAGAAAATTTGCTGATTGCTAATTTTGCTTCTTTAAGATCTTGTTCAGCATTTTGAACATTAATTTCAGAACCAATTTCAGCATTATTTACTAAAACTATAACTTCATCTGATTCAATTTCAGCGAAGCCTCCCATAAGAGCTATTGATTTCCACTGGGAATTCATTCTTAGCCTTAAAACGCCAATATCTATAGCAGTAACTAAAGAAATGTGTCCTGGTAGTATACCAAGTTGACCGGTAGTACTAGGAAGGATTACTTCTTCAGCTTCGCCTTGATAAACATTTTTATTAGGAGCTAAAACTTTTAGAGAAATTGCCATTAATTTAAGATTATTGAAGGTTAAATATATTTTTAAATATTTATTTTTCTGATTTTATTTTTTCAGCTTTTGCTTTAACTTCATCAATATTACCAACTAAGTAAAATGCCTGCTCTGGTAAATCATCCAATTCACCTGATAGGATCATATTGAAACCAGAAATGGTATCTTCTAATTTTACATATTTACCAGACATTCCTGTAAATATTTCTGCTACGAAGAAAGGTTGTGAGAGGAATTTTTCAATTTTTCTCGCCCTGTCGACTGTTAATCTATCTTCTTCAGAAAGCTCATCTAAACCAAGAATTGCGATAATATCTTGAAGTTCTTTGTATCTTTGTAAAGTTGATTGGACGGCTCTGGCTGTTTTGTAATGCTCATCGCCAACAACTGATGGTTGTAGCATAGTGCTCGTTGAGTCTAATGGATCAACTGCTGGATAAATTCCCTTAGCAGCAAGAGCTCTGGCAAGCACGGTAGTAGCATCTAGATGAGCAAATGTTGTGGCTGGAGCAGGGTCTGTCAAGTCATCAGCAGGTACGTAAACAGCCTGGATAGATGTTATTGACCCTTCTAATGTAGATGTAATTCTTTCTTGCAATTCTCCAACATCAGTTCCTAGCGTAGGTTGGTATCCAACAGCTGAAGGCATTCTTCCAAGTAATGCAGATACTTCAGAACCAGCTTGAACGAATCTAAAAATGTTATCAACAAAAAGTAGGACGTCTTGTTTATTCACATCTCTAAAATGTTCGGCCATTGTAAGTGCTGATAAGCCTACTCTCATTCTTGCACCAGGTGGCTCATTCATCTGTCCAAAACACAAGGCAACTTTTGATTTAGTTAAATCATCTGCATTAATAACTCCCGATTCTTTAAATTCTTCATATAAATCATTCCCTTCTCTAGTTCTTTCCCCTACACCGCCAAAAACAGAAACTCCACCATGCTCCTTTGCGATGTTATTAATTAATTCTTGAATAAGAACTGTCTTTCCAACACCAGCACCCCCAAATAATCCAACTTTTCCTCCTTGCCTGTAAGGAGCCAAAAGGTCGATAACTTTAATACCAGTTTCAAAAACTTTTGGCTTAGTTTCTAGGTCAGTTAACTTTGGAGCAGCTCTATGAATTGGAGAAGTATCTTTAGTATTCACTGGACCTTGTTCATCTACTGGTTCTCCTAAAACATTAAATATTCTTCCTAAAGTTGCTTCTCCTACAGGTACAGATATTGGTGCTCCTGTGTCTATTGCCTCCATGCCTCTCACAAGGCCGTCTGTGCCACTCATTGCTACTGCTCTTACTCTATGGTCACCTAGGAGCTGTTGGACTTCAGCAGTGAGGGCTATGTCTTGTCCAGCTGGATTTTTAGCTTCAATTCTTAAAGCATTTAATATTTTGGGCAATTTCCCCGCTGGAAATTCTACATCTAGAACTGGACCAATTACCTGACGTACTACGCCCTTTGTTTGTGAAGAAGTTGATGGAGTTGCTACCATTTTTTATTGATTGGTGATGAATAGCTGATTTAAACAGCTCATAATCCGAAAATACTACCACCTCATGGGTATATTCGTTAAATGGGTTCGGCCACCCGCACAGTTTAAGTATGGTTTAATTGCCGCTTTGCAGATTATGTTGTTGATGATACGGATGGAGAACTTCTCTTTCCATTTTTATGACGCAAAGCGTCTCAATCATGATCCTCCATTAATCTATGGCAGCTGTTTCACTTACAGTCTCTACAGTAAAACCACTGGGAGATAGAATATTTATTAAAGTTTCCGCATCTGAGGAAAAAACTGCTGGGGGCATTCTTTTGCCTGATTCAGCTAAAGAAAAACCACAGGTTGGAGAAGTTGCTCAGGTTGGCCCTGGCAAACTTAATGACGATGGTTCTCGACAAACTCCAGAAGTGAGTATTGGCGATAA
>QCIB01000033.1 GCA_003216915.1 Prochlorococcus sp. AG-402-I23
AACAATTAAATTTTTTTTATGAGGAGTTTATATTGTTAATTCAACTACAAAATTATTTTCATATCATAAAAAAAATGTTAAAAATGGGAAAAAAGATTTGAAATCTTGGAGAATTCACCTCAATATCTATTTCTTGCTAGTGGTGTAAATAATGGAGAAGGTTTTTGGATTGTTGGAATAAAAAATTGTGATGAAAATATCCTTGAGGATGAAAATCTTTTAGATTGCCATAGAAAAGAATTAATAGGTAGTGAATCAGCAAAAGATATTCTTTTATCTATTAATTTAAACGTAAATAATTTATTAAATGAACTAAGAAACAAAAATCATTTGATTGTAAGTCCTCCAATGGGAATTTCATTTGATATCCCTTTAGAAATCTTGGAAAATATTTTTGATTTTTGGTTAGATATTTATAAAAATAAAGAAGACTGGGAAGCTTGTCTAGGTCTTCTTAAAGTTAGAAAAAGGATACCCCTAATAAACCTAATCGAAAGCGAAAGTTTAAAAGGTAACTCTAAAAAATGGGCTATAAAAATTGAAACTTTACATAATTATGTTCCTTCTTCACTTAGAATTGAAAAATCAAATGATCCAATGTGGGAATAACTTTATCTTTTAATACTCAAAATATTAACTTAGTTGGATATTTAAGTAAAAATAAAATAACTAATAATTAAAAAATGAATAAACCATATTCCTTTAGTATCGATCAAATGAATGGGATTGTAGAGGAGACATACGCAAAGATAAAAAATGAATGTGAAAATTTAAAAAAAAATACTAATTGTCCAAATGAGCAATTAGTAGCACTTTTAAGTGTAATTGCTTCAAGTTACGCTATTACAACAGAAAAAAACGAAAATTAAGATGATAAGTTATTTTACTTGGGGCGAATTTGATAAAAGCGTAGAACAAATTGCTAATAAATGCAGGTATAAGGAATTTTCCGGCATATATGGAGTTCCTCGTGGTGGATTATGTCTTGCTGTGGCACTAAGCCATAAATTAAAAATTAAATTAATTTCAGAACCAATAAAAAATTCACTAATAGTTGATGATGTTTATGAAACTGGTCTTACATTAACAACCTTCAAGGATATTGAAGGAGCAATGTTTTTTGTATTATTTAGTAAAATAGAACCTTCATGGTGGAATACAGTATTTATATCTAAAAAAAGCCAATGGATAGTCTTCCCCTGGGAAAATACTTTAAATTCAAAAAGTGACCGTGAAGAGTACATCAAAAAAAGAGGTTTAAGTTGAGAAAGAAATTATATTTGGCAAATCCATATGGATTTTCAAAACAAACTAAAAATCTCCTACATGAATTTATTGTAATTTTTAATGATTTAAATGTAGAAGTATTTGAACCTTTTGAGAGGTCAAAAGCATTAATACAAACAGAAAGTGGATGGGCATATGACGTTGCAAGAAGTAATTTCAATGATTTAAAAGAATGTGATTGTATTTTTGCGGTTGTTAATGGAAATCCTCCCGATGAAGGTGTAATGATTGAATTGGGTATCGCAATTGCTCTAAAAAAGGAAATCTTTTTATTCAGGGATGATTTTAGAAATTGTTCTGATAGCAATCAATACCCATTAAATCTAATGTTATTTCTTGGACTGCCAAAAGATAATTGGGAAAAATATTATTTTGAATCATTAAAAGATATAAAAAGTAATGAAAAAAAATTTGTTGAATGGGCAAAAATATAAGCCAATTAAAATAAATAAACCATAAATCCTTTAGTTGAAGTTTTAAGTTTAAATATATCTGTCAAAGTGCTAGAATGAGTTTTATTTAGAAAAATTTTGACACAAGTTACAGTTGGAGAAAACGAGGGTATTGAGTCTGCCCTTAGAAGATTTAAAAGACAAGTATCTAAATCAGGAATTTTTGCAGATTTAAAAAGACTTAGACATCACGAAACTCCTATTGAGAAATATAAAAGAAAGTTACAACAGAGGAGAAAAGCTAGAAGAAGATAATCTGATAAAGCTAATACAGTTTAATAATATTAATTTCTTTAGAAAGGTTTAAAAATAAAAAATTTCACTATTTAAGCTTTTTAAGCTTCTTAACAAGATTTATTCCAACTCCTGATACAGCAAGAAGATCTTTTTCATCAGCAGCAATAACTGCTTTTGTTGTTTTAAATCCAGCCTCATACAATGCTTTTGCGCTTTTTGCTCCAACACCTGGAAGTTTGGTTAAAGTTTCAATATTATTAGATTTGACCGCTTTGGTTTTTGTTTTTGTTTTAGAAGTTTTTGCAGACTTAGTTGATTTTTTTTCCTTCTTTAAGGGAGTTTCAGTGGATACTGGACTTTTAAACAGAATTGATTTTAGTTTGCTGAGAAATTTAGAAATCATTGTAAAAAATATAAGTAAAAGTATTAGCTTTTGTTTTTAGTATATTATCAAATTCCAAGTGGAATTAGTAACAAAACAATAGCTAATTGAATAGAAATAAGTTATCAACAATTATATAAAGACACAAATTTAATATTTATGCAAGAGTACGAGCCATTGCAAGGTATTCAATATTATTTAAAAAATATAGAAAAGAAAAAATATACTTTCATAAAGTAAAAGTATTTATTAATAATTAAAGTTAAAATCTTTATAAAAAGCAGATCATAAAAATGAAGCTTATATTTATAAGTGGACCTTCTGGAAGCGGTAAAACAACTTTATCAAATCAAATAATACAAAAAAATAAAAATGGTATAGTTTTAAGTACCGACAATTATTATAAGACAGGGTTAATAAGTAAATTACTATCAATATTTATAGAAGGTTTTTTTGATAGAAGTATTAGTTTTAATAACAAACTATTCAAAAAAGATTTTGATTATATTTATAAGAATGGAATTGCAATCTATGATCGCTATTATAATTTCGAAAAGAAAACAATTCAGAATATCTTAAACGTAAAAAATAATATTAGTTTTTTAATAGTTGAAGGTATTTTTGCTAAAGATTTCTCAAACACCTTAAATAATAAAGATTATTATTTTTTTGAAATAAAAACTAAAAAAAATGCCTGCATGAAAAGAGTTGTCCAAAGAGATATAAAAGAAAGGGGAAAGGATAAAAAACAAGCTGAAAATGATTTCTTAAAATCTTGGGACATTTATTACAAAAAATTGAAATCTAATAGAAAAAAAAATAATACAAATAAATTCATTATTGAAAAAAATACTGAGCTAGATCACATTCTGAAAAAAATTATTTAATTAAATCTTTAATTTTTCTCTCTAGTATTAAAGCACTTAAAATTGAGCCTTCAATTCTGCCAAATCCATCTCCTTTAAACCAGTCTCCGCAAAATCCAATTCTATATTTTCTACTAAATTGTAAAGATAATGGGATGGGAATGCCAGAAGGCTGTGAAGCTCTCCATTTCATAATAGATATTTTTTCATCAAAGGTTAATCTATTTACTACAGAATTATCTTTAAATAGTTCATTGAAATTTGTAATTATTTTTTGTTTAAAAACCTCTTCATCTTTTGCATTTAGATAAGAATTAATTAACTCTATATTTTTTGAATGTACTACAATTCCTAATTTATTATTATCTTGCAGCTGAAAAATAATTCTTTCAAATCTATATTTTTTTTCTAAATTTTTGTTTAAATAAAAATACCTATGTTTTTTAGAATAAAAATCTTTATAACCATAATTTTCATTTGTATAAATTAAAAAAGTTAACCTAGGAATAAATGTTTGTTCTTCTAGAAAGTTTAATAATGAATCTATTTTTTTATCGTAATTTATAGGAATAGCTTTTCTTAATGGAATTTTTTTTATGTTTAATATTTTCAATGACCTTTTATGTAATAACAAATTAGTTGAACAAATAAGAAATTTAGACTTAAATTTGTCGCCATTTTTTGATGTTAGTATCCATTCCTTATTATAGAACTTCAATTCAACTATTAAAGTTCTAAAGAAAAAATCAATTTTCCCTTTTAAATTATTTGACTCAATTATCTTTTTCGATAATTCACTCATGGAATCTAAAGATAGATAATTAACCCCGCAAGAAAATTCAGATTCTTTAATGGTTTCTAGATTAGAATCTTCATTTAAAAAAAATATATCTGAGTCGTCAATTTTTATATATTTATTTTCCAATAATTCATCAATATAACTTTTTAATAGAAGATTATTTTTACTGTTAGATATATTAAAATTTGGAGAACCATGATTTAGTTTCCATCCTTTAAATCTTTTGCTTATTCTTGTACTTGATCTACCTCCAAGTCCACGACCAATTTCAATTAATGCAATTTTTTTTGTAATATTATTTTTCAAATACTTCGAAGCGAAAACACAAGCAGATATACCTCCACCTATTATTATTAAGTCATATGTAAAATCATTTTTCATAGGTTTAGTATTGACATAAATTATCTTTCATTTTTTAAAAAACTATAAACAGAATTGAGTTTCTCTAATGTTGTAAAATCAGATTCAATTAGAGGAGTAATATTATTATTTTTATAAAAACCAACTAAATCGCTTGTAAAATCAAAAAAGTTATCTAATGCATATAAACACTTTTCTGATATGTATACCTCTTTCCAAGGACGAAATTTAAACCGAGCTATAAATTGTTTAGAAGGAATAAATAAACTTCCAAATAGATTTAATTTTTCATCTTTTGCGATGTTCTTGAGATAATTCACCTCATTCTGAAGAACTTTAATATCTGTGCCATATTGAAACCAAATTGAATTTATTAATCCAGTCGAAATTTTTCTTTCGAACCTTTCTCTTTCTGAAGAAATATTATAATATTTATTCAAATATGGATTGTAAGCTATACCTAATTTAATTTTTAAATTTTTTTCTTTTTTTAAATAAGCTAATACATCAACTGTGTCAAAGTTTTTTTTCTTGTTTGATCCCGACACAAGCAGGATTTCATGATTTCTATTAATGTGAGAATTTTTAACAAAATCTATAAAATCCTGATATGATTTTTCTTTATTTTTCGAATATTGATGATAAAGACTATAGTGATAGATCACATTAAATTCATTATAGTTTTTAGATATATATTTAATAGTTGAAGTAAATAAATCCTTCTTTATAAGTCCTTTACATGGAATATTGATATTTTTTATATTATTTGTTTTGCAGAAATTAAGTTTATTTTCTAAC
>QCIB01000034.1 GCA_003216915.1 Prochlorococcus sp. AG-402-I23
ATCAAAAATCAATTCATAGGAATAAAGGTGATTATCATTATTTGAAATTACCAGACGTAAAACAAAATAAATTTTTGGTTATTATCGACCCAGGGCACGGAGGCCATGATCCAGGAGCAATAGGTGTTGGTGGCATTAGGGAAACAGATGTTGTACTTGAGGTTTCCAAAATAGTTAAAAATTTATTGTCTGAGAAAGGTGTCAAAGTAAGATTAACCAGAAAAAATGAAGTTGATTTGGATTTACCTCCAAGAGTTTCCTTTGCAAACAGTACGGATGCAGATATCTTTGTAAGTATTCATGCAAATGCCTCAAGAGGGAAAAGAAAGGATATTAATGGATTGGAAACCTTTTACTATAGAGGTTGGAGAGGCAGGTTACTTGCCAAAAAAATTCAAAAACAAATTCTAAGAGTTTCACCTGGGAGTCCTGATCGAGGCGTTAAGCAAGGTAGATTTTACGTAATTAAAAATACTAGGATGCCTGCAGTTCTGGTAGAAATTGGATTTTTAACGGGGAGATTAGATGCAAGAAGATTAGAAAAAACAACGCATCGTAAAAGATTAGCTTATGCAATTGCAAAAGGCATTCTTGAATATCTATATAAAATAGGGTGAAACTTAAAATAGGTATATTTGACAGTGGTATAGGAGGTTTTACTATCCTTAATTCTTTACTAAAAACACGTAAAGATGTAGAAGTTTTTTATTTGGCAGATACAAAAAGAATACCTTTTGGCAGTAAAAATTTTCAAGAGATCAGATTAATTGCAAAGGAGATTTGCAATTTCTTTGTTGATAAGAATTTAGATGCACTTTTAGTAGCTTGTAACACTACAAATGCATGTGCACTTGATATTCTAGAAAATAATCTAAAGGTCCCTTGTTTTGACCTTATAAACTCAGTATCAGAAATAGTTGATAAACAAATAATTGGGGTCCTAGCAACAGAAACAACTGTTCGATCGTCCTATTACAAAAACACTATAAATTCTAAAAAAAAGAATAAGATAATATACCAGCAAGAATGTCCAGAATTTGTATCAGAAATTGAAAAAGAAAAATTAAATATTGATAAGTTAAATTTTCTTTCAGATTTATACTTAAAACCATTAATGAAAAAAAATATTGAAGAATTAATACTTGGATGTAGTCACTATCCTTTAATTTATGACTTTTTAAGAAAAAAATTAGATTCAAAAATAAAGATTATTGATCCATCAGCAGCATTAGTAAAAAAATTTAACAAATCTTTTGCTATTCCAAAAACTGCCTGTTATGAAAGTCTCTCTTATGAAAATGTAGATTTCTTTGTTACTTCAGAAAAAGATGTATTTTTTAAGAAAGTAAAATTTTGGTTTGAAATTAATAAAGAAATTAGGTTAGTAAACCTCCGAAGCAATGTTTGATTCCTTAATATATAGATGAGGTCAATCATGAATACAGTAACAGAACTACTACAACCAGTTGAAAATGATCTTGATGATCTTATTCTTGAACTGAAAAATCTAATTGGAGCTGGTCATCCAATTCTTCAAGCCGCAGCAGAACATCTCTTTAGTGCTGGCGGTAAAAGGCTTAGACCAGGTATCGTTTTATTAATTTCAAAAGCAATATGTCCTGAATTTATTTTAACGAGTAAACATAAAAGGCTTGCTGAGATTACTGAAATGATTCATACAGCATCATTAGTTCACGATGATGTCGTTGATGAGGCTTCTACAAGGAGAGGAGTAGATACAGTTCATAGTAGATTTAATACCAGAGTAGCTGTTTTGGCAGGTGATTTTTTATTCGCTCAAGCAAGTTGGCACCTTGCAAATCTTGATAATGTAAATGTAGTTAAATTGCTTAGCAGAGTAATAATGGATTTGGCAGAAGGTGAAATTAAACAAAATCTAAATAGATTTGACTCTGCTCAATCTTTTTCAAAATACATTAATAAAAGCTATTGTAAAACTGCATCATTAATAGCAAATAGCTCTAAAGCTGCTGGAGTTTTGAGTGGTCTTAATGATGAAAACTTAACCTCTTTATACGATTTTGGCAAAAATATTGGCTTGGCTTTTCAAGTCGTAGACGACATACTTGACTTTACTGGAAATGATAAACAACTCGGAAAACCTGCAGTAAGTGATCTTGCAAGTGGTTATCTTACTGCACCAGTTTTATACGCCTTAGAAGAAAATAAAAAATTGTCTGTTCTTATTAACAGAGAACTTGCTGAAAAAGATGATTTAGATGATGCCCTAAGTATCATTATGAATTCTAAAGCTATCGATAGTTCCAGAAAACTAGCTGAGGATTTTGCAATGCTTTCTAAAGAAGCTCTAGTTTGGCTACCCGATTCAGAATATAAAAGGGCCTTAATGGCTCTTCCAGAATTTGTTCTAAGCCGTATTTATTAGATCTATCAAAAATAATTATCCGAGCTAAATTAATATTAAAATTTTTGAAAACCATATATTTTTCGACTAAATTTACTAAGCATAGATTTATTTAATGTCATTAGATAAAAAAAATTCAATCAATAACATACTTGAAGAAAAGAGAATTTTCCCTCCATCAAAAAGATTTGCAGAAAACTCAAACATTAGTACTCAAGAAGAATTATTAGGTCTAAAAAAACAAGCATCAGATAATCCTGTTCAATTTTGGGAATCTTTTGCAAAATCTGAATTAGATTGGTTTGAACCATTTCAAACGGTATTAGATAACGAAAATGCCCCATTTTTTAAATGGTTCAAGGAAGGCAAACTCAATATTACATATAATTGCTTAGATAGACATATTAAGAGAGGGCTTGGAGGAAAGACTGCACTTATATGGGAAGGTGAACCTGGGGATAGCAAAAAATATAATTACGAAGAACTTCTAAAAGAGGTATGTAAAGCAGCTAATGCATTAAAAGCAATTGGTATAAAAAAAGGAGATTTAGTATGTATTTATATGCCTATGATTCCTGAAGCTATGTTTGCGATGTTAGCTTGTGCAAGAATTGGCGCGCCTCATTCGGTTGTGTTTGGAGGATTTTCTTCAGAAGCTTTAAAAGATAGGTTAATTGATGGAAACGCAAGATTTGTTATTACTGCTGATGGTGGCTTTAGAAAAGATAAAGTGATTGAACTTAAGCAAGCAGTTGATGCGGCAATTGAAAGTGGGGCAGATAAAGTTGTTGAAAAAGTAGTTGTTGTTCAACGAACCAAAAAAAATATTTTGATGGTTGATGATAGAGATTTATGGTGGCACGAATTATTAAAAGATCAAAAAGATCAGTGTGAACCAGAAATAATGAATAGCGAAGATAGACTTTTTATTCTTTATACTTCAGGCTCTACTGGAAAGCCCAAAGGTGTAGTTCACACCACAGGTGGTTACAATCTTTGGTCCCATTTGACATTTAAATGGATTTTTGATTTGAAAGATGACGACATTTACTGGTGCACTGCGGATGTTGGTTGGATTACAGGCCATAGTTACATAGTTTATGGCCCTTTATCTAATGGTGCTACAACCTTAATGTATGAGGGAGTGCCAAGACCCTCAAATTTAGGGGCTTTTTGGGAAATTGTTCAAAAATATAAGGTTTCTATTTTTTATACTGCACCAACTGCAATAAGAGCATTTATGAAGTCTGGGCGTGAAATCCCTGATAAATATAATCTTGAGAGTCTTAGACTTTTGGGCACAGTTGGAGAACCAATTAATCCTGAGGCATGGATGTGGTACAAGGATGTTATTGGTAAAAATAAATGCCCTATTGTTGATACTTGGTGGCAAACTGAGACTGGTGGTGTGATGATAAGTCCCTTGCCTGGAGTCGTTGCTACAAAGCCAGGTTCAGCTACTTTTCCTCTGCCAGGAATCGAAGTTGAAATAGTCGATAAGAATGGAGATAAGGTTAAGGAGAACGAGGGTGGCTATTTAATTATTAAGAAACCATGGCCAGGAATGATGAGAACAATTCACGGAAACTCGGGGAGATATTTGGATAGTTATTGGGAATATATTTGCTTTAAAGGAGAAAAAAATGTTTATTTTGCTGGAGATGGAGCACGCATTGATGAAGATGGATATATATGGATTATGGGAAGAGTTGATGATGTCATAAGTGTTTCAGGACATCGGTTAGGAACAATGGAAATAGAATCTGCTTTGGTAAGTCATAAATCAGTCGCAGAGTCTGCAGTCGTTGGCAAAAAAGATGATTTAAAAGGTGAAGTTATAGTTGCTTTTGTATCTCTAGAAAAAGACGTGAACAGTTCTTCAGAATTAGTAGAGAATTTAAAGAAGCATGTTGTTAATGAAATTGGAATTATCGCAAAGCCTGAAAAAATTATAATTTCTGACTCTCTTCCGAAAACACGTAGTGGAAAAATTATGAGGCGAATTTTGAGATCACTGGCTGCTGGAGAAAAAATTAGGGGTGATATAAGCACTCTTGAAGATAGTTCTGTTTTGGAAAAGCTGAAAGAATTATCCTAATCAGATTCATCAATTAAATTGGAAATTTTTTTTATTGTATTTCTTTTGAATTCATCATCGGCCCAGTCTCCCAAAAAATTTTCTCTTAGTCCTGCGCTTGCAATTATAGTGTGTGTGCCTTTTAATATTACCCCCTTAGAGTTATCTTCTTTTCTTGCTTTCAGACAAGAAAATAATTTATCTGTTTGATCTAATTCGTCTGAGTTGAATTTTATTAGGAAGTTATTTTTTTGATTATATGTTTTT
>QCIB01000035.1 GCA_003216915.1 Prochlorococcus sp. AG-402-I23
ACATTTTTTACAGGCAATATTCTTTATCCTTTTCCTATAGAAAAATTTCTCACCACAATTTTGGCAAGTTCCTATGTATTTTAATTCTCTCCTTTCAATAGGAAATGAGTGCCGCACAGAGATTTGAAAATTCTTCTCTTTCTCATTAATTTCATTCATCTTTTCTAAGAAATTTGGACCATGTATCTCATTTTTTTTTAATATCCTATCTACCCATGCATGAATCATTTCATGACATAAAGTACTGTTTATTTCGCTAGTAGATAATTTACTCAAAATAGGTCTCGATAAGATAATTTCAGAATCTACAAGACCATTAATTCGCTTTCTTTTATAAAAACCAGCGGTAGTTTTTAATCTATTATCACTCCATCTAACTTTTACTAAGGGCTGATTATTAACCGCTAGAGAATTTTCAAAATATTGACTATTAAATTTATGAAATAAAGGTAAAAGAGGAATTACAGGCATTATGGATTAAAATTAGTATTATTTTGACAAAAAAAGTCATCAAAAACGATTTCTTTTCTTAAAGTAATAAAAAACTCAAATCAACATGGATGCAACACTAGTTAAAGACATCGGAATTAAAGCATTATTAGTTGGTGGAGCTGTACTAGTTTCTTTCTGGACTTTTAATGCAGTCAAATTAGTTATAAGCGCCAGAGGAATTAATCCATTAGTAAGAAAGTTTTTTGATCAGATAGCTGCTGGCAGAATTGATGCAGCGTATGGTTTGACTACAAAAACTTATAAAACTCATGTCAAGCGCCAAGACTTTCTTAAATTTTTGGCTAGTTTAAACCTCAATAAATACAGAAATTTAAAATCAGGAAGACCTAGAGTCCAAGAAGATCAAATCATAATAACTTTAAATTTAAAATCAGAAGATAAACAAGATGAGCTCCCATTAGATTTTACTTTTGCAAAAACTGACAATGATTGGAAAATAGACAGAATAGCAAAAGTGAATTAATAATTTCTTGTGAGGCAAAAAGAATTGTTTAAAGAAGAGATAATACATCAATTAGAATTACATCCAAGTAGATTAGATAAAGAAAAAATCATCTCAGAAGCAATGGAACAAGGTCTAGATGATTTTTTTGAAGGAATCCGTATGGCACTTGATCCATTGGTAACTTTTGGTGTAAAAATTGTTCCTGAAAAAGAGAATGAAAAAAGTCAAAATTTTTTATGGAAAGATTTTAGAGAATTAGCAAATAAGCTTATTCAAAGAGAACTTACTGGTCACGCTGCTCGCGATGCAATTAATACGGCTATGGAATCTGCCAAAAAAGAAGAGTGGAATGGATTTTATAGACGAGTTTTAATTAAAGATCTTAGATGTGGTGTATCTGAAAAAACAATCAACAAGATAGCCAAGAAATTTCCTAAATATGCAATTCCTATTTTTTCATGTCCCTTAGCTCATGACAGTGCAAATCATGAAAAAAAAATGATAGGAAAAAAGCAAATTGAAATCAAATTAGATGGTGTGCGCGTCTTAACTATTATTAGACAAAATAAAGTAGAAATGTTTTCTCGTAATGGGAAACAATTCCATAATTTTGGTCATATTATCTCAGAAATAGAAAAAGTCTTAAAAGAAGATCCTGCACCACATGACTTAGTCCTAGATGGTGAAGTAATGAGTGCTAACTTTCAGGATTTAATGAAACAGGTTCATAGAAAAGATGGCAAACAAACAAAAGACGCAGTTCTCCACCTATTTGACTTATGTCCCCTTGAAAACTTCCAAAAAGGGAGATGGAACACTAGTCAAACAGCAAGAAGTTTATTAATAAAAGAATGGGTAGCAAAACATTCTATGCTTCTAAGACATATAAAAACACTTGAATGGGAAAATGTAGATCTCGACACCATAGAGGGACAGAAAAGATTTGTAGAGCTGAATAAATCTGCCGTGGAAGGTGGATATGAAGGAGTAATGATTAAAGATCCTAATGCTATGTATGAATGTAAAAGAACACACAGTTGGTTAAAAGCAAAACCTTTCATTGAAGTAACTTTAAAGGTTGTATCGGTTGAGGAAGGCACAGGTCGCAATAAAGGTAGACTAGGAGCTGTCCTAGTAGAAGGGGAAGATGATGGGCATGAATACAGTCTTAGTTGTGGAAGCGGATTTAGTGATATCCAACGTCAAGAATATTGGTCAAAACGGAGTCAACTTATAGGTCAACTTGTAGAAATCAGAGCTGATGCTAAAACGAAATCCAAGGATGCGGTAGCTTTTAGTCTTAGATTTCCTAGATTCAAATGCTTTAGAGGATTTAAAGCTGGAGAAAAAGTTTAAATTTTAAAAAATAATATTCAACAAAGTAGTCAAAGAAAAATGTGGTTTTTAAATAAAAAAAATAAAAATCTTGGCTATAAAATATAAGAATAATTATCAGGACTTTTTGAGAGACTTATGACAAAGAAAACAGTTTTCAAGTTCATAAAAACACCTTGTGGACAAGCAAAATATATCGAATTAGAAGCCAACAAAACCTTACTAGGTAAATTTAGACTGTTCTGGTTTATCTTAATTGCATCAATTAGAGATTGGAATATTAAAGAGTAAATTCTTAGGATTTTTCAAAATATTCTCTGGAGTATTTAGCTGAGAAATATACAACTAAAAAAGTTGAAATAATTCCAATGCTAGTAATATATAAATTATTTGGTGATTGCACATTTTGTAACTCTTGAATACTTTTTGCCAAACTACCTATTGAGCAATAAAGAAAAGTTCCTGGAATTATTCCAAGAAGACCAAGGACGAAATCTCTAAATTTAACATTATTCAAACCATAAAAATAATTAAGAATACTGAAGGGAAATATCGGCGATAATCTCGCTAAAAAAATTAATTTAAGTCCGCCTTTTTCTACTACTTTTTCCATGACACTTAATTTTGGATAACGGCTAAATAGATTTTTTAGCTTTTTTGCAAAAAAACTTTTTGATACAAAAAAAGCAACTGATGCTCCTATGGAAGCGGAAATGAAAACGATAATTGATCCTAAATATGAGCCATATAAAAAACCTGATAATAAAGATAACCAAGAAGCTGGAAGTATTAATAAAACAATTAAAATATAAATACAAACAAACGATAAGATCCCAATTCCGGTATTAAAAAAAAAAGACAAATTATAAATATTTTCAAGAAATATATTCATACTCAATTCAAAAGTTCGAGTTTTTTAGTAATTCTTTCCTTTTGTACCGAACCCTCATTTAATTTAAATCTGCATTCATCAACAATATCTTTTGGAGCCTTATCAACGAAATTTTTATTAGATAATCTCTTATTTAAATTTTCTAGTTCAATAGTCACCTTTTTTAAATCCTTGGTTAACCTTTCCTTTAATGCATCTATATTTACAAAATCCTGAAAAGGTAAGTAAACCTCTAAATCACTAATTATCCCAGAAAAAGATTTAGCAAATTCTTTTTTATCAACAGCATTAGTTTTAAAAATAAATACTTCAGAAGATTTAGTTAAGGTTTGAATATCATCAACTAAAGTTTTTAAAAAATCAATCAATTCATCATTGTCTGAAATTAAATATACAGGACCTTTTTCTGATGGCTTAAGACCTAATTCAGCTCTCAAATTTCTAATCAGCCTAATAATTTGAAAGAGTTGCTGAAAGGAATTCTCAAGCTTATTATCAACAAATTTATTTTCGTGAATTGGCCATTTTTGAAGAGATAATAATGAATTATCTGATTTTAGTTGCAGCACATGCCAAAGTTCCTCAGTAATGTGCGGCATAAAAGGATGAATCATTACCAAAATATCATTGAGCACTTTTATTAAAACTTTTTCAGATATTTGTCTATTTTTAGTCTCTTTATTATTAAACCTTTGTTTAGCAAATTCTAAATGCCAGTCACAAAAATCATTCCACGTAAATTCATATAGAAGTTTCGCAGATTCTCCCAATTTATATTCTTTCAACAAAGCAGCGACTTTTATATTTACCTGATTCAATTTCGATAAAATCCACTTATCGCATAACTCTAAAGAAGTTTCATCACTCTCATTAAGCGAATAATTATTATTAGAAGTTTTATTAATTAACACAAATTTAGTTGCATTCCATAATTTATTCGCAAAATTTCTTGAAGCTTCAACAGTTGAAGATGTATCTTTTTTCCTATCAAAATCAAGCCGGATATCTTGTCCAGCGCCTGCAACTTCTCGAATTAAAGCAAATCGTAGAGCATCAGAACCATATTTA
>QCIB01000036.1 GCA_003216915.1 Prochlorococcus sp. AG-402-I23
GCTGTTATTTGACCTGTCACATCAGTTGTTCTGATGTAGAACTGAGGTCTATATCCTGCAAAGAAAGGGGTATGTCTTCCGCCCTCTTCTTTTTTGAGAACATAAACTTCTCCTTCAAACTGAGTATGAGGGGTAATAGATCCTTTCTTCACAAGAACCATTCCTCTCTCAATATCTTCTTTCTGCACACCCCTTAAAAGTAAACCAACATTATCGCCAGCCATACCTTCGTCAAGAAGTTTTCGGAACATTTCAACTCCAGTAACAGTTGTTACTCTTGTATCTCTTATTCCAACTATTTCTACTTCTTCTCCAACCTTAACTTTACCCCTCTCAATTCTTCCAGTAGCAACAGTTCCTCTACCAGTAATCGAGAAAACATCTTCAACTGCCATCAAAAATGGTTTATCAATTTCTCTTTCTGGTTCGGGAATGCTAGCATCAACAGCTTTCATTAATTCTTCAATCTTTGATTCCCAAGTAGAATCACCTTCGAGAGCTTTTAAACCTGAAACTTGAACTATAGGAATGTCATCTCCGGGGAAGTCATAACTATCTAACAGTTCCCTAATTTCCATTTCGACAAGTTCAATAATTTCTTCATCATCGACCATATCGCACTTATTGAGAGCAACTACAAGAGCAGGAACTCCAACCTGTTTAGCTAATAGAATATGCTCTTTTGTTTGAGCCATAGGACCATCTGTAGCTGCGCAAACTAGAATAGCTCCATCCATCTGGGCGGCCCCTGTGATCATGTTTTTCACATAATCAGCATGTCCTGGGCAATCGACATGAGCATAATGTCTGCCTTCAGTTTCATATTCAACATGAGCTGTATTAATGGTAATGCCACGCTCTCTTTCTTCAGGAGCACCATCAATGTCTCCATAGTCTTGAGCTTGAGCTTGACCTTTTTTAGCTAATACATTTGTAATAGCAGCTGTTAGTGTTGTTTTTCCATGATCAACATGGCCAATAGTACCTATGTTGACATGTGGTTTGTTTCTTTCGAACTTCTCGCGAGCCATTTTGAATTAAAGAATCGAGGGTTTAAGAGTTTTTTAGTTTAGAGATCAGGAGTTGCCCTGATTCTTGGAAATGATAGCTTCAGCAACATTACGAGGAACTTCCTCATAATTTGCGAACTCCATTGAAAATATACCCCGACCTTGAGTCATTGATCGGAGTTGAGTGGCATAACCGAACATTTCGGCTAAGGGCACTTTGGCCTGTACCTTAGACAACCCATCATCAACAGATTGTCCTTCTACTTGACCTCTTCTAGAAGAGAGATCACCAATTACAGATCCAAGAAAGTCGTCAGGACTTTCGACCTCAACTTTCATCATAGGCTCTAAAAGGACAGGATTGCATTTTTTAACCCCGTCTTTAAAAGCCATGGAACCTGCAATTTTGAAGGCCATTTCAGATGAGTCTACATCGTGGAATGAACCATCGACTAGTGTTACTTTTACATCAATGAGTGGATAACCTGCAAGAACACCAGATTCACAGGTCTCTTTCATTCCATTAGATGCAGGACCAATATACTCTTTTGGTACAGCTCCACCAACAATTTTGTTTACAAATTCAAAACCTTTACCAACTTCAGCTGGTTCCATTTCAATAATGACATGACCATATTGACCTTTACCTCCAGTCTGTCTTGCATATTTACCTTCACCTTTAGAACTAGACCTAATAGTTTCTCTATATGAAACCTGTGGAGCTCCTATATTTGCTTCAACTTTAAATTCCCTTAACATTCTGTCAACAAGGATTTCTAAGTGCAACTCACCCATACCTGCAATAACAGTTTGATTTGTCTCAGGATCAGTACTTACCCTAAAGGTTGGATCCTCTTCAGACAAAGCAATTAAAGCTTTTGATAATTTTTCCATATCGCCTTTAGTTTTTGGCTCAACAGCTACTGAGATAACTGGTTCAGGGATAAACAATGTCTCCAAAACTATTGGATCTTCTGTATTACACAAAGTGTCACCAGTTGTTGTGTTCTTAAGACCTAATACAGCGCCTAAATCCCCAGCCCTCAATTCATCAACCTCTTCTCTTTCATCAGCCTTAAGAATCACTAATCTAGAAATTCTCTCTTTAGCATCCTTAGTAGAATTCATTACATAACTTCCCTTTGAAAGAACACCTGAATACATTCTTACAAAAGTTAATTTCCCATATGGATCTGACATCACTTTAAATGCTAATGCGCTAAAAGGAGCATTATCATCTGAAGGTCTAACATCTTCTTTGCCACTTGGCAAAACACCTTGTATTGGTTTCACATCAACTGGAGCTGGCAAGTAATCAACTACAGCATCTAATACAAGTTGGACACCTTTATTCTTAAAAGCTGAACCGCATAATACTGGAACCAATCCATGTTTTAAAACCCCTTCCCTAATACCTTTTTTAAGTTGTTCTTCAGATAATTCTTCTGTTTCGAGGAATATTTCTATTAACTCTTCATCATTTTCTGCGACACTTTCCATTAACTTAAATCTCCACTCAGCAGCTTCCTCCTCCATTTCAGATGGAATTGGTGCTTCTTCAATATCAGTACCTAAATCGTTTTTGTAAAGATATGCTTTGTTGGCTACTAAATCAATAATGCCTGTGAGATCACCTTCAGCCCCAATAGGTAATTGGATAGGAAGTGCATTTGCCTTTAGTCGATCTTTAATTTGCTTATTAACCTTTAAAAAATCCGCACCAGTTCTGTCCATTTTATTAACAAAAACCATTCTTGGAACAGAGTATCTATCTGCTTGACGCCAAACCGTTTCGGATTGAGGCTGAACTCCACCAACTGCGCAAAATACAGCTATAACTCCATCCAATACACGCATTGATCTTTCAACTTCAATAGTAAAGTCAACGTGTCCAGGAGTATCAATAATATTAATTCTATGATCTTGCCAACTAGTAGATATTGCAGCAGCAGTAATAGTTATTCCTCTTTCTCTTTCTTGAGCCATCCAATCTGTTACGGCAGCACCATCATGAACCTCTCCTATCTTATGAACTACACCTGAATAAAACAAAATTCTTTCAGTTGTTGTTGTCTTACCTGCATCAATATGAGCGGCTATACCTATATTCCTTACTCGTTCTAGGGG
>QCIB01000037.1 GCA_003216915.1 Prochlorococcus sp. AG-402-I23
TGATTGGTTACCTCCAATTTTGATTTCTTTATTTTTAAAGGAAGAGGATTCAACTTTAATTTTATCTAAAGAAAAAATCCAATTTATAAGCCAATTTCAGATTGATTCATTGAAAAATCTAGGTTTTAATTTTATTTTGAAAAATGATCAATTTATGTTTGCAAATCATCATGTTCACTTGATAACTATCCAAAATTTTCTTAATGATCCCAATTCTCGTAATCTTAGAAATCATCGAATAGTTTATTCAGGAATTGAGGATATAAAACAGGATTTAAAAAATCATTTTAGGATTTCTTTACTTAAAAAGGATTGGACAAAAAATTTTAAAGAATTTGAATTAATCAATCAAAAATTTATAAAAGTATATGATTCGTTGAAGAAAAAATTCTTCTTGAGAAAGGTCTTAGGAAATAGTTATATCAATTTAGATGAAAAAGAAATTAGTTTCTTGTCAAACTTTTTTCATGAAAATTCTTTTTTTTCTGATAAATTTTTAAGCGTCAACAAAGCATTATCTCAAGGTTGGGCATGCTGGGTAAAGTTAAACGATACAAATTTAGATTGGAATTTGTATTTACAGCCAATAGATGAACTTTTTCAAATTAAGGAATTTTTTTCAAATAATAAATTTGTTTTTTTATCAGCATTGAGAAAAGATAATTTTTTCCAAATGTATTTTAAAAAGCATAGTTTAGATATTGACTTGGTTATTAATTTTAAGAGTAATTTTGAAGAGAAAAAGATTTCTTTATATATACCCTCTAAACAGTTGCTTCCTAATAATCCTCTTTTTACCAATTCAATTTTGGACAAATGCAAAAAGTTAATACTTTTTAGAAAGGGTTTAACTTTAGTGTTGTCTGATGATAATGATTTAAAAACTAATCTTGCTACAGAATTAGCTGCTACTTACGGGAAGAGAGTATTGCTAGAGAATATTCCCTCAGGTAGAAATCAAATCCTTTGCTCTAGTTTTGACTGGTGGATTATGAATTCTTATTTAATTCAAATTCCAGAACAAATTATCATTCCTTTACTTCCGATTCCGAATATGTCAGAACCCATTAATGCAATTACTGTCTCTCATAAAAAGAAGCTTTCTCAAGATTGGTTTAGAGACTTCTTTCTTCCTCAAGCTAGAATTAAACTTGAAAGATCTATTTCTCCTTTAAGAAGAAATTCCGGTAAGTTAATAATCCTAGATGGAAGATCAAATAAAAGAAACTGGGGAAGATTACTTTTGCAAAACATTCAACCCTCAAAACAAATTAACTATATGCTACCTTTTGATTAGGTTATGATTTTTTAAATAACTAAAGAAATATGGGAGAAGCAAAAAGACGTAAAACACTTGGTTTACCTCCAAAAAAAAATAATACTAAAACTAAAATTGATGAGTCTCCAAGATTATTTGAATGGCTTCCCTTTACAATCAATCAAAGAGATAACCTAATTAAATTAAGTATTAAGACCAGTTGGTTTGGAATTGGAGGGTTAGTAATCTTATGGATTGTAGTGAGATTTATAGGCCCTGCTGCTGGGTGGTGGACTTTAGCTGATTCTTTATAAATCTAAGCTACTGTTTTTATATCATTAACAGCGATTGTATTAGCAGGATTGCTATTTAATGCTTTCATTGAATTAGAACTGACTTCAGTTCCTTCTGTTAATTTCTCCTTAACCATAGATTCTACTTTATTTCTGATTTCTAAGTTTTGATCAAGCCAAATAATTGTATTATCTCTTCCTTGTCCAATATTTTCTCCTTCATAACTATACCAAGCACCTCTCCTTATGATGATATTAGTCTCTTCTGCTAAATCTAATAAGCATCCTGTTGTACTAATACCTTTCCCAAAGAGAATATCAAATTCTGCAATTCTAAATGGTGGTGCAACTTTGTTTTTTGCTACTTTCACTTTTGCTCTTATGCCATATTCCTCAGTACCTCTTTTAAGAGTTTGAATTCTTCTGATATCAAGTCTTACTGAGGCGTAAAATTTTAATGCATTACCTCCTGTGGTTGTTTCTGGATTGCCGTATGTAACGCCAATTTTTAGGCGTAATTGATTCAGGAATATTACCGTACATCCAGATTTGCCAATATTTCCTGTTATTTTCCTCATTGCTTGGCTCATTAGCCTTGCTTGGCTTCCAATTACGTGATCTCCCATCTCTCCTTCTATCTCGGCTCTTGGAGTTAGTGCTGCGACCGAGTCAACAACTACAAGATCTACCGCACTCGATCTTATAAGTTGGTCAACTATTTCTAGAGCCATTTCACCAGTATCTGGCTGTGAAACTAACAAATTTTCAACATCAACACCTAAAGATGCCGCATAAACTGGATCGAGTGCATGCTCAGCATCTACAAATGCAGCTACTCCTCCATTCTTTTGGACTTCCGCAATCGCGTGAAGCGTTAATGTAGTTTTTCCTGAACTTTCTGGTCCGTAAACTTCTACTACTCTTCCTTTTGGATAGCCTCCTCCTAATGCTAAATCTAAGGTGAGCGCTCCAGTAGATATTGTTTCTACTTTCATTCTTGAGGCGTCACCAAGTCTCATTATTGAACCTCGTCCAAAATTTCTTTCTATTTGACCTAAGACAAGACTTAATGCCTTGTCTTTTTCTTTTGATTCAGTTTTTTTCTTTTCTTCAAGGCTCATTGTTTGATTTATCGGTTAAAGTTCTTGTAATTATTCTAAATTTGGAAATTTTTATTTAAACCAAACTTCATAAATACAAACTATAGTACATCTGTACTCTAGCTGATTATCTTTAAATTGCAACTAATTCTCCAAGG